>CP107217.1:1200000-1800000 GCA_025757745.1 Coriobacteriaceae bacterium
CACGCTGAGTTGACCTTGGTAGCGGCGGATGAGGCGTTGGAAAACGAGATATCGACGCCGGCGATGGTGGTGTTGGGGTAGGCAATCTGCGAAAACGCCACGACGCCCACGATATAGACGATAGCGACAAGGCCGAGGACGACGAAGAACGCCGTCTTGCCGCCCGTCTTATTGCCCTTTGCGGATCGGTTGTCGGCGGGGCCGCGGTTGTTAGAAACTCGAGTGTGCGAAGGGCCCTGGTTGTGACCGGCGCCATGTGCGGAACGCTGCTGACGCTGCTGATGCTGGCCCTGATTGGGGCGCGGGGAGGTATTTGCCGCGCCGTGCTGTTGACCATGGGCTGGCGCAATGGGACGGGGCGATTGGATGCCTCCGGGCTGCCTGCTGGGCTGTTGCGGATCGGGGATCAGTTGGCTGCGGTCGAGTTGCGACATCGTGTATATTTCCTTCGAGTTTCGCTTTACGGCTCATCGTGTTTTAACTGGGCTTGAATTATAGCGATTACGCAATTGCTTGTGTTACGAAAACAGTGGCGATAAAGGATAGGTGGGACATATGTCCCACCTATCGTTCGCTTTTGCTCACTATCCGCATATTCCGCATTTTGCGCACGCCGAGAGTGCTGCCGGAGCCTGCGCGATGCCGCCCTTGGCCGTCTCGCGCAACGTGGCGGGCAGGGCGTGGCCCACCGAGAGCATCACGTGCGCCATCTGGTCAAACGGCACCAGGCTCTTGATGCCGGCGAGGGCGAGCTGCGCCGAGCTGAAGGCCGCGGCCACGCCGATGGCGTTGCGGTTTTGGCAGGGCACCTCGACAAGGCCGCCGACGGGGTCGCAAACGAGGCCCAACAGGTTGCTCAGTGCAATGGAGCTGGCGTCGAGCGCTTGCTCGGGCGTGCCGCCCATCATCTGGACCAGCGCGGCGGCGGCCATGGCGGCAGCGCTTCCAACCTCGGCCTGACATCCGCCCTCGGCGCCGGCGACGCAGGCGCTCGTGGTGAGGTTGAGGCCGATGGCGGCGGCGCAGTAGAGGGCATTCATGACCTGTTCCTCGTCGAGCTGGAGGTGATCGGCGAGCGCCAGCACGCAGCCGGGGACGACGCCCGCGGAGCCGGCCGTGGGGGCGGCAACGATCACGCCCATGGTGGCGGAGCGCTCAAGCACGGCCATCGCGCGGGCCACGGCATCGGTCTGAACGGGGCCCATCAGGCTTGCGCTCAAATCGTTGCGGCAGGTGGCATCGACGAGCTTGGCCTCTCCGCCGATAAGCCCGCCGAGCGATCGCTGCGGATTGGCGATGGGGGCCGTGGTCTCCTCGCGCATGACGTCGAGCACGCGGCGCATGGCTGCGATAGCATGGGCCTCGCCGGTCAGACGCGCCTCGCGCACGGCCATGACGGCGCCGATATTCAAACCGAGTTCGGCGCACGCATCGAGCATCTGCTCGCCGTCGTCGAAGATTTCCTTGGCCGAGACGCCGGGGGAGAGCGACGAGGCCGAGCCCGGGAGCTCGATAAACGTGGCGTAATCGACATTGTCGAGCTTGCGCAGCATGGGGACGACGGTGTCGTCGGGAGCGCCGTCGGTCTCAAAGACGGAATAGGCCTGGCCGCCCACCTCGGTGCGATAGGTGCGGCAGAAGGCGATGTTCACGTGTGCGTAGGCGAGCAGGTTCGTGAGCGCTGCGAGCACGCCGGGAACGTCCTGGTGCGCCACGAAGAGCGTGGAATACATGCCCGAGATGTCGACGCCGACGCCGTTGATGCGGCTGATGCGCATCTTGCCGCCGCCGAGGCTCTCGCCGCGGACCTGTGCCGTGGCGCCCGTGTCGTCGACCATCTCGATGTCGACGGTGTTGGGGTGGATGGAGGCGTCGTCGCCCTTGATGTCAAAGTGATAGTCGAGACCCTGCTCGCGTGCGAGGTTAAAGGCCTGCTTGATGTTCTCGTCGTCGGTATCGAGGCCCAAGATACCCGCGACGAGCGCGCGGTCGGTGCCGTGGCCGCGGTAGGTATGGGCAAAGGAGTTCCACAGGCCAAAGGTGACCTTGGTGATGCGGCCTTCCAGCAGGCTGGCGGCAACCTGGGCGCAGCGCAGGGCGCCGGCGGTGTGCGACGAGCTGGGGCCGACCATGACGGGGCCCAAGATCTCGAATGCCGAGGTCGTAGCTAGTGTTTGCGGCTTGCCTGCCATGGCTGCTCCTTCTTTATCTCGTCGTCCCGAGGGGCGGGGCATACTCTGTCCCGCCGTTCCGAGGGCTTTGGTATTTGGTCGCCTGCTCGGACAGTCCTGCTCGCACGGAGGCCACATTAAGTGGCCTCCGGCTCGTGCGGAACTCGCGATCGACCAAATACCAAAGCCCTCGGAACTTAGGATACATGGTTGGAGTCGCTCTGCTGCAAAATTTATCGGTCTGTGACCTATTCCATGTCCCAGGTCGGCTCATCTTCACCACCGTTTAAATAAAAAAGAAGTACCGGTTGGAGCCGGTACTTCTTTTGGTGCGTTTTTATTTGGCTGTGGCTTTTCTTGTTAGCTTACAGACCGCAGGCTGCTTTGAGTTCTTCGACTCGGTCGGTTTTCTCCCAGGTGAAGTCGGGGTCTTCGCGGCCAAAGTGACCGTAGGCTGCCGTCTTTTCGTAGATGGGGCGGCGCAGGTCCAGGTCGCGGATGATGGCGCCCGGGCGCAGGTCGAAGGTCTTCTCCACGGCCTCGACGATCTTGTCCTCGGCAACATGTGCGGTGCCAAAGGTGTCGACCATGATCGACAGCGGCTTGGACACGCCGATGGCGTAGGCCAGCTCGACCTCGCAGCGGTCGGCCAGGCCGGCAGCCACCACGTTCTTGGCGACCCAGCGCGCGGCGTATGCGGCGGAACGGTCGACCTTGGTGCAGTCCTTGCCGCTAAAGGCGCCGCCGCCGTGACGGCCGTAACCGCCGTAGGTGTCGACGATGATCTTGCGGCCGGTGAGGCCCGTGTCGCCCATGGGGCCGCCCACGACAAAGCGACCGGTGGGGTTCACGTAGATGTCGGCGTTGTTCCACGGCATGTTCTCGGCAGCCATGACGGGGGTGATGACGTGCTCGATGAGGTCGTCCTTGATCTTGCCCATGTCCTCAATTTCGGCAGCGTGCTGCGTGGAGATGACGATGGTCGTGACCTCGACTGGCTTGCCGTCCTCGTAGCGCACCGTGACCTGAGTCTTGCCGTCGGGGCGCAGATAGGGCAGGGTACCGTCGTGGCGCACGGCGGACAGGCGCTCGGCCAGGCGGCTTGCCAGGTAGTGCGGCATGGGCATGAGGGTCTTGGTCTCGTTGGAGGCGTAGCCGAACATCATGCCCTGGTCGCCAGCGCCGATCAGGTCGATCGGGTCGGTGGTAGCGCCGGTCTGGGTCTCGAAGGACTCGTCGACACCCTGGGCGATATCGGGCGACTGCTCGTGGATGAGGCTCATAACGCCGCAGGTATCGCAGTCAAAACCGAACTTTGCACGGTTGTAACCAATGCGGCGGATAACGCCACGGGCAATTTCCTGCACGTCGACGTAGGCCTGGGTGCGGATCTCGCCGGCAACGATGACGGTGCCGGTGGTCACGAGGGTCTCGCAGGCGCAGCGGACGTTTTCCACGTTGGCGGGCACGCCGTTGGGCGCAATATAGCCCTGCTCCTGCAGCTCTATTTCTTTGGCAAGGATTGCGTCGAGGACGGCATCGCTGATCTGGTCGGCGATCTTATCGGGATGACCTTCGGTCACCGACTCCGACGTAAACACAAAGGATCCGTGTTGGGGTGGGATGGAACGAAGCTCTTCTGACATGATTGTCCTTTCAAAAACGCGTCCCGGCGACCGTTACCATTCCGCCGGGCTCTGTATGCAAGGGGACATCATAGCGCGTAAATCCAACATTCACACCCTTTCCGCACCTACTCATTGGGGACAGACTTAAATGAGTAGGTCGGTGCTCATTGGGTGGTCATTTAAGTCTGTCCCCAATGACTGGGTCGGTGCCCTTTGTGCGGAGGTTGCTTTGTTGCTTTATACTGGTGCGGTTAGACATCCATCCTGCAATCGAGGAGATTTCCATGGCATCAGACGTTCGCGTCCGCTTTGCACCCTCACCGACGGGCAAGCTGCACATCGGCGGCGCCCGCACCGCTATCTATAACTGGGCTTTTGCCCGCGCAAACGGCGGCACGTTCATCCTGCGCATCGACGACACCGACCCCACCCGTTCCACCGAAGAGAACACGCAGATCATTCTGCGCGCCATGCGTTGGCTGGGTCTTGACTGGGACGAGGGTCCCGAGGTGGGCGGCGACTTTGGTCCCTATGCCCAGACCGAGCGCCTGAACCTGTACAAGCAGGCCGCCCAGCAGCTCTGGGACGAGGGCAAGGCCTATCCCTGCTTCTGCACCAAGGAGCAGCTCGAGGCCGATCGCAAGGCCGCTCAGGAGCGCAAGGACCCCTTCCAGGGCTATCAGCGCCGCTGCCGCGATCTTGATCCCGAGGAGGCCCGCCGCCGCATCGAGGCCGGCGAGTCCTACGTCCTGCGCATCAAGGTGCCCGAGGACCGCGGCGACGTCGTCATCCACGACGCCGTCCACGGTGAGGTGACCTTCGACGCCAAGGAGCTCGACGACTTTGTCATCTTCCGCTCCGATGGCACGCCCACGTATAACTTCGCGACCGTCGTCGACGACGCCATGATGAAGATCACCCATGTCATCCGCGGCGACGACCACCTGTCCAACACCCCGCGTCAGGTCATGGTCTATGAGGCCCTCGGCGCGCCCGTGCCTACGTTCGCCCATATCTCCATGATCTTGGGTGCCGACGGCAAAAAGCTCTCCAAGCGCCACGGCGCCACCTCGGTGGAGGAGTACCGCGACGCCGGTTACCTGTCCGATGCCTTCGTCAACTATCTGGCTCTGCTGGGCTGGTCGCTCGACGGCGAGACCACGATCATCCCGCGTGATGTCCTGGCCAGCAAGTTCTCGCTCGACCGCATCTCCAAGAACCCGGCGACCTTCGATCCCAAGAAGCTCGACTGGGTCAATGCTGAGTACATCAACGGCATGACCGATGCCCAGTTTGCCAACGAGATCATGGTCCCCGAGCTGCACGAGGCAGGCCTCATCGAGGGCAACGTCGAGTACGGCGAGGACTGGATCGACGCGCTCGCTGCCATCGTCAAGCCGCGCACCAAGATGCCGGCCGACGCCGTGACCGTCGCCGCTCCCATCTTCGCTACGGCCGATACGCTCGAGTATGATGAGAAGTCCGTCAACAAGGGGCTGGCCAAGGAAGGCATGAGTGCCATCCTGGATGCCGCCAAGGTCGCGCTCGAGGGTGTTACCGAGTGGACGGCTGCCAACATCGACGCCGCGCTTGAGCCGCTGCCCGAGCAGATGGACCTTAAGAAGCGCGTGGTGTTCCAGGCCGTGCGCGTCGCCGTTTGCGGCAACATGGTGAGCCCTCCGCTGGGCGAGACCATGGCGCTCGTCGGCCGCGACGACTGCCTGGCGCGCATCGACCGCGCCCGCACGATGGCGCTGTAGCAGTAGCGTAAACGCATGTATCCGAGCCCCGCTCACCCGAGCGGGGCTCTTGTTTCTAAAGACGTATGGGATGGGAGGTGCAGAGACCATGGCCGAGCAACTTTCGCTGTTTGGTTCGCCGGAACCTAAGGAAGCTCCGAAGTCCGCGGCCCCTGCTGCCGCCCCGGCGCAGCCCGAGCCCGCATCTGAGCCCGTCGCCGCCTACGCGAGCGTGGTTCTCGACATCCCGACCCGTGCGCTGTCCGAGCCGTTTGCCTACGGCATTCCGCAGTCACTCGCCAACGATGCCCAGATCGGCTCCACCGTCCTAGTCCATTTTGGCAACCGTGCGGCCGCGGGCTATATCGTCGACATCGCGCCCGAGCTTGCCAACCTACAAGGTAACGACGCCCTCGACCCCGCGCGCATCAAGCCTATCGAGGCTATCCTCAGCAAGCCGCTCTTTACCGCTGAGGCTGCACGCATTGCGCGCTGGATGAGTCGCGAGTACGTCGCAACTCTTTCCGAGTGCCTGCGCCTATTCTTGCCTCCGGGTGGAAGTCCGCGCGTGGTCAAGGGCGATGACGGCGTGTGGACCGTTGAGCGCCCCGCCGTCAAGCCTATCCAAAACCGCTGGGTGATGCTTACGCCCGATGGCTTTGACTATACGCCGCCCAAGACTGCCGTTCGCCAACGCCAGCTCATCGAGGCGCTTCAGTGCGGCCCCGTCACGACGCGCGATCTCAACCTGCTCTACAACAACATGTCGGCGACCATCAAGGCGCTCGAAAAACGCGGCGTCGTGGTGGTGGAGGAGCGCCGCGCCTGGCGTGGCTGCAGCGAGCAGACCACGTTGTCCTCGGCAAGCGGCAAGGCGCCGGTCGCGCTCACGAACGGCCAGCAGCAGGCGCTCGCGCAGATTGAGCGTGCTCGCCTGGACGCACACGGCGATGTGGTCCTTGTCGACGGCGTCACCGGATCCGGTAAAACCGAGGTCTACCTCTCCGCTATCGAGCGCGTGCTCGCGGCCGGGCGCTCAGCGTGCGTGCTTGTGCCCGAGATCTCGCTGACGGCTCAAACCGTCGGCCGCTTCCGTTCGCGCTTTGGCGAGACGGTCGCGGTCTTCCATTCCCGTCTTTCGGCCGGTGAGCGCCTGGACCAGTGGGATATGGTCGCAAGTGGCGCCGCCCGTGTTGTCGTCGGCGCGCGTTCGGCACTCTTTTGCCCGCTCAGCGACCTGGGCCTCATCATCATCGACGAGGAGCACGAGACCAGCTACAAACAGGGCTCCAGTCCGCGCTACCATGCGCGCGAGGTGGCGGCCGAGATGGCGCGCCGCTATCGCTGCCCACTCGTGCTGGGCTCGGCTACGCCTTCTGCCGAAGCGCTCGACCGCTGCCACCGCGGCACGTACGGCGGCGTCACGTGGACGCGCGTCGAGATGCCCGAACGCCCGGGTCACGCGGTCCTGCCTACGGTCCGCATTGCCGACCTACGTCGCGAGTTCTCGCACGGTAGCCGCTCAATGTTCTCAAAACCGCTGATGGAAGGCCTGGAGCGCGTTGTGGAGCGGCGAGAGAAGGCTGTGCTGTTGCATAACCGCCGCGGCTTTGCGCCGTTTTTGATGTGTCGCGAGTGCGGTTGCGTCCCCACTTGCAACCACTGCTCCACGGCGCTTACGTACCACGAGCGCACGCACACGCTGCAGTGTCACACCTGTGGTTCGTCCTGGCGCGTGCAGCCGTATCCCGCACCCACGAGTCGTTGCCCCAAATGCGGCAGCCGCTACCTGGCAAAAATGGGCCTGGGCACGCAGCAGATTGAGGACGCGCTGCACCAAATGCTGCCCGAGGACGTCGCCATCATTCGCATGGACGCTGATTCCACGCGTGGCAAGGACGCGCATAAAAAGTTGCTCGAGCAGTTCGATGCCGCCGATTGCGCGGTGCTGCTGGGCACCCAGATGATTGCCAAGGGCCTCGACTTTCCCGAGGTCACGCTTGTGGGTGTAGTCAATGCCGACTTTGCGTTAAAGCTGCCCGATTTTAGAGCGGGGGAGCGCGCCTACGATTTGCTGGAGCAGGTCGCGGGCCGTGCCGGACGCGGCGATCGCCCTGGCGAGGTCGTCATCCAGACCTATCTGCCCGAGGACCCAGTCATCCGCGCCGTCGCCGAGCACGACCGTTCGATCTTTACCGACTACGACCTGGACCAGCGCCGCGACGCACTGTATCCGCCGTTCGTTCGTCTGGTCAACATTTTGGTGTGGTCGGCTAGCCGCGACGATGCGCAGGATTATATCGGGCGCATCGCAAAGCTGCTCAAGCGCCGATGGCATGCCGCCGCTCCCGACTTTTTGCGGTCGGGCAGCGCGGTGCCGCAGGTGCTGGGTCCGGCTTCGTGTGTAATCGAGAGAGCAAAGGACCGTTATCGCTTCCACCTGCTTGTGAAGTCGCCCGTGGGGTACCATGTCTCTGATGATATCGATGCCTGCCTCAAAGAGGTGGGTTCCGTGCGTGGCGTGAGCGTGAGTGTTGACGTCGACGCCTATGATTTGATGTAACAACCCGAAAGGATGGCCATGGAAGCCAACGGAATCGTACTGTCGCCCGACCCTCGACTGCGCCAGGAGTGCGCCGTCATCGAGGAGATCACCCCGGCGATCGAGGCACTCGCCGAGAAGATGAAGAAGATGATGTTCGACAACGGTGGTTGCGGTCTGGCTGCCCCGCAGATCGGCGAGCTCATTCAGCTTGTCACCATCGACTGCGATTACAGCGACAAGAACGACTACGATCCGTACGTGCTCATCAATCCCGTCATTGTTGAGCAGAGCGACCATCTGGTGCCGTTTAGCGAGGGCTGCCTGTCCATCCCCGGCATTAGCTGCGAGATTGAGCGTCCCGACCATGTCGTCGTCGAGGCGTATGACCTGGATGCCAACCTGATTCGCTACGAGGCCTCGGGCGATCTGTTCTGCGTGTGCCTGCAGCACGAGATCGATCACCTGCACGGCAACACCATGTTCGAGCGACTCAAGCCCATGCAGAGGCTCAAGGCAGTCAAGGAGTACCAGGACGCCCTGGCCCGCGGCGCTCGACCGGGCGAGACGGAGTAGGTTTGTCCGTCCCCGGGGCTCCCGCCTATATCATCCCGTGCTCAAACATTCTCGCTGCGCTGCGAAACTGCGCGCGGGACGATATAGGCGGGCGCCCCGGGGACTACGTTGACGCTGCCTGTCTCGCTCGGGTGCCATCGGGCCAGGGAGGGGCGTCATCTCTGATAATTGCTTTGTTGGGAGGGCTGCTTTTATGCGGCTCTTTCTTTGTTTTGGGTATATTTGTTCTTGTTGAATTGTTATTGCGGATGGGCTTGGTAATTGGCTTTCCGCTGTTATTTGTAGCCGTCTCGGCTTTGGTTGAGGGGAGACGTCCTTTATGCGTATTGTGTTTATGGGTACGCCTGATTTTGCTGTGCCTTCGCTGACTTCGCTTGTTGAGGCTGGGAATGAGATTGCGCTTGCCATTACTCGTCCTGATGCTGTTCGTGGGCGTGGTAAGAAGCTTGAGCCGTCTCCTGTTAAGGTCAAGGCGCTCGAGCTTGGCCTGCCGGTTGTTGAGGCTAATCGTATGACGCCTGAGGTAGTTGATACTCTCCAGGCTGCGCGGGCTGATATTTTCTGTGTGGCCGCGTACGGTTGCATTTTGCCTGATGAAGTGCTGCATATGGCGCCGCTTGGTATTGTGAATGTTCATGCGTCCTTGTTGCCTCGTTGGCGTGGGGCTGCTCCCATTCAGCGTGCTATTCTTGCTGGTGATGAGGTTGCTGGCGTTTCCATTATGCGCATTGGGCATGGCGTGGATACTGGTGCTTATTGTGCTCAGGCTTCCACGTCGGTTGACGGTAAGCATGCTGAGGCGCTGACCATGGAGCTTGGTGAGCTTGGCGGCAAACTGCTTGCCGATACGCTTCCTTCTCTTGCCGATGGCACCGCTGTGTGGACCGAGCAGGATGAGTCGCTCGTCACGCATGCTGCCAAGATTTCCAAGCAGGAGATGCGTCTGGATCCGCAGATGGGGGCGCTCGATTGTGTGCGTCACGTGCTGGCTTCGTCCGACACTGCACCCGCTCGCTGCGTGATTGCCGGCAAGTCGGTTCGCGTGCTCGATGCTGCGCCAAGCGATGTGTCGCTTGGCGAGGGCGCTGTTGCCGTTAAGAGCAAGCGTGTTTACCTGGGCCTGTCGGATGGCTCGGTTGAACTGCTCGAGGTTAAGCCTGACGGCAAGCGTGCTATGGCTGCTTCTGCCTGGGCTGCCGGTCTGCAGGGTGCCAATCTGACGTGGGGTGTTTTGTCATGAGCAAGCTTTCCCCCGCGCGCAAGCTTGCGCTCGACGTGCTGATGGAGGCCGACCGTCGCGGCATGTATGCGCGTGACGTGCTCTCTGCCCGTGCTACGGCCAAGGCCATTGACCAGCGCGATTCCGCGTTTGCGGCTCGCTTGGCGCTGGGTGTTGCCGCGACGCAGGGCATTTTGGACGAACTGCTTGACCAGTTTCTCGATAAGCCCAAAAAAGTCGCGCCGCGTGTTCGCATGGCGCTTCGCATCTCGGCCTTTGAGATGCTCTACCTGCATACGCCTGGCCGCGTTGCGGTGAGTCAGGGCGTTGAGCTGGTGCGCAGCGGAGCTAAGTCTGCCGCCGGTTTGGCCAATGCCGTGCTGCATAAGGTCGCGGACAACGTCGAGGACTTTGCCACTGCGGCGGATGCCGATGAGTCCGAGCGCCGATTGGTTCGTCTGTCGCGCCTGTTGGGTCTGCCGCGTTGGCTGTGCGCTCGTATTATGGCTTCGTTTGACACACCGGAGGGCGCGCTTAGCTTTGCCGGTAATCTGGCCCCCGCTCCGCTGGCCCTGCATGAGAACGCCTTTGCGACCAAGCCCGATCCGTATATCTCGCAGTTTGTTGCGCCTGTGTTCCCGGGTTGCCATGCGCCGGTCGATGCACAGGCCACAGTTGCGTCGGGTGTGTTTGAACGCGCGGCGGCCGTGGCCTCGGACCTTAACGCTCAGCTCATCGCTACTGCGGCTACTCGTCCCGGGCGCTGCCTAGAGATTGGCGCCGGTCGTGGTACCAAGACGTATGTGATGATGTGCCAGGCTAAGCGTGCCGGCTACGACCGTCAGCACACTGCACTCGATTTGCACGATCGCAAGTGTGATCAGAATCTCGCGCGCCTGCATAAGGCGGGTATCTCGGGTGTTCGTACGGTGTCGGGCGATGCCTGCGAGCTCAATGAGGTGCTCACATCCTTCGACGCGATGCTTGGCGAGCCTGCCCTGTTCGACACGGTGTTTATCGATGCGCCGTGCTCTGGCACCGGCACCATGCGCCGTCATCCCGAGATTCCGTGGCGCCTGACCGAGAACGACGTTACGACTGAGCTGCCTCGCCTGCAGCTGACGATGCTCAAGGAAGCAGCCGCGCGCGTGGCTGCCGGCGGTGAGCTTATCTATGCCACCTGCTCGGTTTTTGATGAAGAGAACACGCAGGTCGTCGATGCTTTCCTGGCTTCTCCCGAGGGCGCCGGCTTTACCGTGGCACCGCTCTCAGAAGCCCAGATTCTGCAGCTGCCCGAGTTCGCACAAGCCAAGAAGCTCGTCTCCGTTCGCCAAAACGACCGCGGACTTTTCCAAAGCGTCCCCATAAACGCCGACTCCTACGACGGCCACTTCTGTGCCAGGTTGATTCGCAAGCAGTAAAGAAGTTGCGGTGAAATAGGGATTGAATAGCGGCCTCTACCCGCCAAACAGTCCCTATTTCACCGCAACACAGAAGGAAACTTGGGTAGTAAAAAGCAGCCCCGCGATCGGTGTCGGTCGCGGGGCTGATTGGTTTCTAGTGGTTATGCGGGCAGTTGGCGCAACAGCCGCTGGTGGCGCTGGTGCTGGAGCCGCCACTGCGCTGGTCGGTGTTGTAGAAACCGCTTCCGTCGAACTTAATGCCGCTGGCTGAGAACGTCTTGGATGCCGGGGCGCCGCAGCTGGGGCATACGACCTCGGGTGTCTCGGACATGGGGTGCTCAACCTCAAACACGTTGCCGCAGCTCGAGCACTTGTAATCGTAGCGCGCCATAATACTTCCTTTTCAGCACAAAGCGGGCAGATCGCTCTGCCCGCATAAATTCAAACAGCTGTAACTGTACCCTATATCGGGGGTTTTATCACGCTTCGCCCCAGAATCTATGGGTGCTGCGCAGGAGCTTCGCAGTTTTGCCCTCGGCTGCCGCAACGTCGGCCTCGTCAGCTTGCCAAGTCCAGTTGCCCGTGGCCACGCCCGGCACGTTCATGCGTGCATCGTCGCCCAGTCCCAGCACGTCCTGCAGCGGCATCATCACGAGCGGAGCATCGCTTGCCAGGGCGTTGCCCATGAGCTCCCTTGCCAATTCAATGCCGCTCGGCTCGTCGTCGCCTGCAGAGGAGTGCGTGCACCATCCGGCAAGCGTTGAGGTGTCGTGTGTCGAGGTATACAGGATCTTGTCTGGTGTGGGATGAATTCCGCAGCGAACGTCGTAATCGCTAAACTCCAGCACGTCCATGCCGGGGAAGCCGCAGGTCGAAGCCATCGCGCGAACGCCAGGCGTCAGATAACCCAGGTCTTCGGCGATAAAGTTGAGCGGACCCAGCTCGTCGTAGGCCGTTTGGAACAGGTCCTTGCCCGGACCCGCCAGCCAGCGGCCGTCGGCGCAGGCCTCGCCTGCGGGAATGCTAAAGTAGCTGTGGAATCCCAGGAAGTGGTCCAGGCGCACACGGTCGTAGAGTGAGAACGCGCGACGCAGACGGTCCATCCACCAGCGGTAGCCGTTCTCCTTCATGTAATCCCAGCGGAAGGTGGGGTTTCCCCACACTTGCCCCTCGGGCGCAAAGTTGTCGGGCGGCGCGCCCGAAATCTCAATCGCCTTGCCGGTGTCGGACAGCCAGAAGTTTTCGGGCTCGCTCCATGCGTCGGCCGAATCGTCTGAAACATACATGGGGATATCGCCGATGACCTCGATGCCCTTCTTGTGTGCATAGTTCATGAGCTCACACCAGGCAAGGTCAAAGCGGTACTGCATGTACGCCTGAAGCTCGGCCTCGTCGTGGAAGCGCTTGTCATCGATCAGATACTCGTTGTAGCGCGCGACATCTGCCGGCCAATCGTGGCGCGACTCACCTTTAAAGTACTTCTTAACGGCCATGTAGACGCAGTACTTCTCGAGCCAATCGGCATTGCGATGTTTAAACGCGGTGTACAGCGGATCGGCATCCTCGCCGCCGTGGGCCTTCCAGGTAGCAAAGTCGGCGGCCAGTTCCTCATGGCTCTCGGGTAGTAGGTCGATATTGCCTGCAAAGGCCGAGGGACCGGCGTAGGGGGAGCGGAAGAAGTCCGTCGGGTTGACGGGCAGAACCTGCCAGTAGCGCATGCCCATAGCGGCCAGGTGGTCGATAAAACGACGCGTGGGCGTACCGATTGTGCCGGGCTTGCCGTCATCGGTCGGCACCGAGGTGATGTGGCACACGACGCCCGCGCCGTGATCGAGCGGCTCCTGCAGGCGCTTCTCGGCATGGTGATAGATGATTGAAGAGCCCAACGGGTATAGGTCGAGCGTAACGGTGCCGTTGTGGATCTCGCACTCGTGGCCGCTGATCACATCGCTTGCACATTCGCCGAGCGCCGGGATCGTCACGCAGTGCGAATTGCGCAGGCTGCGGTTGATGATAACCGTTGCGGACTCGCCGTCTTTGCCTGTGCGAGTGTAGGCCAAGACTTCATCGTTGAGCGCAAAGGCCTTGATCTCGCCGTCGATCATAAAGGGCAGCGCGCGACGCACGGCAGACGCGTTTTTAACGATGGCCAGCGTATCGAAGTCGTGGAGTTGGTCCTTGGTCGGCAGGGTGCGTCGATTGCCCGGATCGGTGAGGCCCTCCAAGCCGTATTCGTCGCCGTAATAGATCGAGGGCACACCAGGGAAGGTCATCTGCATGAGCGTCGCCAACCAAAAACGGCTCTTGGCCAGGCCCATGGAGTTTTCGTCCAGGCGCCATTTGCTGCGCTCGCTCTCGGGCAGCTGCGACTCGTCGGGGCCACCGCCGAGCACCGAGATGATGCGCGGACGGTCATGGCTCGAGAGCAGATTGAGCGCGCAGGACAGGGCCTCGCGCGGATAGTTCTCACGCAGGGTTTCGATATCCTCGGCTGCCTGGTAGGCGTTCTTGTAGCCCATCAAAAAGCCGATGACCATGTCACGGAAGGGGTAATCCATAGCAGAGTCCAGCTCGGAGCCCTGCAGGTAGCGGCGCAAATGGCCATAGCTGATCTTGTTGGAGGCGTCTTCCCAGACTTCGCCAAGCAGGAGCGCGTCGGGCTTTTCGGCAAGTACGGCCTTCTTGATCTCGGCCAGGAAGTCATCGGAAAGCTCGTCGGCCACGTCCAGACGCCAGCCATGGGCGCCGGCACGCAGCCATTTGCGGATCACGCCGTCCTTACCCAGAAGTTTTTCACGGACAAGCTCGGAATTCTCGTTGATGGCGGGCATGTTGCCCACGCCCCACCAGCAGTCATACGAACCGTCCTCATGGAAGTAAAACGCATCGCGCCACGGCGAGTCCTCGCTCTGCCACGCACCGACGCCGGGGTAGTTGCCGTAGCGGTTGAAGTAGATCGAATCATCGCCCGTGTGGTTGAACACACCGTCCAGAATGATGGAAATGCCGAGCTTTTCGGCCGCCTCGCACAGCTCCGTAAAGTCCTGCTCGGTGCCCAGGATCGGGTCGATCTTGGTGTAGTCGGCCGTGTCGTAGCGGTGGTTGCTCGCGGCCTCAAAGATGGGGTTGAGGTAGATGGCTGTAAAGCCCAGCTCGGCAATGCGGGGCAGGTCATTTTGGATACCCTTGAGTGAGCCGCCGTAAAAATCCCAGGTCTTGATGGAGCCGTCTTCGGCACGCTGGTACACGGGCGGCTCGTTCCAGTCCTCGACCATGCGGCGCTGGATTCCGTTGCGCGGTTTTTCAACTTCGGCCAGTGTGCGCTCGCGCCAGTTTTCGTCGCGGGCATAGCGGTCGGGGAAGATCTGGTAGACCATACCGCGCTCGTACCAAGTGGGACGGTTCTCTCGGTGCTTGTAGACGGTAATCTGGAAGGACGGAACCTCGGCGTAGTTGTAGGTCACACCCTCGCCACCGGTGCGACCCTGCGGTGCACCCAGGCGTACCTCGGGCTGGCCCTCGATGTTGCAGATAAAGCTGTACCAGATAAGACAGGGCTCAGTGCACTCAAGCTCTACGGTAAATATGCCGTCGCCCTCGTGCGTCATGGGATACAGAGACTCACCGATTTCATCGACCCAGGTGCGCAGGGTGAGCGTTGCCTGGTTGGGGTCGGCATCCTCCAAAATCACCGATAGCGAAACGGAAGTTCCAGTGGTCACAGCGCCAAACGGAGTACGAAACTGCGGCAGACGGCTGTTGTGAATCAATCTCATAATTCGGTCCAGTTCAATAGAATCACGGCCTGCGGGCCATGGGCTTTACGCACTGGATGTAAGTATATCTTTTGTACACAGGCTGTATAAACAACATCCGTTTACCATCGGCGAACGGTTGTCCTAGAAAATCGTTTTACCAGCCAAATTATCGCGATATTCAAATGTGCCTATACCGATACTATTTGTAGCCAAACAAAAGTACCCCGGTTTACTACGACGAATTGAATGATCTCAACCACGGTCATTTTCGTGATATTAAAACCGCAGGTAGAGGCGTTGCCAATTTCGTAGATTACCCGCCGTGGTCGGCCGGAGCCATTTTGTCGTAGTAAACCGGCCCTCTTTTTAATGGAGAAGTTCAACGCAAAAGAGGGCGCCTGGTTGGGACGCCCTCTTTTGCTTTGAGGATTAAGTTTTAATCGTCCGGATTAGTGGCGCTTGCGGGTGGCCGTTGCCTTACGGACGGAGGTCTTCTTGGTCGGAGCCTTTTCCTCGGCCGGAACAGCGGGGGAGATCGGGGCCTCCTTGGCGGGCTCGGCCTTAGCCTCTGCCTTGGGAGCTGCAGCCTTGGTCGTGGTCTTCTTGGCCGTCGTCGTAGAGCGCTTGCGCGTGGTGGTCTTGGCAGCCGGCTTTGCCTCGACAGTTGCCTTGGCCTTGGGCTCGGAGGGCGCCTCCTCGACCTTGTCGGCGGGCTTTGCAGCAGCCTTCGGGGTCGTCTTCGCGGCGGCCTTCGTCGTAGCGGCCTTGGTCGTCGTCGACTTCGTAGCCGTGACCTTCTTGGCAGTCGTGGTCTTGGTCGCGGCCGTCTTCTTGGCAGCGGTCTTGGCCGGAGCCTTTGCCGCGGGCTCGGCCTTTGCCTCGGGAGCGGCCTCGGCCTCGGCGGCCTTCTTGGCAGCGGCGGTCGTACGCTTGCGCGTAGTCGATGCCTTGGCAGTAGTTCCCTTAGCGGCGCTAGTCTTGCTAGCAGCGGCCTTCGTGGTCGTGGCCTTCTTAGCCGTTGTCTTGCGAGTCGTCGTCTTCTTGGCGGCAGGCTTCGCAGCGGGCTTAACTTCGGCCTCGGCCGCCGGCTTCTCCTCGGCCTTGGGCTCCTCAACAGCAGCGGGCTCCTTAACGGTCGCCGCAGGTTCGGCCTCAGCGGCAGCGGGCTCCTTAACGGTCGCCGCAGGTTCGGCCTCAGCGGCAGCGGGCTCATCGACAGCTGCAACTTCAGCCACAGCCGCCGGCCTTTCAATCTCAGGGTGCATAAAGAAGTACAGGTCCAGATACTTATCGGCCGAGCGCGTCCAGCTAAAGTCCTGGCTCATGGCCTGCGTGACCAGCTTGTTCCATGCCTCACGGTTATCCCAGAACAGGCGCGCCGCGCGGAAGACCGCGTCGCCCATCTCGTCGCCATTAAAGTTGCTAAACGAGAAGCCCGTGCCCTCGCCGGTGAACTCGTTATACGGGATCACGGTGTCCTTCAAGCCACCGGTCTCGCGCACGATGGGTAGGGTGCCGTAGCGCATGGCGATGATCTGCGACAGACCGCAAGGCTCAAACTTCGAAGGCATCAGGAACATATCGGCGGCGGCGTACATGCGCTGCGACAGCGCCGGGTCGAACTCGATGCGCGCGGCCATGGTGCCAGGGTACTTGTCCTGGAAGTAGCGCAGGCCATCCTCGTAGTCGCGGTCGCCGGTGCCCAGCACGGCCACCTGAACGCCGCCGGCCAGGATGCGGTCGAGCGCGTACATGACCAGGTCCATGCCCTTCTGGCGCGTCAGGCGCGTGACCATCACCATAAGCGGGCGGTCGTCGCGAACCTCGAGGCCTAGCTCTTCCTGCAGCTTGGCCTTGCACACGGCCTTGCCGGAACGATCGTCAACCGTGTAGTTGGCGGCAATGCGCTTGTCGGTTGCCGGGTCAAAGCCCGCAACGTCAATGCCGTTGAGGATGCCCTGCAGCGCGTAGGAGCGCTCGCGCAGCACACCGTCCAGGCCCTCGCCAAACTCGGGCGTCTGGATCTCGCCCGCATAGGTGGGGCTCACCGTGGTGATGGCATCGGCATAGTGCAGCGCGCCCAGCATGTAGTTGATGCTGCAGGCGTCGCAACGCAGCTGCGAGGCGGCCGCGGGAATATGCGCCACACCCAGGATGTCCTCCATCACGGTGTCGCTAAACTGGCCCTGGAACGCTACGTTGTGGATCGAGAACACGGTCTTGACGCGGTCGTACAGCGGCAGGCCCTGGTAGAACTCGCGCAAGAACACGGGTGCCAGTGCCGTCTGCCAGTCATTGCAGTGCAGGATGTCGCACTCAAAACCGGCCGGCAGGTGCTGCAGGCTCTCTGTGATGGCCTTGGAGAAAAATGCGAAGCGCTCGCCGTCGTCAAAGAAGCCGTACGGATAGTCGCGCGCAAAGTAGCGCTCGTTGTCAACGAACATATAGGTGACGCCGTCGTGTTCGAGCTTCTCGAGCCCGCAGTACTCGTTGCGCCAGCCCAGGCTCACGTAAAAGTCGGCAAAGTGCTCCATCTGCGCCTTGTACTCGTCCTTGATGGTGGCGTACTTGGGCACCATTACGATAACCTCGGCGCCGGCGCGCACGAGTGCCGCAGGCAGCGAGCCCGCCACGTCACCCAGGCCACCGGTCTTTACAAACGGTGCGCACTCGGCCGAGGCAAACACGATCTGCATCTTTTTGCTGGAATCTGCCATATTGTCTCCCATGTTGCAATTCGAGAATAGCCGCCTGGCGCTAACCGGGCGGCTATTCTACATGTTACGAGCGATGTTGCGGTGCCAACGTTAACGCACGATGGTGGTGTCGGAAGTTAACGGAGCCTTGCCCAGCACCAGAATGTTCTCGGGCGTGCCGCGAAGCTCGGTATTGGTGGGGACCACGTTGTTCTTATCCAGGATGGCATTCTCAACGCGTGCGCCGCTCTTGATGATGCAGCTCTGGTTGATGATCGAGTTGGTCACCGAAGCGCCTTCCTCGACCACAACGCCGCGAGACAGGATCGAGTTGCGCACGGTGCCCTTGATGATGCAGCCGGCCGAGATGATCGAGTTGCACGCGTGGCTGCCGGTCGCATAGCGCGAAGGCGGCACGTCGTGAGCCTTGGTCAGGATCGGGCGCTCGGGGTCAAAGAGCTGATCGGCCACGGTCTGGTCGAGCAGGTCCATGCTGCGGCGGTACAGCGACTTCTCGCTAAACACGCCCACGACCTCGCCCTTGTACTCGTAGCTGCACACGTCGATGTTGCCAAAGTCGCCCTGGAGTGCCTCGAGCAGGTCCAGATAGTCGGCGGCCTGGTAGTGGTCGATAATCTCGAGCAGCGTCTCGCGGTTGACGATGCAGCAGTCCATAGAGGCGTTGTCGCCGTACACGACGCCGGCGCTCACGCCCGTCAGGCGGCCGTTCTCGTTAATCTCGAGTTTGGTCTCGTCATCGACGTTGCGCGTGGCCTTGCAGTACACCACGGTCATCTGAGCGCCGGAGTTCTCGTGTGCGCCGATGATGGTGTTGAGGTCCATGTTAAAGATGATGTTGGTGCCCATCATCACGACATAGGGCTTGTCCGAGCGCTGGAACAGCGTCTTGTTGGAGATGATGTCGCGCAGCAGGAAGCGCATGCCGCCCTTGGTGGTGCCATACGCGTTGCCGGGCACCATGAACAGGCCGCCCTTCTTGCGGTCCAGGCCCCAGTCCTTACCCGAGCCCACGTGGTCGATCAGCGAGCGGTAGTTTCCCGGCATGACGACGCCGACGGTCTTGATGCCGGCATTCATCATGTTGGACAGCGGGAAGTCGATCAGGCGGTAGCGGCCCAAAAAGGGAACGGACGCGATGGGACGGTCCTTGAGCAGCACGCTGCCGTAAGTCGAAGAGTAGTTAGCGGTGATATAACCGATGGCCTTGCGATTGATCATCGGATCATTCCCCCTTCCCGATAACGACGTCATTTCCAACGACGGCCGTATCCTTGGTGGTATCGACAGAGCCGAGCTTCACGCCCTCTTCGACCGTGGAGTTCTCGCCCAAAATAGCGCGGCAGATGTGCGCACCGCTCTTGACGTGCGCGCCCGGCAGCAGCACGGAGTCCTCGACCACGGCGCGCTCCTCGATGATGACATCGGTCGAAATGATCGAGTGGCGAGCGGTGCCGTAGATCTTGCAGCCGTTGGAGACCAGGCAATCGTCCAGGCGGCCGTCCGGGCCAATGTAGTGCGGCGGACGCGTGGTGATGTTGGACATGATGGGGAAGTGCTTGTCGAACAGATCGAACTCGGGGTTGTTGCCCAGCAGGTCCATCGAGGTCTCGTGGAAGCTGGCGATGGTGCCGACGTCCTTCCAAAAGCCGTGGAACTCGTAGCTGTACAGGCGCTTGCCCTCGCCGAGCAGCTTGGGGATGATGTCCTTGCCAAAGTCGTGGCTCGAGCGCTGGTCCAGAGCGTCCTCTTCGAGCGCCTCGATCAGCACGTCGGCCGAGAAGATGTAGATGCCCATGGACGCGAGGTTCGAATCGGGCTTATCGGGCTTCTCGGTGAACTTGGTGATGCGGCCGTCCTCGGGGTCGGTGGTCAGGATGCCAAAGCGGCTGGCCTCCTCCCACGGCACGGGCATAACGCTCACCGTGAGGTCGGCGTTATTCTCAATGTGCGTCTTGAGCATCTTGCGGTAGTCCATGCGATACAGGTGATCGCCCGAAAGAATCAGGACGTACTTGGGGTCGTTGGCCTTGATGTAGTCGAGGTTCTGCGTAATGGCGTCGGCCGTGCCCGCATACCAGGCGCCGCCGGTCTGCGTCTCGTACGGCGGCAGGATCGACACACCGCCGTCGCGGCTGTCCAGATCCCATGCCTCGCCGGAGCCCACGTAGGCATGCAGCAGGTAGGGGCGATACTGCGTCAGAACGCCCACCGTGTCGATGCCCGAGTTGGAGCAGTTGGAGAGCGAAAAGTCGATAATGCGGAACTTGCCACCAAAGCTAACCGCCGGCTTAGCGATCTTTTGGGTGAGTGCCCCCAATCGGCTGCCCTGTCCTCCTGCGAGGAGCATCGCGATGCATTCTTTCTTACTCATCGATTTCTCCTTCTGTCATCGATGTTCCTAAACCCATTAGCGACGGGCGCGGCGCAACGTCACGCCCGTCGAGTAATGCCGTGCTGGCATAGGGGAGCTCGCGCGCCTTTAAGCGTGCCAGATCTCGTCGCGGTACTCGCGAATGGTGCGGTCGCTCGAGAACCAGCCGCTCGAGGCGGTGTTGAGCAGCGCCTTGCGGTTCCAGGTCTCCTGGTCGCCATAGCTGCCGGTGAGCTTCTCCCACGCATCCACGTAGCTGCGGAAGTCTGCCATGACCAGGTCGGGGTCGTTGTTGTTCATGAGCTCGTTGTAGATGCTCTCAAAGTTGCCCGAAAGGCCGGCAAACGTGTTATCCTTGAGCTCGTCCATCACGCGGCCCAGGCGCTCGCGATCGTTGTTGAGCGTATCCCAAGCAAAGTAGTTGTTCGACGCCCAGAGCTGCTCGACCTCGGGGGCGGTTAGGCCAAAGATGGCCTCGTTCTCGCGACCGGCCAGGTCGGCGATCTCGATGTTGGCGCCGTCGAGGGTACCCAGCGTAATGGCGCCGTTCATCATGAGCTTCATGTTGGACGTGCCCGAAGCCTCCTTGCCGGCCGTGGAGATCTGTTCCGAGATCTCGGCGGCGGGGTAGATGAGCTGGGCGTTGCTCACGCGGAAGTTGGGGATAAAGCAGACCTTCATGACCTCGTTGACGCGCGGGTCGTTGTTGATGACGTCGGCCACGGAGTTAATGAGGCGGATAGTCTCCTTGGCAAAGGTGTAGCTCGAGGCAGCCTTGCCGCTAAAGATGAAGGTCGTCGGCGTCACGTGGAAGTTGGGATTCGCGATGCGACGGTTGTAGATGTCCATCACCTTCATGATGTTCATGAGCTGGCGCTTGTAGGCATGGAAGCGCTTAACCTGAACATCGAAGACGGTGTTGGGGTCGATGACCAGACCGGTCTCGGCCTTGACGTAGGCGGCCAGGCGCTCCTTGTTGGCGCGCTTGGAGGCACCCACGGCCTTCAGGAACTCGGTGTCGTTCTGGAACTCCTTGAGCTTCTCCAGCTCAAAGGCGTCCTTGAGCCAGCCGTCGCCAATGGCCTCGGTCACGAGTTTGGCGTAGGTGGGGTTGGCCTCGGCAAAGAAGCGACGGTGCGAGATGCCGTTGGTCTTGTTGTTGAACTTCTCGGGCGTCAGGGCATAGAAGTCCTTGAGCACGATGTTCTTGATGATGTCGGAGTGGATCTTGGCCACGCCGTTGACGCTGTGGCTGCAGATCACAGACAGGTTGGCCATGCGAATCTCGCCGTCCCACAGGATAGCGGTCTGGCGCAGGCGCTCCTGCCAGCCCTCTTGCGTGGTGTCGAACGACTCGTGCCAACGACGGCTGATCTCGTCGATGATCTGGTACACGCGGGGGAGGAGCTTGGAGAACGTGCCGATGGGCCACTTCTCCAGAGCCTCGGGCAGGATGGTGTGGTTGGTGTAGCTCACGACCTGCGTCACGATGTTCCAGGCGTCGTCCCACTCGAGCTTCTTCTCGTCGATCAGGATACGCATGAGCTCGGGGCCGCACATGGCGGGGTGGGTATCGTTGGTATGGATGGCCACAAACTGCGGCAGCAGCTCCCAGTTCTCGCCGTGCTCCTTCTCAAAGGTGTCGAGCAGGCTGTAGATACCGGCCGAAACAAACAGGTACTCCTGCTTCAGGCGCAGCAGACGGCCGTGCTCGCCGGCGTCGTTGGGGTAGAGGATGGCGCTGATGGCCTCGGCCTCGGCGCGCTCGGCGTCGGCCAGGGCGTAGTCGCCGCGGTTGAAGGCCTCCAGGTCAAAGTGCTCCTCGACCGGCTCTGCGGCCCAGACGCGCAGCTTGTTGACGGTCTCGCCGGCATAGCCCACAACGGGGATGTCGTAGGGGACAGCCAGGATGTCCTGCGTGTCCACCGTGCGGTAGAACGTGCGGCCGTTCTCCTCAAAGCCCTCGACGTGACCACCAAACTTAATGGTCACGGCTTTGTCCTGACGACGGACCTCCCAGGGATAGCCGTGGGTGAGCCACTCGTCGGTGGCCTCGACCTGGCTGCCGTTGACGATCTCCTGCTTAAACAGGCCGTAGCGGTAGCGCATGCCGTTGCCGTAGCCGGCAATGCCCTCGGCAGCCATGGAATCTAAGAAGCATGCGGCCAGACGGCCCAGGCCACCGTTGCCCAGAGCCGGATCGGGCTCCTGGTTCTCGATGACGGACAGGTCGAAGCCCATGTCGTCGAGCGCCTCGGCGACCATGTCGCGCACGCCAAAGTTGAGCAGGTAGTTGTCGAGCAGGCGGCCGATCAAAAACTCGATCGAGAAGTAGTACACGCGCTTCTTGCCCTCGGCGGCCACACGGGCGTCGCTGGTGGTGGCAACGGTGCGTGCCTTCTCGGCCACGAGCTTGGCCAGGGCGTTAAAGCGGTCCAGGTCGCTGGCGGCCTCAACACTCTTGCCGCTGATGCTCATGACAGCATCGCGATAGAGCTCGGTAAACTCCTGCTTGTTGTCGAAGATCTTATTCATACGTTCCTTTCCCCCGGGGATGTTTCTCCCGGAACGGTTTTGACTTGTATCCTACGCCCCCGCGGGGCGGGTGATTACAGCTGTAACGGCTTCGTTACGCATCCTTGCCAGATGCTTTAACAGCGCCTGCCTTAGCCTTGGGAGCAGCCTTTTTATTGGTTGCCTTCTTGGCCTTGGGCTTAGCCGTAGCCTTGGCAGCGGGCTTGGCGGTCTTCGCCTTAACCGGAGCCTTCTTAGCAGCCGCGGCCTTGGGCTTCATCGAGGACGTGCGCTTACGCGTCGCCTTCTTGGGCTCCTCAACCACGGGCGGTTTATAGCTGCTGGGGCCGCGGCGCTTAAGCACCACGCCTGCCAGGCCGGGCACCTTAATCTCGATGGAGTCCATCTGCCCGTTCCAGGGATAGGGCTCGCTCGAGCAGGTGTAGGGCTCCTCGCCGGCGTATCCGCTGCCGCCAAACTCGGGACGGTCGGAATCGAAGATGACCTCCCAGTCGCCCTCGCGCGGCACGCCCACGCGGAAGCTCTCGTAGCTCGCCGGGTCAAAGTTGATCAGGATCACCAGGTCGTCATCGACGTCCTCGCCCTGACGCACAAAGCTCACGATGGACTGCTTGGAGTTGTCCGCGTCGATCCAGGTAAAGCCGTCGTCGGTGTAGCCGCGCTCGTACAGGGCGGGCTCGGCGGTGTATAGATGGTTGAGCGCCTTGATAAACGCCTGATGGTGCTTGTGGGTCTCATACTCCTCGGTCAAGAACCACTGAATGGACTCGTAGTAGCGCCATTCAATAAACTGGCCGATCTCGTTGCCCATAAAGTTGAGCTTGGCACCGGGGTGCGTCATCTGGTAGAAAGCCAGCGTGCGCAGGCCGGCAAACTGGCGCCACCAGTCGCCCGGCATGCGGCCAATGAGCGAGCACTTGCCGTGTACGACCTCGTCGTGGCTCAGCGGGCAAATGAAGTTCTCGGTAAAGGCGTACATGATGGAGAACGTGAGCAGGCCGTGGTTACCGGGGCGCCACGGAAAATCGGTCTGCATGTAGTGCAGGGTGTCGTTCATCCAACCCATGTCCCACTTGTAGTGGAAGCCCAGACCGCCGTCCTGCGGCGGATAGGTCACGAGCGGCCACGCGGTTGACTCTTCGGCCATCATCATCACGTCGGGGTAGTGCGCCTCCACGGCGCAGTTGACCTGACGGATAAACGCACTTGCGTCCAGGTCCTCCTCGGTACCGTACTTGTTGAACTTCTTTTGGCCGGGATCGTCAATGCCAAAGTTGAGGTAGAGCATGCTGGACACGCCGTCCATGCGAATGCCGTCCACGTGGAAGTTCTCGAGCCAGTACAGCACGTTTGAGACCAGGAAGGAGCGGACCTCGCCGCGGGCGAAGTCAAACTTGTGCGTGCCCCAGTTGGGGTGAATCTCGTGCTCAAACAGCATGTGGCCGTTAAAGGTGGCAAGGCCGTGGGAGTCGGCGCAAAAACCGCCGGGCACCCAGTCCATGATCACGCCGATGCCCGCCTCGTGGCAAGCGTCGATAAAGTGCATGAGCTGCTGCGGGTTGCCGTAGCGCGACGTGGCGGCGTAGTAGCCGGTCGTCTGGTAGCCCCAGGAGCCATCGAAGGGATGCTCCATAAGCGGCATGACTTCGATATGCGTATAGCCCATATCGCGCACGTAGTCCACGAGCTCCACCGACAGGTCGTCGTAGGTGTAAAACTCACCGCGCTGCGCGGGGAAGGGGTCCATGGGGCCGGGGTAGTTGCCGTACTCGTCGGGCTCGCCCTGCGGCGCGTCGCCGTGGCGCTTCCACGAGCCAATATGCACCTCGTAGATGTTAAGGGGCTGCGACATGTGGTTATGGCTGGCGCGGCGCTTGAGCCATGCGGCGTCGTTCCACTGGTAGCCATCGAGGGCCCACAGCACGCTCGCGGTACCCGGAGGGCACTCGGCCTTAAAGGCGTATGGATCGGCCTTGTAGAGCTTTTCGCCCTCGTTGGTCTCGATAAGGTACTTATAGAGCTGGCCCTGCTCGGCGCCAGGAATAAAGCCTTCCCAAATGGCGCTCGTATGCACGGGCACCAGCGGGTTGGCCTGCTCATCCCAGTCGTTGAATTCGCCAATGACGTGGACGCTCTTTACATCGGGCGCCCAAACGCAAAAACGCCAGCCGCGCGTACGGTTCTGCGTGTCGGGGTGCGCGCCCATCTTTTCCCAGCTGCGCTCCCACGTACCGATGCCAAACAGATAGACATCGTCTTTGGTGAGCTCCGGCGCGTGCGGGGCGGCTTTACGGGTAGCAGGCTTTTTGGTTGCTGGCTTTAGCTTTGTATCGCTCACGTTTGATCCCATCATGACGCGGCAGCGTGTTGCCTTGGTGACTAGATGCGAAAGGTCCAAGGCTGCACGAATCGAAGGGACGGCGATAGTTCTATGATTCGTTCCACCTCGCGTGCTCGGTGGAACTTTCGGCAAAAACTACGATAACACCTGTACGTTACTTATATGAACGAAAGTGTTTTTGCGATGGCGTTTAATCGGTAAGCGCCATGTTTATACCACTGGCAGAATTGCGATGGTAAAACTCTTGACAGTTTTACCAATTAGGTTTTCAAGATAGTTGGGTTGACGTTTGGTAAAACGTTTTTAGCAGGTTGTTTACCCTTTGACATCGAAAGGCTCGTTTATGGACCACATCGCCGCCTCAAGTGTTGCTTTTATTTTCGATTGCGACGGCACACTGGTTAATAGCACCCCCGTTTGGGCCTATGCCCAGCCAGAGTTATTGCACCGTCACGGAGTTGACGTGACGGTTGACGATTTTGCCCAGTTTGAGCATTTGTCGCTCGAGGACGAATGCCAGGCCTACCACGACATCTGGGGCATTGGTGAAAATGGCGAGGAGCTGTATCGCGAGCTGAGCGACATCCTGATCGATGGCTATTCCAAGGTGCCGCCGCGCGAGGGTCTGCTTGCATTTTTGAATCAGGCGCAGGAGGCCGGTATTGCCATGTGCGTTGCCACGTCCACGCCGGCCGAGTTGGTTACGTCTGCGCTTGCGGGCGCCGGGCTTAATGCCTACATGGAGTTTATTACCACCACGGGCGAGGCGGGGCGCTCCAAGCAGTTCCCCGACGTATACGAGATGGCGCTGCGACGCCTAGAGGAGCGTCACGGGCATAAGTTTGAGCGTGCATGGGTGTTTGAGGACGCTGTCTTTGGCCTTAAGAGCTCTGGCACCGCCGGCTTTAAGCGCGTGGGTATTTATGACCCGCTCGGTCGCATGGAGCGCGACGAGGTTCGTGACAACTGCGATATCTTTATCGATAGCTATGAGGACCTGGATCTGGCCCGCGTGCTTGCGTTTAAGGGATAGGCGAGAGCTGTGGCTTGCAACGTATTGGTGGTCTGCGGCTCGCCTGTGGTGGCGAGCGCGGGTCTGCTACGTCAGCTGGCGGGGGAGTGCGACCACGTTGTCGCCGTGGACCGCGGGCTCGACGCGTTACTGGGCGCGGGACTGGGCTGCGACGTGTATGTGGGGGATGCCGATACGGTGAGTGATGCCGGCCGCGCGCTGGTGGATGCCGCCACGGAGTTTGAAGTTGAGCGCCACGACCCCTACAAGGACTATACCGATCTGGCGTTGGCGCTCGATTCGGTCCGCCGTCGCTGGCCGGGTGCCGAAGTGGTTGCGACTTGCGCCACCGGCGGCCGTCCGGATATGGCGCTTTCCGTACTGGGGCTGCTCGCGGGCTACGAGGATGCTCCCATCTGGATTGCCGAAGACAAAGTGGTCGCTCGCGTCCTTCACGCAGGCGAGTCGTGGACCATCGAAGGCGCCGAAGGTAAGACGTTTTCCATCATCGCCATCGCTTCCAACACCGAGGTAAGTGAACACGGTCTTGAATGGGAGCTAGATTACAGCCCCCTCGGCCTGTTAGCCGACACGGGCATTAGCAACATAGTCCGATCCACCGCAGAGATCGAAGTCCACACCGGCACCGCCATCGCTTACCTATACCAATAAAGATTTAGAGCGTGCCCAAAAAAAGTCCTTGCACGCCGCGCCAACTTCCCCTATAGTATCTCCTCGTCACGGGGGCGTAGCTCAGCTGGGAGAGCGCTTGACTGGCAGTCAAGAGGTCAGGGGTTCGATCCCCCTCGTCTCCACCATCGTGAATTCAAAAGGCCACCGGATATCCGGTGGCCTTTTTTCATGCCCATCAACCCCACAAACCAAAATGAAGCGTGCACCCGCGCCCACCCTGCAAAAAGTTGCGCAATTACCTTCCCGGTTTTGTACAAAGTTTGTTAGCCAAAGATAATAGTTTGAGCAATTCACGCCGCCATCAATACAACTCAGGCAGTGCTCACCAACCTACACACCCCCATAAACCTGCGGCAATGTGTGCAAGACGGCACAATATCCCCCATAACCACGGCAAATAAACAATATGTTGCTCAACACACCCCAAAACGTATGGGCCACCTGCTGTGCTAGGATACCTAACGTTACATGGGTTCAACTGCGCTCACGACTAACCGGTCGCGAAGCACAGGGCAGATCAGCATCCGGCCGTAACGGCGGTGCCAGAAAAACCACGAGCTCCAATAGTGCCGTCATGCGTATCGCATCGAATGTATCTGTTCTTGTTTATGTGCAGTCTGTTCATTCGATTCGTTATTTCATGACAAAACGCAGCAGTCCTACAGCTGTTTGCGTGCGGTTCAGTTTTGTTCCCGCTTGACTGGATCGCACGCAGCCAGCTGGGGACGCGGTCATTTTGCGATACACGTTCGCGTCTCTAGCCACTGCACTTATACATACCGTTCACGGTGGGGCAGAGCCACGTGCTTGTCTAACTGGGCTCAGGGTTTGAATATGGAGCGCCTTCGCGCACAAGCGCCCTGGCGAAGCCATACCCAAACCCCGTGAGCCACACGTAAGACAGCAAGGGGGTGGTGCTCGTGTGGTATGTGATCCAGGTCATTAACGGTCGCGAAGACGTAATGCGCGAGCGCATTGAGCGTATGGTGCCGGGTGGTGCCATGCAGGAGCTCTTTTATCCCCAATTTCAAACCGAGATCAAGGTTCACGGCGAATGGGTCAACACGACCAAGCCGCTCCTTCCCGGTTATCTTATCTGCGATACTGCAGATCCCCGCACCGTGCAACAGTATCTGCTGCGCATGGACGACTTTGCCCGGGTACTTTCCCAGGACGGTCAGTTTGTGCCGCTGGCAAAAGAAGAGGTCCAGCTTATTGGCAGCTTTACGCATGCGGGAGACCGCGTAGTGCCCATGAGCGAGGCCCTAAAAGACGGCGACCAGGTCGTAGTGACGGCAGGTCCGCTGTTGGGCCACGAAGGCCTTATCAAAACCATTAACAGACGCAAGAGCACTGCTTATTTGGAGCTCGACCTGTGCGGCCGACGCGTAACTACACGCGTTGGCCTCGCCGTGCTTTCGGCCAAGCAGCGCGCAATGCGAAACCTAAAAAAGGCGATCGCCTAAGTGCAGGCGACTGTTTAACGGGACAGGGGAGGATCCCCGGGTGCGGGGACGTAGGCAACGGGATCAATAGGGAAGAGTAGAACCAATTTTGAACACTGAATCTAAGAGCGCAAAGCAAAAGGGGAAGTTAAGCGCCTTCGAACCGTATGCGTTAATGGTGTACGACATTGCCGCAACTTTTATCGCGGTGTTTGTCGCATCGTGGGGAACGCAGCATTGGGCAACGTTTAGCGGGGCGGCCGGCGCATGTCCGGCTATTTTTGTACTCGCAGCCGTCAACGTTGTCGTCTTTTGGTTCTTCCACATGTATAACAGCCTTTGGCGCTATGCAAGTATCTCCGAGGCCGGACGTATTGTTGCCGCGGTGACCGTTGGGTCGATCATCGGTGATGTTATTTTTAATGCTATTTTTGGCAAGGGCATGTCGCTTCGCGAGGACGTTATGGCGTGGGCGATCATCCTCATAATCTGCGGCGGCGGACGTTTTGGCATTCGTGCCGTGTATGGCAGTCAGCTCTGGCGTTTCAAAAGCAAGTCTGACGCTCATCTGCCTCGCACACTCATCGTCGGAGCTGGCGAGACCGGATCGCTCACTATCAAGCGTATGCTCAACGGAGATCCGGACATGATCGGCGATCCCGTTGCCGTTGTGGATGATGACCCCAATAAACAGAACCAGCGCATTCACGACATTAAGGTGTGCGGCACCTGCAGGGACATCCCTGTTATCGCACACGATTGCGAGGCCGAGCAGATTGTCGTCGCCATACCGAGCTCCACGCGTGAAGAGCGTCAGCGCATCTACGACTTCTGCATGAAAACGGGTCTTAGGGTTCTCACGCTGCCCAATGTACGCGATATTCCGCAGGATGGTGTAGGCAGGGTTGCCCTTCGCGAGGTCGAAATCAGCGACTTGCTTTCTCGCGAGGAGAAGTCGCTTGACCTTAACCAGATGGGCTATGTTACCGGTAAGCGCATTTTGGTCACGGGCGGTGGCGGATCGATTGGCTCCGAGCTTGTGCGTCAGCTTCTTCCGGCTAAACCAACCCAAATCGTGTTGTTTGACATTTACGAGAACACTACCTACGAGCTGTATCACGACATCGTCAAGGCCGCTCATGATCAAGGCACTGATATCCAAGTCTATATCGGCTCCATTACGCATCTTCCAGCGATTACCAAGGTATTTGATAAATATCACCCCCAGGTCGTCTTCCATGCTGCGGCTCATAAGCATGTTCCCCTTATGGAGGGCAATGCACGCGAGGCAATCGAGAACAACGTCTTTGGCACGCTCAATGTCGTACGTCTTGCCGACAAGTACCAGTGCAGTCACTACGTACAGATTTCTACCGATAAGGCTGTTAATCCAACCAACGTTATGGGTGCAACCAAGCGTATGGACGAGATGATCGTTCAGTATTACGCAGCCAACAGCAAGACTATTTTTACCGCCGTCCGTTTTGGCAATGTTCTTGGAAGCCACGGTTCGGTTATTCCGCTGTTTAGGCGTCAGCTTCGCGAAGGCGGTCCCATCACCATTACGCACAAGGACATTACGCGTTACTTCATGACCATCCCCGAGGCAAGCAAGCTGGTCATTACTGCTGGTGCTTTGGCGCATGGCGGTGAGATTTTTGTTCTGGACATGGGTGAGCCGGTCAAGATCTACGACCTCGCAGTGAACCTCATCACGCTTAGCGGTCTTAAGCCCGGCAAAGACATCGAGATTAAAGAAGTTGGCCTGCGTCCTGGCGAAAAGATGTACGAGGAGCTTCTTATGGACAACGAACAGCTCCTGCCAACTAAACATTCCGAGATTCGCATCTCTACGGCCGAGGCAGACAAGATGGAAGAGATTAAAGACAAGCTACAGAAGCTTCATGACTGCCTCGACAAGGATAACGACGCGGTCAAGTCCGTGCTTGCTGAGGTTGTACCTACGTATCATCCGCAGTTTAACGATTAGGTGTCTATGACTGAAATTAAGACAATAGAGCAGGCCATGAACGCTGCTAACCTATCGCCTTCTGATGCGCCTGCAGTGTTTGCACTTACTTCCACTCCTGAATCAATTGCGAATGAGTTTGATCTTGATGGCAAACCTGGCTATCGATTCGTTAAACGTTTGTTTGACATTGTTTCAAGCGGTCTAGGGCTTATCGTGCTCAGTCCTGTTATTGCAGGCACCGCGCTTGCCGTAAAGCTCACGAGTCCGGGCCCTATCATTTTCAAACAGAAGCGTGTTGGAAAAGATAAGAAGCTTTTCGACATCTATAAATTTCGAACGATGCGTATTGATACCCCAGATTTGCCTAGTCATATGATCAATGCGAGTGACTGGTTGACTCCTGTCGGTCCTACCCTGCGCAAGCTTAGCTTGGATGAGCTGCCGCAACTTCTGAACATCTTCAAGGGCGATATGTCTGTCGTTGGACCTCGTCCTGCGTTGTGGAGCCAGTTTGACCTCGTGGCTGAGCGCGACGCTTGCGGCGCAAACAACGTACGTCCCGGGCTTACCGGTTGGGCTCAAATTAATGGACGCGATGAGTTAACCATTGATGCGAAATCCGCTCTTGATGGCGAATATGTTCGTCGTCGTAGTGTCGCCTTTGATCTCAGGTGTTTTTTCGGCACGTTCTCCAAGCTGTCTGGCTCTGAGGTGGTCGAGGGCAATCAATCAGAGTCCACGACCTCTGCTGTATCTATCGAAAGTACTAATGCCAATGAATAATTCCGCCACAAAATACAGCGTGCTGATGTCTGTCTACCGCAACGACAAGCCAGCTTATCTTGATGATGCCATTGAGTCCATGGCCAATCAGACGCTTCCTTTCAATGACTTGGTCCTCGTCTGCGACGGTCCACTAAATGATGAATTGGACTATAAAATCTCAATATGGCAAGACAAACTCGGAACGAGACTTAATGTAGTTCGCCTCAGCGAGAACCATGGTCTTGGTTACGCCTTAAATGCGGGCTTACCGGCCTGCGCGTGTGGCATAGTTGCGCGTATGGACTCCGATGACATCTCACGACCCGATCGCTGCGAGAGGCTAATCTCTTGCCTTATTGAAGATAAGCTGGATCTTGTTGGCGGAATGATTGAAGAGTTCGACAAAACTCCCGGAGACATGGGGTCTATCAGAAATGTTCCTCTTACACGAGAGGAGATCATTAAATGGGCCAGGAATAGGAATCCTTTTAACCATGTAACCGTTATGTTTAGACGTGACGCGGTCGAGTCCGCTGGAGGCTATCAGCCCTTCTCTTGGATGGAGGATTATTGGCTTTGGGTTCGTATGCTCTCTCATGGCTGCGCATGCGCGAATATTCCTGATGTTCTTGTTGACGTTCGAACCGGTGACGGCATGTATGCCCGACGTTCCAACATTGCTTACCTCAAGAGCAATGCCGCATTCTTCAGGGAGCTTCGTAAACTCGGTCTTACTTCGCGCTTTGGGGAGTTTTTCTCTGTTCTCCAGCGCGTTCTTGTCACTTTCATGCCTGCCGATCTGGTGAAGGTCGCCTATAACAAGCTCCTGCGTTCCAAGGCAGGTGGCAACATTGATCGGTAGTGGCTTGCCCCTTGTGAGCGTAATCATGCCGACGTATCGCAGGACCGACACTCTGGGCCGCGCTATTGGTAGCGTCTTGAGTCAAACCTATCGGAATCTCGAGCTCATCATTGTTAATGACAACGGCGGCGAAGATTGCTTTACACCCCGCGTGCACGAGATTGTTTCGTCGTTCTCCTCTTCAGATTCAAGAGTACGCCTTCTCGAACCTTCCATTCATAAGAACGGCGCCTTTGCGCGCAACAGGGGAGTCGAATCGTCGTCTGGCTCCTACCTCGCTTTTTTAGATGACGACGACTGGTGGGAGCCTGAGAAGATTGAACGTCAGGTTGAGGCGTTTACATCGCTATCCGATGATTGGGGAGTTGTTTCATGTCGCGTTAAACGCTTCAGGGGAGATGATCTGATAAGTGTTCTTCCCAAACATCCTGATGGGCATGTCTACAAGGACATCATGCTCATTGTCTCCGACTTTCCTACAGGCACGCTCTTGGTTCGCCGCGATCTCTTTGAGCAAGTCGGGGGGTTCGATGAGGAGCTCATTCGTCATCAGGACCTTCAGCTCCTTATCGAGCTCACTTTTCGAAAAAAGTTGTATCAACTCAATGAACCTCTTCATTGCTGTGATGTTAGTGACGGGCAGAATAGACTTGGCCCCGATGACCTCATTAAGGCAAAGAAGGCCCTCTTCACCTCGGTAGCTGACGTATATGGCAGCCTAACGCTATTCGAGAAACATGCAGTGGCGTCGGCTCAGCGTGCGGAGGTTGGTCGGATGAGGATCAAGAATGGTCAGAAACTGCAGGGGATTGTCGACATTCTTGGTTTGCTCTCAGCTCCTGAAGCTCTGTGGAAGACTGCAGAAAAGACGATGCTCAGGATGCGCGGAAATCATAACGCACGCAAGGCGGTCGATATCTCATGTTAGCTGACAAGGCCATGCGTGTTTCAAGGCGCATTGAGCTAAGGCGACCCAAGAATGAGGATGTGACCCTTGAGGCTAGAGTCATTGACTGCTTTCCTGCCATTGCTCTATTCATTTTCGTTTCTTACCACGGTCTTCGCGATTTCATTGCTTCGACCATCGGGATGTATGGGGCTGTCGTTTATACGCTAACCGGAATATCTTATCTTTTGCTTATTGTTTACTGGTTCCGTTGTGGGTTGAGGTTGAGCGGAAGGGTAATCCTGCCCGCTGTCGCTGTATTCGCAATCTTTTCTATATATATGGTGCTCTGCGACGTCGACTACTTCATCTTCGATGATTATGCCCTTCCGCAGGCAATCAACCCGATGGGAGGCATGATTGCGTTCCTATTTCTTGCTTCTCAGAACGATGCCAAACGCGCTGATGCGGCACTCAAGTTTGCATGCATCGTCATGACCTTGTACCTACAGGCCTCCCTGAGCTCAGTTATGCAGGCCACGACGCTATATGGCTACGACATGGGGCTTGGCTTCGAAGCTATGTTTTTCGCCTTGCTCTCTCTTCACTTCATCGTAGACGATGCAGACGGACTCAATATCCCCTCCTTTGTCCTTTGGCTCGCGTGTGCGCTTTCGAACATTGCGCTTATCCTTTCGTACGGCTCCCGTGGACCCCTTCTCGGCATTATCGCTTTTGCCGCTCTCAGGTTCCTGGTCTTTGTTTTCGGTTCAAAGACATCCGTCCTTAAGAAGTTCTTAATATCTGCCGCGATTCTCTGCGCTGCGTTGATTCTGGTATTTTCGCTCACCGATCTGGCTTTGGCGCTTAATCATCAACTTAATTCGATGGGCATAACCTCGCGCACCTTGGAGAAGTTTCTATACGCCGATGTTATGAGTGACAGTGGTCGTTCCGCCATCTGGAATGCCTTGACTCCGCGCATTTCGTTGTTCGGTCACGGGCCCTTTTCGGATCAGGCGTATCTGGGGCCCGGCAACTACTGCCACAACTTCTTCCTCGAGATCTTTTATGACTTTGGTATTCCGTTCGGAATTGTCATTTTGTGCGTTCTCGCCTGGTTCCTCGTTCTCTCATTTAGGAGCTGCAACGTGTCCCCCTGGTTCCCCATTTTCCTTACTCTTCTGGCGTTTTGCATCGGGCGTCTCGGACTTTCCGGCACTTTCTGGACGGAGACCTATTTCTGGGGGTTGCTAGCGGTTATGGGGCTTTGCATTGCCGACCTCAAAAAGAATGCAGCCGCCGCTTCGAAGGAGGTTGCTCGCTGATGGCATCCAGACGATACAACGCTGCCCGAAACATCGTTTGGGCAGTCATTAATAAGATTTTCGTAATCATCATGCCGTTCGCAGCGCGCACGGCTATGATTTATTACCTGGGTGTGGAGTACACTGGCCTGGGAAGCCTTTTCACTTCAGTCCTTACTGTCCTATCGCTTGCCGAACTCGGTTTCAGTAGTGCGATGGTCTTCAGTATGTACGAGCCCATCAACAAGGGCGACAGGCCGAAGCTTTGCGCGCTTCTTTCGTTCTACCGTCTCGTTTACCGCGTTATCGGTATTGCTGTACTCGTCGTCGGTGTTACGCTTATGCCATTCCTGCCGTCGCTCATCAAAGGCAGCGTCCCCGGCGGTATCAATATCTACCTCTTATATGGGGTCTACCTTTCGAACACCGTCATCGGTTACTTTCTGTATGCGTATAAGGTCTCCTTGCTCACCGCTTACCAACGCGGCGATGTGGTGAGCAAGGTGGGCTTGGTTACGAGCGTAGGAATGTACGCTTTTCAGATCGCCGCCCTCGTTCTCACCCAGAACTTCTACGTCTATGCGGTGCTTTTGCCCCTCTCAACTATCGTCAACAATATCGTCTGCAACGTTCTCTCGAACCGGCTTTACCCGGACATTGTGTGTGACGGCAAGCTCGATCGTGAGACCGTCCGCGACATTGCAAAGCGCGTCTCAGGCGTGTTCCTCTATAAACTCAGTTCTACGACCAGGACTTCATTCGACAGCGTCGTTATTTCTGCGTTCCTGGGCCTTTCGGTCCTAACGCAGTACCAGAACTATTTCATGATTGTCAGTTCGGTGTCAGGCATGCTCGCCGTTGTCATCAATGCTATTACCGCAAGCGTCGGCGACGGCATCGTTTCGAAATCTCGCGACGAAAACTATGAAGACTTCAGAGTATTTGTGTTTCTTTACATGGCAATTGCTGCCGTCTGCTCGTCTTGTCTTCTTTGCCTCATTCAGCCTTTCATGAGAATCTGGGTTGGTAGCGATCTGTCAATCGCGGACGGCCTCGCTGCACTATTCGTCCTTTATTTCTATGTCCAGACAATGGGGGATATCGTATATCTCTATAGGACAGCAGCTGGGCTTTGGTGGCAGGACCGCATACGACCGATTGTCGAATCTATCGCCAATGTCATCCTGAATCTGTTGTTCGTCCAACTCTGGGGATTTGCCGGTATCCTGCTGGCCACGATCACGACCCTCGTGCTCATCAACTTTGGCTGGGGTGCGTGCATCCTTTTCAAGCACTATTTTAAGCGTGGTATAGGTGATTACCTCGCCCTTCAGGCGCGGCAGCTCATTGCCATGATCGCCGCCTGTGCCGTCTCTTATTTCATTTGCGGCTTCATCGGTGTCGCTGGCGTCCCTGGGCTCTGCCTGAAGCTTGCCTGCTCACTTATGTTGTCATTGGCGGTCCTATGGGCCTTCAGCTTTAAGTCCGACCTTTTCAGTCAGAGCATGGACTTCATGAAGGAGACCCTGCGACTCCTATCCAGTAAAACAGTCTAAAGGAGGAAATAATGGAGTTTATCAACCTTAAGAAGCAGTATGAATTGCTCCGACCGAACCTTTCCGTAAGGGTCGACGAGATCATGGCCGGCGCTCATTTCATCGGAGGCCCAGAAGTGGGCGAGCTCGAGGAGAGGCTAGCTGACTACGTTGGACGATCTCACTGCCTCGGGTGTGGCAATGGCACCGAGGCGCTCCAGCTCGCTTATATGGCTTACGGAATCGGCGCTGGCGACGCAGTCTTCTGTCCCGCGATGACTTTTATTGCATCCGTGGAGCCCGCCGCGATGCTCGGCGCCACTCCGGTCTTTTGCGATATCGAGCCTGACACCTTCAACCTTTCGCCAAGCTCTCTCGTAGAACAGATAGAGATCGTCGAGCGCGAGGGCAAGCTTAGGCCTCGCGCGGTCGTCGCGGTTGACTTCCTTGGCAATCCTGCCCGCTTCGACGAGATCTCTAAAATTTGCGAAGACCACGGTCTTCTGCTGATCGAGGACGCCGCACAAGGTACCGGTGCCTCTTACAAGGGTTCCCGCTGCGGCTCGTTTGGCGACATCGCCTGCACGAGTTTCTTCCCCTCGAAGCCGCTCGGCTGTTACGGTGACGGCGGTGCCGTCTTTACCGATGACAACGAGATTGCCGGCCTAATCGCTTCTTTGAAGGTGCACGGCAAAGGGTCGAGCAAGTACGACAACGTCCGCGTTGGCATGAATTCGCGCCTTGACACTATTCAGGCGGCGGTCCTTCTGGCAAAGATGGACTTGCTCGACACCGAGATGGATAAACGTCAGGAAGTCGCAGCTCGTTATTGGAAGGCATTTGAGGGCAAGATTCAAACCCCGAAGATCACTGAGGATTCCACGAGCTCCTTCGCTCAGTTCGTGCTTATCGCAGAGTCCGAGGAGCAACGAGATCATGTTGTCGCTTCCATGAAGAAAGTGGGCGTGCCATCCCTCGTTTACTACCCGAAGCCCCTTCACCAGATGAAGGCCTTTGGCGGTCACGTTGCCCAATCGTTCCCAAACGCCGAACACTACGCGCGGTGCAACTTTGGCATCCCATTTTCACCCTACATTACCGAGGAGGAGCAGGACGAGGTCGTCTCTGCTGTCCTCGCAGCTCTCTAGACCAGCACGTATGGGAAGGAAGGAACATGAAATACGCTCTTATTGGCTGTGGAAGAATCGCAGTCAACCATATCAAGGCTGTCGCCAACAACAACTTGGATCTCGTTGCCGTCTGTGACATAGACCCTTCCAAGTTCGATACTATGTTCGAGAAGGCCGGCTTCGGTGACTTCCCCGGAACTGAGCGTTGCAGTGACTACTCCGCGATGCTCGACGCTCACCCTGAGATCGAGCTCGTTGGTATCGCGACCGAGAGCGGCGAGCATGCGAAGATCGCCCTCGACTGCATCGAGCGCGGCATCAACGTTATAATCGAGAAACCGATGGCAATGTCCATGCAGGACGCCGACCTGATCGTCGAGCGATCCCACGAGAAGGGCGTTAAAGTCTCCGTCTGCCATCAGAACCGCTTTAACCTCGCTATCCAAAAACTGAGGGGGGCACTAGACGGGGGTCGTTTCGGGACTATCTCCCATGGTTCGATCAATGTCCGCTGGAACCGTGGCAAATCCTATTACGAGCAGGCGCCCTGGCGAGGAACATGGGAGCAGGATGGCGGCACGCTCATGAACCAGTGCATCCATGGCATCGACCTGCTCAGATGGATGCTCGGAAACGAGGTCGAAGAAGTCTACGGTGCCACGCGCCAGCGTTTTCATGACTACCTTGAGGCCGAAGACGTGGGTGTTGCCGTCCTGAAGTTCAAGAACGGCGCCGTTGGCACCATCGAAGGTACTGCAAACGTTTACCCAAAGAATCTCGAGGAGACGCTCTACGTTTTCGGAGAGACAGGCACCGTCAAGGTCGGCGGCACCTCGACGAACAACATTGACGTATGGGAATTCGCTGAGGAGACCGGCGCCGATGCAGAGACGAAGAGACTTCATGAGGTCACGAGCAATGTTTACGGCAATGGGCACACCGCGCTCTATGCTGACATGATTGACGCCATCAAGAATGACCGCGCGCCCTATGTGGATGCCATTGCCGGTAGGAATGCACTTGAAATCGTGCTTGCGATTTACAAGAGTCAGAAGACCGACGAGCCTGTCAAGCTCCCTCTACAAAATTTTGCCTCCATTGACATGGCCGGCGAGTTCGGCAAATAGGAGCTAATTTGCCTATTCTGAAACATATCCAAACGTTGCGACACGTTGGAGTTGGACCATCTGCTAAATGGGCACGGGACAGGGCCGTTGCACCTCTAGTCCCCACTATCCACAAGATGCGCTGGTCGAAACACTCATCTGAGGCTGGGTATTCCGGGCTCTCCGCCGAGCACCACGAGGTTCCTCTCGTAATCTCGCTAACAACGTTTCCTGCGAGGACGAGGACTGTGCATATCGTTATCGAGTCATTGCTCATGCAGACCTGTAAGCCTGACGTTCTGGTACTTTGGCTCGCGCGCGAGCAGTACCCGGGCGGCGAGGCCGATCTGCCGGAGAGTCTGATCGGATTGAAGAGGTATGGCCTCGACATACGCTGGTGCAGTGACATGCGCTCATATAAGAAGCTCATACCGACGCTGCGCGAGTTTCCGGGGGCCGCAGTGATTACGGCGGACGATGACATCTACTACGGCCCGCATTGGGCCGGAAAGCTTTACCGTGCCTATATGGAGAATCCTAGGGCGGTGCATTGTCACCGGGTGACGAAGTTCTACAAGGACGAGGGTCAGTGGCGCACTTCTCCCGGCGGATACGATGTGTACCCGTTTCCGACCTACCTCCATAAGCTGACGGGGGTCAGTGGCGCTATCTATCCGCCCGCACCACTGCCCCCCGAGATGGTGGACGAATCGCTGTTCATGAAGATCGCCCCAACAAACGACGACATTTGGTTTTGGCTGATGGCGGCCCGTGCGGGTCTGCCCTGCAACGTGGTGCGGGGCAGCGAGCCCGCGCTCTTCTATGTGGAGGGGTCGCAGGAGCAGGCGCTTACCAAGGTTAACGATCAGGGGGAAAGGCTGTTCTGGAAGCAGTTTGGCGCGGTACTGGAGAAGTTTCCCGATGCAGCGAGGTTGCTCGACAATGAATGGTGCAGGGTCCGGGCTATTAACGGCGCGGGTGCCCTTAAGGAGGAATAAACTGTGACAATCAGCTCTAAGCTTAAGCGTCTGGCGGCAAGTGTCGATACATACGGGTTCGCCTATATTATCGAGCGTGCAAGAGCACCGCACAGCCAGATCGGAAGCCTTCCCTGCATGAGGAAGAGGCAGGAGCTATATGCCGGCATGTCGGTGGCGGAGCGCGCTGCCGAGCTCGAGAGGCTCTTCATGTGCGGCACGGGAAGGAGGCTCGACCTCTCCAATCCTAAGACATTCGACGAGAAGATGCAGTGGCTCAAGCTTTACGGGGAATCAGACCTCAGGGCACGCCTCATCGACAAGGTGACCGCCCGCGAATGGGTCGCCGAAAAGGTTGGCGAGAAGTACGTCGTGCCAATGCTTGGCGTTTGGGATTCCTTCGATGAAATTGATTTCGACACGCTGCCTGACCGGTTCGCTCTCAAGTGCAATCACGGCGCAGGTTACAACATTATCGTCCATGACAAGTCGAACCTTGACCTTGCCGATGCGAAGGTCAAGGTCGATGGATGGATGGGTGAGAACTACGCCTACGGCCAGATGATGGAGCTGCAATACGAACATATTGCGCCCAAGGTCTTTGCCGAGGAATACATGGAGAACGCCGGCGGCGACATTTACGACTACAAGATTTATTGCTACGACGGTGAGCCGCTCTATACCCAATTCCTCTGTGACAGAGCAACGGGCCTTCGCATGGCGTATTTCGACAACGAATGGAATAAGCAGACGTTCCGATATTCTCAGCATGCTCTCATTACTGAGAATATTGAGCGTCCTGAGAATTTTGACGAGATGCTCGACGTGGCCCGTGCACTCTCGGAAGGCTGGCCATTCGTGCGCGTCGACCTGTACCGTCTGGACGACGGGACAGTCAAGTTCGGCGAGATGACTTTCATTCCTGCCGGCGGCATGATCGACTGGGTCCCAGCGAGCACCGACCTGTTGCTCGGCGAGGGCATTGAGCTGCCGCTTGGCAAAGCCGGGAGGTAGCTCAATGCGCGTACTGATCATCGCCCCCTACTTCGCCCCGAACCCAGAGGTTGCTTCTGTTCGCATGGTGAGCCTGTCGTCGCAGCTCGTCTCTGACGGCCATTCCGTTACTGTGCTGTGCCTCTCTCGAAAGGGTCTGCTGCGCGAGAACACACCCGAGGAGCTGACTGCTAGCGTGCCCGACGGAGTGCGGACCATACGTTTCGATCTGGACTATTCGACCGCACCGCTGGTAGCCGATTACCTGAACGGCAAGCGGTTCGCTCGAGCCCTTTCGAGCTTGGTGGACCCTGCGAACTACGACGTCGTGCTCAATACCTGCGGGCCGTATTACCCGCTGGAGGCAGCATCGATCATTGGGCGCTGGGGAATCCCCTACGTTCTGGACTTCCGCGACCTGGGAGCTATCAACTATCGGCCTGCGATTGTATCAGGTTCCGGGGCCGGCGCGGCCAAAGACGCGCTCAAGCGGCTCTATGGCAAGCTCATAAAGCGCCGCGAGCGCAGGGCGGTGAGTCTTGCCGACCGCGTCATTTGCATCAGCGGCATCGACCTCGAGGCGATGGAGCGGGCCTACGGCCTGGGCTCGAAAGCGAGCGTCGCCACCAACGGCTTCGACGAAGCCAGGCTCGTCTCCATTCGTCCAAGTGGCGATAAGCCATTTGACCTCACCGCCGCCGTCTTTGGCAAGTTTATGTATTACGACAAAGACAAGGCGGCAGCTATCTTGGACGCCCTCTGCGAGATGCGGGCGGAAGGCGTTGATGCGGGGCTTGTCCACATCGGCAAAAAGTACGACTGGATTGCAGGGGTTATGGAGTCCAAGGGTATCGACCCGGCTTGTTATGTGAATCTTGGATTGATGGAGTACCAAGCAGGCATGGCACACCTGGGGGACGCCGATTTCTTCGTGGTAGAAGATACCTCGCCTGACGACGTGGGCACCAAGATCTACGACTACATCTTCTGGAACAAGCCGGTCGTTGCGGTGGTACCGCCCGAAGGACCGCTCGCAAAGTTGCTCTCGGGCTTTGCCAATAGCTTCGTTTGCACGACGAGTGATGAGGTCCGTGCTGCGGTGGAAAAAATCGCGGCTGAGCGATTGGACTGCCTTGACCCGAACCTCGACCGCGACCGGTTCTCGCGCAGACATCAAAACAAGATTATCGAGGGCGTCCTAGAAGACGCCGTCAAGGTGGCGCGAGAGAATTGATTCGCACCAAGGAAGACCTGCGCCGTTATATGGAAGCTGACAAGAGGATGCTCGAACGGGGGGGGTCGTCACGGTCCCGTGGATTACGTCTGGAAGTTCGAGCGGTTGCTGCGTCGGTCGGAGTACTGGCACAACCGGCCAAAGACGCCCCTCACCGTGTTTTGGGGCAAGTTCCTCTCGCTACGGCTGGCGCGTATGGAGGCTCGGCTCGGGTTCTCAATCCCGCTCAACGTCTTCGGCAGCGGGCTCAGCATCGCGCACGTTGGCCCCATCGTCGTCAGCCCTTATGCGTGCATCGGCAGAAACTGCAGGATCCACGTGGACGTGAACATCGGCACGCGGGCTGGCGTACCCAATGAGGCTCCGATCATCGGCGACGACGTCTACATCGGGTCTGGTGCGAAGCTATTCGGGCGCATCGAGGTGGCCGACCGCATCGCCGTGGGGGCGAACGCCGTTGTGAATAAGAGCTTCGGCGAGCCGGGCATCTCCATCGGCGGGGTACCGGCCAAGAAGATCAGCGACAAGGGAAACCCCGACTACAAGGGAGGCGATCCTGAATGATAAAGGAGCTAATCAAGAGAATCCTCTATCCGCATACCCACTCGTCTGAGGCGTTCGCGGACTACCTTAGGCGCAGGGGCGTCGAGGTCGGCGAGGGGTGCTACTTCTTCGACGCGCGGACCATCAACGTCGACCTACAGCGACCGCACATGCTTCGGTTTGGGAAGTACGTGAAGGTAACCGGGTATGTGCACATTCTCTGCCATGACTACAGTCGCTCGGTCGTATTGCAGTCGGGGGGGCACTTCGGAGAGGCTAGAGAAACGGTCATTGGAGATAACGTCTTCATTGGCGCTCACGCAATTGTGTTGATGGGTTCCAATATTGGCGCAAATTCAATTATTGGCGCAGGTGCGGTTGTCTCCGGATCATGGCCTGAAGACTCTGTAATTGCAGGCAACCCAGCTAAACTCGTTTGTTCTTTATCTGAATTTGCCTCGAAACGGGAAGAGCGAGAACTCGAGAGCGCCGTTGCTTATGCGAGCGCGTTTAAAAAACGTAATGGCTGTTGGCCAAGCGTTAATCAGATGTCAAATGCTTTTGCATGGCTTTATTTCCCGCATTCCGAAGAAACTCTTCATAAATGTCCAGGGCTTTTCACATTAAACGGAGTCGATCCAAATGTGCTCAAAAAGGAATTCCTTACATCTCAGCCCAAGTTTGATAGTTTTCAAGAATTTTTGGAATATTGCGCCAAGGATCCAGTTTGAAATCGAAGCCTTAGATAGTAATTCTGGGCTGCCAGCCTACGTCCCTGCTTAAGAGCGGCTTGGAGTCATCTAAATAATGTGCAGGTGTGACTTATGAACCATTACCTGCTGAAGTAGTCACAATTCGTATGAATTAATGTTCTTTGACAATTGGAGATTGATATGAAGATTGCTGTCGCCGGAACCGGCTACGTCGGCCTGTCCCTCGCCGTCCTGCTCTCGCAGCACAACGAGGTGCACGCGCTGGACATCGTGCCCGAGAAGGTCGAGAAGATCAACAACTTCGAGTCGCCCATCCAGGACGACGAAATCGAGCGCTTCCTGGCGGAAGCCAAGGCGGGGGAGCGCGAGCTCGACCTGAACGCCACCGTCGACGTGGCAGAGGCGTATACGGGCGCCGACTACGCCGTAATCGCCACGCCCACTAACTACGACAGCGACAGGAACTTCTTCGACACGAGCTCCGTCGAGGCGGCCATCGCCGCCGTTCGCTCGGTGAACCCGGACGCCTGGATCGTCATCAAGTCGACCATCCCCGTCGGCTACACCGCGGGCCTGCGCGAGAGGCTGGGCGACGACAAGATCTTCTTCAGCCCGGAGTTCCTGCGCGAGAGCAAGGCTCTATACGACAACCTGCACCCCAGCCGCATCGTGGTGGGCGCGCCGAAGGAGGACGCCGACGCCGTCGCGGCTGCCGAGCGCTTCGCCGGCCTTCTCGCACAGGGCGCCGACCCCGCCGAGCTGGAGCGCGTGAACGCCGACGGTACCGTGGGCATCCCGGAACTCGTGCTGGGCACCACCGAGGCCGAGGCCGTCAAGCTCTTCGCCAACACCTACCTGGCGCTTCGCGTGGCCTACTTTAACGAGCTCGACACCTACTGCGAGGTCCGCGGCCTCAACACCCGCGACGTCATCGACGGTGTGTGCCTGGAGCCGCGCATCGGCAGCCACTATAACAACCCCAGCTTCGGCTACGGCGGTTACTGCCTGCCCAAGGACACCAAGCAGCTGCTGGCCAACTACAAGGACGTGCCCCAGAACCTGATCGAGGCCATCGTGGAGGCCAACCGCACCCGCAAGGACTTCGTCGCCGACGAGGTGCTGCAGATGGTGTGGGACCGCGTGTACGAGGGCAAGCCGAAGCCGGTCGTGGGCGTGTACCGCCTGACGATGAAGTCCAACTCCGACAACTTCCGTGCGAGCTCCATCCAGGGCGTCATGAAGCGCGTGAAGGCCAAGGGCGTGCCCGTGGTGGTCTACGAGCCCACGCTGGACGCACCGGAGTTCTTCGGTTCCGAGGTCACGCACGACCTGGAGGCCTTCAAGGCCGGCTGCGACGTGATCGTCGCCAACCGCTGGAGCGACGAGCTCGCGGACGTGGCGGACAAGGTCTACACGAGGGATCTGTTTAAGCGGGACTAGGGGACAGATGGCCGCCTGGGTCGGGGCGGCCACAATCTATAAGTAGAAACTAATTTGGGCACGGGGTGTATCGGCTGCGCCGATACACCCCGTGCCCAGTTATTCTCGCTAAACACACTCACAGTCACTGCGGATTAAACCCAATGCCATTTGTTCTACGGTGTGCACGATAAGGAGTGACGCGTGAGCCGCAAACGGAATTGCTTCCCTATCGACGATCGTCTTCTCGCCAATGTGGCGTATGTCATATCATCAAGCTTGCCGTGGCGGTTTGAGGCGGCCTTTAGCCAAGGACGTTTGGATTGCCATAGAAAACGGAGGAGCGTACAACTTTGATGAGCAGAGAAATTGAAATCAGGGAAAGAATCGCCAGGCTCGATCCTGCTGCCTTTCAGAACCTCGCCCAGGAATTGCTTACGCAGCATTTTAGATATGATAAGCCCGTACACAGGGGGTCTGCCGCCCGCTCGGCGGCAACGGCCCCGGGGACGCCTGACACAATCTGGCTTTTGCCTCACAACAAATACGCCTATCTCGAATGCGGCCATTATCCGGATAGAGCTGAAGCGAAGAATAAAATCGAAAAAGATATTAGGAAGTGCCTGGAGACCGAAAGAATAGAACTCGAATCTGGGCAGCTGGTCAAGATAGTCATCGCACATTCATGTCGAAGGCTAGACAGTTCTGACCTCAGCTATCTAAGAGGCATTGACGATCGCGTTGAGCTTGTGGGCACGGATGAAATGGCGAGCTTGTTGGCACGTCGGTACCCAAATCTTGCGAGAGAGCATCTGGGCATCGAGGTGGGTACTGGGCAAATTATGTCCCCGGACGAATTCGAATCCGCAGTTGAAAAGAACAGCTTCGCCTCTACTCTGAAGGTCGATTTGCTTGGCAGGGATAAAGAGATTAACGAGCTTCTCGCTGCGCTCGAAGAGTATCAGTTTATCTTGGTGCATGGGCGCCCTGGATGCGGGAAGACCAGGCTCTGCGTAGAGGCCCTGCGTCGTTTTGCAGACTGTAGCGGAGCATATCCACTTGTCATTCTATCGAACAAGTTGCCCATTTGGAACGATTTAGCGAATGATGTCCCCAAAGAGGACCCTTCTATAATTCTGCTCGATGATGCCAACGAACTCACTGGCCTCGAAGGGTTTGCGAACTTCGTGTCTAACAGGGGCAATATAAAGGTCCTTATGACCGTAAGAAATTATGCGTTCGGGTTCGTGAACAACTCCGTTTCAAAGTTCTGCAAGCCTTACCTCTATAAGGTCAATCCGCTTGACGAGGAGACGGCCCTAAGCGTGGTCGAGAATGGATTTGGTATCGCGAAAGGAAGAGCCTCAGCGGATATTATCCGCTTGTCGAGGGGTAACATGCGCTTGGCCTGCGCGGCGGCCGAGGTCGCTAAGGAACGTGGGATCGAGGTATTCTCTACGATGCCGAGCCTCATAGAGGCTTGCTACGGAGAGAAGGCTTCTAGCCTGGGCGGTGACGCCAAAAGGGCGGCGACAATCGTCTCGGTTTTGGACGCGCACAGGGTAGAGGGAAACAAAGACCTGGATAAGCTGCTTGCCAAGTTTGGGATTTCTCATAACAGATACGTCGATGCTTGCGCCACTCTGTGCCACGACGAACTGGTGGATGCATGTCAGGACATGGTGGCGGTAGCGCCGGGCGAACAGGTTTTGAGGGATTATTTGCTCTACCAGGCTTTCATAGCCGAGAAAAGCTTGTCTCTTTTCGATATCAACGAGTTGGAGTGCGGCAATACACTATGCCCCAGGGTTGTCGACACCCTTGTGAACAATTTCTTCAGTGACGAGCTTGTCTCCTCCTTGAAATCGCAACTGGTCGACATTTGGTCGTCAGCGAATAATGAGACGCGATGGAGGATGGTGGAGGAATACCATATCCTTCTCGGCGAGAAGGGCCTTGGCCACATTCTCGAAGCAATCGAGGGCTGCGAACCTGGAAACTACGATTACCTTGACTTCAAATTCGACAAGAGCCGTGGATTCAACTCTCCGAAATCTCATATCCTCAAATCGCTCGCGTCCTTTCTGCATGCCCCTAAATTCAGCGAGCCGGAAGAGCTGTTCTTCATGGCGTTGGAGAAGAACATTCTGCCTCCAGGGGAGGCAAAGCAGACACTCACGAAGAGCATGTGCTTCAACGAGAACTCGCATTCGAACGGGTTTCGATACGAGAATGAGGTCCTCGAACGCCTTGCGTGTGAGTTTCGCAAAACAAAGGAGGATAGGTACGGGGTTCTACTTGCCTATTATGTTGAGACTTTACTGGCGGCAACGTACGACGGCCCGACAAGGATGGAGGGAAACAAGGTCACGTTCATCCATGGAAACCACGTCTACACCGAGGCGATGATCGGCTTGCGAAGGCGTGCGATCGCCTGCCTCAAGGAGCTCAGAGGCTGTTCGAAGTTGAGCCGGCTTTGCGATACGGTGATTGCAGGTGTTCGGGGTTTCGATGGTGACGACGGGGCTGGTCGGTTGTGGAAAGAGACCCTGGAGGAGTTATATAAAGGATATGTTTCCCAAATCGAGTCGATTGAGATTTGCGGCTTACCTGGGTTTGTCCAATTGGAGAAAGAGCTCATATCCCAAGGCGTCATCGCCAGAGAGGGGCTCCCGTTCCTCTCCACGTCGCCCGAAGTACGGATCGCAGCCCGGATTTTCTTTGACGATTCCCCTGGACATGTTATCTCGGGGGAACTGACCGAGCTTGTTCAAACAGCTAGCTCGGCAGAACTGGTGTCGGCAATCTCGATTGTGTGCTCTGCCGGCCGGCAGAGCTCAACTTACGTTCCTTACCCAATCCTGAGGAACGTCATGATTCTTGGTGCTGACACTTTGATCGAACGCGCAGGCTCGATCATTCTCTCTGATATCCCCTTGTATGCGCTTCCGGACGATTTGCTAATTCGCTGGATTGACCTATTCGGCATCGATCGGGTTCGCGGTCTTGCCCTGAAACGACAGGAGAATGAGATTCCCGAATGGCTAAGTTGGATGGACGAAGTCCGGTTTAAGAAGTTCGGATTCAGTCCCGATTTGGCAAGGGATATCGAGGGGGGAGCCGAGGAGTACGGCGAAACAATTTCGTATGAGGTGGCGATGGAGATCGACTCTGCAGCTTCGGGCTTTTTCGCTAGATATGTGGCCGGCGTCCTGCAGAAGCTGGACAGGGGTTCGTACGGCTTTTGCAGGCTTCTTCCCAGCAACATCAACAATGCCGAGCAGAAGGCGTTTGTCTCCAAGCCCGCAATGTTGCGCCTTGCGGAAGAAATCTTGCTTAATGACGTAAGCGGAACGAGCCCCCATTGGAATGAGGATCTTCTTCGTTTTATCGTCGCCAACGATGGTCAATTCCCCGAGAGGGCAATGCCCGTGCTCATGGAGTTCAATGCGACTTACGCGATGGAACAATTGGGCAAGGCAACTTGGAAGGAGGAGAACGGCGAGGCCGCAACCGACGGAACATGGAAAGCTATAGAAGGGTTTGAGGTAAATCTACAGCGCATGGTGAAGCCTTTCGCTTTGAAGCATTTTCTTAATTACGCTATTGAGCATCGCGGCGATGCTGTCGTGTCTTGGCTGGCATCGCGTTCGGTGCGTGACGGGAAACTTGCCGACCATCTGCCAGATGTTGCAATGGAGTTACCCAAGAATCTGAAGGTCAAGTACATAGTTTTACTGTGCCAAGAGGGACTTAGCCCAGAAGAACTCGAAAAGGTGCCTTTAATCATGTCTTCCTTCGGCGCATCGTGGAGTGGGAGCGAAATCCCTCTTCTTCAAGGGAAGATTGACTTCATTGAAGAGGCGATCGAAAATTTGCCCGGAGCTGCCCTGATAAGGCATCGTATGGTTTTGGAAGACGCGATAGCCTCGGTGAAGCGACGCATAGAATACGCTGAGGTTGACGAGTTCCTTCACCCATTTTAGCGTCTTGGTGCGCGCTTTGGGGGTTCTCAGGTATTCGCCGGAGCGCGAGCTGCCCTCTCAGTTATGAAACCGATCGTGAGTTTACTGGTTTTCCTGCGTTTTACAGAATAGGGACCCATCGCCAGTCTTCTCATGAACCAGAGGAACACAGTCCTGGAGAGCCTTTTGAGAAACGAGAGGGCCGCAATCGCGACGCTCTCCCGGGTCAGGTGACTGAATAGAGCGACGGCCTCTACGTTCATGCTGGCGCCACGGGACTAAGCCCGGAGTCGCAGATGTGGTCATTCTCGGCCGATTTGCTGTCAGTGCGAAAGTCAGGGTCCTCGATGTGCCACGCCGAGCGGTACGGTCTTTCGAGGCTGGAGAGGTTCGCTAGCATAGAGATTCGTGAAGGGCGGCTAGCCGAGTACACAGTAGGGGACGTCCTCGCTGCCCGGCTGTCTATCGACCCGGAGAGGCGCTCCGGCGACATCGCTAGCAAGGAAATGCTCGTTGGATGAGGGCGACGGCGGCGTGGCACTACGACGTCGGCAAGGTCGTTTCCTCGCCCTATGAGTCCTGCACGCCCGAGAGAAAGCAGGCCAAGTGCCCAAACCTAATCGCCAGGAAGCGCCGCCTTGAACCGAAGGATGCAGCGATTGTCTCAGCCATCCCGGCCCCAATGCCCTGGCTCAAGGAAGCGGGCCTGATGGACTCCGAGGAGAACCTGAATCTAGTCGCCAAAGTGCTCGAGGACACGCTTACAGGTGCCTCGTTAAAGACGAGTAAGGGTATGCTGAAGGGGTCAGACGAGCAGAGGAAGGTAAAACCCGGATCGCCGGCGGAAGCCAACCCGTACGATGTGCTAACTAGGAGGCGGAAAGAATGACGTGCGAGAACGACAGCAAGCTCGACATGGCCCCGCTAGGACATTGCCCAAGCCAAGGATAAAGACGTAATATGACCCTGAGCAGGGAAGTAAGGTAACCATCGTGAACGATTCTGATTTTCAAGAAATCCCAAACTATGCAATTCTAAGGTCACAGCTAAATGGCATTTCCGCATCAATAGACAAATATACCAGCGACGCACCCATTTCTTCCACCAGGAAACTATTGACGGAGTCATTAGAAACAAAAGACATGGATGGGGTGCTGTATGCATGCAGGGAAATTGCTTCATGGTATGAAAAGAATATTGACAGTATCAGGAGCAACGAATTCGTCTTCAATGTTGACACGCATGAAGACAATATGAGACGACTTCCTCACATCATGCGCACCATTGAGAATAACAAAGGATGGTTTAATTCGTCCGCCAGCCCCTACGACATTCCGACGCAAATCAGGCAAAAGCTTATCTTCATTAGTCATTCAACAAAAGATTCCGAATATGTTGCTTCACTTGTTGACCTGCTTCGCAAAATCGGCTTTACGGATAAGGATGTTTTCTGCTCCTCTTATCCTGGATACGGTATTCCGCTCGGAAAGAATATCTATGAGTTCTTGAAAGGCTGTTTTAAGGACTATGAGCTCTTTGTTCTGTTCGTAATTTCAAAAGACAACTACTACTCCAGTCCGGCTTCACTAAATGAAATGGGTGCGGCATGGGTCCAGGGTTCAAAGTCCATTCCGATCCTTCTTCCTGGAATGAGTCCCGCTAAACTGAAAGGAGTGGTGGGGCCCGACTCTCTTGCTCTTTGTCTTGATAGCGACAACGTAAGGTACGATCTCAATAGTCTGAAGAACGACTTACTTCTTTTCTTTGGAAAACAACAAATCAACGAAAGTACTTGGGAGCATGATAGAGACTCCTTTTTGGAATCTTGCTTCGCCATTACTCCGCTAAGCTCTGAAGAGATGAGTTCCATTGAATCAGCAGACGAGAATACGACTCTTGCCGATCTAGTTGAAGATAGGGTTTCCTTGGAAAAGTCTCTGTATCGTGCGCTTGTACTTGCAAAAGAAACTCAAAATAAGCCTTTGGAAGGTTGGATTAGAAGCGAACTAAGAGGTTACAAGAGCGATGACGATCTTCCGGACTACAGAAAAACAAAAAGCACCAATTTCAGATACAGCGGTATTAACGGAAATATGCGGGTAACAAAGGCTTCCTTGCCAGTGGGTTTCATAAGAGACGAAATTATTGACATGATTAAGAACGTTGAATATCGGGAAGGGATTAGGCAAATCGAGGATTTTGCTAATTCGTCTAGCGCTGGCGCGATTGATAGAAGTATGCTCGCAGGGGAAGTCGCTCGCAACACCCAAGGTGTTGTTCAGTGTGTTGCATTGGAGCAGTTGCTTCCCCCGTCATTTTTCAGCTCTATTGTCGCAGACGTAAAAGATCGACTGATAGAAGTATTTATGAATAACGGTGCTAGCTAGGCACTTGGTCTATTTTGTATGGTGTTGCTCTCAGCTTTTTCAGCGTATCAGGCCAAGTATTCGTAACGCTTATCTCACGATCCGAATAACGGCTAATTCGCCACCATTTCGATAATTTAGCCTGGTCAAAGAGTCGTCTTATCCGAGTCTTCGTCGAGGTTTAGTACACTTTGACCTGCGGCGCGCTTGTCAAACCGACAGGTCATCTCCTCTTGAAGGGGCCCTCATACTCCCACGTAATTGGCATCGCACCATAAAGTACTTATAAATCAAGCTGTATTATGTTAGTCAGCTCAAGCAGTTTCTAAATTGGTTTATTTAAAACCCTTTGCCCGTATCACTGGAGACCACTATGAGAAATTATTACCAGGTCAAGGCCGTTGCTTCAGCCCCTCCGAAAAGGCTTATTGCAGTTGGAAAGCTCGTCTGTGTTATTGGGCTCCTCATTACACTCGGGGGTCCATTTTTGGCTTGGCTGCTTAGCGTTGGTGTAAATCGCGTGCCGTCTTTCCCGTTTATATTTCTTGGGTTGTTCTTGTTTATCGATGGTCTGCTGTTGGTCTCGACCGCGTCGAGGCAGCAAAAGGAGCTAATATATCTACGTCAATCTCTCCTGGAAGATGGTTCGCAGTTCACCGCAAGTGCTGAAGAGTTTATGTCTCAGCGAAAGGCTCTGGTACAACAAGGCGAGGTTACAGGCATATTCATCGTTCATAATGCAACCAAAGATCTGTACTACGTAGGCCAAAGCGCAAAGGCGATTGACCGGGCAGCTCTTCAGTTTCTTGGAAGAGGTAATTGTGATGTGTACGCCGACTTCAAGTACGGCGATGCATTCAACGTGCGTATAGTTCCACTGTCTACAAGCGGCTATGAGAGCCTCATTGAGTTAAAGCGCACGGCAATAAAGGCGCTTGAGGCCGCTGGCGACAAGCTTTACTAAGGATGGGTCGCCTTCCCCGTTAAATGCGTCTTATGGTGATTCTATTGCGACAAATTGGCTTAGGGGAGTCGTGTCTGCTGCTTGTACTTAAACGGCAACGGCGATATCGTCACCAATCCGCCCTAGCATATGCGCCCCACCTTCCATAAAAATATTGCTGAGCTTTTCGCATCCTATCCAACTGCAGAGCCGTGGAGCAGCCGCATGGCGATTGCCTTCCATACAATCGAAAAGTAGAATTAAGACATGATTACTCTTGTCGACATATCAGCTGCTGTTTCTCGCGTACTGTCTCGTTATGACGTCCGTGAAGCCTATCTGTTCGGCTCTTTTGCCCGTGGCGAACAGACACCAGATAGCGATATTGACCTGCGTCTTGTTTGCGGAGACAGCATGACATTTGGCACGCTATACGAACTCTCCCTTGAACTCGAAGAGGAACTCGGGCGAGAGGTTGAGATTGTAACCAATCCGCCCGAGCACATGCGTCCGGCTTTTCGCAAAAACATTGAACAGGATGAGGTGTGTCTCTATGAGGCGGCGTAAGCGTGACACTGAGCTCATCGATGTCATCTTGTCTGATTGCGAGACGCTGACTAAACGTATCGACCATTTTGGCTCTACGGAGAGTTCCTTTGTTTGCGATAGAAGCGAGGAAGGCGAACTTGCCTACGACGCAATCATGAGCCCTGTTTACAGAATAGCCGAGGATGCGCTCCATCTTTCTGATGAGGTCCAATCAGCTTTTCCGGAGTACCCTTGGAATGATATTAGGGGTTTTCGCAACTTCGTAGCTCATGGTTATCGTGAGGTTGATCGATCCCTTGCTTGGAAAGTAATCGTCGATGATATTCCCGAGCTAGAGAAAGCTTTGCGAATCTTTAAGGAGCATCAGAGCTAATGCTTCCTTGGTGGCACGTTGTCCTCGACAGTCTACGGAGCTTCGTCGAACATGGCCTCCTTTCACCGACTGGCAAAACGATTTACACTTAATTTCGGGGGTTCGATCGCAGGTTTCCTCGTTGCCCCTTGCCCGATCTCGCTACACTAATAAATGCTGCTACCAGGTAATTTCCTGGCGCAGTCTCCATTGGCTCCTGCGAAGATCGGAGCGGTTATGTTTACTGCCGCGTTCCACACTAGCCGACACTACATCCTATTTACTGTCATGGCCTGCCTATGCGTTTTGCTGGGCGGGCCTTCTTATGCCGCGGGCGCGGACAGCCTGTTCATTGCGGGCTCCACGTACTACGAGCCAGGTGTGTCGGGTCCCGGGTGGGCTTGGACCGAGGCCGAACGTCTGGAACTCACCGGCTATACGGGCGAAGCCATCGGCGCCGACGGCGACTTGGTAGTGACGCTTGTGGGGCAAAACTCCGTGGTCGAGACGCATGCGCCCGATGCGGACATTTCCATGAGCGGCATGGAGGTGTGGGGAAACCTTACGCTTCGCGGCTCGGGCTCGCTCACGGCGACGGGTTCGCAATGCGGGATCCATGTGGCCCAGGCGCTGGTGGTGGACGGCTGCACGGTCGATGCCAGGGCCGACGGGGCAGGCGTTATTGACCAGACGGTGGCCGGTATTGCCGCAGGTAGCTTGACCGTACGCGCCGGCGGGCACCTTACTGCTGTAGGCGCGGGAACCGATGCGGGCTTGCGCTTTTATGGCGTGCGCTTGCTCGACGAGGGGTTTGGGGCTGACGTTGCGAGCGAGACGCTTGTCGTGGACGCGTCCTGGCTGGATGCAACCGGTACGGATGCCGGCGTTGCCTGCGATCGTGGGTCGCTCGTGGCTGCGCACTTTGCGACGCCCGTAGGCGGGGCCTTTGGCGCTGCCAGCGTGGTGGATGCTGACGGGGCCGTTGCCACGCATGTGATGATCGAGCCCGCTGGCGCCACCGCACCGGCGGGGGAGACTGAGTCGCCCGGCGGCGAGGTGCCGGGGGATGGCACGGGCGAGCCTACTGGTGGCGCCGACCCTGCTGCAGGTCAACCCGGTGCGAGACCGGCGACGGATCCTGCGGTGAAACCCGCGGCTACGTCGCCCAAGACAACGGCCACCAAGACAACAATCAGCAAGACGACCAAGTCCAAATCCACTATGGCAACAACATCGGCGCTTCCCAAGACCGGCGACAACCACTGGATAGCTGCCTCCTTAACGCTATTCCTGCTGGGGACAGTGCTTCTGAGCACCGCATACCGCTGCTGATGCGGTACGACGCACCTGGCAGCAATACAAAAGCTCTGTAGGAGCTTTAAGGGCAACGCTTTCGGCAAGGAAGCGTTGCTTTTGTCATTTTGGAGATACGTTCAGCTTGATGATGGCACCCAGGTTGCCTACTCAGAGACAAGAGAAGATGGAACCGTTCGCGTAGCCGTCGAGCGCCCGGTTGACTTTGGCTTTGACCATGCGGAATGCTTCTTGCCTGTGGTCAAATGGTTCAACGTCGAAGGATTTACTGCTGATGACCTCAATTTCTTGATAGAATTTATCATATCAAACGCCCCGTTTATCTTCGAGCTCGCCGAACGCCAAAAAGCCGGACCGGCGGTTTCGGCGCTGGCCCTCTGACGTTCTACTGTTGAACGGTAAATAACCCATGATTTCGCCTACCGACATATCCACCGCGGTCTCCCGCGTACTGGCTCAATACGACGTCAGCGAAGCATATTTATTTGGCTCGTTTGCCCGAGGCGAGCAAACGCCCGATAGCGATATTGACTTGCGCCTAGTCTGCGGCAACACCATGACGTTCGGCACGCTTTACGAAATCTCCCATGAGCTTGAGAAAGAACTTGGGCGAAAGGTCGATATCGTCACCAACCCACCAGAGCACATGCGCCCGACCTTCCGCAAAAGCATCGAACAGGAAGAGGTGCGCATCTATGAAGTGCTGTAAACAGGACGGGGAGCTTGCGAATACTAGCCCTCAAACTTTTCCTTCCAAAGAACCCAACCCGGAGACCCTCGAGGCCATCCGCGAAGGTGACGCATTCTTTGCAGCAAGGGAGTCCGGTCGCTTCGACAACGGCGCCGATCTAATCGATGCAGCTCTAAAAGCTCCTGAAGCGTGAGAGAATTTAACCACCGAAGAGACTGTCGTCTTGGAGGTGCCAGATCGGCGAGGTACGTACCTCGCCATTTTTGTACGATTTGATCAAATGTCTAAGCATTTGAACCTGCATATCGACGAGGTCGGCAATGCGGATAAGCCTTTTCTGCCTAGTGGCAGGCTTAATTCGCGATATCCTTCATGTGTTATACTTGAGCCATAAATTCTGTTTCAAGTATTCGAAAGGCTTGAGATGAAGTTGTTAAAGGTTTGCTTCGACCATCTCTCGATGTTCGAAGACGGGTTGTTCGAAATCGACCTGTTCGCCTCCGACCGCGTGACGGCCTCCGATGAGTCGGCTTTCGAACTGGCGGACCATCTCTACGTGAATAGCGTCGTTGCGCTGGCGGGCATTAACGCTACGGGCAAAACAACAGCACTGAACCTGCTGGAGCTCGCCTGCCGCATTGTTGACGGCTCTCCGGCGCGCGGCGGCGGGCTCCCATCAACGTTCCCCGCCGCGTTCGACGGCCCGTCCAAGCTCAAGTGCGTCATATGGCACGCAGATCGTCTTTACTTGCTCGAGTCGGTGCTGCAGACTGTCGAAGGAGGCGACGACGGTCCCGAGCTGACGTTCTCCGATGAGGTGATTTCTTCGCTGCCAGCCAAGGCCCTCAAGCGCTCGACCCTGGCATCCTGGGCCGAAATCGAGAAATTCGCGTCCCCGCTGTGCGACCGTGCTCAGATGCCGGACTCTTGGGCGGCGCTTACGCCGCCTGACGTTTCCGTCGCAGCCGCTGTGCTCGCCAAGGACTTCGGCCATCGCATCCGAGCGATAGCATTGCGCGACGGTGGCTTCCGCCTCACTGAGCAATTCAACGGTCTCGACGACGTGCTTCGTGTTTTCGACTCTGGCATCGAGCACCTCGAGGTCCGGGACTCCGGTCGCGCCTTCGTACTGACGTTTACAGGTCGCGAGCCCATCACGATCTCCGAGCGGGGGCTCACCGAGGTACTCTCCTCCGGCACTGTACGTGGCCTAGGGCTGGTGCAGCGCGCAATGAGGGTCCTGCGCTCCGGCGGCTACCTTTTAGTCGACGAGGTGGAGAACCACCTTAACCGCCAACTGGTTAACGTCGTGCTTGATCTGTTTGCCGCCCGCGGGACCAACCCCAACGGCGCGACGCTGGTTTTCACGACTCACTACCCGCAGCTCCTCGATCACGTGCACCGCAAGGACAACGTGTTCTTTCTCGCCCGACGCAACGGCGGTGCGCGCGTGGTGAAGTACGCCGACCGCGTGAAACGCATCGAGAACAAGAAATCGGAGGTATTCGCCTCGAACTTTGTGAAGGGGACCGCTCCGCGCTACGCCGACGTGCGCGCGCTTAAAGAGCTCGTCGCAGAGGAGGTGTCCGATGAGCGGTGATAACGGTTTTCGCTTTGCGGGATATCATCCGATCATCTCCTGCGAGGGAACAGCGGAACAGGTGGCCGTGGACATTCTCCTCGAGGCGGACGCGCTCGTCTTTTCAGAGGCCGACGTCGTGGACGTCACCCGCCTGCGCAAAGCCTCCGATATCCAAGATAACTACCTCAACTTAGACTATGACTGGCCAGTCTGCATCGTCAGGGTGCTGGACTCGAGGAAAGAACGCTTCAAACTCGGCAACCTGTACGCCGGCCGCTTCCCGGTGGTTAGCTACGTGACCCATCCCGAGATAGAGGTGCTGGCCATTATTCGAGAGGGCTCGTGGAGACGCTGGCACGGCGGACGCATGAAACCGAGCGACTTCTGCAAACAGGAGCTCGGCATGCACGAGGTAAAGAGGGAAGGCTTCCTCAAAAGTTATTGGGATGCCGATTCGCTTACGGCAGCCGCCAGGGAATACAAGCGACTTTCGAAGATCCCCAAGGGCGAGTTGTGCCTGGCAGACCTCATCCGGTAAAGGTTTGCAGCCACCGCAATACCCATAACGCTTCCCAAGACTACCGGCTGCCGCTTGATTGCCCTTTTCTCGGCGCTTTTCTTGCCGTGCACAACACAGCCATAACGCCCATTTCCGGAAGTGCGGGGAAAAATCGCAACCAGCCGAGCACAAACCAAATTTTGGCGTCAAAACCGCAGGTCACGAAAGGGTATAACCGGGGTCTGGTTGGCGGAACTCGGTCTTTCCCCGCACTTCCGAACTCGGAGAGTCTTAGAAGCCAGTATTGAATATCGGCAGCCACTTGCCGAAAACCCATTTGAGGGAATCCGTATCGTCAATATCATTCGAGAGGGGATGACGGGCGATGGCCCACGCCTACAGTGAGATGTATCTCGAGGATGCCATGAGAACGCTGGGCGAGGCGGTCGATTTTGCTCTCTGTGACAAAGGGCTGAGTCCTGTCGAGTTGACGGCGATCCTGTCGAACGCTCTTGAGATGAAACAGTTTGAGCGCGGTATGCCTCGCGTCGTCTGCGGCATGGCGGGCGACGAGCTCGCGCGCGATATTATCGCCCATGCGGGACTGACCCCCGTCAAATGTAGGGAGACCTATCCGTTCGACCGTTCGCCTCAGTATTGGGCGGGCTGGGTTTTGGCCTATGCGCAATGGATGAGCAGCTTGGGCTTTAATGAGCTACTCGAAGTCGCCCCGCTCGATTGGATCATCGGCTCGTACCATCCGCTTCACGAGGCCTCCGAAGACAAATTCGCCCAGATTGTCATTGATAAATGGAACGATGCCCAGGCAGACAAAAAGGGCCTCAAAGCGGCACGAAAGGCGGCCGGCCTAACGCAAAAACAGCTTGCCGCCCAATCGGGGGTTAAACTTCGCGTTATACAACTCTACGAGCAAAACCAGCTCGACCTACGCCGCGCCTCGGTCTCCTCGGCATTGGCGCTTGCAAATGCCCTAAACTGCGCCATCGAAGACCTCGTCTGGAAACCGGTTGCCCTGGAGTACGACTCGCGGGCTATTCCATCCATAGAGCTATAAAGGAGGCAGACATGCTTTGGAGCAATGTTCAACAAGATGACGGCGCTGATTGCGTTGCTCAAGAAGATCATTCAACTGCGCACGTGGCAAATTCAGCATCACTGATTTTGCGCGACGGGGCCACGTTAATCGACGAAGCTGTTCGGCTAACCATTGCGGGCATGCCCAACGCGCTCAGGCTCTTGGAGAACTCATGACGACGGTCGCGCCGCGCCGGGCACATCCGTTCGCACCGCTCGTGCTCGACGATGCCGGTTCGTTCGAAGCTATGGCCGCGGCCGTGATGCGTCTACACAGCACGCTGATGGCCGTCGGGCGCTGCTATACGACCGACGCCGCGGGCGACCGTGCCGCACTTGAGCTTGGACGCGTCGAGTCCGTACTTGCAGGTTCATTCTGTACGATATTCGGCCAATCGCCGGCCGATCGCTTCGCAGACATCTTTGACCAGGTCGCCTACGTGGCCGAGCACATGGTCAAGGACCACATCTTTGAGGACGGCAACAAACGCACCAGCCTTGTCTTTGCGTTGTCCGTCTTAAGGTTCGCCGGCACTCCGGTCGTGCTGTCCGATGGCCCCGAGCCCAAAGACAATCAATACTATGCCTGGATCCAGGACCTCGTTTCCAGTCGCCGCACGACCAGCGAGCTAGCCGAAGAGCTGCGCCGCGGTTGTGTTGTAGGCTCGGGAGACCCCTCGCGCGTATAGAATCTAAGCATCACCACGCCAGTTATTGAATGGATTGGACACCATATGGAAATCCCCAGCACCCTGTGCAGCAATGTCTACGACTTTGCGTTTTGCCCCGAGCCCTGTTACGACCGCCTGGTCGACCTCGCCGATCCCGAGGACTGGGGTCCCAGCAACCGCATCCTCAAAAACTACCTGTCGTTTTCGTTTAGCCGCGCGGTGTTTTTGACCGAGCGCGACGTGGACCAGACCGCACCGTCCAACCTGCCGCTGGTGTTCGATGACGACCGCTGCCTGTTTAACACCGGCCTGTATACACGCCGTTACGAGACCATCTACGGTCTGTTTGAGCCCAACACCAAGCCCGACGCACGCCAGCGCTGGTTTTTGAAGGGCTTCTTTAAGGAGAGCGACCCCATGCTGGTCTCGTTTGAGTACCTGCCGTGCCGCGTGCGCTTTGCCGAGGACCCCTCCGAGCTCGTCTTTGACTACCGCCTGCCCATCCGTTCCAACATCGACCACATTTTGGGCGACGAGGAAAACCTGACGCGCATCCCCGCCAGCCTGATGGGGGAGGACAACTCGCTGCTGCTGCGCCGCGCCTTTGAGGGCGCCGTCGTCGAGGCCGCCCGCCGCGCCGCAGCCAACTACACGCTCGCGGTGCCGCAGTTCTATGGCGGCCGGATCCAGCTGCTGCTGCCGCCGCGCCTAACCGGCGACAAGCCCGAGCTGGCGCTGACTATCCAGCGCGAGGACGGCTTTTACGCCGCGCGTACCTGTCTCACGCTCGACATGGCCTACAACAACGCGCGACTTATCTGCCGCCCCGAGACCTCGTGGATCAAGCGATAAAGGGTGGTTTAGCTGCTGGTTTGTCGGCTGCCCTGATTGCGGTGACGAGGTCTGCGCCCACGATTACGTCAACGATTTTAAAATCGGGGGCAAAAAGTTCTTGGTAAACCACGCGCGGCTATGATAGTATCTCTTTTGCCGAAAGGTGACGGGCGATTGGCTCAGGGGTAGAGCATATCCTTCACACGGATGGGGTCACAAGTTCGAATCTTGTATCGCCCACCATCAAAAGCACAGGTCAGAGGTGTTAAGCCTCTGGCCTTTTTCTTTTTGACACCAAGGGTGACACCAAAACTGACACCAAAAACAAATCGTAGTCGTCTATGGCGCCATTTTTTATCGCATCCTTTTTGCTGACGCCATTGCCCGTTTTGTATAAAACGCATGCGTATTTTCATTGAATTCCCCCTGTGATCCGAGCACAAATGTGGAGATAGGGACCACATGCCCAAAGCGCCTTCCAGCGGATTTCTATCACACGGTGGTTTTTCGGCAGAACTCGTCAAGCTTTTGGTTTGCTTCCGGTACTTACCCGCATGATGTCCCGGTAGATAATCGGCCATGCCCGCAATCCGCACGATCAACGGCCGATACCAGGGGAGGCACAAATGGACGAAATCGTCTGCGCAAACACAGCATTCCGCTACTGGCGCTGCCCACCGCAGGTGCGCAACCTCTACCCGCACCTACCCAACTCCGAAGACGGCTGGCGAGCTCTATCCCAATCGCCCTTTGTAGTCGACGTCCTCAAGACGCCAATCATCACAGCAGCATCAACACGAAGCAACCTGCATTCTGAGACAAGACGGACCATCCGATGGAACAGCGCCTATACAGAGAAGGTTTCCATCGACACGGGTATGGGCTTTAGCGTCACTGACCCTCTTAATACGCTATTCACCATGACTCGAAGCGTGTCTTCATGCGACCTGGTTCTGGCTATGTACGAGTTCTGCGGATGGTTCTCGGTTTTTAAACCATCGCCCGCGGTCGACATAGCACTTGAGCAGACAAAATCAGAAGAAGAGCAGTACACCACAGAAAGTTTGTTTGAACTAGACGAAACTCAAGATGAGATCCCATGGAAGCGAGTCCATGCTCGGGCGCACCAGAAGGACAGCAAGAATGATCAAAGTGAGCAGCAGGATAACGGATCCGGAAATACAGCTAGCGGAAAGGGCACATCGCTCTGGATGAGAAAGCCTCTTATTGAAATAGAAGAACTGCATAGATTTGCAGCGAAGGTTAAAGGCGAGATGTGGGGAAAGCAATTCTACGAAGCCGCACGGCAGGTAATGGGTATCGCTGCATCCCCGCTAGAAGTTGCTGGAATCATGTTACTGAGTCATCCGAGGCGTGCCGGCGGAGCGGAGTTTAAAAACATATTCGTCAACGACTTAACACCGCTGTCGAATTCAGCTCGGAAAATCGCAGGTCAGAAAATCTGTTACGGCGATATCGTCATCGTAAATCCAATAACAATGAAGGCTGTGATTATCGAACTTCAAGGAGAGGTTATCCATGGATCGGGCGCCGTGCTTGACCACGATGCCACCCGAATGACAGCATTGCAAAGCATGGGATACGACGTATTTCTTGTAACCCATGACATGCTCAATGATCACGATCAACTTGATGTCATCATCCACAGTGTGTGTGAGCGATTAGAGTTGCGCTATAAGCCAAAAACCGAAGCGATGAGATGCGCTGAGACCAGATTGCGGGCCAACGTTCTGTGCAATTGGCTCGGTATTGGTAAGTAATAATGGCCAAGTGAGCATTTTTAATACTTTATATGCTGCCAGTAATTAAGTGCCATTTTACAACCACGCCGGTTTACTACGTTGGATTGAGGGTGGCTGAGCACATCGAATTCGCCGCACGTAAAACCGCAGGTAGATCGCCTGCCCGTTTTGCGAAAGTAGGCGTGAGGTCGGTAATCCGGGAATCGGCGTAGTAAACCGGTCCGTTTATGAAGCGACCAGCTTGGGCGAGCTACGCACGGTTCCGTAAAATGGTCCGAAGGCGTGCGGAAGGGCTCAGGTCCCCGGAAGCACCGCGGATCGCTTTGGTCTGGCCGGCGGCACCTGGGGCGACATGCCGAGCCCCGGGAAGGAAGGCGGCGGGCTTGCCGCCGCCCGCGGGGCTTGCTCCGCGGGCTATGTCGGGCATCGTGGGTCCTCTCGGCCCCATGCCCGATCCACGTGCCGCATAATATTTTCCAAAATTGTCCTTGCATCGCCGTCCGAGTTCCCGTATAGTACTTTTTCGCATGGGGGCGTAGCTCAGCTGGGAGAGCGCTTGACTGGCAGTCAAGAGGTCAGGGGTTCGATCCCCCTCGTCTCCACCCGAGCATTGAATGAGGCTCCAACGCAAGTTGGGGCCTTTTTTCATATTTATCGATTTACGCCATGTATTGGCTGGGTAGCATCTTGGCGACATACCCATTGCTAATTACGAATATGAATGTTGATAACTTTACGTCTCTGGATGACAAAGCTAGTCTGCAGCCCAATAACAAAGAGGCCGGGCGTAATGCCCGGCCTCGAAATACTCTGGTGGGCCCTCCGGGATTCGAACCCAGAACCCAGGGATTATGAGTCCCCTGCGCTAACCGTTGCGCCAAGAGCCCTTATGAACGGTGAATGCAATTCTAACAAAGGCAACTCAGGCCAAATTTCTTCGCTTCACGTCGTGAAATACTACCATGCACGAGCAAGTCGCACAACGCAAGATCAAATCCGATGCTAAACAACAGCTAATCTAGGCGCATCGCAGAAAAGACGTGTTTTAGAAAAAGTTAAGGCCATTAATTCAGTGCTCCAACACATTTAACTGTGAAATCAACCTGATGCCATTTCAAAACCATGCCGGTTTACTACGACGGATCGGCGACCCCTGAGCACCGTGTGTTCTCCGTTTGCAAAACCGCAGGTAGGAAGCCTGCCGGTTACGCCAAAAGGCGTGTGTGGTCGGACATTCCTGATTCATCGTAGTAAACCGGCATGGTTCTGAAGCGCAGGGGAGGGGCGCTTCGCAATAAGACCCGATAATGGGACTGGCGGTGCACGGAAAACCCTGTTGCACGGGGAGAGTCGTGTTCCGCGCGCCAAGTCGGCCGGCGCACGGACCGTGCGTGGGCCGCTGCCCCCGCGGGCATCGCGCGCCCCTCGGCCCTGAGATGGCCCGCGCACCCGCACGTGCGCGCCGGGGCCCGCGAAAGTTTTTCCAAAATTGTCCTTGCATCGCCGTCCGAGTTCCCGTATAGTACTTCTTCGCACGGGGGCGTAGCTCAGCTGGGAGAGCGCTTGACTGGCAGTCAAGAGGTCAGGGGTTCGATCCCCCTCGTCTCCACCCGAGCATTGAATGAGGCTCCAACGCAAGTTGGGGCCTTTTTTCATATAGGCACACAAGGTCAAAGGCGGCACCATGATCCTTCTGGTCGACAAGATCGAAAAAAGCTTCGGCGCGCGCGTCCTCTTTAGCGGCGCGTCCTTCCAGATCAACCCCGGCGAGCGCTTTGCGCTCGTGGGACCCAACGGCGCCGGCAAAACCACCATGCTCAAGATCATCATGGGCATCGACAGCCCCGACGCCGGCCAGGTCCAGTACGCCAAGGACTGCCAGGTGGGCTACCTAGAGCAGGAAACCAACCTGGAGCAAAAGGACACCACCATCCTCGCCGAGGTCATGGCCGCCGCCAAGGAAATCCGCCGCATGGGCAAGCGCGCCAACGAGCTGCAGGCCCAGATCACCGAGCTCTCCGAGCAGGGCAAGGACGTCGACGCACTCCTGAACGAGTACGGCCAGGTCCAGGACCGCTTTGAGCACCTGGGCGGCTATGAACTCGAGAGCAACGCCCGCAAGATCCTGTCCGGTCTGGGCTTTAAGGTCACCGACTTTGAGCGCCCGTGCTCCGAGTTCTCGGGCGGCTGGCAGATGCGCATCGCGCTGGCAAAGCTCTTCCTGCGCCATCCCGACCTGCTGCTGCTCGACGAGCCCACCAACCACTTGGACCTCGAAAGCGTCCAGTGGCTGCGCGGCTTTATCGCTAACTACGACGGCGCCGTACTCATCGTCAGTCACGACCGCGCCTTCATGGACGCCTGCGTCGACCACGTCGCCGCGCTCGAGAACCGCCGCGTGACCACCTACACCGGCAACTACAGCAGCTACCTCAAGCAGCGCGAGGATAATCTGGAGCAGATGCGCGCCAAGCGTGCCGCGCAGGAGCGCGACATCGCCCACATGCAGGTCTTCGTCGACAAGTTCCGCTACAAGCCCACCAAGGCCGCCCAGGCGCAGGAGCGCATCCGCAAGATCGAGCAGATCAAAAAGGAGCTCGTCATCCTGCCCGAGGGCCACAAGCACATCGACTTTAAGTTCCCCGACCCGCCGCGCTCCGGCGATATGGTCGTGAGCCTGGAGGGCGTCTCCAAGTCCTACGGCGACAAGCACATCTACAGCGACATCGACCTCAAACTCTACCGCGGCGAGCACGTGGCGCTCGTCGGCCCCAACGGCGCCGGCAAGTCCACCCTCATGAAGATCATCGCCGGCCTGGAGCCGCCCACTACCGGCACGCGCGACCTGGGCACCAACGTGGGCGTTGCCTATTACGCCCAGCACGCGCTCGAGGGCATGACCGAGTCCAATACCGTCCTGCAAGAGATCGACACTGTCACGCCCAAGTGGACCGTACCGCAGCAGCGCAGCCTGCTGGGCGCCTTCCTGTTTAGCGACAACGATTCCATCGAGAAGCAGGTTCGAGTCCTCTCCGGCGGCGAAAAGGCGCGCCTGGCGCTCGCCAAGATGCTCGTGGCGCCCGAGGCGCTCCTGTGCCTAGACGAGCCCACCAACCACTTGGACATCGACTCGGTGGACATGCTCGAGAACGCTCTGCAAAACTTCCCCGGTACCATTGTGCTGATCAGCCACGACGAGCACTTGGTGCGCGCTGTGGCCAACCGCATCATCGACATCCGCGACGGCAAGGTCACGGTCTACGATGGCGACTACGACTACTACCTCTTCAAACGCGAGGACCTCGCTGCCCGCGCCGCCGCCGAGGCAGCAGGGGAGAGCGCACCTGCCGCGGCCAAGTCCACCAAAGCCAACGCCGCCCAGGCCAGCAGCCCAGCCGCGGCTCCCAAGCCTGCCGAGGGCAAAAAGACCAAGGAGCAAAAGCGCGCCGAGGCCCAGGCCCGTGCCGCGCTCAACAAAAAGCTCAAGGGCGTGCGCAACCAGCTCAAGAAGATCGAGACAGAGCTGGACAAAAAGCGTGCCCGCTATGACGAGCTTATGGAATTGATGGCAAGCGAAGAGCTTTATGCCGATCAGGACAAGTTCAACGCCGCGCTGGGGGAATATAACGGCCTTAAGCAAGAGCTGCCCAAGCTCGAGGACGAATGGCTGGAGCTTTCCACCCAGATCGAAGAGGAGACCGCGCGTGAACTCTCGTAAGGCCGCTGCCGTGGCGATGAGCATCATCGCCATCGCCTGTCGCATCTGCGGCATCTTTATGAGCGCGATGACCGTGCTGCTGTGCTTTAGCGGCCTCACCGCCAAGCTGCAGATCGTTGGCTTTGTCGTCGAGCTTTCTCGCGCGCTGCCGAGCGCCATCGCCGGCTATGGCGTCATCACCTCACCCTTTGGCGGCGTGTTCCGCCTGGATTACGCCATCGTGGCCGTGATTCTGTTTGTTGCCGACTACCTGCTCACGCGCGCCTCGCGTCGCGTCCGCTAGGGGGGCGCCGTGTCCAGCAGCTACCTCATGAACCTGCTCGCCAGCGCGGTCGCCGTCATCGTGGGCATCGTGATTCACGAGAGCGCGCACGCCGCGGCGGCCTGGGCGCTCGGCGACAAGACGGCCCGTTCGCGCGGCCGCGTCTCACTCAACCCGCTCAACCACATCGACCCGTTCGGCACCATTCTCCTGCCGCTGCTTATGCTCGCGGCCGGCGGCCCGGTATTCGCCTTCGCCAAGCCCGTGCCCGTCTACCTCAACAACCTTAAGCACCCCAAGCGCGACGAGGTTCTGGTGAGCGCGGCCGGCCCCGCATCGAACATCGCGCTCGCGTGTCTCGCAGCCGCTCTCATGCACGCGGCATACGGCAACCTCTACACCAGCATGTCCTTTGCCGTGGCCTCCCAAATCATGAACTTCGGCGCCACGTTTATTGTGGTCAACCTGTCGCTCGCGTTCTTTAACCTCATCCCGATCCCGCCGCTCGACGGCTCGTCGATTATCGTCCCGTTCCTCAAAGGCAAAGCGCTCTCTAACTACTACCGCCTGCAGCAATACGCCATGCCCATCCTCATCCTGGTGCTGTACCTGTTGCCTATGTGGACCGGCATCGACGTGATTGGACGGTATTTCGACGTTACCGTGTATCCGCTGGCCGAGTGGCTGCTCAACTTCGCAATCGCCGGCATCTAAGGTAAACTTACAGGTCGACCGTGCAAAACGGTCGCAACATGCACCCAAACCGCGCCGCGAAGGCGCCGTCAAAGGAGGTCGAAGATGTCGTATCGCGTGTCGACGCAGGTCTACAGCGGACCGTTCGACCTGCTGCTGCAGCTGGTAACCCGCCAAAAAGTTGACATCGGAGCCATCTCGATCAGCGAGGTGGCCGAGCAATACCTGGCCGAGGTCGAGCGCATCGAGGCGCTGGACCTGGACGTGGCGAGCGACTTTTTGCTGGTCGCGGCAACCCTTTTGGACATCAAGGCCGCCTCGCTGGTGCCCCAGGAGGCCCCGCGCAAGACAGACGACGATGACGAGGATGACGATGAGCTCGAGGAGCTCAGTGCGCTCGACGGCGACGCCCTGCGCGAGGTCCTGATCCAGCGTCTGATCGCCTACAAGCAGTTTAAGGGCGCGGCGGCAGCCCTTGGCGCGCGTATGCAGGCCGAGAGCCGCATGCATCCGCGCGTGGCCGGCCCCGACCCCGAGTTCCTAGGCCTTATGCCCGACTATCTGGCCGGCATTACCCTGCGCGGCCTCGCCGTCATCTGCGCCGACCTGGATGGCAAACGCCAGACCTTCCTGCTGGAGGCCGAGCACGTGGCACCGCATCGCGTGCCGCTCGACCTGACGGTGGCCTCGGTCGACCGCTTTACCATGGCACACCAAGCCTGCACCTTCCGCGAGCTGCTGGACGGCGACGCCACCACCGAGCAGCTCGTTGTCACCTTCCTGGCCATGCTAGAGCTTGCCAAGCGCGGCTCGCTTACGCTAAGCCAGGACGAGAACTTTGGAACCATTCAAATCAACCGCGTCGAGGGCGCCGAGGCATACGTGCCTGGCGAGGGCCCCGAGCTCACCGAATAGGAGCGGCAACCATGTCAACCCTTTCCACGCTGGAGGCAAACAGCCTCAAAGGCGCCCTCGAGGCGCTGCTGCTGGTGTCGAGCGACCCCGTGAGCGCACCCGCGCTGGCAGCTGCGCTGGATATCGCCCCGGGCGAGTGCGCGTCGCTTTTGGCCGAGCTCAAGGTTGAGTACGAAGAGGCCAACCGCGGCTTTCAGCTGCGCGAGGTCGCCGGTGGCTGGCGCCTGTTTACACACCCCGCCTACCATGATGTGGTCGAGGCCTACGTGCTGAGCTGGGACACGCAAAAGCTGTCTCAGGCGGCGCTTGAGACCCTGGCCGTCATCGCCTACCACCAGCCCGTCACGCGCGAGGTGGTCAAGGGCATCCGCGGCGTCAACTCCGACGGCGTCATCGCGTCGCTCGTGGATAAGGGCCTGGTGCGCGAACTCGGCCGCGACCCCGAGCGCGGTCAGGCCATCATCTACGGCACGACCAACGCCTTCTTGGAAAAGTTCGGCCTGCGCTCCACCCGGGACCTGCCCGATCTGGAGCAGTTTGCCCCCGACGAGCAGTCGCGCCAGTTTATCCGCGAGCGCCTGAGCGGCCGCAGCATTCAGTCCACGCTCGAGGAACAGGCCGAGGACCTGGACGAAGAGCGCGAACTGATCGATACCGATGTTGAGGACACCGATGGCGATGAGCTTCTGCCCACAGGTGTTACCTCGGAGGACATGCATGACGAGGACTAACGAAGCAGGGGAGACGCGCATCGCAAGCGTCGCGGGCGCCACAACGCCCGCAGGCGACGCCCAGCCCGTCTACCCGCACACCATGCGCCTGCAGCGCTTTTTGGCGCGCGCGGGCGTAGCGAGTCGACGCGGCTCGGAGGACCTGATGACCGCCGGCCGCGTGACCGTCAACGGCCAGATTGCGACCGAGCTGGGCACCAAGGTCGACGTCGACCGCGACCATATCGAGGTCGACGGCATGCCCGTCAAGCTCAACCAGGGTGCCGTGTACCTGATGCTCTACAAGCCGACCGGCTACCTCACCACCATGAGCGATCCGCAGGAACGCCCCTGCGTGGCCGACCTGGTCCCGCGCGACCGCTTTCCGGGGCTGTTCCCGGTTGGTCGCCTAGACCGCGACACCACGGGCCTTTTGCTCTTTACCACCGACGGCGACCTGTCGCAGGACCTGCTGCACCCCAGCAAGCACGTCTACAAGACCTACCAGGCGCTCGTTGACGGCCACCTGACCGATCGCGACTTGGAACCACTCCGTCACGGCATCGAGCTCGATGACGGCCTGTGCCAGCCGGCGATCTGCCGTGTCATTAACGCTCGTGAGGCCGAGGCCGTGGCTCCGCAAGGCGTAAAGCCCGGCACCACCGCCGTGGAGGTCATTATCCGAGAAGGTCGCAAGAACCAGGTTAAGCGCATGCTGAGCAAGATCCACCACCCGGTGATCCGTCTGCACCGCTGCAACTTTGCCGGCCTGGAACTCAGGGACGTGGCCAAGGGCTCGTGGCGCGAGCTCACCGACCGCGAGGTGCAAATCCTGAAGGCCGGCGGTATCCCGCCCAAGCAGGCCGGCTCCAAGCGCGGCGCCGCGCCGGCAACCAACACCGCGAGTCGCACGCGTCACCACGGCAGCCACGGCTCCGCGCCCAAGCGCAACACCTACCGCGAGCGCTACACGAGCTAGGCAACCCGCCAAGCTGCAGCGCCTGCGTCCCATACCAGCACGTTAACCACCGAAAGGAAGCATTGTATGATCGTCGCCATCGACGGCCCCGCCGGTTCCGGCAAGTCCACTATCGCCAAGGAGATAGCCCGCCAGCTGGGCTTTAACAAGCTCGACACGGGCGCTATGTACCGCGCCGTCACCTTCGCCGCGCTCGATCGCGGCATCGACCTGGACGACGAGGCGGCCATTGACGCCCTCGCCGAGCAAATCGAAATTCGCTTTACCAACGGCACCGGCGAGGACACGCGTCTGACCATCGACGGTAAGGACGCCTCGGCCGCCATCCGCACCCCGCAGGTCGACGCCAACGTGTCCAAGGTCTCGGCCTACCCGGGCGTGCGCGCGGCCATGCTCATCCACCAGCGCCGCGCCGCCGAGGACCGCGACATCGTCGCCGAGGGTCGCGACATCGGCACCGTCGTGTTCCCCAACGCACAGGTCAAGGTGTTCCTGACCGCCGACCCGCGCGAGCGCGCCCGTCGTCGCGTGCTGCAGCGCCACCAAAACGACGCCCAGCCGCTCACAACCGAGCAGCTCGAGGCCGAGGTCGATGAGACCCTCAACGCCCTCAAGCAGCGCGACAAGCTCGACAGCAGCCGCGAGGTCGCGCCGCTCGTGCCCGCCGAGGACGCGGTGCACGTCGACTCCACCGCCCACACCATCGACGAGGTCGTCCGCATTATCGAGGACCTCATCAACCAAAGGAGGTAGCCCATGCGCCTGTTTAAGCAGACGCCCGAGGATTACTACAACGCCCCCTACGACGAGTTCCCGGCGCTCATCCGCGGGACCGTCGCCGTGGTCATGGGCATCCTGTGGGTCTTCTCCAAGCTCATGTGGCGCTGGAAGGTCGAGGACAGCGACTTGCTGTTTGAGCGCCAGGAAGGCCGCGGCAGCGTGGTCATCTGCAACCACACCTCGATGGCCGAGCTGCTGGCCGTTGAGACGGCGTTGTTCTTCGGCGGCCGCCGCATTCGCCCCATCTTTAAATCCGAGTTCGCCAAGAGCAAGATTGTGCGCTGGGCCTTTAGCCGCGTCGGCGGCATCCCCGTGGAGCGTGGTACTGCCGATATGAAGTGCTTGCGCGCCGCCCAGCATGCGCTGCAGCGCGGCGAGGACGTTCTGATCTTCCCCGAGGGCACGCGCATCCGCTCGCGCGAGATCAAGCCCGAGGTCCACGGCGGTTTTGCGCTCATCGCTCAGATGGGCAAGGCACCTGTGAACCCGCTCGCCATTTGCGGCTGGTCCGACATCACGCCCGCGGGCAAAAAGATCATGCGTCCCAAGAAATGCTGGATCCGCGCCGGCAAGGCTGTCTCGCTTTCCGACGCACCGGCCGGGCTTAAGCGCACGGAGCGCCTGGAATGGTTTGAGTCCGAGGCCATGAACCGCGTCTACGCCATGCGAGACGAGCTGTGCGCCGAACATCCGGGCAGGTTCTAGCCATGAGCGAGAACGTGACGAACACCGCCGCGGCTGCGTCCGACCAGGCAACCGCGCCGACAATCGAGATCGCCACCCACGCCGGCACCTGCTACGGCGTGCAACGCGCGCTCGATATGGCATTGGCGGCCGCCCCGCAGGCGGGGGAGACCGCTCAGGTCCACACCTTGGGCCCGCTCATTCATAACCCCATCGTGGTGCGCGAGCTTGCCGAGGCGGGCGTCGGTCTGGCCGAGACCCTGGACGACGCCGCGTCGGGCACCGTGATCATTCGCGCGCACGGCGTGGTGCCACAGGTAATCGATGCCGCTCGCGAGCGTGGCCTCGACGTGGTCGACGCCACCTGCCCCTACGTGAAAAAGGTCCACGTGGCGGCGGAGCGCCTGGTACGCGAGGGCTACCACGTGATAGTCGTGGGCGAGCCGGGCCACCCCGAAGTCGAGGGCATCCTGGGCCATGCCGGCGATGACGCGCAGGTCGTGAGCTGCGCCGCCGATGCGGACGCGCTGCCGCTCAAGGGCAAGGTCGGCCTGGTTGTGCAGACCACCCAAACCGCGCAGAACCTGGCCGAGGTTGTGGCCTCCATCACCCCGCGCGTGCAGGAGCTGCGTGTGATCAATACCATCTGCGCCGCCACGAGCGAGCGTCAACAGGCAGCAGCCGCACTTGCCAACCGCTGCGACTGCATGGTCGTGGTGGGCGGCAAGAACTCGGGCAACACCCGCCGCCTGGCACAGATCTGCGCCGACGTCTGCGAGCACACACATCACATCGAGGAGGCGTCCGAGATCAAGGCCGCATGGTTTGTCAACGCACGCCACATCGGCATCACCGCCGGAGCCTCCACCCCGCAAGAACACATCGAGCGCGCCGTCAAGCGCATCAAGGAGCTTTGCCGCTAATCATGGACCAGACCGTACCCGCATACGCCGCCGAGGTGGCCGATTACGGGCGCAGCCGCGACCCCGAGCCGGGTGAGGGCGCGCTCGTTAAAAACGTGCATCCCGAATCGCCCGCGTGGGATGTGGGTATCGAGCCGGGCATGCGCGTGCTTACGGTCAACGGCGAGCAGCTTACCGACATGATCGTGTGGCTCTGGGAGGCCGATGACGACACCGTCGAGCTGGAGGTTTTCGACCCGCGCGACAACAGCGTCACCCCCGTCGAGCTCGACCGCTTCCCGGGAGAGGATTGGGGCCTTGAGTTCGATGGCCCCGTCTTCGACGGCATGCGCACCTGCGTAAACGCCTGCGTGTTCTGCTTTATGACGATGTTGCCCAAGGGCGGTCGCTCCACGCTCTATATTCGCGACGACGACTACCGCCTAAGCTTTTTGCAGGGCAACTTCGTCACGCTGACCAACCTCACCGACGAAGATGTGCAAAACGTCATCCAACGCAACATGAGCCCCATGAACGTGTCGGTCCATGCCGTAAGCCCCGACGTCCGCCGCCGCATGATGGGCCGCAACGCCCAGCGCGGCATGGACGTGCTCGAGGCCATCATGGATGCTGGGATCGAGATCCACGCCCAGATCGTGCTGTGCCCCGGCATGAACGACGGCGAGGAGCTGGAAAAGACCCTGCGCTTTTGCGAGGAGCACGAGCAAATCACCAGCCTGGGCATTGTGCCGCTCGGCTTTACCAAGCATCAGAACCGTTTTAGCTGGTCCTACAGCGACAAGCCCGAGCTGGCGCGCGAGACCATCGCCATGATCCGACCCTTCCAGGACCGTGCCTTCGAGCGCTTTGGCCGCCACACCTTCCAGATGAGCGACGAGTTCTATCTGGACGCCGGCATCGAGCCGCCCGAGGCCGACTTTTACGACGGCTACCCACAGTACTACGACGGCATCGGCATGATCCGCTCCTATCTGGACGAGACCGACGACGTGATCGACGCGAATGCCGAGCGCCTGTGCTGCGTTCGCGAGGCTATCGCCGCCCGTGGCCAGCGCCTGCTGTGCCTCTCGGGCGCCAGCGCGCGCGATACGGTGGCGCGTTTTGTGGAATCACCGCAGGGCCTTGCCGGTACCGTCACGGCCATCAAAAACCGCTACTTTGGTGGCAACGTGGATGTGACCGGCCTCATCGTCGCCTGCGACATCTTGGAACAGCTGCCGCAGGAACTGTCGGGGGTTATGCTCTTTGTGCCTAAGCTCATGTTCAACGCCGACGGTATGACCCTTGACGAGTATCATCGTGACGAATTACTCGCACGCCTTACCGGTCGCGGCGCCGAGGTTCATGTGGTATCGACTATGCCGCACGAGCTGCTCGATACCCTGGAGCACATCCTTGGCATAACGCCCGCCAATTCAACTATTCCCGCTGACCCTACCCAATAAAGGAGAGCAGATGAAACCTATCGTCGCCGTCGTCGGACGCCCCAACGTGGGCAAGTCCACGCTCGTTAACCGCCTGGCCCAGACCTCGGACGCCATCGTCCATGAGTCGCGCGGCGTCACGCGCGACCGCTCGTATCACACGGCCGACTGGAACGGCCGCGAGTTCACCATCGTCGACACGGGCGGCATCGAGCCGCTCAAGAGCGACGACGTCTTTGCCACGTCCATCCGCGACCAGGCGCTTGCCGCCGCCGAGGAAGCCGCCGTCATCCTGTTTGTTGTCGACGGCCGCACTGGCGTCACCGAGGAGGACGAGTCGGTCGCCCGCATGCTCAAGCGCTGCGACAAGCCGGTCTTTCTGCTGGTGAACAAGCTCGACAATCCCGATCGCGAGAATGACAACATCTGGGAGTTCTATTCGCTCGGCATCGGCGAGCCCACGCCGCTTTCGGCCCTGCACGGTCACGGCACGGGCGACCTGCTCGACGATATCGTGGCCCTGTTGCCCGAGGAGGAGGACGAGGTCACCGATGAGTTCCCCGACGCGCTGAACGTTGCCATCATCGGCCGCCCCAACGCCGGTAAGTCGTCGCTGTTCAACCGCATCCTGGGCGCCGACCGCTCCATCGTGTCCAACATCGCCGGCACTACGCGCGATGCCATCGACACCGTCGTCGAGCGCGACGGCAAGCATTACCGCATGGTCGACACAGCTGGCATTCGCAAGAAGAGCACCGTGTACGAGAACATCGAGTACTACTCCATGGTTCGCGGCCTGCGTGCCATCGACCGCGCCGACGTGGCGCTGCTTGTCGTCGACGCCTCCGTGGGCGTCACCGAGCAGGATCAGAAAGTCATGGGCTTGGCCATCGAGCGCGGCTGCGCCATCGTGGTGCTGCTCAACAAGTGGGATCTGCTCGACGACGACCGCAAGCGCGAGGCCTGCATGGAGACCGTTGACCGCCGCCTGGGCGTCATGGCTCCCTGGGCCCAGTACCTGCGCATTTCGGCCCTGACCGGCCGCAGCGTCGAGAAGATCTGGGCGATGGTCGACGCGGCCGAAAAGACGCGTTCGCAAAAGATCACCACCTCGCGCCTCAACACGTTCCTCACCGACCTGCGCGAGTTTGGCCACACCGTGGTGGACGGCAAGCGCCGCCTGCGTATGCACTATGTGACCCAGACGGGCGTCAACCCGCCGACGTTTACGTTCTTCGTCAACCACAGCGACCTGGTCAACGACACCTACCAGCGCTACGTGGAGAACCGTATGCGCTCGACCTTCGATTTTTCCGGCACGCCCATTCGACTCTTCTTTAGGAAGAAGGAGCAAAAGGATGCATAATCCGATTCTGCTGACCGCCATCTGCGCCGTGGTCTCGTTCTTTATCGGAGCGATTCCGTTTGGCCTGATCCTGGGCCGCGTGTTCAACCACACCGACATTCGCAAGGCGGGTTCCGGCAACATCGGCACCACCAACGCCCTGCGCGTGGCCGGCCCCAAGGTGGCCGCGCTCACGCTGCTGCTCGACTGCCTTAAGGGCGCTATCTGCGTCCTTATCGCGCGTCCGCTTATCGCGGGCGTGGGCTATGGCTTCCCTGTGAGCATCATGGCGCCTGGAGCCCCCGGCGACTGGATGCTCGGCGTCATCTGCCTGGCTGCTGTGTGGGGTCACATCTTCTCGCCCTACCTCAACTTCCACGGCGGCAAGGGTATCGCCGTGGGCTTGGGCGTCATCCTCGCCTGGTACTGGCCCATCGGACTTTCGCTGCTGGGCATGTTTATCGTGGCCGTCGCCATCACCAAGTTTGTGTCGGTAGGCTCGCTTGCCGCGGCCATCGGTCTTCCCATCGCCGTCTGCGCGGTCTTTCCGTACAGCAGCCTGGGACTCAAGTTCTGCATGGCGATGATCGGCATCACCGTGGTATGGGCCCATCGCTCGAATATCCAAAAGCTCATGACGGGTAAGGAGTCCAAGCTCTCGTTTACCAAGCGCGTCACCGAGCCCGACGATAAGTAGGAGAGAGTCATGAATGTTGCGCTGATTGGCTCCGGCTCCTGGGGAACCGCCGTCGCGGGCCTTGCTGCAGCGCGAGCCGAGCGCGTGACCATGTGGGCCCATAGCGAGCAGACGGCCGCCGGCATCAATGGCGAGCACCGCAATCCCCGGTATCTGGTGGACTACGAGCTGCCCGGCAACGTTGTCGCCACCACGGACCTGTCGCAGGCGCTCGACGGCGCCGAGGCCATCATCTTTGCCGTTCCTTCGACGCACCTTCGCAGCGTGTGCCACCAGGCCGCTCCCTTTATCGCCGCCGATACCCCGGCGCTCTGCCTCACCAAGGGCATTGAGCCCGAGTCCGGCCTGCTCATGAGCGAGGTCATCGCCAGCGAGATCGGCAACGAGTCGCGCGTGGCGGTGCTCTCGGGCCCCAACCATGCTGAGGAAATCTGCCGCGGCGGACTTTCTGCCGCCGTCATCGCAAGCAAAGATCCGCAGATAGGGGAGACCTTTAAGGAACTGCTCCTGTCCACGGCCTTCCGCATCTATCTGTCGCAAGACATGACCGGTGTCGAGGTCTGCGGCGCCATGAAAAACGTCATCGCCATCGTATGTGGCATCTCCGCCGGCACCGGTGCGGGCGACAATACGCTCGCCCTTATCATGACGCGCGGCCTGGCCGAGATCAGCCGTCTGGTGCATGCCCGCGGCGGGCAGGCTATGACCTGCATGGGGCTTGCCGGCATGGGCGACCTCATTGCCACCTGCACCTCGGAGCATTCGCGCAACCGCACCTTTGGCTACGAGTTCGCTCATGGCGTGTCGCTCGACGAGTATCAGACGCGCACGCATATGGTGGTCGAAGGCGCCGTCGCCGCCCGCAGCGTGAGCGAGCTCGCCCGTTCACTGGGCGTAGACATTCCGCTCACCTTTGCCGTGGAGCAAACGCTCTACAACGGTGTTACTTTGGATAGGGCGCTCGAGATTCTTACCGACCGCGTCCCTTCTCAAGAGTTCTACGGACTCACCGACTAGCGCAGAAAGGCTTCTACCATGGGTTCCATTAAAATCGCTCCGTCTGTCCTTTCGGCCGACATGGCCAACCTCAAGGGCGAACTCGACAAGATCGCCGGTGCCGACTTTGTGCACTTCGACGTTATGGACGGACACTTTACCGGCAACCTCACCTTTGGCGTCGATATCCTCAAGGCCGTCAAGCGCTCCACCGATGTACCGGTCGACGCGCACCTGATGGTGTCGAACCCCGACGAGACGGTCGATTGGTACGCCGACGCCGGTGCCGACATGATCACCGTGCACTACGAGGCCTCCACGCACCTGCACCGCACGCTCACCCATCTGCAGCAGCGCGGCGTCAAGGCCGGCGTGGTGCTCAACCCCGCCACCCCCGTGTGCGTACTCGAGAGCATCATCGACGTTGTCGACATGGTGCTGCTGATGAGCGTGAACCCCGGCTTTGGCGGCCAGAGCTTTATCCCGGGCACTCTGCCTAAGCTGCACGAGCTTACGGCCATGTGCGAGCGCCACGGCGTGTCGCCCTTGATCGAGGTCGATGGCGGTATCTCTTCCAAGAACATCGCCGAGGTCGTCAAGGCCGGCGCCAACGTGCTCGTAGCCGGCTCCGCCGTATTTAAGTCCGAAGATCCCGCCGCCGAGGTTGCGCTTCTGCAGAAGCTGGGCAACGAGGCTGCACAGGAGGCATAAACCCTTATGACCGCAGGTCAAAACCGCATACCCGTGAATCTTGACTATGCCGCCTCGACGCCCATGCGCGCCGAGGCGCTCCTTGCGCAGCGCGAATACGACGACAGCGAGCTTGCCGGCGTGAACCCCAACTCGCTGCATTCGCTCGGCCGCAAGGCCGCCGCGCGCCTGGAGGTGGCACGTCGCGAGATTGCCCGTAGCTTTGGCGCGCGCGTTCGCCCGTCCGAGATCATCCTTACCAACGGCGGCACCGAGGCCAACCAGCTGGCGCTCCTCGGTCTTGCCGAGGGCGCTCGTCAGCGCGACCGCAAGCGTAACCGCGTGATCGTATCTGCCATCGAGCACGATTCGATCCTGGACAACCTGCCGCTGCTGCGCGCCGCCGGCTTTACCGTCGACCTAGTGCAGCCCTGCCGTGCGGGCTACATCGAGCTTGCCGCGCTGAGCGACTTGCTCGGCGACGACGTCGCACTCGTGAGTATCATGGTCGCCAACAACGAGACCGGCGTGGTGCAGTCTATCCGCGAGCTTGCCGCGGCTGCGCACACCGCAGGCGCCCTGTTCCACACCGATGCCATCCAGGGCTATCTGCATATTCCGCTCGATGCCGCCGAGCTGGGTGTCGACGCCATGTCCGTCGCCGCCCACAAGATTGGCGGTCCCGTTGCCTCCGGCGCGCTCTACGTTAAGACTCGCACGCCGCTGCGCCCCCGCATCTTTGGCGGCGGACAGGAAGCCGGACGTCGCGCCGGTACGCAGGACCTGCGCGCGCAGCTGGCCTTTGCTGCTGCCGCCCGTACGCTGGTGCCCCATGTGGCCCAGGAGCGCGAGAAGCTGCAAGCCCTTTCTGACAGGCTCTACGCCACGCTTACGGCCCATCCGCGCATTCACGCCACCATGGGCGACTACGCGCAGGCAGATCGTCTGCCGGGTATGGTTTCGATCTACGTCGACGGCATGGACTCCGAGGAGCTCATCATCAAGCTCGACGCCGCCGGTTTTGAGGTGTCGGCCGGATCGGCTTGCTCGAGCGGCAGCATGGACCCGAGTCACGTGCTCAGCGCCATGGGCATTGGTCGTGAGCAGGCGCTGGGCGCACTGCGTATTTCCTTCGATGACCGCGTGAATCCGGGCGATTTGGACGACTTTGCCCAGACGCTGCTCTCGATCGTAGGTGCCGCATGATCGTCGCCGAACTCGAGCGCGCCCTGCTTGCACGCTATCCTAAGACGGACGCCGAACCCTGGGACCACGTAGGCTTATCCGTTGGCGACCCCGACGACGAGATCCGCGGCGTGGCCTGCGCACTCGACGCGACCGAAGCCAACGTGCACCGCGCCCAGGAGGCCGGTGCCAACGTGTTGCTCACGCATCATCCCGTCTACATCAAGGCGCCCGAGGCGTTTTGCCCGCCTAGCGCGACGCGCCCCCAGTGCAGTGCGGCGCTCTACGAGGCTGCCCGCTGCGGGGTGAGCATCATCTCGCTCCACACCAATCTGGACCGCTCGCATGAGGCTCGCGTTTGCCTAAGTACGCTGTTGGACGCCGCGCCCGCAAGCTCGCTGGAGCACGTGGACGACCCCGAGGCCTGCGGCCTGGGAGCCCTTGCGACATTCAACGAGCCCTGCAGCCTGCGCGACCTTGCCACTCGTGCCGCCACGGCCTTCGGGAGCGATCCACGCGTGTGGGGCGAGGCCGATCACCCGTGCCGTACCGTCGCCATTCTGGGAGGCTCCCTGGGCGACTTTGGAGAGCTCGCCATCGCCGCGGGCGCCGACGTTATTGTGACGGGCGAGGCGGGCTACCACGTGGCGCAAGACCTTGCCTTGCGCGGGCTACCGGTGATCTTGCTCGGCCACGACCGCTCCGAAGAGCCGTTCGTTGATATATTGATGAACTCTGCAGTTGATGCCGGGGTCGACCCCCGTCATGCGATTAAAATACTGAACCCTTGCCAATGGTGGACTGTGACAAAAGGAGAGAACTTATGAGCGCCGGCGCTACGCTACTCAAGCTGCAACAAATCGATTTGGAGCTCGCCCGCAACAAGAGCGAACTTGCCAATATGCCGGAGCTCAAGGAGCTCGCTTCCAAGCGTAAGACCTACGTTAAGCTCAAGGCCGAGATGACCAAGCTCTACGCCCAGCGCAAGGACCTTGATATTGAGCTCGACGACCTCAACACCACCGAGATTCAGACCAATAACGCCATCGAGGCCGCCAAGAAGCGCCACGTTGACGGATCTGACTACCGCGAGGTTCAGGACCTGGAGAACGAGCTCGCCACCCTGGCCAAGCGCCTGGACAAGATCGAGCACACCCGCAAGGACGTCGTCGTCGCCCATAAGGAAGCGCTCGACCGCGAGGCTCGCGCGCAGGCCATCATCGCCAAGTTCGAGGAGGGCGTGAAGGCCGATACCAAAGCCGCCCGCGCCAAGGCTGCCGACCTGCAGGCACAGATCGAAGCCGCCACTAAGGAGCGCACCGCGCTTGCCGCTACGCTTCCGACTGACGTGCTCACCGACTACGAGCGCCTGCTCAAGCAGTTCCGCGGCCTGGCCGTCGAAACCGTCCAGGGCAACATCCCCACGGTCTGCCACACCGCGCTGCAGGCATCGTCCATGAGCGACCTCAACCACGACGGTAGTGAGATTACGCACTGCCCGTACTGCCACCGCCTGCTCGTGCTCCCCAGCAAGGAAGCCTAACGATGACGGCGGCACCCAACAATTCAATGCAACTTGAGGGAAAAACGATCCTGCTGGGCATTACCGGCGGGATCGCCGCCTATAAGTCGTGCAATATCGTGCGCCTGCTGCAAAAGCGCGGCGCGCACGTCAAGGTCGTCATGAGCGAGCATGCCACTGAGTTCGTGGGGCCGCTCACCTTCCGCGCGCTCACCAATGAGCCGGTCGCGGTTGGGCTATTCGACGACCCGTCTGACCCCATCCACCATATCTCGCTGGCGCAGGAGCCCGACTTGGTGGTCGTGGCGCCCGCGACGGCCAATATCATCGCCAAGATGGCCAACGGCATCGCCGATGACCTCATCTCCACAACGCTGCTTGCCACGCCGCGGCCCATTGTGATCGCGCCGGCCATGAACAACGGTATGTGGAAGGCACCGGCCACGCAGGCCAATATAGCCTCGCTGCGCGACCGTGGCGTCCATGTGGTGGGGCCCGGCAGCGGCTACCTTGCCTGCGGCGATGTGGACACGGGACGCATGAGCGAGCCCGAGGACATCGTCGAGGCCGTCTGCGAGGTGCTCGACCCGGTACCCCAGGACCTTGCGGACAAGCGCATCGTGATCACCGCCGGCCCCACGCACGAACCGATCGACCCTGTGCGTTATATCGGCAACCGTTCATCGGGCAAGATGGGTATCGCTCTGGCGGGGGAGGCCACGCGCCGCGGCGCCGCCGTCACGCTCGTTCTGGGACCGACATCGCTCGACGTTCCCCGCGGCGTGGAGTGCGTGCGCGTACAGACCGCCTCAGAGATGCTCCAGGTAGCGCTAAGCGCCTTCCAGACGGCCGACGCGGCCATTTGCGCCGCCGCCGTCGCCGACTACACGCCTGAAGCCCCGGCGGACCACAAGCTCAAAAAGGCCAACGAGCGCCTGGATCGAATCGAGCTCGTCGAGACCGTTGACATCTTGGCCGAGCTCTCACGCCAAAAGGGCGATCGCCGCGTGATCGGCTTTGCGGCCGAGACCGATAATGTCGTCGAATACGCCGAGCGCAAATTGACCCGCAAGGGTTGCGATGCCATTATCGCTAACGATGTCTCGCGCGCCGATTCGGGCTTTGGGACCGACACCAACAAGGCCTGGATTGTGAGCACAGCGGGCACGCAAGAACTTCCTGTGCTTACAAAACACCAGCTCGCAGATACAATTTTAGACTTGCTCAAAAATAATTAAAAAAGTTCTTGCGCAAGGCCAAAGTTTCGGGTTAATATACTTCCTGTTGCGAGCGAGAGCAGAGCAACAAACAAAAGCTTCGGGACGTGGCGCAGCTTGGTAGCGCACTTGACTGGGGGTCAAGGGGTCGCTGGTTCGAATCCAGTCGTCCCGACCAGAAGTTTGCAGGTCAGGCACCTAGTGCCTGACCTTTTTTGTTTTAAGCAATTGCTTAATTTTGATTAATCAACAGGGTGCCAAAAATCTAGCTGCGCGATAATCGCCTTTTGCGGCTACTTGCGCGTTTTGCACACGCATGAGCCGATTTATTAACGCGATGCGATTCTACATACGCGCAGCAGGTACATGCCGAGAACGGGCGGCATTTATCGCGGCGATTTACGCAGATATAGCGACTGTAACGAACAAGCGTGTCGCTGTATTAATTCCGGTATTTCACTTGATCGGTGGACAAGTGGGCTGTTGCAACGAAACGCCAAGCGGGATGAACTCTATACGGTGACGCAGCTGAGGTAATGGCGGGGGAGTGCGGCGGGCGCTCTGAGAGCCGCTGTATGACCCCATTTCTCCTCAACCCGATAACTATGCTTCAAGACGAGAATCGTTCGTTTGGTTGCCAAATGAAAAGCCCGCGCAGAATCGCACGGGCTTTTCATTGGTTGCAGATGAGGCTAAAAGCAGAAGGCGGGGAACACGCAGTAGATGTTCGTCGCGCTGTAGTAGTCATAGCTGCCGTTGCTGTGGACACAGCGGAAGGACGCGGAGTTGCTCGGATGCACGGAGCGAGTCCAGTGATAGCTGCTCGACGAAGCACTGGAATAGTTCGATGTTGTCACGCCCTTGGATTTGTAGTACTCGTACTGGGCGCCGTCAGACTGGAGGTCACCGTAGACTTCAGTCATCGAGAGCAGGAAGGCCTTGTCAGTCGTGGCCGAGGGGGTGCCTGCCTCGCCGTCGCCCAGGTTGTCGGTCATCTTCGTGACGGACTTCACCTTGGACTGGAGTTCGCAAGGCAAAAGCGACCAGAGGTCGCCGGTATTGAGGAGGCCGCGGAGTTCGGACTTCTCCCAGCCGCCGGCGTGCGTGTTCGCGGCGTTTATTCTCTGTAGGGCCAGGGCATTGTTGGTCGCCTCGAACGTAAGCCCCGCCTTGCCTGAGCCATCAGCAAAAATTAAGATAATACCGTGTATGACGAATACGAACTTGAGCATATTCCGTCCGTATTCATACTGGATGATCAAGGAAACATCATCGGCTTATCCGAAGGAGAGGAAGAACCTCTTGCCTTATTAAAGAAATACGCCAAATACAACGGATATAAAGCGGAAGGAGGCGACATCGAGTAACTATCAAAGGCCAGATTAAGGAGCCGGCCATGAAGAAATGCCTACCCTCCATCGTCTCAGCAACTCTTTGCCCCTCCCTTGTCATGACACCATTTGTACCCGTTGCGGCAGCCCATGCCGACGAGGGATCTCCCGCCGAGAGCAACGATATCTACGTCGGAGTCAATTACGACGAAAATTACGATATATCCCTTTTTTGAGCGCGGGCGCTGCGCGGATTCATATTCCAAGGCGTGGTGTGATTCTCACGGATCTGCAAATAACCGCCCCGCCCCTCACAAGGTCAAGCTGAACGCGAAGGAGGAGGCTTGCCTGCGCGATCTCTAGCTTGTTGGCACCGCTGAAGTTATCGCCGGTCTCGTGACAACCGGTCCTAGCGGCGGCTTTTTTGCAACCGCAATGACATCGTACCGACTTTTCATTTGCATGTTCTGAAAGGAAGTTGCCATGTTGTCGCAAAATCAATCGAGATACTTGAACACAATCGGCTTTGCCCTGCTTGCATTACTCTTTGCTAGCGACCTTTTGCTGAAACCGCCCAAGGAACTCGTTTTGCTTGCCATAGACTGCATTTCCGCCCTTTACTTTACGGCAACCCTAATCGTCGGACTAAAGGAGAGGAAAAAAGGCGCAGTCGTTGCGTCCGCCGTAGGCGTGATCACAGCCATTGCATCATTCTTTATCTGACACATTGGTGATTTAGGGGCGATATCGTAGGAATACGACCGGGAGAGTCGGGACCAGATTGCCCGGGTTGCCCGGTCGGCTCGCGCGACGGCGCGGCGGTTCCACAGAAAGCTCTCCCGACTTCACGCCGTTTCTGATCGCATTGTAGACAGCCATCTCGTCTTCGCAGTCGGCGAGCACGCGGTGTGCGTCGTCGATTTGGATGTCCAGTAAATCTCGAAGGTCCTCCATGCACCAGCGTCCGAGATTTGGCCATGCGCGTTGCGCGAGCTGATAAGTGTCGATTGCGATGTTGTGGTTAAAGTCCAGGCCAAAGCCGTCCCAGGCAGAACAGCTTTGTTTCCTTGATTATCACCTTCATCCGGACACTTCCCGCATTCATCCGTGTGTGTACGGATGAATGCGGGGTTCAATACCCCGGCGGCCTAATCGGCAGACCGCCGGGAACTCTCACTCCTCGATAAAAGCCGGCACTCGGTTAGTCCTGCGCATCTTGAAATCGCCGGTCTCGTGGGAGACGTAGAGAATGCCGTCCATCCCATCTCGCGATGCATATGAAAGGTGAACAGAACCGCAATCCGCTCCATCATTGTCGAGAAGATCGAACGAATTCGGGTCGCTCGTTGCGGCCAAACGACCACTCAGACAAGAGCCATCGTCATTACAGATTTGCCATTCCATGTCTTCGCCTGCAAGAATCGCCATAGACGGCCTGGTCGCGCCATCGTTGACATACATCCCGTCTATGCCAAACCCATTTTCAGCGCCATCGATGAACGACTGCTCGGACCTATACCTCGCAAATGATGCACATAGCACCATTGCAAGACAAAGTACAAAGCCAACAATCGCTATCTTTGCATAGCTCTTGCCTATCATGTCATTCACCTCCCTCGTATGTATCGAGGTATTCCTGCTTGAGCGTCTGCGAGGACGACTTGATCTTTTCCACGAGCGTGCCGGCTTCGATGAAGTAGAACGAGTTGGTAAGGTCTGCCAGGTCGTCGAGTAGATGGCTTGAAATGAGCACGCTGCGTCCCCGCGCCACTTCGCTGCGCATCGCGTCGCAGGAGGTTTTCCGTTTTCCCGGATCGAGGCCGTTCAGCGGTTCATCGAGGATGAGGTACGGGCAATCGGTCGCTATCGCCATGGCAAGCTTTACCTGCTGCTTCATTCCTGTCGAGAGTTTACGGGTCGGCTTGTCGAGATATGGGGAGATTCCGAGGGAGTCGCAGAGCGAGTCGATGTCGGCGGCCGATTTCCACGCCTCCCTAACGAAAGCAAGGTGCTCGATGGCCGATAGCGTGGGATAGAGATCCGCGCTGCCCGAAGAGCTCAGGTAGACGAGTTCTGCAAATTCGGCTGATCGACGTTGGCAGATTCCGTCTGCCGCCAGGCTTCCCGAGCGGATGCGGGTGGGAAATTGGCCCGACAGCGCTTCAAGAAGGGTGGTTTTCCCCGAGCCGTTGGGAGCAACGAGGCCCGCCGCCGTTCCCGGGCTCAGGAAAAGCGACCCGATTGAAAGTATCGTCGTGCTTCCGTATCCCACGCTCGCGTCCAGAAGCTCGAGCCCACGGTGCTTTTTCGCGGGTCCAGGCTGTTTGGGCGAACGTGTCGCAACGGCGCCGACCGCAAAAAGAACCGCGACGTATGCCAGGGCCACGGCAAGCATCGATGCGCTGCCTGAACCGGAGCCAATGAATTCTGTCGGGAAGCATCCTACGTAGCCCGTTGCCTCGATAGGCGAGAACACGGCCAGCGGCAGGAGATTGAGCGCGGCGTTATGCCCCAGTGCCGAATCGGACAGCAACGGGAATGCCGGGGCCGCGACAAGCAGCGCGGAGGTAAGGGGGCCCGCGAGGACGCGCCTCGTTGCGGTCGATAGGACGGCGGAGCAAACGGATATCAAGGTTCCGCCCGCAAGCAGCGCGAGAAGCAGGGCTGTGAAGACGTTTCCCGCGGTCGTGGTGGTAAGCGCGCCGTCATGGAAGAAGGCGATCGGGTACCCAATTTGCCCGAAGCCGTTTAGGACCAAGGCGTAAATGCCCCCGGGTGCGAGGCCGGCGAGGAGCATCGCGGTCCCCGCGGCGATTATCGAAAACACGATCTGGATAAGGCGCCGGAATTTGGGCGCGGGCGCCTTTGCCGCCAGGGTCCCGGGCCTTGTGGCGCCGAGCACGAGTATCGACGAGAGAAGGAAGGGGATGAAGGGAAGGAAAGACGGCGCCGTGGCAATGGCGTAAGGCAGGAAGGAAAGGAATGGCAGGTCGTTTGCGGAGGCCGGGATATCCGTGATGCCGGAGCTGCTCAGGGCACGGCAATACGCGAGGTCTGCGTCATTGGTCTCTCGGTCTCCCACGATGGACCCGGATTGGAAGCCTTCGTCCATGAGCGCGTAGTAGCTCTCGGCAGAATCGAGAAAGGCGGCGTCGGTTTGAGCGGCAAGGGCGGCGTTCGCGTATCTTGCAAGCTCCGCGTCAGCTTGCTGCTCTGGCGATAGGTCTGTGCCGTTGGCCTGGGGTGCGCGCGTATTGAATGCGTCGACAAAGCTCTGCATGCCCTGCTTCATAAAGAAGGGCCCGTAGATGGGTGAATTGAACGCAATGGGGACGGAAAAGGCTGCAGCGAGAACGAGCGTACAAATCCATGCGGCCTTGTCTCTTAGGATCAGTTTGAGAAGAAGTCGACAGTACATTTGGAAGCACCTACGTTCCTCAAAGAATCGTTAGATTAAAAGTAACAGACCGGATGAAGATACGTGCGACGGGGGCGAGGCGAATGGCTGAGCGGTATCGATATGCGGGTTTAACGGTATTATATTGACCACATAGATTATTAACTTGCATTTCTAACAGTTAAGGAGACGGGTGCTTTCCAGCACACTCCTTCGATGATGCCTTCCGCTAGTTGCTATGCTGGTTTCAGCCAACAAAGAATGTGTCCGGGCGCTCAGGTTAACCGTTAGCGTTGGCAACATCACCGTTAGCGTTGGCAACATATGAGATGGGCCAGACCCTTGCCGCGCGCCGATTGCGCGAGAGATGTCGGGCTCCATGTTTATTCCACCTGCTTGTTATCAACCAGCTTCGTTCAACGTCAGACATTCAAGATGTCAGACGTTGAACCTGCGCCAAAGACGCAGCTGGGGCTACTAGATGCCTACAATCGCTCGCGAAGCTCGCCTGTTCGTGCGTGAATGTCTGACAGCTCCGTCAGACATTGTCGGACATTTGATTGTTCGACAAATGCGCACGTGGTCGCGTTCGCAAAGATTACTGAACGGTCGATGGGTGCGTTGAGACCGGAGCAAACGGCGGATGCCAGAAAAATGGCCTCACAGAATCGCACCCATGGTTGATAGAATTGACCGCCCGGGCGCAAATACCCGGGCGGTCAATTCATCCCCTCGTTCGCGATCCTGTGGGGTTTGGGGCTTTGACATGTTGTTGACGGATGGATCAGCCGTACAGCTTGATCTCCCGGGGTTCCATGCGGTCGTCCCCCAATAAGACGTCCCTGATGTAGCTCTGCGGCAGGAACTCGACGGGCAGCACTGGGTCGTCGACGTAGCCGGGCACGGGGAGTAGGCGTGGCCTTTGGACATAGCGTGGCCGCCTGCCGGCGGTCGGACTGCCACTTCAGCCAAAAGCTCAGGCGCGCGCATTAAAATAATGGATATATCGCTTGATGGGCTTTTGACCAAGCATGAACATCGCAGGTAAATCCGTGTACCAATTTTTGGTACACGGATTTACCTGCGGTTTGTTGAAAGCTCTGACATGCGCTGTAGACTTCATTAAAATCGATTGCCGATCAAGTCTTCCTATATATGCGAGCCCCAAGAAACTGCGCTGTGAACCTGAGTCCTCTATCGATCGGCCCGGTGCACCGGGCCGCTGTCCTCGAGCCGGCAACAGCTTGCCGGTCTCAAAACGTATACTTGATTTAAGGCGGAGTGGAATGTGGGCGCGCAAGGAGATGCGGAATCGATGAGAGCCTCAAAAAAAATTACTGCAGTGTTATCATCTTTCATCCTCTCTATTCTTCCATTTCTGATTCTATGGGCGGCTTGGTCAGTCCTCCCTGATACAATTCCCGCTCATTGGAGTGGGGGTGTGGTTGATCGATGGGGTAATAAGCTTGAATTGCTGGTTGTTCCGCTGTTTTCTCTGATTGGCTCTATTGCAATTTCTGTGTACCTTATTGTTTCCACGCGGCGAAGAGAGTTCGCGGATTTCTCTGTTCGAATGCGACGGGACTTTGTTGCGTGCTATATTTCTAGTCTTCTTTTATCGACAACCTGCTCAGTGATAATTGCCGTTTGGGTTCAGTTGATTCTTACGCAAAACACTGCGGTTGATGGGGGGCTTGGACTATCGATCCTGTATTCCCTTCCCGGGCTATATGTGATCTTGTGCGCTTTGCCGCCTTTTTATGCGAGCGGCGAGAGCAAAAAGGCAGAGCGCCTGATAACAGTTCTTATTGGCGGCGCGGAGATTGTTCTTTGTGGAATAGTGCTTGAAGGTTCGGCTGCCTCTTATGCGATGATTGGACTGATGATTCTGTTTTGTGCGTTTGAGATTGTGTCACAGGTAAGGGATAGCCGGTCCTTATGAGTTGAATTACGCGCGTGCGGATATAAAGGGTGGCATGTTAAATTTGTTGAAAACTCTGACATGCGCTGCCGACTTCATTAAAATCGATTGCCAATCAAGTCTTCCTATATATGCGAGCCCTGAGAAGCTGCGCTGTGAACCTGAGACCGCTATCGATCGGCCCGGTGCACCGGGCCGCTGTCCTCGAGCCGGCATCAGCTTGCCGGTCTCAAAACGTATGCCGTCCGGTACGACCAACAGCCGAGTCTTGCGCCCAGTTCGAGCAGCGCCAGAACCCCGTGCCGGAACCCACGCAGCCGATGGCAGGGGAATTCAGCCGCGGCCATCGAGGAGCCGACCCAGGGACGGCGCCCCCAGTCCTCGAAAGATTTCCACCGCCCCCTACAGGCCTGGATTGATTTAACAGTTGATTTAATCCGGCTGAACAAGCCGAGCATGGGCCGGTTGACAAAATGTAAGGTAAAAAAGCAGATACGACCGAACGCCGGTGCGGGGTTCGGGTGATGTGATAGAAAGTAATACACGTATTACATCTAACCGGGAGGTGCATCATGGCAACCGCCACCGCAGCCCTGAGAACCCCCGAGGACCTCGCGAACAGGTACGACCGCCTGACGAAGTCGACGGGCCGCACGAAAACCTTCTACATGACGGAGGCGCTTGCCGCAGAGATAGGCAGGCTCGAATACGAGTACGGCCTCATGAATTATCCGGGAAGCGTTTGGTTGCGAGGCACGCCGGTGTGAGGGCCTGAGTCGTCAGGCCCTCACAGGGGGACCGCGATGGTGGCCACCGCGCCGCCCGAGGGGCTGTTGGCGAGCGAGACGGAGCCCCCGTGGGCGCTCGCGGCCTCGGAGGCGGCGTGGAGGCCGAGCCCGTAGTGGCGCCCTCCGTCGCGCGAGGAGCGGGAGGAGTCGTCTGTGAAGAGGCGCTCGCAGCCGCGTTCGAGGGCGGCGGGAGAGAAGCCCGGCCCGTCGTCGGCCACCTCGATGACGAGGTGGCCGCCCTCGACGTCGCAGGAGACAGCCACGCGCGAGCGTGCGTGCTCGGCGGCGTTGGCCACGAGGTTCGCGGCGGCTCGCGCCAGGGCGGTTCGGTCGAGCGCGGCCTCGGGCGCGCCCGCGACAGCGGGGCCCGTGGCCGCGTCGAGCGTCACGCCTCGCGCCCGGGCGATCTGGGCGGCCTCGGCGAGGACCTGCTCGCAAAGCTCGGCCGGCCGCATGGGGGCCCTCTCCGCCCCGCCGGACCCGCGCGAGGCCTCGATGAGCAGGCGCACGTAGCCGTCGAGCCTTTCGACACTGCCGGCTATGTCGCGCGCGGCGGCCGCGAGGTCGGCGTCTTTCTCGTCTTCCAGCTCCTCCGCTACGAAGTCGGCGTTGGCGCGCAGCACGGTGAGCGGCGTCTTGAGGTCGTGGGCGAGCGACGTCATCTGCTCGCGCTGCCCCCGCTCCGCGGCCCAGCGGGCCTCGAGCGACTCGGCGAGGGAGGCCCGCATGGCGTCCATCGCGGCGAGGACGTCGTTCACCTCGCGCACGTTGGTGCTGCCGACCGCGAAGTCGAGCTCCCCCGCGCCGACGCGCCCCGCCGCCTCCGCGAGCGGCGCCATCTTGCGCGAGATCACGCGGCTCGCGCGGCGCGCGACGAGCGCAAGCGCAAGTGCGCTTCCCGCCGTGGCGCCGACGAGCATGAGGTTCTGCGGGTTGGGAAGCAGGCCGGCGAGGTCGCGCGAGACCCACTGCGGCAGATACTCGCTGACGAGCGCGCAGGCCCCGCCACCTTTGAGCGGGAACGCGGCGTAGGTAACGCCCGAACCCCCGCCCTCGATCTCCACTGTGCCCGGATCCGCGGCGAGTGCCGTACGAGCCATTTCCTTCGCGTCCTCGAGCCGCGTGCTCTCGAGGTCTGTCATCAGCACGTTTCCGTCCTTGTTCAGGATGAGGTAGCGGTACGCCGTCGGCACGTCCTGCTGCCCGCAGACGCCGTCGCGTGCCAGGCCCTCCGCGACCTCGCGCGCATTGGCCGGCCCCCAGCTTGCCTCGTAGACGAAGCCCGCGTTGATCGCCACAGAGAGCATCATGAACGAGGCGAGCCACGCCGTGGCGACTGCCGCGAACGCGTAGGCGAAGTAGCGCGCGATGACGAAGGAGAGCGGCATGCCCCCGCGACCTCGCGCCCCGATCCTCAGAGCTGCCACTTGTACCCCATCCCCCAGACGGTCGCGATCGGATCGGCGCCGGCCTCGGAGAGTTTCCTCCGGGCGCGACTGACCTGCATGGATATGGCCGCGTCGTCGGCGTCGCTCTCCCAGCCGAGCACCGCCTCGCGTATCTGCGCGCGGCTCATGACCTGCCCGGGGTGGCGGGCGAGGTACTCGCAGATGGCGTACTCGGTGGGCGTGAGCGGCACGGCCTCGCCACCCACGGCGAGGTCGCGCGCCCCGAGGTCGATCCGCACCTCCCCGAAGGAGAGGGCGTGCGAGCGCGGCCGGCGCTCACGGCGTAGATGGGCCGCGACCTTGGCGCGCAGTTCCGCGGCCCCGAAGGGCTTGCGGACGTAGTCGTCGGCGCCCAGGCCGTAGGCGGCCACGGCATCCTCCTCGGCCACGCGCGCGGTCAGGAAGACGATGGGCCCGTCGAAGTCCGGGCGGATCTGCCGCACGAGCTCGAAGCCGTCAAGCCCCGGCATCATAACGTCGCAGAGCACGAGGTCGAAGCGCGAGAGGTCCATCCCCGGGACCGCCGTCGGGTCCGCCGCCCTGACGACCTCATGGCCGTCGCGGCCGAGGACGCGCGCGAGCGCGTCGAGGATCGCCCGTTCATCATCCACTGCCAGTACCCTCGCCATGTTGACCTCCTGAAACTCTCGTCGGCATTGTACTTGCGCCGCGCTCAGCGGTCCAGAGCCCCGCGCGCAGCCGCGGGTGCCTCGGCCGCGTTGCACGCGCGGTAGCGCACGCCCGAGCCGCCGCGCGCCTCGATCTCGAGCCAGCCCTCGCCGTCCGACTCCCGCCCGAAGAAGATGAGCTGGAGCTCTCGGATATTGCCCCTGTCGTCCGCCGCGTCCACCAGGTAGACGTAGTTCGCCCCCGCCCCGGTGGCGTCGGCGTAGGAGCTCGCGTGGCTGCCGGGCTCGGGCGCGGGCGCCCACATGGCGATCTCAGGGTTGGGCAGCACGCGGTCGGCGATCGAGCGCAGCGCCGACCCCCAGCCGGCGTCGAGCAGGGCATTCCCGCCCAGGACGAGCGCTGCGGAGAGGAGGGCGAGCACGGCGGCGAGCGGCTTCCTACGCATCTGCCCTTCCGTCCTCGAAGCGGCAGAACCAGGCGAGAAGGACGGCGGCGGTTGCCAGGGTGAGCACGAGGCCAGCGAGCGCAGTCGTGAGGAGAGGGCCCGCCGCGCGTGCGGCGTCGATGAAGGCCTCTACCCCGAGCGACCCCAGGCGCGCGGGCCAGGCGAGCGGCACCCAGCTCAGGGGCGTCGCCAGGGCACCGGTGAGCTCGCCGGTCATGAGGCCGTGCGCAAGTCCGCCCACTGAGAAGAACGCGAGGAGCACCCCCGCCGCGCCGGCGCCGATGGCGGCGTTGCGGCCGAGGCGCAGGGCCACGCCGAGCCCCAGCGCGTAGAGGGGCAGGCTGCCCAGCACGATGCCCGCCCAGGCGGCCGCAAGCGGAGCGGGCCCGAGCGGCAGGCGCCCGGCGACGGCGAGCACGGCCCCGAACACGCCGAGCGCCACGGCCAGCGCGCCCGCGCCGAGCGCCGCAAGGGCGAGCAGCTTCGCCGCGACGGCGCGCCCGCGCGAGGGGACCGCCGTGAGGTTGGCGAGGCGCCCGGCAGCGCGCTCGTCGTCCACGGCGAGCCCGCAGACGATGGCGGACATGAGCGGCATGAGGGCGCCGAGGAACTGGGCGTAGGCGTCCGCGCCCAGCGCCGGGTCCCATCGGGCTACGGAGAAGTACTCGCCGCAGGCAAGACCGGCCGCCAGGCCGCAGACGAGGTGCACCGCCGCGAGCGGGGAGCGCGCAAGGCGCAGGGCCTCGGAGAGCAGGGCTCGCGAGAGAGTCATGCGCGGCGTCGGGTCGGAGAGTCGTGTCATGGCCATCACCTCTCCTCGGAGCGCGCGAACCAGGCCGCGCCCGCTGCCGTGAGCGCGGCGAACGCGAGCGCGCTGACCGCAAGGCCCGCCAGCGTGAGCATGCCGTCCGCCGCGAGCGCCCCGCCGAGCGCCATGTCCGCCGCGAGTGGCTCGCCGCTCGGCAGCACGGGGATGAAGCTCGTGGGGATGACCATGCTCGCCGACGGCGGAAAGAGCTGCGGCAGCGGCATCAACGACCAGGCGAAACCACCCACGAGCTGCGCGGCAAGCGGGCAGAAGATGCCCGCGAGCATGCCGAGCCGCGCCGTGAGGAAGAGCCCTGCGGGGATCATCCACGCCGCGGTCACCGTGTTGACGAGCGCGCAGAGGAGCATCGCGAGCGTGCCCGCGGCCGTGAGGCCCTGCGAGGAGAACGCCGATCCCGCGAGGTAGATGCCGAAGACCACGAGGTTCGAGAGCGTGCAGAGCGCGAGGCACCAGAGCGCCTTGGCCCACCAGGCGCGCCTGAGCGGGAAGCCCAGGCCCAGAAGCCCCCGCATCCGCGTGCGAGCGTCCGCCCGCGCGACGCACGCCACCACGAGCGAGAGAGACACGGGCAGGAAGAGCGCGTACCAGTAGTTCCACGCGCTGAAGATCTGCACGCCCCGATAGGGCATCGCGCCGAGCAGCGGCATCGGCAGCGCCATGAGGACGGCCAGGCGAACCGGTGCCGCGTGGCGCGACTTCAGGGCCTCGGCGCGCAGGCCCGCGAGCAGGCCGCCTTTCTCGCCCGTCATGCCGCCACCTCCCCACGCGCTCGTCGCCCTTCCCGGCAGAAGCTCATGAAGAGTTCCTCGAGGTCCTGCCCGGGCCGAAGCGCATCCTCGTAGGCGAGGCGCCCCCCGTAGATGATGCCGATGGTGTCCGCCATCTGCTGCACCTCGGAGAGGATGTGGCTCGAGACGATTACCGTCGTACCCGCCGCCGCGAAGCCGCGGATCTGGTCGCGCAGCTCCTCGATGCCGATGGGGTCGAGGCCGTTGGTGGGCTCGTCGAGCACGAGCAGGCGTGGCCGGGCGATCAGCGCCAGCGCGAGCCCCAATCGCTGCCGCATGCCCATCGAGAAGCGCCCGGCGCGCTTCTTCCCGGTGTCCGCGAGGTCCACGGCGGCGAGCACCTCATCTATGCGGCTCTCGGGAAGGCCCAGCAGCGTGGTGCGCACGCGCAGGTTCTCGCGCGCGGTGAGGTTGGGGTAGAGCGGCGCCTCCTCGATGAGGCTGCCGATTGCGTAGAGGTCCTCGCGGCGCCAGGCGTGCCCGGCAAAGAGGATCTCCCCGGCCGTCGGCCGCAGCATCCCGCAGATCATCTTGAGCGTTGTCGACTTGCCGGCGCCGTTAGGACCGAGCAGCCCGTACACCTCGCCCTCGCGGATATGAAGGCTCACGTCGGCCACGGCGTCCTGCGCCTGGTCGCCGCGGCCGAAGCGCTTGGTGAGCCCGCGCGTCTCGAGCATGTAACCCATGGGTTTATCCTTTCTCTTCCGGGCGCGCGGGCCGAGTCACCGTGCCCGCGCGCCTTACCTTTCGGGTTCACCATCCATGGTGGGGCGCGTTTCTAACGAAGCCGTAACGGCCGTTGGAGTCTTATATATGTCTGGACTCTCTATGCTCGCGCTGGATAGACATCGCCAGAACGGGTATAGTATCGAAAGTTTTGTCGTTTACCAGCGGGGGAGTCCTGTGGGCATCAAAAAGAAGATCAAAAAGGAGCTTATCGGCACTTCCGATTACCCGTCGAATAAGATCTTCACGATCTCCAATTTCATTACCTTCACGCGTCTGATCCTCACGCTGGTCTTCCTGTACCTGTTTGTGACGGACAACAACCGTGTCGTCGCCATCGTCATCTATGCCATCGCGGCCTCCACCGACTGGATGGACGGCCAGATTGCCCGCATGACCAAAACGGTCTCCTGGCTCGGCAAGGTTATGGATCCCATCTGCGACCGTGCGCTGCTATTTACCGGCGTACTGGGCCTGGTGGTCCGCGGCGAGCTTCCCATCTGGGTCTGCGTGCTCATCATTGGTCGTGATATCTATCTGGGCATCGGCACGCTCATCGTGCGCCACTATCACCGCCGTCCCATCGACGTGGTGTTTCCCGGCAAGATTGCCACGGCGCTGCTCATGACCGGCTTCTCGCTCATGCTGTTGGGCTTTCCCACCGTGGACGGCTGGCATCTGCTGCCCGCCACGTTCACGGCCTTCCCGGGCCTCAACGGCAGTCCGGTACCGCTTGGCATCTTCTTCGTGTATGGCGGCGTCATCTTCTCCATGCTCACCGCTGTCATCTATTCCATTAAGGGTGGAGCGGCCATTAAACAAGCCGTGGCGCATCCCGAGGACGAAGACATCGACTTTCTTAACCCCGAAATCGAAGACTAAGTCGTTGGGGTATGATTACGTACAGTTCATTCTTTGCGGCATGTCCGCGTTAAGTTAGGGGTTGTCATGGACAACATGGTTAACAATATGCCTCAGAACGATAAGGCCTCAGACGCCACCTGCGTTTTCCGCGTTCCTTCGAGCGATGTCACCGTTCCCGACCTCATGGCCAACGTGCACATCACCGCGCCCGTCTTATCTATCGTCAAAGGCCCGCAAACCGGCGCCGCCTTTGAGCTCGAGGATAATGTGACCACCATCGGCCGCGATCCCGCTAACGGCATCTTCCTCAACGACATGACCGTGTCGCGTAGCCACGCGCGCATTATTCGCGAGGGTCTGGGTGCCCGCATCGAGGACCTGGGCTCGCTCAACGGTACGTGGGTTGATGGCGCCATCGTCAACGGCGCACCGCTGCACGATGGCTCTTCCGTCCAGATCGGTACGTTTACGCTCATCTACCACGAGAGCACGCCGGAGCGCATCGAAACCGGTGAGTAGGGCATGGCCGAACGCAATTATCTGAGTATCGGCCAGGTCGTCAATCTACTTCGAGGCGCATACCCCGATCTTTCGAACTCAAAAATTAGATTTCTCGAAGATGAGGGGCTCATCACCCCTCATCGCACGCCTAAGGGCTATCGTCAGTACTCCAAGGAGGACGTTGACCGCCTGGAGGTCATTCTGCATCTGCAGAAAACTCGCTACATGCCGCTCAATGTGATCAAGCAGCGCCTGGAAAACGCCACGGACCTGTCTACGCTCGCCTACGAGGTGGGTCTGCTGTCCGATGTTCCGCTCAAGACGGAACCCAAGGAGACTAAGCAAAAGCTGCATCCCATCGAGACCATCCCCGATATGCTTGGCGTCGAGATCTCGTTTATCCGCTCCCTGGCCGAAAACGACCTTATTCGCATCATCAAGAGCCCGCAGAATCGCGAGCTTGTCGATGGCCGCGATTTCCCGATCATCCGCTATTGCTCCGAGCTTTCGCGCTTCCATATCGAGCCGCGCAACCTGCGCCAGTACGTATCGTCCGCAAACCGCGAGTCCTCGATGTTTGAGCAGGTGCTCGTAAGCATGCTCGGTATGGATACTTCCGACGACGAGCGCGATGCCAAGCTCGAGCGTGCATTTAAGAAGCTGCATGACCTCACCGAGGGCGTCCATACCGCTCTGCTCAAGAACCGTGTATTTGAGTCACTCAACGCCGTGGTGGAGGATGCCGATATCGATGCCCTCGACGAGGAGATCGCACGCTCCGAGTCAACCAAGGCCAAAAGCGAAGAGGCATCTACCTCCGCGGTCCCCGTGCGTGAGGAATCCCTCGTGCAGCCGCTCAAAGTTATTGCCCCCTCGCACGCCGCCACCGCCAGCGCGAACAAATAGACGCTGCCGCAAACCATCCTCCCCTGAAAGGTCACGTCATGTACGACTTCGAATCTCACATCGTCGACATCCCCGACTATCCCGAGCCCGGAGTCGTCTTTAAGGACATCACGCCGCTCTTTGGCAATCCCGAGGCCCTGAAGGCCATGGTGGATGCCCTGGCCGAGCATTTTGCCGGCATGGGCATCACCAAGGTCGTGGGTCCCGAGGCTCGCGGCTTTATGGTCGGCGTGCCCGTGGCCGTCGCCCTGGGCGCTGGCTTTGTGCCCGCACGCAAGCCGGGCAAGCTGCCTCGCAAGACGGTGAGCGAGAGCTACGATCTCGAATATGGCACCGACTCTATCGAGATCCACGCCGATGCCATTACCTCTAAAGATACCGTGTTGATTCTGGACGACTTGGTCGCGACGGGCGGAACCGTCGAGGCAACAGGTAAACTGGTGCGAGATATGGGCGCAAAGCTTGTGGGTTACGGTTGTATCCTCGAGCTTGCGTTTCTCAACCCGCGCAAGAAGCTCACGCCTTCCAACGAGGACGTCGAGCTCTTTAGCCTGGTAACGGTGAACTAGCCGCTACCCTTAGATACCGGAAAGGAAGCTCCATGCGCACAGCAAATACGCACAAAAACATGGCACGCTGCGCTGCTACGGCAACCCTCGCTTGTGTTTTGGGCCTGGGCCTCGCGGCTCCGGCCTATGCCGATACCGCATCCGACCTTGCCGCTGCTCGTACCAAACTCGAGCAGATCGGCACGCAGACCCAGCAAATTCATGAAGAACTCTCCGCACAGACGCAGGAGCTTGATCAGACTGCAGGCGAGATCACGCAAAAGCAGCAAGAGATTGCCGAGGGCCAGGCAAAGCTTTCGAGCTACGTTGCCGGTGAGTACAAGACCGGCGGTCTGAGTCTCCTTCAGGTTCTGACGGGCGTCGACGATCTGGGCGACATGCTCAATCGTCTGTTCTATTACGGCAAGGTTTCCGACAAGCAGGCCCAGACCATTCAGGATGTCAAGGACCTTAAGCAGCAGCTCACCGATAAGCAGGCCGAGCAGGAGAAGAACGTCGCCGCCACGCAAAAGAAAGTCGACGAGCTCAACGCCCAGCAGGCAGAAGCCCAGAGCATCGTGAACTCCCTAGATTCTCAGCTGCAGGCCGAGCTTGCCGCCGAGGCCGAGGCCAATGCGGCTCTGCAGGCCGGCATAAATGCCAGCACAGCCGAAAAGGCCACGGTAAGCAACGATACCGCCGGTACGACCGAGAACACCAACAATGGCGGCGGCACAACTAACAACGGCGGCAACACACCTGCGCCCGCTCCCGCTCCTGCTCCTACGCCGCAGCCCTCGACGCCCGCTCCGGCTCCGGCCCCTTCTGCGCCGAGCCAGTCTGTTGACGGTGGTTCCGTTGTTTCGCGCGCCTACAGCAAGCTTGGTTGCGCTTATTCCTGGGGCGGCATTGGACCGGACAGCTTTGACTGCTCCGGTTTTGTAAGCTACTGTCTCACGGGTCGCTACTGCCGTCTGGGCACCACCGGCACCTTCATGGGTTGGACCCGCGTGTCCGACCCGCAACCCGGCGATGTCGTGGTTAACTCCTACCATACTGGCATCTATATCGGTAATGGTCAGATGATCCATGCTTCCGACTACAAGACGGGCGTCATCATCAGCTCCGTCGCAGCCGGCATGAACAACAACTATATTTTCGTGCGCTACTAAGTCACTCTGTATAGCAAACGAATGTGAACCTCGTGGCCTTTGGGCTGCGAGGTTCATTTATTTGTGACCGTGCTCCATACATGATCCCAATGAGCTAGTTTTCAATACTAGATGCACGTTTCAAAGGTAAGCAAGATGGCTATAATAAATTAGAAACATCTAGAAAGGACCCTCTATGAGCTGGGCACTTATCTCCGATTCGAGCTGCAACCTCCGTGATTGGCAACCGACCGCGCCCCATACCACCTTTGCATATGCACCCCTTAAAATTCGAGTGGGGGAGCGCGAGTTCGTCGATGACCTCACGCTCGATGTTCGCGAACTCAATTGCGCCGTGCAGGCGGAGTCGAGCGCTTCTTCGAGCGCCTGTCCGAGCGTAGGCGAGTGGACCGAACTCTTTAGGCTTGCCGACAAGACAATTTGCATGCCTATCTCCGAGGGCGTCTCGGGAAGCTACAATGCCGCCGCCACGGCACGCGATTTGGTTCTTGCCGAGGATCCGAACCGAAAGATTCATCTGGTCAATTCTCGCGCAGCCGGCGGCAAAATGGACCTGATCTTCCTGCTGTTCGACCGCTATCTCGCAAGCAATCCCAACGTCTCTTTTGAGGAAGCCTGCAGCTATTTTGATGAGCTGGAACTGAACAGCAAGATTCTCTTTAGCCTGTGCAATTACGAAAATCTCGCCAAGGCCGGACGTATTCCCAAGGCAGCTGGGGTTATCGCCAATAAACTCAACATCCGAGTTTTAGGCACAGCAAGCGAGGAGGGGGAGATCAAGCTCGTTGGTCACACCCGTGGCGAAAAGAAGATGCTTGGCAAGATTGTCGATACCATGGAGGCCGAGGGCTTTACCGGCGGCGAGGTCGTTATCGACCATGTCGAGAATGAGGCGGGCGCCCAGACACTTGCCAGTCGCATTGTGGAGCATTGGCCCGGCTCCAAGACCATCATCATGCCTTGCAACGGACTGGATTCATACTATGCCGAGATGCACGGGCTCATTATCGGCTACGGCATGGGCGTAGCTTCGGGCCGATAAAGTCCAACTAAACAAAAACACGGGCGGGACAAAATGGCTTATAGCCTTTGTCCCGCCCGTCTTGTACGTCGGCTAGCTATTAAACCCATTGAACTTGAGGTAGCTCATTAGATACGCCTTCGATACAAAAGACGATACCGCACTGCGTACGAGCAGCGACTCGCGCGTAACCTGATGTGCGGTATCGGGCACGGGAGTCTGCTCGACGGAAAAAGCCGCACGAATCGATGCCTCGAGCTGATCAATCACATAATCAAAGGCGGTCGGTGCATCGTAGCTCAGGCGCTGAATGTTGAAGAGCGCCTGAACCGCAGCGATGGGCAGCACCTGCTTAAAGATACAAATGGAGATGAGACGCGCAATCTGCTCGCGGCCATATTGCTTTTTTACCGGAGCAGGAACGAGGCCGACCTTTACGTAGTTATTGATCATCGATGGCGTAATGACGGGGTGCTCCACACAAATTGAAAGCGGCTCCATCCACTGCGCAACATATTCGATAACCTGATCACGATAGAGCGATACGTTAGGCAGCTGGTCATAGCGCGGCAGGCTCAACGCGTTGAGTTTACGCACCGTATCGGACTGAATAAATGCATCCGGCAGCACCGTCGGCTGAATATCCTCCGGCTTAATGCCGACCGATGTATCGGACATCGGGATAACATGTTTGACGTGGTTCATCAGAGGCCTCCGTTCGTTTACTATATTGTATTCTAGATAATCTAGTTTTGCATACCACATTGCCGCTAAGTAAAAGTGGTTGGACAGCACATTGACGCACCGTCCAACCACTTTGTTTAAAGATAGCAACCTTACATAAGATATATTATCGTACTTATCAGCGTAGAAAAGCGTATGCGCTGGTAGCCGCTATGGCTCCGTCCGAAACGGCGGTCACAACTTGACGTAAACGCTTGGAGCGGATATCGCCGGCGGCAAATAAGCCAGGTGTGCGGGTGGCCATCGATTCGTCGGTCACAATACCGCCGTCGGGCGCCAGATCTACCAGATGCTCTACAAGCTCAGTATGGGGCTGCGTGCCAGCAAAGACAAAAATGCCAAACGAACCAGGATCAAAGGACTCGGAATAAGTGCCACCCGTAGCGTTGTCCTTAAAGGTGATAGTCGTGGGCATGGCCTCGCCCGAAAGTTCCACAATACTAGTTTGGTACCAAACTGAAATATTATCTTTTGCGAGCACCTTTTGAACTACGCCATCGGGAGCACGGAACTGATCGCGGCGCAAGACGATGGTCACGCTGCTGGCGATTTCTGACAAGAACAGGGCTTCCTCGCAGGCAGCATTACCGCCACCGATGACAAAGACCTGTTTACCGCGAAAGAACATGCCATCGCACGTCGCGCAATAAGAAACGCCACGACCGCGATACATATCCTCGCCAACAAAACCAGCAGATCGCGGCGTGGCACCCATGCAAGCGATAACGCTCGAGGCCAGCGTATCGCCCATATCGTGATGCACCGTAAACAGCGCCGCATCCGCATCGTAATCGATACCCGCAACCATGCTCCATGCAACCTGTGCTCCCAGGCCCTCTGCATGTTGCTGAAAACGCTCGCCGAGTTCGGCACCACTCAAGAGCGGAATGCCCGGATAGTTCTCGACCTCATTGGTTGTGGCGATCTGTCCTCCCGACATGCCCTGTTCAATCACAGTCGTCGTGAGGTTGGCGCGCGCCGCATAAATGGCTGCGGCATAGCCCGCAGGGCCGCCGCCGATAATAGCAACATCGATCGGCTGATGAGTAGTCATGAAGAGACCTCCTGTCGAAAGATTGGCGTTCTTTGCGCTCATACCCAAATTTATGCGAACGTGACACTCATGCACTACAATGATTCTCTGTGAAACAAAGATGAAGGGGAGATATCGATGGATCAGACGCAGACGAGCGACGACGCTCCCCTGCTCACGCACAGCACTCCCCAATCGGAACAAACCACGCTCTTGGCTCAGCAAAAACCTCTCGTGACTATCGTGCACGCCTCGGTCGGCTCGGGCCACAAGGCCGCCGCAAATGCGATTGCGCAGGCATTCGACCTCATCCGCGGCACCAATGGCATCCCAGAGGATGTTGAGATTGAAGTGCTCGATATCCTTGATTTTGGACGCATAAAATTCGACGGCAACAAAACGGCCGCCTCGTTTACCGGCGCCACGCGCCCAATCTATGACTTGACCTGGCGTTATACCCTTACCGGACACCTGCTTTGGGGCGGTGGCACGGCATGGTCGCGCATCATGTTCCCCGCATTTAACGAATACGTTCGAACTCGCAGGCCCATTGCCGTGGTAGCCACACACATCACGGCAGCCAACGTCGCCGTCGGCGCGCGCGTCATTACGGGCATCGACTATCCTGTCATTTGCGTACCGACCGATTACGAGGTCGAGGGTTGGTGGCCCCATAAGGACACCGACCTGTTCTGCGTGGCAAACGAGTTTATGGCCGAAACACTCCGACCCCGTAAGGTTCCCGAGGCAAAGATCCGCATTACGGGCATCCCCATTCGCGCCGGGTTTGATACGGACTACAACCGCGAGGAAGAACTCGAGAAGTTCAATCTCCCCACAGACAAGCTCGTTGTGCTGGTGATGGCCGGCGCCAGTTTGCCTCAACCGTACGTTCGCTTTCGCGCGGAGATGGACCGCACCCTCCCCTTCCTGCGCAGCTTCGAGGACATGCACTTTGTCTTTTTGCCGGGCAAGGATGCCGAATATGCCACCCGTCTCAAAACGCTCTTCGATGCCATGAAACTCGAGAACATCACGGTTCTTGACTACGTCGATGACATGGCAGCGCTTATGCACGGCTGTGACCTGGCAATTCTCAAATCGGGCGGACTCACTGTTACCGAATGCCTGTGCGCACACCTACCAATGATTCTGCTGGGCAAGTCCTATGGCCAGGAAAAGGCCAACACCACCATGCTCACCGGCATGGGCGCCAGCATGCATGTCACGACCGCACGCGAGCTCATCGTGACACTGCGCCATCTCCACGATCATCCCGAATCGCTCAAGGCACTACTCATTAACGGCGAAGTGCTGCGCCGTCCACGCGCAGCCGAGGATATCGCCATCGCAACCATGGAACTTGCAGGCAAGCCCCAAAAGCGCAAACGAGCCTTCTGCCGCTTCTACTGGGGCGAAAAACCTGCGCATATCCGCTAGCCGAAAGTTCGCTGCTCGGCGGGAGCCGCCCATATATCATTCCATGCTCAAACATTCTCGCTTCGCTGCGAAACTGCGCGCGGGACGATATATAGGCGGGTCGGGCCGGTCAGCGGACAGTACGTAAACGACTAGGATACGCCACTGGAGCCGAAGCCTCCGTTGCCTCGGTCGGTTTTGTCTAGTTCGTCTACTTCTACGAGATTGACCGTGGGGACTTCTTGGATGACGAGTTGGGCGATGCGGTCGCCTTTGTTGATCTGGATATTGTTGATGGGGTCCAGGTTGATGAGGATGACCTTAAGTTCACCTCGATAGTGGGCGTCGATGAGACCGGGCGTGTTGACTATAGACAGGCCCTGCTTAATGGCTAGGCCGCTACGGGGCTGGACAAAGCCGGCGTAGCCATCGGGCAGCGCAATGGCCAAGCCAGTGGAGACCAAGCGGCGCTCAAAGGGCTTGAGGGTGCAGTCTTCGTTGGCACGGAGGTCAAGGCCGGCATCCGTGGGATGTGCGTATTTGGGAAGCTCGACCGTGGGATCGAGACGCTTAATGTTAACGGTAATGTTGGACATGAAATCACCTTAGCTTGTCGAGCTCTTGCAAAAACTCGTCGACGTCTTTGAAATCGCGATAGACCGAGGCAAAGCGAATGTAGGCCACCTTGTCGATCTTGGCCAGGCGCTTGAGCACCATATCGCCCAGTTCGTGGGACGTAACAGCCGTCAGCGTACGCGAACGCAACTCCACCTCGATATCATCGATGATCTCGTTGAGCTTTTTCGTGTCGATATCGCGCTTAATCGTGGCGCGCATCAGGCCGACCAGCAGCTTGTTGCGATCGAACCGCTGCTTAGACCCGTCGGATTTGATAACCTCGATGGGATCTTCGCAGCGCTCGAACGTCGTAAAACGATAATTGCACGAACAGCATTCGCGACGACGCTTGATAGTGTTGTTCGACTCCTGCATACGGGAATCGACAACGCGGGTATGTGCCTTACCGCATTTGGGACAGCGCATGGAACCTCCTCTTAAACGATAACAAGGGTACCATGCGACCGACCCGAAATCTTACGAACGGGCCGGAACTTTCAGAACTGCACCAGCATCAAGAGAGCCGCGATCGAGGTGATTGACGCTACGAATCATGTCGGAAGTCTCCTGTGTGGAAAGGCCATCGATGGGATGCTCCTGGGCAAGCGACCACAGAGAATCGCCGGACTGCACACGAACCGTTTCGTAGGTGACGTTGGCTACGGAATCGGCATATGCTGCGTGACGAGCAGAAAAGACTGACGTGGCGAGCACAAAGAACAGGGTGAACGCTACAGCAACAGCAACAATCGTCGAGGCCTTCAGGGCAACAGGAGCCGAAGCAGCGACCGCACGCTGGGTGCGAACGGGTTTAGTGGCCACGGCCTGAAAATGAGAGCGTCCGCCCTTCACGACCGTAAAGGCAGGCGTGGCGGGCGCCTCGAGCTTAAGAGCGAGGTTTCCCTGGACCATATCCGCTGCGTTCATTCTGTTCTCCTCTCGTTTGTTTTGACGAGAACTGTTTTATCAAGCCGCGGGGACAAAAAAGTCTAGCGCGGGAACGAGTGTTCGGTTATTATTATCTTCGAACAGTTGTTCCTGTCAAGCAAAAATAGAACATTTGTTTGGTATGGGTAGAGAGGAATCCCTGATGGCTCGCAAAATTACCAAGCGTCAGCAGCAAATTTACGACTTCATCAAGGAATATCAGCAGGAGAAGGGCTATCCGCCCAGTGTACGCGAGATGGCTTCGGCTGTGGGCCTTTCCTCCCCTAGCACCGTACATGCGCATCTCTCCGCACTCGAAGCACGCGGCTTGCTCAAGCGTGACGCCACCAAGCCTCGCGCTCTCGAGCTCTTTGACGAGGACGGATCTTCCGTATCCATCTCAAAGTCCGATGAGCCCACGGCGCCCCGCGGAACCGTATCGCTGCCTCTCGTAGGCCGTGTCGCCGCAGGAATTCCTATTCTTGCCGAGCAGAATATCGAGGACACCTTTACCATCCCAACCGAGATCGCAACGGACCAGGGGTCCTTTATCCTCGAGGTCCACGGCAATTCGATGATTAACGTCGGTATCTATAACGGCGACTACATCATCGTTCGCGAACAGAAGAGTGCCATGAATGGCGAGATTGTCGTGGCCATGATCGATGGTTCCGCAACGGTCAAAACGTTCTATAAGGAGCAGGGGCGTGTTCGCCTGCAGCCCGAAAACGACACCATGGAGCCTATCTACGCGACAAATCCCACGATTCTGGGCAAGGTCGTCGGTTTGATGCGCCGGTTTTCGTAATGCAAAAACGCATCACGGTCTTTGATACCATTCGCGGGTTTACCATGCTGTCGATGGCGGGATTTCATGCCTGCTACGACCTTGCCTACCTATATGGTTGGGACATGCCCTGGTTTACCCAGACCATCTTCCAAGACATCTGGCGCGCTAGCATCAGTTGGGTATTTTTGCTTATTGCCGGCTGGATGTGCACCCTCTCGCGCAACAACATCAAGCGTGCCGCCAAATATGCCGCTGCCGCTTTAGTTGTATGGGTCGCAACGACGCTTGTCTCAGTCGATGACTCGGTGAACTTCGGCATCATTTTCTGCATGGCGGCATGCACTGCCATTGTTGCACTCGCGCGCCCGGTTCTCGATAGGGTGCCTGCAATATGGGGTATAACGATTTGCCTCATACTCTTTGCCTGTACCTGGAGCATTCCTAAAGCGGTCTACCCTATCCCCTATCTAGCTTGGCTGGGTTTCCCAGATCCAGACTTTGTCTCCGGTGATTACTATCCGCTCATACCCTTCTTCTTTATGTACCTCGCAGGCTTCTTTGCCGCTCGAACGGCACAAAAAGCAAACCGCAAAGCGCCAGCATGGGCCTATGCGAATCCCATCCCGGCGCTCGCGAGCCTCGGATGCCATGCACTACCGTTCTATCTGCTCCATCAACCGATTATCTTGGGTGTGCTGGAGCTGATTTATTCCGTTCGGTAACGCTCAAGACGTGGTGCGATACGGATCGGCAGCTTTGCCACAATACGAACGCCGCCCTCAAGATATTCCTCGTGCAGAAGGGTTCCCTGTTCGTGCACGAGCGTGATTAAAGCGCCCTCTCGATACGGAATATCGGCCGAGAGCAACACATCCGTAGCGGCCGCATCACGAGCGATGCGGTCGACTAAGTCATCAAGACCCTCACCCGTCTGAGCCGAGAACAGCACCGCCTCGGGATAGCGCCGGCGGAAGCTCAAGCGGTCGACGCTATCGAGCAGATCAATTTTATTGAACACAGTAAGCGTCAGGCGCTCACCGGCACCAATCTCGTCAAGGACACGATCAACCGCCTCGAGCTGACGCTCATAATCCTCATCGGAAGCATCTACAACTTTAAGAATCAAATCGGCGCCGAGCACCTCGGAAAGCGTAGATTTAAACGCGTCGACCAGGCCATGTGGCAGCTTTTGAATAAAGCCGACGGTATCGGTGATCGTCATGCCACGACCACCGGGCAAACGGTACGAGCGCGTTGTAGGATCGAGCGTGGCAAACAGCTTATCCTGCGAAAGTACCGTGGATCCCGTCAAACGATTAAGCAGCGTCGACTTGCCGGCATTGGTGTAGCCAGCCAACGCAACGCGAAACGCTGGCGATTCAATACGGCTTTTCGATTGCACATCGCGGCGCTGTTCAACCTGTTTCAGTTCGCGTCGAAGCGCAGCGATCTTATTGCGAATCAGACGACGGTCGACCTCGAGTTGGCTTTCGCCCTGGCCAAAGCGCGAGCCAATACCGCCACGCGTCTGTTCCTTGGCAAGGTGGCTCCACATACCTCGCAAACGAGGCAACAGGTACTGCAACTGTGCCAGCTGCACCTGCAAGCGGCCCTCACGCGTCTGGGCATGCAGACCAAAGATATCCAAAATCAACGCCGTACGGTCAATAATCTTGACCGGTTCGCCCACGGCTTTCTCAAGATAGGACTGCTGTGAAGGAGTCAGGTCGTCGTCGAAGATAACAACATCCGCATCCATGCGATGCACCAAACCGCACAGCTCCTCGACCTTTCCGGAGCCGATAAACGATTTGGGATAGGGCTTGACCAGGCGCTGAGACAAGCGTGCAACGCATTGGGCCCCAGCAGTGTGGGCTAGACGCTCGAGCTCGTCGAGCGAACGGTCGAGCGGCCAGGCGTTATCGCGCCACTCAACACCAACCAAGATGGCGCGCTCGGGTTCAGGCGCCGTGGGGACCAAAGGGAAACGAGCCATTAGGCAGCCTCGACGCGATGGTAAATATCATCAACGACCTCATCGATCGTAAACTCATCCATATCGAACCACACGATGCGATCGTCACGCTTAAACCAGGATAGCTGGCGCTTGGCATAGCGACGTGAGCGCATCTTGATAAGCTCACGGGCCTCATCCATGGTAATAGCGCCACGCAAGGCATCAATAATCTCTTTGTAACCAATTGCCTGCATCGACGTGAGCGCATCGCCCAGGCCCTGGTCCATAAGGCCACGGACCTCATCAACCAGTCCCTGCTCAAACATAAGGTCGACACGTAGGTTAATGCGCTCATACAGCACTTCACGGCTACGCGTCAGACCAAACCACAAGGCATGATAGCGCTCGCGCGGAACACTGAATTTCGACTTCTGCTGGGCATATGACACGCCGTCATCGTGCATCTCGAGCGCACGAATCACACGACGCACGTTATGGGGATGAATCACGGCAGCTGATTCAGGGTCGCGCTCGGCAAGCAGGGCATGCAATGCTTCCTCGCCAATGCGCTCGGCAAGCTCCTGATATCCCGCGCGGCGTTCGTCCTCAAGTTCTCCCGAAGGAAAATCCATTTCATCGAGAGCGGCCTTGAGATACAAGCCCGTACCGCCGCAAAAGACCGGAAGACGCTGCTCGCCAAGCAAACGCTCGACATGTGCTCGGGCGTCCGACTGGTAGAGCGCAGCAGAATACGCGACGCCGGGATCCACGATATCGATAAGGCGCAGAGGTGCCGAGCACTCCTCGGGCATCATTTTGGCCGTACCGATGTCCATGCCGCGATAGATTTGCATCGCGTCGCACGACAACACTTCGGACGATAGACGAGCGGCCAGGCGGTCGGCAACATCGCTTTTTCCGACCGCTGTCGGACCGACAATCGCTACAGCAGAAAGGCTTGCACCAGGAGAAATCATTAGCGAGGCTCGCCCACGACGGAGCCAGACAGATACCACGTCTTGGCGACATCAATATCAACATCGACGATCTTGCCGATAAGCTGATCGATGCTATAGCCAGCAGGAATCGGCGCATGCACCGTCTGGTTCTTAGGGCTCTTGCCCAGAAGGACAGCGTCGTTCTTCTTGCTCGTGCCCTCAATGAGCGCAGGCACCACAGTGTGAAGCTCGCCCTGGTTAAACTCGTGTGCCGTCGTCTCGATAACCTTGACCAGACGGTTAAAGCGCTCAAGGATAACCTCATGCGGGGTGGGATCATAAATCTCGGCGGCCGGGGTACCGGCGCGCTTGGAGTAAATAAACGTGTAGGCTTGGGCATAGCGCACCGTCTCGGCAAGCGAGAGCGTCTGCTCAAAGTCTTCCTCGGTCTCACCAGGGAAGCCCACGATGATGTCGGTCGAAAGCGCAATATCGGGCATACGGTTACGAATACGATCGACCAGGCCCAGATAATCCTCGCGCGTGTACCGACGATTCATCTCTTTAAGGATGCGCGTGGAACCCGACTGAACGGCCAAGTGAAGCTGCGGCATGACGGCAGGCGTCTCGGCCATAGCATCGATGGTCTCGGGCAGCAGATCTTTGGGATGCGAAGAGGTAAAGAAGATACGCTCGACACCCGTATCGCCCACAGCGCGCAGCAGATCGGCAAAACGCGGCTTGCCAAAGAGATCGCGACCGTAGGAGTTAACGTTTTGGCCCAGCAGCGTAATCTCGCGCACGCCCTGACGCACAAGCCCGGTAACCTCGTCGACAATCTCCTCGAAGGGACGACTCTTCTCACGACCACGGACGTACGGCACGATGCAGTACGTGCAGAAGTTGTTGCAGCCCGTCATGATGGGCACCCAAGCGTGATATTGCGTCTCGCGGTGCCACGGCATACTCATGGCGTCGGTATCCTCATGCTCATTCGTGCGGATATGGCGCTTGCCATCCAAAAACGCCTCGGCGATAAGCTCGGCCACGTGAGCAATAGAATGGGTACCAAAAATCACGTTGACGTTATCGACGTTGGTGAGCAAGCCCTCACCATCGCGCTGGGCGATGCAGCCGCCCACGGCGACCACACGCTTTCCCGAAGGCGAAGGAGGAAGGCTCTTACAGGAATTACACTGACCGTACAGGCGCGTATCGGCAGCCTCGCGAACACAGCACGTCATAAACACGACAATATCGGCATGCTCCGGATCGAGCGCCATAAGACAGCCATACGAATCGAGCAAGCCACTCACGCGCTCGGAGTCGTGCTGATTCATCTGGCAGCCGAATGTGCGGATAAAGTAGGTTTTACCGGCAAGAATATCGCGTACGGAACGCTGGTCCATGAGCTTACATCCTAACGATGGTGTCGACGGGGCGTATAGGTGCAACAAGCGTGCAGATGGCTCGTTTACGCAACAGGCTTAACGTCGTCCATGACGACGTTATCCATAGCAGCCCGATTAATCTGGTGAACGTAGATAGAGAGACGGATTGCCGTGCGCGACTCCCCGTTAATGAGGATGTCGGAGAACACCGGCGCGCAGGAGACATCAAAGCCGGTCGGAATCAGAAAGCCGCGCGCAATGGCAACGGCCTTGATGGCCTGGTTGACGGCACCGGCGCCGACGCACTGAATGTTGACGGGGACGCCATCTTTGACCATGCCGGCAATGGCGCCGGCAACGGACGCGGGCGATGATTTGCTTGATACCTTCAGGCAATCCATGAAGAAACTCCTGCGTTTAAAAGTACGTTTTAACTGCAATAACTGTATCGTACCGAGCGGACTCGGTAAAGATTTTATTCCTCTTTGGCAAGATCGAACGTCACCGTGATGCGATCACGCGAAACGCGAATCTTAGGGTCGCCGCACAGATTGAGGTAATACCGGGCAGCGAGGTCGTTAAAGTCACGCTCGACCGCACGCGAAAACTGCGCCATATCATCCTTGGCGATGCGAAGGCCTCGACGGTCCTTGGCAAGATCGACGGGAGCCGGCGTATGCGAGGTGGAATCGCGCTCGCGCAGCAGGCGCGCGGTCACGCCGCGAACGGGCTTAATCTGTCCCGACAGAATACGGTGGGCAGTGCGCTCGGACATCTCGAGACCCAACCCGGAGCAGATCCGGATAAAGTCCTCGGCATCCGAGGCAAGGCCCAAACGATCGATAACCGGAAGCTCGCACTCGTCGTCGATAAAGAGCAGGCGCGACGTATCGAGACGGCTCGAAGCCTGAGCGTACAGGGTCGCAGCGATCTCGGACGAAGAGCCCAGATACACATCGCAGCAACGCAGCTCCTCAAGGGCAAACTCACAGGCCGCGCGAATGATGTTGTGGGGGCCGCGAGCACATACATAGCGGCCGTCTTCGTCTTTAACCGCCTGAGGCCAGCTCGACTGGTCGGCGCGCTCACCCAAGCGATCGGTGGCAACGCAAACCTTAAACGCGGAGCCCAAATCGACGCCCGATGTAACAACGCGTGCCTCATCCGTGTTCTGCTTGATAGAGAACAGCGCCATACCACGACCGTGAACACCCCAACGGTCCATTTTCATGCTCTCGAGCTTGGAAGTGACACGGGCATCGAAGATACGCTCCTGCATATCCTGCGGCACACCCGAACCGTTATCCAGGAAGAGGAGGGTGCGAACACCCTCCTCCTTGGTCGTGGCAAGATAGACCTTATCGGCTCCGGCATCGCGAGCATTGCGCAGCATCTCGATGACAATGTCCTCTACATGCTGAATGTCATGCTTGGCTTGACGGCGCTCGGCCTCCGAAACGCGGAGGCGGACATACCCCTCGCCAAGGTTTTCCTCGACGCGAAGGTTGCCCTCCCCCGACATCGACGCGATAAATGAGATGAGCTCGTTCGCGTCGTTCATGTTATTTAGCGATATCGACGGCACGGCTCTCGCGAATCACGACAACGCGCACCTGACCGGGATACTCCATCTCTTCCTCGATCTGATGGGCGATATCGTGCGCAAGCACCGTGGACTGGGCATCGGAGATCTTGTCCGGCTGAACCATGACATGAACCTCGCGACCGGCCTGCATGGCATAGGTACGCTCAACGCCGTCGTGAGAATTGGCAATCTCCTCGAGCTTCTCAAGGCGCTTGATGTAGTTCTCGGCCGACTCGCGGCGGGCACCGGGACGAGAAGCGGAGACAGCATCGGCGGCCTGGACCAGAACGTCGAGCACCGTGTTGGGGTCGACATCGGCATGATGGGCCTCGATCGCGTGGACGATGACAGGCTTCTCACCATAGCGGCGGGCAAGCTCGGCGCCAATGACAGCATGCGGGCCCTCAACGTCGTGGTCGATGGCCTTGCCCAGGTCGTGCAGAAGACCGGCACGCTTGGCGGTCACAACGTCCAGACCAAGCTCGGAGGCCATAACGCCGCACAGGTCAGAGACCTCAAGCGAATGCTGCAGCACGTTCTGACCAAACGAGGTGCGGTAGCGCAGAGCGCCCAGGGTCTTGACGATCTCGGGATGCAGGTCGTGGATACCGGTATCGAAGGCGGCCTGCTCGCCGGCCTCGCGCACACGCTGCTGAACCAAGTCGGCGGCCTTGTGGTACATCTCCTCGATGCGGGCGGGGTGAATACGACCGTCGGCAATGAGGTTCTCGAGCGCCACGCGGGCAGTCTCACGACGGACCGGGTCGAAGCTCGAGAGTACGACGGTCTCGGGGGTGTCGTCAATCACGAGGTTAACGCCGGACACCTGCTCAAAGGTTCGGATGTTGCGACCCTCGCGACCGATGATGCGACCCTTGAGGTCATCGGAGGGAATATGAACTGAAGTAACGGTGACCTCGGCGGTATGGTCGGCGGCGCAACGCTGAATCGCCAGGGAGAGAATCTCCTGAGCGGTCTTGTGGCACTCGGCGCGGACCTGCTGCTCGGACTCGCGGATGATGGTGGCCGCCTCGTGGGTAACCTCGCCGCGGACCTTGTCGAGCAGCTCCTTGTGAGCGTCCTCGCGCGTAAGGTCGGCAATACGCTCAAGCTCGGAGGTCTGCTTGGCGCAGAGCTCCTCAAGCTCGCGAGAGCGCTTCTCGACCTGACCGGCCTGGCTGGACAGCTGATGCTCGCGCTTATCGAGCGCATCGTTGCGACGATCAAGCGATTCCTCGCGCTGCATCACGCGATTTTCGAGCGTACGAATCTCGCTCTTACGCTGCTTGTCCTCGGCCTCGGCGGCCTGCTTGTTCTTGATGATCTCTTCCTTAGCCTCGAGCAGAGCCTCTTTTTTGAGGGTCTCGGCCTGACGCTTTGCATCACCGATCAAGGACTCTGCCTGCGCGTGTGCCGACTGAATCTTTTCGTCGGCCTCGTGAAGACCACCCTGCTTGGCGGTGCGCATGTAGGCAATGGCGGCGATGGCACCCAAAACGATGCCAACGAGCGCTGCAATGATAGGCATGCTCACTCCTTTTTATGGATTCGTTACACAGCAAAGCGAACCGTCCTTACGAACGGCTCGCGACATTTGAGTAATATGGGCGCAGCTTATGCGGGTCGGATACAGATAAACATATAAACAAACTCATCACAGATGAGCACATATCACAAAGCAAATGACGGTATTTATCCTACGTTGAACCGCAACAACTGTCAAATAAACGCACCCGGCACGGCGCCAATCGAGCGGTGAACGGCAGGGGCGTAACGAGTGCTATGCTTACACGGCACACTCCTCGCTTAAGGCATCGAGACGTGCCTTAACGGCATCGGCGGCGATGTGATACGAGAAACCTTTACCCATCAAAAACCTGACGAGCTTTTCGAATGCACGGACCTCGGGGACGCGACGTTTAGCGAGCAAGGCCGAAGCGCGGGCCAAGTCGTCATCCACGGCAAAATATGCCTCGGGATACCCGGGGATATCGTCAAGCACGACATGACGACGCTTGAGCTCAACCTCGATCTTGCGCTGTCCCCAGCCGCGACGTTTGCGCTCTTCGATAAAGTACGAGCAAAAACGGTTCTCGTCCAAAAACCGATACTCGGTCGCTCGAGCAACCGCAAAATCGATCGCGGGCTGTCGAAAGCCATAGCGAGCCAACTTATCGCGCACCTCGCCCGTGGCATGATCGCGGCGCGAAAGCATCTCGGTCACCATGGTGAGTGCACATTTGCGTTCGATAAGCTGCACCGCCTCGCGAAAGTCATCCCAATCACAGGGAAGATCGGGGCGGTTCTTAACGTACAGGCGCGCCACGCGCACGGGAATCCAAATGGAACGTTCGAAACCGCCCTCAAAATCGCAATCGATATGCGCGCAGGGCTTTTTAGACGCATAACCGCTCGAGAACGAGGAGGCCGCTTTCTTATCGGGAAAGACGACCGTGGCCTCGGTCACCGTATACGACATGTCGGCATCCGCTACTCGTCGTCATCGTCGAGCATTGCGGAGCCATCGATGGCGTACAGCTCATCAAACTCCTCGGGGGCGGGCTGGTCGGTCAACTCAACCTCCGAGGGGGCATCATCGTCATACTCAAGACCGCAGGCAAGGCGAACCTTGTGCTCGATCTCGTCAGCGCAATCGGGATGCTCGCGCAGGAACGTCTTGGCGGCCTCGCGACCATTGCCGAGCTTATCCTCGCCATAGGCAAACCAGGATCCCATCTTTTTGCAGATGCCGCACTCGACGGCCATATCCAGAATCGAGCCCTCTTTGGAAATGCCGGTGCCGTACATGATGTCAAACTCAGCCGAGCGGAACGGAGCGGCCACCTTGTTCTTAACGACCTTGGCACGCACGCGATTGCCGATAACCTCATCCTTGAGCTTGATGGTATCGATTTTGCGAATATCGATTCGCACGGAAGAGAAGAACTTGAGCGCGCGTCCGCCCGTAGTGGTCTCGGGGTTGCCGAACATGACGCCGATTTTCTCACGCAGCTGGTTAATGAAGATGCAGGTCGTGTTGGACTTGGAAAGCGAGCCGGCAAGCTTGCGGAGTGCCTGGCTCATCAAGCGAGCCTGCAGGCCCACCGTCGTATCACCGATTTCGCCCTCGATCTCGGCACGCGGAGTCAAGGCGGCAACAGAGTCGACGACGATGGCGTCGATGGCACCGGAGCGCACAAGCATATCGACGATCTCGAGCGCCTGCTCGCCCGTATCGGGCTGGGAAATTAGGACCTCATCGATATCGACGCCGATGCGCGCGGCATAGGTGGGATCAAGCGCGTGCTCGGCATCGATAAATGCAACAACGCCGCCCATGGCCTGCGCCTCTGCAAGGATCTCGAGCGAAAGCGTCGTCTTACCGGAGGACTCGGGGCCATAAATCTCGACGATACGGCCGCGCGGAACGCCGCCGATACCCAAGGCGGCATCGAGCGCCAAAGAGCCCGTCGGAATAGCCTCGACCTCGAGCTCCGGACCGCCGTCGCCATACCTCATAATAGAGCCCTGGCCGAACTTCTTCTCGATCTCGGCCTTGGTGGTGGCGATCATCTCGTCGCGCTCTTTACCCGTCGTGCGTGCATGAACGGTACGTACGGGACCTGAATTCTTGGCCATGAATAGCCCTCCTCTTAACAACCTGAAACGATAATAAACGAACGGCTGTTCGTGGTCAACCGTTCAGATTCATCATATGCACCCGACCATTCCAAAACCCGACCAAACGCCGACCAATCACCGACCAAACGCTTGACCCCACCAATCACAAATACGGGTAATCGAACAAGTTTAGGTCATGTACCAGTGCAAACACCAATACCGTTAAAGGTCCCTATCTCCACAATTAAGGGGCCCTAAAGCCCCTTAAACCACGTCTATTCCATAGAATTGAGCACGCGGACAATGCGCTCCAAAGCCTCCGCGACCGCACAGGCACGAACGCACGACCGATCGCCTTCATAGTGACAGCGCGCAGACTCGACAACCGGCGCTCCCCCATCGGCCGCGCGATACGCCCAGCCAATATAGAACGTACCGGCGGGGTCTTGCTCAGTGCCACCACCGGGCCCAGCGTAGCCCGTTGCGCTTACGGCTACATCGCTCTGATAGAGGTCCAGCGAGCCCACGGCCATCTCGCGCGCCGTCTGGTGCGACACGGCGCTAAACCGATCGAGCGTCTCCTGCTCAACACCCAGAACACGATGCTTGATCTCATCGCAATAGGTCACCGCACCGCCGCGCAGCACCGCCGAGGCGCCCGGGATATCGGCAATCGTCGAGGCGATCATACCCGCCGTCAGCGACTCAGCCGTAGAAACCGTCACGCCCCGAGCGCTCGCGCGCTCGACAATATCGCGCGCCAGCTCCTCGTTATGTGCGGAAATCTGCTCAAAAGAGTCCGTCATACCCACCAGGACCTAGACCGAAAAGACGATCTTGCGGCAGTTCCAGAAGTACTGGGCGCCCGAGATAACGGTCAGGACAACGGCAACAGCGTACAGGAAGCGTGAGACGCCATAGACACCGAGCAGCAGCGACACCGGCCCCAGCTGAAGACCGGCCATCGCAAAGACGCACAGATAGCCGCAGATAGAGACCATCGTGGTCGCCGTCTTATACTTGCCGAGCTTATCGGCAGCAACGACCACACCGGCAGCGCTCGCGACCATACGAAGGGCGCTCACCAACAGCTCACGAAACAGGATAATGAACACGGACCACACGGTCACCGCGCCAAAATCCAGGAACAGCAGCAGGGCCGAGAACACGAGCAGCTTGTCGGCGATGGGGTCCAAGAACTTGCCGAAATCGGTGATCTCGTTGCGCGAGCGCGCCAGATAGCCGTCGACCTTATCGGTGCACGACAGGATCACATACAAAATGAAGGCAGCGGCGGCGAGCGGGCCGTCGAAGGTGCTCCAATCTGTACCGGCAACACTCGTGTGAGAAAGCGCCGAGACGATCATGAACACCGGGATAAAGACGATGCGAACGCACGTCACGATGTTGGCGGGCGTCCAAACACTCGTCAGTTCCTTATTGCTCTCGTTTGCCACGACGCTCTCCTACTCCACAACATGACCGATAAGCTCATAGCAGAAGCTATCGGTAAACTCGACAGTCAGAATATCGCCCACGGACGCCTCGCTGGCGTCCAGATGCACCGCGCCATCGGAATCGGGCGCCTGGAACCAGGCGTGACCGATCAGCTCGGCGCCGTCCTCAGTCTCCTCGATGCCATCGACGATCACCTGGGCACGCTCGCCCACATGGGCTGCCGTGGCGGCAAAACCGAGCGACTCGGCCAGATCCATGGCCTCCTGGGCGCGCTCGAGCTTGACCTCCTCATCGACCTGGCCCTCCATCTTGGCGGCCAGGCTGCCCTCCTCACGCGAGTAGGCAAAGACGCTCGTGTAGTCAAAGCCGACGGTGTCCATAAAGTCGATAAGATCGCGGAACTCGTCATCGGTCTCGGTCGGGAAGCCGACCATGGCCGTGGAGCGAATCACGATGCCGGGGATGCGCTCGCGAAGGTCGCGGAACAGATCCTCGAGCTCCTGGCGCGAACCGGAGCGACGCATGGCCTTGAGGATGCGCGCGTCGCAGTGCTGCACGGGGATATCGATATAGGGCAGTACCTCGGGCGTATCGCGAATCGTCTCGATAAGCTCGTCGGTCATGCCCTCGGGCTGCAGATAGAGCACGCGGACCCAGACGTTATGCGGGCGCACAGCCTCGGCGACGGCACGCAGCAGCTGCGCCAGATTGCGCGGCGAGCCCTCGGCGAAGTCCTCGTCGGCAAAGTCGGTGCCCCAAATGCCCGTGTCCTGGCCGATCAGCACGATCTCGCGCACACCGCCGGCAACCAGGTCGCGCACCTCGGAGATAATGCTCTCGGCATTGCGCGAATGATAGCGACCGCGAATGTAGGGGATCATGCAGAAGCTGCAAAAACGATTGCAGCCATCGGAGATCTTGACGTAGGCAACGGCGCCCTCGACGGTACGCTTGACCTGCGGGATATAGGCCGCGATCTCGCGCTCGAAACCCAGCACGCCATCGATGACCGCCACGATGCCGTCCTCCTCGTCGGCCTTCACAAAGGCAGCGACCTCAGGCAGCTCGTCAGGCAGGTCATCGCCATAGCGCGACGGCACACAGCCGCACATGACGATGGGGCAGGCGCGAACACCGTCCTGAACCTCATTGGCGAGCTCGAGCGTGGTCTCGATGCTCTCGGACGTTGCGGAGGCGAGGAACGAGCATGTATTGACGATGGCGATATCGGCATCCTGCGGGTCGAATGCCTCCTCGTAGCCCGCAGCGGTCAAAAGAGAACGCATGCGGTCGGTGTCAACCTCGTTCTTAGCGCACCCGAGGGTGATGTAGAGCACGGAGCCCAAAGGTGTATCCATGTTGGAGAGCGGTCCTTTCGAATGTTATTAGCGGTAGTTGGTGAACTGCAGCGGCTGGCCGTAGTCTTGGTCGCGCAGGAACTGGATCACCGTCTGAAGCGCATCCTTAGAGGCCGAGGTAACGCGCAGTTTATCGGCCTCGATGGTCACCTTGACCTTGAGCTTTTGATCCTTGATGTCCTTATTAATCTTCTTGGCGGTCGCCTGGTCAATGCCCTCGACGATATGGCCGAGCACGCGCACGGTACCGCCCGAAGCCGCCTGCGGCGCGTCCCAAGAGACAGCCTTAAGATCGATGCCGCGCTTGATGAGCTTAGAGCTCAGCACGTCAATGATCTGCTTGGAGACAAAATCGGCCGGGGCATTGATCGTAAAGAGCTTGTCGCCCTTCGAAAGCTCGATGGTGGCGCCGGAGTCCTTGAGGTCATAGCGCTGAGAGATCTCGCGGGTGGTCTGCTGGAAGGCGTTATCGACCTCCTGCATATTGACCTCGGACACAACGTCGAAGCTGGAATCTTTAGCCATGGTTCTTCCTTTCGGTACGGGGAGCCTTAGTAGCTGTCGTACGAATAGTCATCTGAATCGTTTGCAGTCTGGCCGTCGGATGCCGTGTCGGTGCCGTCGGTAGATTGGGCGTCGGTGCCGTCGGTAGACTGGGGGTCGGTGCCGTCGGCAGTATCGGTGCCGTCGGCACTCTCGCCGTCTTCGGAGTCAGTGGTCTCCTTCTTGGGAACGGTAATGGTCACGCGCGCCACGCCCGATGTCTTGGTGTCGTAGCGAACCTTTTCACCGTTCTTGGTAACCGTAACATCGGAGGGCTTGGACGTGGTGATCTCGATCGAGGACTCGGGCGTGTACTCCTGCTCAAAGGGACCGGTTGCCTGGGCGCCAAAGACCGATTTACCGTCGACCTTGACCTCGATCCAGGCGGTCTTGCCCTTGGCAACGGAGACCTTGACCTTGATGACCTCGTCCTCTTTCTTTTTCGCGTTCGCCTTGGCGGCATCGGAATCGGCAGAATCCGTCGCCTCGTCGGTGCCTTCATCCTCGTCAACAGATTCGGTCTTCTTGGAAGACTTCTTGGTCGTCGTCTTGGTGGCCGCGGGCGTCTCGGGCGTCGACTCGGGTGCAGAAGAGCCACAGCCACGCAGGAGGACCACGATGAGCAGAATCAACAAAAGCGCCACGGCACCGATGCCGGCGTAGATGATGCGCGGATCGAGTCCGTTGTTCTGGGAGACGCGCCCGCCGCTGCGTGCGCGACTGGAGCCGCCTCGCCCATTCCCCTGCGGCATACGGCCGCGACCGCTATCGGGACGACCACGATAGCCGCCTTGGCTCTGCGAGCCGCGCTGGCCAGAACGCGGCGCAAGCTCGCCACGGTTCTGATAGCCACGCTGGCCAGAGCGAGGCGCCGAAGAGCGCTGCCCGTAAGGCTGCGATTGCGAACGGAGGCGCGGCGTCACCTGCGTGGTATCGGCGTCGGCGTAACCACCGTGGGAACGCCCGGCAGAAACTCCGCGATAACCACGACCGGAGTAGCCACCGTCGCCGTAACCGGCGCGGGGATCGCGACTCAACCCGCGAGCGGCGGGAAGCGCACGGTCATCAGGCATGGGCGTACTGCGAAAGCGATCTCGCTGAGAACGAATCTCCTCGCTGGAGCCCGTCTCGGTGATATAGCCCGCCTGCGGAGGGCGCTGGCCGTACCGCGTCGAGCGACCACCCTGAACCATCAGAAAGCGTCCGTTATCGACAGACGAACGCGAGTTAACGTAGCCGGCAGCATCCTGAAAACGACCGCCCTGCTGCGAGGTCTCGCGTTCATATGCCATGAGGTCATCAAAATAAGCGTTGACGACCTCGCGCGGGTTAAGCCCCAAATAGCGAGCATAGCTCGAAATCATGCCCTGCGCATAGCCGCGCGGGGGCATCGATGCAAAGTTACCGGTCTCGAAAAACTCGATGATCTGCGGCCTGATTTTGATGGTGTTGGCGACCTGCTGGATGGAAAGGCCCATCCGGCGACGCTGCTCGAGCAGCATGTCACCAAAGCGTGCAGCCATCAGAATCCTCCAAACTCACGATCTTCACGTGCCATCTCGGCGTCGACAGACTCCAACGCGGCGAGCCCCTCCTCGTCCAACAGGACCTCGCGCGGCTTGGAACCATCGGGCGGGCCGACGACACCCTTTTCTTCCAGCATGTCCATAATACGCCCGGCGCGCGCATAGCCAACCTTGAGGCGGCGTTGCAGTCCAGATGTGGAGCCCAGCTGCGATTCCACCACAATATGGGCGGCCTCCCAGATAAGCGGGTCGTCATCTTGCGGATCGGCAACGCCCGTGCGAACAATGCCGCCACCAGCCATGGACATGGAAGCGGGCGCCACGGCAGACAGAATCTCCTCATGGTAGTCGGGCTCGCTTTGCGACTTAACGAACTCGACGATCTCGTTGATCTCGTCGTCCGAGACAAAACAGCCCTGGATACGGCGGGGTTTGCCCCAGTCGACCTTGGAGAACAGCATGTCGCCTAAACCGGTGAGCTTTTCGGCGCCCATCTGATCGATGATGACGCGGGAATCGATACCCGTAGCCACGTTAAAGGCGATACGGTTGGTGATGTTGGCCTTGATAAGGCCCGTCACCACATTGGAGCTGGGGCGCTGCGTAGCCACGATAAGGTGAATACCGGCGGCACGACCCAGCTGGGCGATACGGACGATCGAGGCCTCGACATCCTTGCCGGCGACCATCATCAGGTCCGAAAGCTCGTCGATGATGATGACCAGATAGGGCATCTTTTGCGGCGGGTTATCGTAATGCTCAAACTCGCCGGCGGCCTGCTTTTCGTTATAGGTCGAGATCTTGCGAACGTTGAGGCGCTCGAAGACCTTCAGGCGACGCTCCATCTCGGACACGGCCCACTGCAGCGCACTGGCCGCCTGCTTGGGCTCGGTCACCACGGGCACGTAGAGATGAGGCAGGCCGTTATAGCCCGCAAGCTCGACGCGCTTGGGGTCGACCATGATCAGGCGAACGTCCTCGGGAAGGGCGCGCATGAGCAGCGTCGTGATGATGGAGTTGATCATGACCGACTTACCCGAACCGGTGGTGCCGGCGATCAGCAGGTGGGGCATTTTGGCGAGGTCGGCGACAACCGGCGTGCCCTCGGCATCGCGACCGATGGCAAGCTCGAGCGGACCGCCCTTCACATAGGGAAGCACGTCGCCCAGGTTGACGTTCTGACGCTTACGATTGGGAATCTCGATACCAACGAGCGAGGTGCCAGGTATCGGCGCGAAGATGCGCACCGACTGGGCGGCAAGCGAAAGCGCGATATCGTCCTCGAGGCTCGAGATCTTGCTCACGCGCTCGCCCTCACCGGGCTGTAGCTTAAAGGTCGTGACCGTGGGGCCGGCAATCCAGCCGACAACGCGGGCGCTACGGCCAAACTCAAGCAAGGTGGACTGCAACGACTCGGCAGTCTGTTCCAGCTCCTTATCAGAAGACGCGGAGGACGCCGACTGCGGGTTGGCGTGCAGGATTTCGAGCGGTGGGAGCTTGAGGCCGTCCTCTTGTTCACCCTCGGCATCGGCAACGGTACCGTTCGCTCCCCCATCGCCGGCTGCAACAGGAACAGCAGAAGCCGTAGAGCTGGAGGCATCGGCAACCTTGGGATGCTTCAGGAAATCGGGGATCTGAGGAGCTGCCGAAACGGGATTCACGGCAAACGGCGGTTCGGACTCATCAGCCTTGTCCGGGTCGTCTTCCATCGAAAACTGTCCGGTGACCTGTCCTGCCTTGGCACGGCGACGCGGCAGCAAGGTTGTCTTGGCGGTCTCGAGCGGAGTCTCGTCGTCCTCGTCATCGCCCTCGGTGAGTTCGATTTCGCTATCGGACCAAGACGGGTCGGGCTCGCTCGTGTTGAACTTGGGCGCGGCCTTGCCCTTCTTGGCATGGCGACGCGGCAGCAGCGTGGTCTTGGCTCGCTCGGCCTCCACGGCCTCGGACACGTCGACAAACGGGTCATCGTCCTCGTCGTCATCCAAAACAGGATCAACATCACCACCCATGACCGTGGTCACGGCGGCGTCAGTTCCCTTCTGGCGCAGAATGCTCAGGTGCGGACGGGCGACACCGGGAACCGACAGGGCCTCTTCATCGCCCCACGGGCTCGCATTGACATCGGCACGACGGCGCTCGGCAAAATCGGCAGCGCGATCGCGTGCGGAGCGCAAAACGCCGCCCACCGAAAAGCCAATAATGACCAAACCTACGACGACAAGCCCCAACAAGACAACCATGGCGATGGGTTTACCCAGGGCGTTTTGCAAGGTACTTGCGATAAAGGCGCCAATGTAGCCGCCCGACGCGGAAAGGTTCTGCGGCGTAAACATAAGGTCGCACGAGTCGGTCGTACCCGGCACCAACAGCGACAGGATAGAGACAATGGCCACAAAGACTACGGCGCCGCCCGCAACCGAGCGAATATTGAGCGGCGAGTCCTCACCCAAAAAGAGTGTAGCGGCAAACAGCAAGATGACGATCGGCAGCACGTAGGCGCCCAGGCCAAAGCCAAGGTGGTAGAAACCGGCAACCGCAGCTGTCACGGGCGCCGTTGCCGGGGAAATCACGGCGATAAAGGACGCAATCGCCAAAACGGCAATGACCACGCCGGCGATATCGCGATTGGCCGAAGGCTCGACCAAGGGCTCGAACTCATCGAACTCCGACTCGTGGCCCTGATTGGCACGCAGATGGGAACCGGCACCCTTAGCAGATGCCGGTTGGTTACTGGCCTTATTGCCTTTGGCGTTTTGTGCAGATCCGCGCGCCAAACTAAACCTCCATGACGACCGGGATGATCATCGGACGGGTGCGCGTGCGGCTCCAGATAAAGTTGGAGAGCGAATCGCGCACGGCCTTGCGAATGGCATCGGAGCCACTGCTGGTAAAGCTAAACTTGCCCTTCTCGATCGTCTTCATGATGGCTGCTGAGGCATCCTCGGAGAACTGGTCGTCGATGGCAAACGAAACACCGCGGCCCGAGAACTCGATAGCCTCGATCTTCTTATGCTTGAGCGAGACGATGGCAACGGCCGTGACCATACCGTCGTTGGCGAGCTTTTGGCGATCGCGCAGGACGATGGGGTCGGTGTCGCCGATGCGCAGACCGTCAACATAGACGACGCCGGACTCGACAGGCGTACCGCGCTTGACGATACCGCCACGCATCTCGAGCGTGTCGCCGTTATCGAGGATAAAGATGTGATCATCCTTAATGCCCATCTTACGGGCAAGCTGGGCATGGGCACGCAGATGCACGGCCTCGCCGTGAACCGGCATAAAGTAGGTGGGCTTGGCCATGGCCATCAGAAGCTTGAGCTCCTCCTGGCTGCCGTGGCCCGAGACATGGACGAGGGCACGATTCTTATCCCACACGTCGCAGCCGAGCTTTGCCAGGCTGTTGACGACCTGCTGCACGGCCTTCTCGTTGCCAGGAACGGGCGTAGCGGACAGGATGACGGTATCGCCCTCGTGGATGGAGAGCGTCTTGTGCTCGCCGTTGGCCATGCGGGACAGGGCCGACAGCGGCTCGCCCTGCGAACCGGTGCACATGACGACGATCTTGTCGTCGGGTAGGTTATCGATATCAAAGGCATCGAGGATATCGGCATCGTCGATGTTGAGGTAGCCAAGCTCGCGCGCCACGCGAGTGTTGGTGAGCATGGAACGTCCTGTCACGACGACCTTGCGGCCGCACTTGCGGGCAGCGTCGCAGATCTGCTGCAGGCGATGGATGTGGCTCGAGAACGACGCGACGAACACGCGGCCCGGGGCGTTCTTGATGGCATGCAGCAGGTTGGGGCCAACCTCGGCCTCGGACTTAGTAAAGCCGGGAACCGTGGCGTTGGTGGAGTCGGAAAGCAGCAGGTCGATACCCTGCTTGGCAAAGCGGCTGATGGCGGCATAGTCGGGCGTGACGCCGTCGATGGGCGTCTGGTCGAGCTTAAAGTCGCCCGTGTGCATAACGGTGCCCTGGTTGGTGCGAATAAACACGCCCAAAGCACCCGGAATGGAGTGCGTCATGGAGAAGAAATCGAGCGAGATGCCACCGAGATTGACGTGGCTGCCGCCCTTGACCTCACGGAACTTGGGCGCGCGAATGCGGAACTCGGAGAGCTTACCCTCGATAAAACCGAGCGTCAGCTTGCTCGAGAAGATGGGCACCTTGTTGTTGAGGTCCTGCAGCAGGTACGGAAGCGAACCGGTGTGGTCCTCGTGGCCGTGGGTGACGACGATGCCGCGGAGCTTCTCCTCGTTCTCCAGGACATAGGTGTAGTCGGGAAGCACCAGGTCGATACCGGGCTGGGAGTCGTCGGGGAACATGAGGCCGGCGTCGACGAGCACCATGTCGTCGCCGCACTCGAAGACCGTCATGTTCTTGCCGATGCCGTCAAGGCCGCCGAGCGGAATGATCTTCAAGGGAGATGATTTTTTAGCTGCCATAGGTTCGTGTGGTTTCCTTTCTTCGAAACGGGTCTGGAACAACCGACGGGGCGCTTCTGGCAAACCGACCGCCGGGAACGTACAAACATGCATCGCAGAGTCGATGCAGTAACCACATCATCATACCCAATTGTCCATCAACAGACCACCCATGCATCAAAGCCCCATCTGAACCTGTGTATCCCGCCGGTCTGGGCTCAGCGGCCCCGGCACGGGCTAAGTTTCCTGCTCTACAGTCCTGCTCACGACGGAGGCCACATTAAGTGGCCTCCTGTTCGTGCGGAACTCGCGATAAACTTAGCCCGTGCCGGGGCCGCTGAGCCCAGACCTGCCAATAAAGGACAGGTTTATTTAAGTAGGTTTTATCTGGGGAAATGCTGCTGCATCTCTCTACAGATCCGAAATCTGACTGCTGAATAGACTGTCTAACTCAATGGCGAGCGGCACTAACTAGCCCTTTTGCTTGCGCCCGGGAGGGGCGCATATGAAGTTTATCGCAAGTTCCGCACGCAAAGGAAAGCACTTAATGTGCTTTCCGTCTTGCGCAGGACTGTAGAGCAGGAAACTTCATATGCGCCCCTCCCGGGCGCAAGCAAAAGGGCGACCCCTGTCCGGAGTCGCCCTTGTTGAGCTGCTTATGTGTAACTGTTACTCGGCGTCGTGGTGACGGCGGGGCTTGCGGCCTCCGTTGTCGCCGGGACGGCGCGGACGGTCGCTGCGCTCGGAGCGCTCGCGACGCGGACGCTCACGGCGCTGGAAGTGCTCGCCATCGCCCTCGGAGGCACCCTCGGCGCGAGCCGGTGCCTCGGGCTTGTCCAGACGGTCGAGCGAGATCTTGCCGCGATCGTCGACCTCGATGACGACGACCTTGACCTCGTCGCCCACGTTGAGAACGTCCTCGACCTTCTCCACGCGGCCCTTGGCGACGCGGGAGATGTGCAGCAGGCCGTCCTTGCCAGGCAGCAGGTTGACGAAGGCGCCGAAGGGCTGGATGGAGACCACGCGACCGGTGTACTCCTCGCCCGGCTCGGGAACCTTGATGATGAGCTTGATGCGCTCGACGGCCTGGTCGACGGACTCGCCGGTGCCGCCGACAAAGACGGTGCCATCCTCCTGGATGTCAACCGAAGCGCCGGTCTCGTCCTGGATACCGCGGATGACCTTGCCGCCGGAGCCGATGACGTCGCGAATCTTATCGGTCGGAACCTGGATAGAGACGATACGCGGAGCGGTGCTGCGCGTGGTGTGGCGCGGCTCGGGGATCACATCGAGCATCTTCTGCAGGATGAAGGCGCGACCTTCCTTGGCCTGCTGCAGGGCGCGGGCCAGGATGTCGAAGGTAAGACCGGTGGCCTTGTTGTCCATCTGCAGGGCGGTGATGCCCTCGGTGGTACCGGTGACCTTAAAGTCCATGTCGCCCAGGAAGTCCTCGAGACCCTGGATATCGGACAGGACCACGGTCTTGCCCTCCTCCTGGATCAGGCCCATGGCGATACCGGAGACCGGGCGCTTAATGGGCACGCCGCCGTCCATAAGGGCGAGCGTGGAACCGCAGGTCGAAGCCATCGAAGAGGAACCGTTGGACTCCATGACCTCGGAGACGACGCGGATGGCGTAGGGGAACTCGTTCTCGTCGGGGAGCACCGGAAGCAGAGCGCGCTCGGCCAGGTTGCCGTGGCCGATCTCGCGGCGCTTGGGGCTGCCCATGCGGCCGGTCTCGCCGGTGCAGAACGGCGGGAAGTTGTAGTGGTGCATGTAGCGCTTGCCCTCGGTGGGCTCGATGGTATCCAGACGCTGACCCTCGTTGAGCATGCCGAGCGACAGGACGGAAAGCACCTGGGTCTGGCCGCGCTGGAACAGGCCGGAGCCGTGAACAAGCGGCAGGTAGTTGTCCTTCACCATGATGGGGCGAATCTCGTCGGCAGCACGGCCGTCGACGCGCTCGCCGGTCTCGACGACCATGGTGCGCATGGCCTTCTTCTCGAGCTTCTTGAGCGCCACGGGGATCTCGCGCTCCCAAGCGGCCTGCTCCTCCTCGGTGAACTCGGCACGGATGGACTCCTTCAGAGCCTCGACCTTACCGATACGAGAGAGCTTGTCGGCGTCGCGCAGGGCAGCAGCCATCTCGTCGTAGTGGGCAAAGATGCGCTCCTGGACCTCCTCGACGGGCTGATCGAGCGGGTACTCCTTCTTGACGATAGCGCCGTTGACCTGCTCCCACTCGGCGACAAACTCGTCCTGAGCCTGGCAGAAGGCAGCAAGAGCCTCCTGGCCAAACTTCATAGCGGCGAGCATGTCGTCCTCGGAGATCTCCTCGGCGCCGGCCTCGACCATCGAGATGAAGTCGGCAGAGCCGCCCAGCTCCAGGTCCAGGTCGGAGTTCTCGCGCTCCTCATAGGTGGGGTTGACGATAAACTCGCCGGTCTCCACGTTGCGGCCGATGCGCACGCAGGCAAGCGGACCCTCGAAGGGCACGCCGCCGAGCGTCATGGCCAGAGAAGCACCCATGACGTTGATGACGTCGAAGGGGTTGACCTGGTCAGCGACGAGCGAGGTGGCGACGATGTGCACCTCGTTGCGGAAGCCGTCCGGGAAGCTCGGGCGGATCGGGCGGTCGATCATACGGGCCGTGAGCGTGGCCTTCTCGCTGGGACGGCCCTCACGCTTGAGGTAGCCACCCGGGATGCGGCCGGCGGCGTACATCTTCTCGTTGAAGTCGACGGTCAGCGGGAAGAAGTCGTAGTTCTTACGCTCCTTGGAGACGACCACGGTGTCGAGCATCGTGGTGTCGCCCTGCTTGACCAGACAGGCGCCGGTGGCCTGCTTGGCAAGCTCGCCGGACTCAAAGGTGTAGGTCTTGCCGTACAGCTCAAAGGTCTTGGATACGAGTGTCATTGTTCTCCTTTACCCCACAGGCCCCTTGCCTGCGGGCTTCTCATGTGACGCGGGCCCCCTGCCCCCGCCACGCTTCAGAGCGTGAGTGTTCACGCCCTTACACAAAAAGAGCGCCCCGCTGCGCAGGACGCTCTTAGCATGTACAAATCCTTACTGGATGTTGTCGCGGATGCCCAGAGCCTTGATGAGCTCACGGTACTCGACGATGTCGTTCTTCTTGATGTAGGAGAGAAGACGACGACGACGGCCGACGAGCATGAGCAGACCACGACGGGTGTGGAAGTCCTTCTGGTGGGACTTCATGTGCTCGGTCAGCTCCTTGATGCGCTCGGACAGGATGGCGACCTGAACCTTGGGGTTACCGGTGTCGACCGGGGTGTTACCGAACTGGGCAGTCAGCTCCGCCTTGCGCTCTTTGGAAACAGTCATTGTTTCACCTTTCGTTTTACGTCGCCCGCGGGCGACTCGATTCGCCTCGGACTGGGAAGCCGCCGGTGGAGCGAGCAACCAAGGTCGAGGTACCAACAGGTCGGTATGTTACCACAAGCAGCCTGTGCCTGCGCATCATCACCGACCCAACATGAATTCCATCGCACGGAGCCGCTGATCGGTATGTGTTGCCGCCCAGACATGCGAAAGCCCGAGCAAAAACGCCGCAGTATGCGGGTCGATCCTTTGATCCATAAGCTCGTCGAAGGTCATGGACATGAGGGCGCGCAGCCACGCGACCTCACCGGTCGACACCAGCTCGGCACCCGGAACGCTCGACGCGCACGACCCGCACATGAGCCCGCCCGCCCGGGGCGAAAAATACGACAGCATGGGGTCTCCGCACAGCACGCAGGCCGAAAAATCGGGTCGATAGCCAACGTGCGACAGCAGCTTAAAGACATATGCCGCCACAAGTAGATCCATATGCGCCGTGTCGAGCCCGCTGCCCACCAGGGCAAGCGCTCGCTGCGTTATGGCAAAGGTATACGGGTCCTCGGCGTCCTCGAACGAGCACACGCGCGCAACCTCGGCAATCGCGCTTGCGGCACAGGTCGTCTCGTAATCGGGCGCAGCGCCGAGCGGCGCCTCCATAAGCTCGGCCTGGGAAACCACGTCGAGCGACCGTCCATGCGCGAGCAGCATATCGACGGTGCAGAACAGCTCGCAGCGCGCAGCAAGGCGCCCACCGGGTTTGCGGGCGCCCTTTGCCACGGCGCGAACCTGCCGACCCCGCTCGTCAAGCATCGTCAAGATCAGGTCCGTCTCTTTGAGCTTCGTCTTATCGAGGACGAGCACCTTCGTGCGATATGTCCGGGAGCCTGCCATGCGCGCCGCGCGTCCTTAGTCCTCGGCGTTGTAGCCAAAGCGGCGAATCTGGGCCTCGTCGTCACGCCAGCCGGCCTTGACCTTCACGTCCAGCTCCAAAAAGACCTGCGTGCCAAAGATGCGCTCAAGATCGCGACGGGCGTCGATACCGATATGTTTGATCATCTCGCCGCCCTTGCCGATGATGATGCCCTTTTGCCCCTCGCGCTCGACGTAAATGGTGGCGTGCATGCGCAGCACCTTCTTGGTCTGCTCGAGCGCATCGCAGATCACGCCAACGGAGTGCGGGATCTCATCACGGGTGCGGCGCAAGACCTTCTCGCGCACAAACTCGGCAACGAGCGTCTCGTCGGAAGCGTCGGTACCCATGTCCTCGGGGAACCAACGCGGACCCTCGGGCAAAAAGCGTGCAACGGTCTCGATAAACGCATCGACGTTGAAGTTCTTGACCGACGACGTCACGATCTCATCGTCATATTCCATGAGCTCGTGGGCGGCCTTAAGCTGCTCCATGACCTGTGCGGGGTCGGCCTCATCGGCCTTGGTGAGCACCAGGACCTTCTTGGAACGGGCGTTTTTGACGCGCTCGGCAACCCAGGCGTCTCCCCTGCCGATCGGCTTGGTGGCATCAATCAAAAACGCGACGACATCGACATCGTTCAGTTCGAACAACGCGCTCTTGTTGAGCTCGGACCCCAGGCCGTCCTTGGGCTTGTGGATACCCGGGGTATCGACAAAGACCAGCTGGTAACCGGGACGATTGACGACGGCGCGCATGCGGCGGCGGGTCGTCTGGGCCACCGGCGAGGTGATGGCAACCTTTTTGCCATAGCAGGCGTTGAACAGCGTGGACTTGCCGGCGTTGGGGCGGCCGACCAGCGCCACGAAGCCGCTGCGGAAACCAGGCTCAACGTCGCCAAAGCCCGCGAGGCTGTCGCCCTCGTCGCACAGGGCGTCGAGTTCCTCGTCGCTCATGCCCTCAAACGGATCGAACTCCTCGACATCCTCATAGGCATCGTTCGCTTCGGCATCCACCGCATCCAGGGACTCGTCGTCCAGAGTTTCATCGATAAGCTGCATATTGTCGGACATGAAAATCCCTTTCTAAATAAAGTCGAGCGCGTGGGCAAATACCAGCAATCCCACAATCGCGGCGGTGATGGAAAGTACGTATACGGAGGCGGCGGCGATATCCTTCGCACGCTTTGCCAGCGGATGGAGCTCCTGGGTCGCCAGGTCGACGATCGCCTCCATGGCGGTGTTGCACAGCTCGCCGTGAATCACCAAGCCACAGCAGATGATAACCGTGGCCCACTCGGCAATGTCGAGCCCCACGATGCAGCCGGCAATGACGGTGCACACGCCCGCCACGAGCATGACCTTAATGTTGCGCTCGGTCTTAACGGCGGTGACGAAGCCCTCCATGGCGTAGGAGAACGACTTTAAGAAGGACGGATGGTCCTTGTTCGATCCAGGAATCATAGACGGCTCCTAGTCGTGGGCGTGGTTGGTGATGGGGCCGATGTGGACCAGCTTGGGGTCCTCGCCGCGCTCGAGCGCCAGATCGCGCAGGATGGCGTCCTCGCGGGCCTCCATGACCTCGGCCTCGTCGTCCTCGATATGGTCATACCCCAGCAGGTGCAGCATGCCATGCACGAGCATCAGGCGGCACTCGTCGGCAGGGCTATTACCAAAGCCGGGGGCCTGACGGGCAATGACCTCCGGGGCCAGGATAATATCGCCGAGCTCGAGCGTCTCGTCGGCGGGAATATCCTCGTCAAAGGCCGAGTCGCACTCAAACGAGAGGACATCGGTGGTACGGTCGATACCGCGCCACTCGTGGTTGAGCTCGTGCATCTCGTCCTCATCGACATACGAAAGGGAAATCTCAACTTCACGCTCAACGCCCTCGGCGACGAGCACGACCTCGCAGATGTGCTCTACCTCCTGCGCGTCGAGTAGCGTATCGAGCTCGGCATCGTTGCTGATCAATACACTCAACGGGACTCCTTTCGGTCGTGCACGCGCTTATCGCGTACATCATCATAAGCATCGTATGCCTCGACGATACGCCCCACCAAGGCATGGCGCACCACGTCGGCACGCTCGAGGTGAGAAAATGCGACATCGTCGACACGGCCTAAAATCCGCTCAACGTCGGCAAGACCGCCGCGACGACCCACCAGGTCGCGCTGACTCAGGTCGCCGGTAATCACAAACTTGGAGTTAAAACCCAGGCGCGTCAGGAACATCTTCATCTGCTCGGGCGTGGTATTTTGCGCCTCGTCGAGCACCACGAAGGCATCGCTCAGCGTGCGGCCGCGCATGTAGGCAAGCGGGGCGATCTCGATCATGCCGCGCTCCATGAGCTCATCGGTGCGCTCGCGATCCATCATGTCAAAAAGGGCGTCGTAGAGCGGACGCATATAGGGGTCGATCTTTTCCTCGAGGGTACCGGGCAAAAAGCCCAGATTCTCCCCCGCCTCGACAACCGGACGCGTCAAGATCAGACGGCCCACCTCGTGACGCTTGAGCGCGGCAACGGCGAGCGCCATGGCCAGATAGGTCTTACCGGTACCGGCGGGACCAAGGCCAAACGTGATGGTATGCGAGCGGATGGCATCCACGTAGCGCTTTTGGCCGAGCGTCTTGGGGCGAATGGCACGACCGCGATACGAAAGCAGCACATCATCGCGAAGCGACGTAGCCTCGTGCTCACCGTCGCGCAATACGGCCAGGCAGCGAGAGACATCGTCGGCAGACAGTGTGCGTCCGGCGGCCGCTTCGCGAAAAGCATGCTCGAAAAAACGCGCCACGAGCTCGACCTCGTCCGGGTCACCGCTCACGGCGATACTGTCGCCACGGGCGACCACATGGGCGCGAACCAAGCTCTCGAGCGCACGAAGGACGCCGTCACCGGCACCCAAAACGCGCGAAGGGTCAATACCCTCGGGAACGGTAAGTCTAATCTTCGAGGCTTCCATGAACCTCCCTGCGTGCATGGACCAAGCCGGAATCATCGACTCCGATGATAGCAACATCGAGCAGGCACGGGGCTGTGAGTCCACGGGTATCGTCAAGACGGGCATGATGGAACGAACCGAGCGTCAGGTTGTCGCCATATTCGAGCACGGCACGCTCGACGGTTCCCACGCGACGGCGAGCGTCGGCAATAGCGAGCTCCTGCGCCGCGGCTCGCATGCGGCGGCTGCGCTCGGCCATAACCTCGGGCGGCACCTGGTCGGGCATGTCGGCAGCAAGGGTACCGGGACGCTTGCTGTAGCGGAACACGTGCATACGCGAGAATCCCACACGGCGGCACAGCGCCAGCGACTCCTCAAACTCCTCGTCCGTCTCGCCGGGAAAACCGACGATGACATCACACGAAAGAGACGCCTGGGGCAAGTTGGTGCGAATCATGTGCACCGTCTCCTCGAAGGCCTCGGCGCTGTAGGGACGGCCCATGCGACGCAGTGTCCTGGTGCAGCCAGACTGCACGGGCAGGTGCAAAAACGGGGCGATGCGCTTCGGATAGCGCGCCATGACCTTAAGCAGGGACTCGGAGATATCCATGGGCTCGACCGAGGAAATGCGCACATGCGGAATGGACGTGCGCTCCATGATCGCCTCGAGCAGCTCATCGATCTCGACGTGTTCATCAGTCGCGCTCTTGCCATCGTAGGCACCCAGGTTCACACCGGTCAGCACCACCTCGGGCACACCGGCCTCCTGGGCCTCGCGAACTTGCTCGAGCACGGACTCGACGGGCACGGAGCGCTCGGGACCGCGTGCCTTCCACACGATGCAATAGGTGCAGCGATGGTTGCAGCCGTCCTGAATCTTCACGCCCAGACGCGAGCGACCGAGTGCGTCGACAACCTCGCCGTCGCTGCAGGCGGGAACGTCATCTGACTCAACGCCCAGCACCTCACAGACGCGTTCGGCGACATCGATCTTGGACGGCTCGGCGATCACGCGGTCCGAAAGCTCCAGCAGCTCCTCGGGATGCAGATTGACCACACATCCGGTCACGACCACATAGGGCTCGTTTGGATAGGCCAGCGCATGGCGAACGGCCTTACGGGTCTTGGCCTCGGCCTCGCCCGTAACGGCACAGGTGTTAATGACGATCAGCTCAGCATCCTGAGGCTCCACCATCGCAAAGCCCAGGCGCATTAAATCGGCAGTGATACGGTCGGACTCAACCCGGTTGACACGGCAGCCGAGGTTGACGACAGAGATATGAGGTGCGAGCACGCGGGCTCCTTAATCGAGGATATCGTCGAGGGCGCTCTTGATACGATCGGTCACGGATTTCTTACCGGATGCGACGTCATCGCCCATCTCGTCGGCAAAGGCGCGAAGCAGCTCGCGCTGCTTGTTGGAGAGATTGGTGGGGACGACCACGCGCATCTGCACGATCAGACGACCGCGCGAACCGCCACCGCCGATACGGGGCATGCCGTAGTTGCCAACGCTCACGGTGTCACCGTACTGTGTGCCGGCGGGAACCGTCACCTTGACGACCTCGTCAGGCATAATACCCTCGACCTCGATCTCGCATCCGAGCGCAGCCTGCGCAATCGAGATATCGCTCACGAGGTACAGGTCGTCGCCGTTGCGCTTAAAACGCTCGTGGTCGGCGACGCGCACGTTGACGATCAGGTCGCCCGAGGGCTCGCCACGAAGACCGGCCTCGCCAAAGCCGCTCACGCGCAGCTGGCAACCGGTCGAAACGCCGGCGGGAATATCGATGTCGATCTTTTCGTGCGAAGGCGTGCGGCCCTGACCGTCGCAGGTCTCGCAGGGATGGTCGATAACCGTGCCCTCGCCATGGCAGTCGGGACAGGGCGAAGAAGACTGAACCTGGCCCAGGAACGAACGCTGGACCGTCGTGACATAGCCCGTGCCGTGGCAGCGGCTGCACTGCTTTTCCCGTGCACCCTCGGCCCTGCCGGTGCCGTTGCAATCCTCGCAGGGGGCAAGGCGGTCATAGCTGATCGTCTTTTTGCAACCGAGCGCCGCCTCCTCAAGGGTCACCGAAAGGGAGATGGCCATATCGCGGCCGCGACGACGCTCACGGCGATTTCGGGCGCCACCGCCGGCACCGCCGCCAAAGAACGACGAGAACAGGTCGTCCATGCCCATGCCACCAAAGATATCGTTGATATCGACGTACCCCGAACCACCAGGGCCGTCCGCGGTGCCGTAACGGTCGTAGTTAGCACGCTTCTGCTCGTCGGAAAGAACGGAATACGCCTCGTTAAGCTCTTTGAACTTGGCCTCGGCCTCGGGGTCGTCCGAAACGTCCGGGTGTACGGTACGGGCCTTCTTTAGAAACGCGCGCTTAATCGTCCGCGCGTCGGCATCCTTGTCGACGCCAAGTACCTCGTAGTAATCCCTATTTTCCGACACGACCGAATCCTTCCGACTTTCATTTTTGTCACAGTGCGTCCTATACCCAAGCTGGGCCGGCCGCAAACAGAGGGCTAGATGTTATTGCATTGCGTAGGGCGAAAGCATGGCACGTTGCGAGCAACTCGCAAACCAAACCGACACGAGCGCAAACATAAATCCGTTGGCAAAACCGTTGGCAAACTGCATCGCGCCGCGCTTCCACCACAGCAGGCTGCGGTGCAGCACGCCGTCCGAGACCACCATAAACAGGCCCATGGCAAACGGAATAAAGCACATTATGGCAAAGGCCGAGAACACGCCCGAGATGGCCGACAGCACCAAAAACGGCGCCACGATGCCCATCAGGTAAAAACCTGTACGGGCCTTGCCTTCCAGGCGCTCGGCCTCGACATGGGCGCGGCCGACCAGATCGCCACCCGAGGCACCGTTGGTGCCGGCGTGACCCATGCCACTAATGCGAACCTCGTCACCATCGTGCGTGCCGGCGGGAAACTCAATCGTCTGCTCGGAGGTCACACGGACACGGCCGCTGCCGCCGCAATCGGGGCAGGGGTCGGCGACGACCTTACCGGAACCGCCGCACTCGGGGCAGACAGACTGAAACGTGCCGGCACCGAACAGGAAGGACAGGTCGACGTCGATGTGGCCGCGACCGCCGCAGCTCGGACAGGTATGTGCATGCTCGGACGAAACAGATCCCGAGCCTCCGCAGTGACCACAGGTATCGAAGCGCGTATAGCGGACGGTCTTGCGGGCACCGCCCTTGGCCTCCTTGGCGTCGAGCTTGATATCGACGACCACGTTGGCGCCACTCTCGGGGTTGTAGGCCGCCTGGCCGCGACGGGGCTGGCCCCAGGCGCCACCAAAGGGAAAGCCGCCCTCAAAGGGATTACCATAGCCTGCGCTGCCGGCGTAGCCGCCGCCATAGGGCGAAGCCGTGGGAGCGCCGGCGAAGGGATTACCCGAACGCATGGCGTCATAGCGCGCACGCTTCTGCTCATCCGAAAGCACAGCGTAGGCCTCGGAAACCTCTTTGAACTTTTCCTCGGCATCCGGCTCTTTGTTGACGTCAGGATGGAGCTTACGTGCCTTTTGCTGGAAGGCCTTCTGTATATCACGCGAGGTGGCGTCCTTGGAGACACCCAAAATCTCGTAGTAATCTTTTTCGTTCATCGTCGCCATGCGCGGCAACCTCCTGCTCACAGCAGCGTATATATTGCGGTAATTCTACCCGAGCGGCCTAAGCTAGACCCCAAAACAGCTCGAACAGCACATTTCCATCGAGCCAGCCCAAGTGGGTGGGCGCTAAGCGGGCACGGACGCGACCTGCGATAACGTCTTTTAAGGTGACGCTCCCAGCATGTCCTTCAACATGATCGGGCACCCAGGTGGCAAGGCCCAACTCGAGAGCACGGTCACAGGCCGCCGCCAACTCATCTGCAGCGATCACGCTTGCCGAGCGAACCAACAGGTCGGGCCCAATGCCACGCGTCATGCGGCAGGCGAGCATCAGATCCTCGGCCGCAGCCTCGCGCTGCGACAGATACTCGGCATCAAACGCCGTCGCATCATCGTCACGTTGCACCAAGCGCACGCGATACGCATCGCCGCGAGCAGGCACGTCGGGAAACAGCCCGGCCAAGCGATCGAAATCCTCGGCATCGAGCATACCGGCGGCAGAGCGGCCCAAGCCCAGATAGCCCTGTCCGGTCCAATAGGCAATGTTGTGGGCGCACTCATGGCCGTCGAGCGCGTAGCTTGCCACCTCATACGGGTGATAGCCGGCCGCACCCAGGCACTCACGCGCCGCATCCATGCACGCAGCCTGAAAATCCTCGTCGGGCTCAAGCGACTCGTCGTGACACGCCATGCGGTAAAGCGGCGTGCCCTCCTCGAGCGTGAGCGGGTAAACCGACACGTGATGCGGCGCCGCCGCCAACACGCCATCGAGCGTGCGCTGCCAGCTTACGGCGGTCTGCCCGGGAAGTCCGCACATCAGGTCGCAGGACACATCGAGCCCAGCGTCCCTCACCGCGGCGATGGCTGCAAGGGCGCGGTGCGAATCGTGGATGCGACCAATCGCGGCAAGCTCGGCGTTGTCGAGGGTCTGAACTCCCAGAGAAATGCGCGTGACGCCCACCCCGGCAAGCGCCGCAGCAAGCTGCGAAGTCAACGACTCAGGATTGGCTTCGCAGGTAAACTCAACTGGCTTGCAGCACGCAGAGATACGCCGGGCGAGTTCTACCAGGCGCTCCCCCGCCAGCGACGGCGTGCCGCCGCCAACATAGACGGTACGGATCTGCGCAAGCGCCCCGACGTCTCCAAAGGCATCAAGGCGCGCATACAACTGCTCAAAATAGGCATCGAGCGCAGCGCTCAGGTCGCACGGAGCAAAACTGCGCGAGTCAAAGTCGCAGTACCGGCACTTTTGGGCGCAAAACGGAACATGCACGTACAGCGCGGTAACGGCCACCGTTAGGCCTCCAGCGGATGAGCGGGCACCGACTCGCCGGCGGCAAGTGCGGCCTCGCAGGCCACCACATCGCGCTCGATATCATCGACCAATGCCATGAACTCCTCGTATGTGGAGCAACGCACCACTTGGGCGCGCCAGGCCGCAGCATGAGGCATCCCCTTTAGATACCAGCTTGCGTACGTACGGGCACGCGACATGAGCGGCAACAGCTCGTGCGTGAGCGTCAGGTGCTCGCGCAGGGCATCCAGGCGCTCGACCGAGCTACGTACCGGTACCGGCGTGCCATCGAGCGCAAGGGCGCGGGCATCGCCGAACACCCAGGGATTGCCATAGATACCGCGCGCGATGAACACGGCGCTGGCGCCGGAGTTGCGCAGATGCTCCGCGGCATCCTCGGCGCAGAACACGTCGCCCGAACCGATAACGGGAATCTCGACGGCGTCGGCCACCTCATCGACGACCGACCAATCGGCCTGGCCCGTATAGAGCTGCGTGGCACAGCGACCATGTACCGCCACCGCAGCGGCCCCTGCCCCCTCGAGCATCTGGGCAAACGTCGCGGCATTGCGGTCTTCGGCGTAAAAGCCCTTGCGGATTTTTACGGTCACGGGCACGTGCGCCGCGCCCACCGCTGCCTCAACGATCTTCTCTGCCAGATCGGGCGTGCGCATAAGCGCCGAGCCCTCGCCCTTGGTGACGACCTTGCGAGCCGGGCAGGCCATGTTGATATCAATGAGCGACAGGCGATCGCCCACACGCTCCTCGACGGCAGCGACAGCACCCGCAAACTGATCGGGCTTGGAACCAAAGAGCTGCACGCAGATCTGCTGCTCCTCGTCGGCCGGCAACACCAGGCGCCACGTCTTGTTGCTGGCATAGGCAAGGCCCGCAACGCTCACCATCTCGCTGTAGGCAAGGTTGGCACCGCGGCGGCGACACATGATGCGATAGGCGGGGTCGGTTACGCCCGCCATGGGAGCCATAAGGAACGGCTGCTCGGCATAGGCGCCCAGCAGCCGCTTGCTGTATTCAGAAAGCGCCATGGGACCTACTCGTCCACCTTGAGGATCGCCATAAAGGCCTCCTGCGGGACCTCGACCGAACCGATGGCCTTCATGCGCTTCTTACCCTCTTTCTGCTTCTCGAGCAGCTTGCGCTTACGCGAGATATCGCCGCCGTAGCACTTGGCAAGCACGTCCTTGCGGCGTGCCTTAACGGTGGAGCGGGCGATGATCTTGTTGCCGATAGCGCCCTGGATGGGCACCTCGAACAGCTGGCGTGGAATGATTTCCTTGAGTTTGTCGCACAGCCCGCGGGCCAGGCCATAGGCCTTGTCCTTGTGCACGATAAACGAAAGCGCGTCCACCTCATCGCCCGAAAGCAGGATATCGAGCTTGACGAGCTCGGAGGGACGATACTCGTTGAACTCATAGTCGAGCGAGGCATAGCCCTTGGTGCGACTCTTGAGCTGGTCAAAGAAGTCCAGGATGAGCTCGGCGAGTGGCATGTCAAAGCGCATCTCGACCGATTTGCTCGTGAGATGGATCATGTCGGTCGTAATGCCGCGGTGCTCGATAGCGAGCTGCATGACGGCACCCGTATACTCGGGCGGGCAGATAATCTTGGCCTTGAGGTAAGGCTCCTCGATGCGCTCGATGCGCGTAGCCTCGGGCAGATCCTGCGGGCTGCGAACATCAATCATCTCGCCGTCAGTCTTGTAGACGTGATAATCCACCGAAGGGCTCGTGGCAATCAGGTCCAGGTTGAACTCGCGCTCCAAGCGCTCCTTGACGACCTCCATATGCAACAGGCCCAAGAAGCCCACGCGGAAGCCAAAGCCGAGCGCCACCGAGGTCTCGGGTTCCCACACCAACGACGGGTCGTTGACATGCAGCTTATCGAGAGCGTCACGCAGGTTCTCGTAATCCTTGTTATCGATGGGGAACAGGCCTGTGTAGACCATGGGCTTGGCCTCGCGATAGCCGGGAAGTGGCTCGGGGCAGGGATTCGACGCCCACGTGAGGGTATCGCCCACGCGTACGGCCTCGGGATCCTTCAGGCCCGTGACCACGTAGCCCACCTCGCCGACCGTCAGCGCATCGACCGGGGTCTCGGCGGGACGCTTGACGCCCACGCCATCGACCAAAAAGTCGCCCTTGGCCTGCATCATTCGCAGGGTATCGCCCTTCTTGATGGAGCCGTCAAAGACACGGACCGTGGCAACGACGCCGCGGTACTCATCGAAATACGAGTCCAGGATGAGCGCCTTGAGCGGCGCGTTTGCATCGCCCTTGGGCGGTGAGATCAAAAAGACGATGGACTCCAGCAGGTCGTGGATACCCTCGCCAGTTTTGCCCGATACGCATACGGCATCGTCGGCGGGAATCGCCAGGTCGTCCTCGATCTCGGTCTTGACCTCGTCGGGGTGCGCCGAGGGCAGGTCGATCTTATTGATGGCGGGCACGATATCCAGATTGGCGTTCATGGCGAGCGTCGCGTTGGAGACGGTCTGCGCCTCGACGCCCTGCGTGGCGTCGACGACGAGCACCGCGCCCTCACAGGCGGCCAGCGAACGCGAGACCTCATAGGTAAAGTCCACGTGGCCCGGCGTATCGATCAGGTTGAACTGATACGTCTCACCATCGTCGGCGTCATAGGAAACGCGAACGGCATTGGACTTGATCGTGATGCCGCGCTCGCGCTCGATATCCATGGTGTCGAGCAGCTGCGACTCCATGTCGCGCTCGTCGACGGTATGGGTGAGCTCGAGGATGCGGTCACTGATCGTGGACTTGCCATGGTCGATGTGCGCAACGATCGAGAAGTTGCGGATGTGGGAAATGTCAATTGAAGTATTCATGCGGACTATCTTACCCGAGCGGTACAAAAAATGGAGCCTGTTCCATAAAACAGGCTCCTTTTATGCGCGTAATCTGTGTGGTGTGAAATTTACAACTTAGGCGTTGATGCTGTTCACGAGCTTGGCAAGACCGGACTTGCGGTTGGAAGCCTGGTTCTTGTGGATAACATGCTTGGCGGCAGCCATGTCGAGACGCTTGGTAACGGTCTTGAGGGCAGCCTGGGCCTTCTCGGCGTCGCCCTCGGCGACGGCGGACTGGACGTGCTTGGTCAGCGTCTTGAGCTCGGACTTGACAGCCTTGTTACGCATGCGAGCTGCCTCATTGGTGCGGATACGCTTCTTCTGAGACTTGATGTTTGCCACTTCTGGAGTTCCTTTCGAGTTCCTTGCAAAAAATGTATGACACCTCTGAGACACGGTGAGGTCATGCAAGCGCCTACTATAGCACGCTCCCCCTCAAAGGGATAGAACGAATTTGTCAAATAGGCAGGTATCATCACGATTTTCTCAAGATGTTCGTAATCCAGAGCAAAAGCGCGGTCTGGGAATCAGCCGAACCCTTGAGCGCGAGCTCCACATCGACGGCACCCTCGAGCGCAGCGACAAGCTCCGCCATCGAAAAGCGGCGTGCCCAGGTAAAGTGATTTTTGACCTGCCAGGCCTGAAGCTTAAGCGTCGCGGCAAGCTCACGACCCTGCCCACGCGCATCGAGCGCCTTGGCAACGATAAGCTCGCGAATGCGCCCGCACAGCAATGTGTAAGTCCACACGTAGCTCTTGGCGGGCAGTAGATTGAAGAGCTCAAGCGAGCGGCGCATGTCACGGGCCGAGACCGCATTGAGAAAGTCCCAGGGCTGGACTTCGGCCGTACGCACGATCCAACGCTCCACGTCGGCAAGTTCAATCTGGGGTGCCTCGACCATCTGGGCGAGCTTTGCCAAGTCGTTATCGAGCATGCGAGTGTTCTCGCCCGAGCGGGAAACGAGCTCCTCGGCAGCCGCCGTCGAAATGGACTTTCCGTGCTGCGTCGCCATCTGCTGCACGCGGCGCGGGAGCTCCCAGCGCTTGGTGCCCGAACAGTCGATCACGGCCTTCTTGTCAATCTTGGCGATTGCCTTGTACAGGCGCGTGTTCTTGGCAAGCGAATCGGCGATTATGAGGCAAACCGTCGTGGGGCTGGGACTCGCCAGATACTCGACAAGCGGCTCGGAAATCGCTTTGGCGAGTTTTGAGCAGCCGTCAAGGATTACCAGGCGAAACTCGCTGCCCATGGGAAAGGTGTTGAGCGATCCGATAATCGACTCGATATCGGGGTCTTTGGTCATATCGCGCTCGTCGAGGTTGAACTCGACCATGCCCGTCTTTTCCAGACGCGCCTTCATACGCGAGACGGCGTGGTCGCGTTTGACTCCGTCGGTACCGACAATCAGATATGCCGGCAGCAGACCGGTTTCGGACATCGCGCTCCCCTCCCGCAGGCTCTCGTGTTCGTACCGTGCCATTCTAGCCCACGGGCTTATCCCGCGCCAACGGCAGCATCACGGTCGCTGGCATCGCATGGCAAATCCGGTTACGGTCGGCGAGACGGTGATGTCTCCTTGTTCGATGGTGCATGCGAACGCGCCGCCCGCATCGCGAACGGCATCGATGCAGGCATCGGATGGATGGCCGTAGCGGTTGCCCTCGCCCGCACTCGCGATAGAGAGCTCGGGCTTAAGCGTTTCCAGCAGGTCTGTGTCGACAGAAACTTTTGAGCCGTGATGCCCCAGCTTGAGCACATCGATATCGCCCACCTCCTGTACAAACTCGCGCTCCTGATCGAGCTCGGCATCACCAGTGAGGAGCATACGCAGACTCTTACCTTCCTGAGCATAGGAGAGCAGCAAGACAAGCGAGTCCTCATTGCCCTCACCATCCACCGTGTCAAACGGCCACATCACACGAGCCCGAAATGCGCCGATATCGACCGCGTCTCCGCGGGCTACCTGCCGATACGTTACGCCGGGGCGATTCAGGACCTCAACAGGCGCGCCGTCCAGTGCATCGGCCGCGACCGCAATGGTTCCAACCGAAAACTGATCGAGTACGTCGGGAAGACCACCCCAATGATCTTCATCCCAATGCGTCACGAAGACGGCATCGATATGGTGAACGTTATTGCGAACCAACGCCGACACCACGCGCTCATCGAGCCCACAGTCGACAAGCGCCACGGCGCTACCCTGACGAACCAGAATCGCATCGGCTTGGCCGACATCGAGGACTGTTACCGAAGGCGGCGCACATCGATCCCAATAGACATACGGAACAGCCGCCGCAAGCATCAAACACAGCAGCCCCACTGCCATGGGCCGCGCGCGGGGACGTGGCCACCAGACCAAGAGGACCGCCAGCGCAAACGGCACCACGTATACCAAGGGCGCATCGGGCGGCACGCTTACGGATGCGCCCGGAACGGCAGCAAAGAGCTGCTCAAAGAACAGGGCGCAGCGAGCGACAATCATGGGCCCCACGAGCGCCCCGTGACGCAACAGCGGCACAAGCGAGCAGGGCACCAGCACAACCGATATAGCAAGCAGTACGCTTATCACCGGACCGATCACGGCATTTGCAAGCGGGGCAATGAGCGAAAACGTCCCGAATGCGGGAATGGTTACAGGAAGTGTCGCGAGTTGTGAGCACATCGTGACGGACAAAATACCGGCAACCCCCGATGGCACGCTCAGCTCGCACAAGGCGTAGGTAGCGTAGGGGCAAAAACAAAGGATGGCAAAAACACTGGCGCACGATAGTTGAAAACCCATCTCGAACAATACCGTCGGGCGCAGCAACACAAAGATTGCCATGGTGACAAACAGAGCCGAGAGGCCATGCCGACGACGTCCGGCGCCGTTGGCGACAAGCGTCGCCGCCACCATACAGCACGCGCGCACGGCCGAGGGCGAAGCGCCAGTAAAAACGGCATAGGCAGCGAGGGCCAGCACCAACAGCCCCCGCTGAAACCCACGAGAGAGACGCGTCTTTTGCAGGGCACTCTCAATCACAAACCCCACGATGGCAAGATGACTGCCCGAAACGGCGATGAGATGTGCGGTGCCCGTTACCGAAAACCATTCGCCCGCAGGCTGGGCGCGCAGCTCGGACGAGCGCCCACAGACAACGCCGGCGATGAGCGAGCGCGCTGGGTCGGTCGCGGGCGCGATAACGGCAAGGAGCTCGTTTCGAAGCCAAGACAACGGGCCTGGAGGGCCCTCGTCGATCGATACCAACCGGACGACTTTAACCTTTCGAAGCTCGCCCCGAAGCACGCGTGAGCGCCCATACGCATCATTCTCAAAGCGCGAAATTCGACCGATAGCACGTACATGCGAACCGGCGCCAAGCTCACGATCACACGACAGCCGTACCTGACCCAAACGCTTTTCGCCCGCATACGCATCACAGGTATAGGAGTACGCACCGTCATTGATGGACGGGTCGCCACACACAACAAACTCGAGACTGCTCGCAGCCCGATTATCCAACGCCCTCGAAGCGCGCAGCGCCCCTATCGCCCAACCCGCGGACACTACCGCTCCCGCCACGAGGCCGAGGGCCGCGGCATACAGCCATCGCCTCCACCGCACAAGGCGCATGCAGGACCGAGCCAATACGATGCACCCTGCTGCCGCAACGGGAATGGCCATAAGCAATGTGACGGGCGCCGCCCGCTCTCCCAGCAGCGCATCGGCCGCCATGTTAAGCACTAACCCACAGCTCGCACACAAGCCGGCACAAAGGGCTATCGTCCACGGCATCAATGGGCGCGGTGGCATCACATGCTCGCGCTCGGTCGCACTCATACGCAGATGCAATCTTTAATTTTGGCGAGTTTCTTCTCACCGATCCCCGATACGCGCATAAGGTCATCGACCGAGGCAAAGGCCCCGTTTTGCGTCCGTTCGTCGATAATTGACTGGGCCATAGAAGGCCCGATGCCCGAAAGCGTCTGCAGCTCCGCCGCACTTGCCGTATTGATATTCACAAGTCCCGACGAAGACCCTGTACCAGGGGTCGTGGAAGCACTGCTTTCGGCGCCGCCGACGGCCGCAGCCGTTTGTTGCTCCCCTACCGTCGGCACATAGATCTTTTGACCATCGGTGATCTTGGACGCACGGTTAAGACCCGTCACATCCGCCTCGGCCGTAAGCCCTCCGGCGGCATCAATCGCCTGGGACACCCGTGCTCCATCTTTGAGCCGGTACACGCCTGGCCTCACAACGGCGCCATCAACATCGACGTACACCTCGGCAGCAGAAGAGCTCTTGGCAGACGACTCATCAGCATCGTCGGGTGACGCATCCCCGGCCTCGCGCACATCCGAGGCGCTCGCCTCATCACTACGCTCAAACGACACGCCGCTGGAGCGGCTACTAAAACTTGCCATCGCCAAGCCGCTCGCGGCGGCAATGGCAACCAGAATCGCCACGACCACCGCCTTATGGCCGAGCAGCTTTTCTGCCAAGCGATCCATCCGTTTAACCCGTTCGTGTTGCTCGCGCTGCGCCATAGCAAACACCTCCCAACACCATCGTGTCAGGAAACGAGCGCTGCAGCCTCCACATGCCCACACCGGCTATCACGGTCAAACCAAAAGCTGACCAAAACCTTGCGAAAAAATGTCCATTAATTCAGGCACACGTCGATAAATGAACCGTTTATCGCCAAAAGTCCAGATAGAAAAAGACCGACGATGCAAAATCACCGCCGGTCTATACACAACATTATTCGTGATCTTGGTAAATCTCACGTGGAGCGAGCTCGGAATGTTTGCGTTTTAAGGTCTTAGGGGCCTTATACGTGTTGCTGGAGAAGTCGATGTACTCGGTCTGCTTAAGCAGGCGCTCGATCATCTCCTCGTGGTCGAACAGCTCCCAGGCCTCGTGCACGGCATCGAGTTTGGCGTGTGTCTCGGGACGACGCGGCATAAACAGCGTGCAGCAGTCGGGAGCAGCCTCGGTCGAGATACCGAACGTACCGATCTCCTCAGCGCGTGCAATGATCTCCTGCTTGTCCGAACCGATCAGCGGGCGGAACACGGGGATCTTGACGGCCTCGTTGACGGCCATAATGTTCTCGAGCGTCTGGGATGCAACCTGACCGAGCGATTCGCCGGTCACGATAGCCTTGGCGCCCTCGATATGCGCAATGCGCTCAGCAACCGAATACATAATGCGGCGATACATGATCACCCGCAGGTTGCTGGGGCAGGTCACCGAGATCTCACGCTGGCAATCGCCAAACGGCACCACGTACAGGCGGCCGATCTGGACACCCGGCTCAAGCGCACGGATGATGTCCTGCACCAAATACTCGCTCGTATCGGGCGTCTGAGGACGACCGGAGAAATGTACCGGCACGCACACCGCGCCGCGACGCGCGAGCATCCAGGTCGCCACCGGCGAATCGATACCCGAGGAAAGCAGCGTCACAACCTTGCCGGCAGACCCCACCGGAAGACCACCCACGCCGCGCTCAGAGCGCGCATACACATAGACGCTACCCTGGACCACCAGCACGTGCACCATCGCGTCGGGATCGTGCATCTGGACCTTTTTATCGGGAAACGCCTCGCACAGTACCTCGCCGACCTGTCGATTGATATCAATCGAGGTGAGCTCGTAGTCGGTGTTAGAGCGCTTGGCATGCACCTTAAACGACTCGAAGGGACCAAATTCGCGCAGCGCCTTCACGGCGGCGGCGCAGTATTCCTGCGGGTCGCGGTTCGTGTGATATGCCAGGGACACGCGGGCAACGCCGGGGACGGTGCGAATGACGCGCGCCGCCTCGTCGGCCTGATGCTCGTTAAAGGTCACGAGGATATAACCGGAAATTCGAGACACGGCATTCACGGAAAAGGCGGCCAAGGCCGCCTTGATGTTATCCATGAGGATATGCTCAAAATGTGCGCGGTTCTTGCCCTTCAGTCCAACCTCGTGATAGTGGACCAGGCAGACGCGAGCTGCCATTTAGGCTTCAGCGACCTTGTGGCCGAGCGCCTTCTCGTAACGGGCCTCGTCGTAGGAGATATCGCCGTCGACAATCTCGTCCATAGCCATCGAGATGGTATCGGCACCGGAGAGTGCAATGGTGATGTCGTCGACATCCTGGACGGCGAGCACGCGGTTGTGCTGACCACGCAGCATGCTGTTAATGTCGCAGGCGCGCTTGGAGGCAAGCGAGGCGAGCAGGAAGCGGTTGTGATCGGTCTTCTCCAGAAGATCGTCAATGCAAGGCTTTACAACGGACACGGACCTCAGATCCTTTCATGCATATCGAGAACGCGAACGAGCTCATCGGTCGCGCGGTCGAGATCGTCATTCACCACGACGTCGTCGTAGCGGTCGGCAAGGGCAAGTTCATCGGCGGCGTTTGCCATACGCAGCTCGATCGTCTCGGGCGTCTCGGTACCGCGACCGACCAGGCGATCGCGAAGCACCTCGAGCGAAGGAGGCTTGATAAAAATCAGCACGGCCTCGGGGAAACGCTCCTTGACCTGCAGGGCTCCCTGGACATCGATCTCCAAGATCAGAGACGAGCCAGAGGCGAGCTTGGATGTGACCTCGCTCACCAACGTGCCGTAGCAGTTGCCGTGGACCTCGGCCCACTCAACAAACTCACCGTTTGCCACGCGGCGGTCGAACTCCTCGCGCGTCAGGAAAAAGTAGTTGACGCCGTCGACCTCACCTTTGCGTGGTGCTCGCGTGGTAGCCGAAACCGTCAGGCCCAGGTTCGAGCGACGCTCGCGCACACGAGTGACGAGCGTGCCCTTGCCTGCACCTGACGGTCCAGAAATCACAAAGAGCTTTGAATCCTGAGCGCTCACTTATTTGGTCAGCTGCTCGAGGAGCTGCTCGCGCTGACGGACGCCGAGGCCCTGGACGCGACGGGTAGCGGAGATGCCGAGCTCCTCCATGATCTTGGCGGCCTTAGCCTTGCCATAACCGGGGAGAGACTCGATGAGGGTGGAAACCTTCATGCGGGAAGCGATGGGGTCATCGGAGTTGAGCACGGACTCGAGGGACTTCTCGCCCTTCTTGATCTGCTCGCGAAGCTCAGCGCGGGCGTGACGTGCGGCGGCAGCCTTCTCAAGAGCCTGCTTGCGCTGCTCGTCGGTAAGCTGAGGGAGTGCCATTCGAACCTCCAAATAGTTGGGTTATATCTGATGCAATAATTGGCATTTTAGCACGTCAAACGCACTAAATGCCCAATCGACGGCATCATAGGTTAGACGATACCTGCGAAAAGTGCAATATACGGAGGTCAAAGTTGAGCCCCTGACCTGCGATTCCACACAAAGGATGGGAAAGTTTTCGCAGGAACAGGGGCTAATTTGTGCTAATGAGACCTAAAAGTGGTGACTTGAGGGAATCTTTTAGGCGACGTTTTCGACCAGCTCGGCAACGATAGCGTCAAAGGCGGCAACCGGGTCGTCGGCACCGGTGATGGGTCGGCCAACCACGATGTGGCTCGCACCGCGCTCGATAGCCTGGGAGGGCGTCGCCACGCGGGATTGATCGCCCAAGGCGGCGCCCACCGGACGCACGCCCGGAGTCACGATCAGCGCGTCGGGACCGAGCAGCTCACGCATGTCATGGGCCTCCATCGGCGAGCACACGATGCCGTCGATGCCGTTGGCCTGGGCAAGCTTTGCCAGGCGGGCGGCCTCCTCGGCCACGGGCGAATCGACGCCAATCTCGGCCAGCGACTCCTGGTTCATGCTCGTGAGCACGGTAATGGCAACGAGTTTGGCGCGGTCCTCGCGCGCCTCCTCGGCACCCTCACGGCACGCAGCGAGCATGGCACCAGAACCCAAGCCATGGACCGAGAGCAGGTCGGCACCGGCAAGCGAGGCCGAACGGGCGGCACCGCGCACCTGATGCGGAATGTCATGGAACTTGAGGTCGAGGAAGACCTTAAAGCCCAGGTCCTTGAACGTCTTGACGATCTCGGGGCCCTCAGCGTAATAGAGCGTCATGCCGACCTTAAGCCAGGCGGCATGACCAGAAAGCTCGTGGGCGAGCTCGAACGCACGCTCACGGTCGCAGTCGAGAGCGACGATAACGCGGTCGCGGGCATCGGTCTCTAGCATTCGAAAGCACCTACCAGCTCGTTGATGTCCTTCACGCCCTGGGACTCGGCCCAGGCCTCGAGCTCGCGCGCAATCTTAATCGAAGCGCACGGATCGACGAAGTTGGCCATGCCGACCGATACGCAGGTGGCACCGGCCAGGATAAACTCGGCCGCGTCCTCACCTGTCATGACGCCGCCGACGCCATTGATGGGGATATCGACAGCCTGGGCGACCTCCCAGACCATGCGCACGGCGATGTGGTGGCACAGCGGGCCCGAAAGGCCACCCTTGGGCTTGGCCACGCGGGACTTGCGAGTATGAACATCGATGGCCATGCCCTGGATGGAGTTGATGACTGAAAGTCCGTCGGCGCCAGCGGCCTCGAGAGCCTTGGCAATCTCGGCAACGTTGACCGGAGCCATCTTTACGAACAGCGGCTTATCGGTTACCTTGCGGCAAGCAGCCATAACGGCAGAGGCGCCCTCGGGCGAGGAACCCATGGCGGCACCGCCGGCGGCGATATTGGGGCAGCTCACGTTGATCTCGTAGCCGGCAGCCCAGGGGCACAGCTCGACATACATCTCGAGCGCGCGCACAAACTCGTCAACGGAGTGGCCGGCGACCTGGCAGATGACCTGGCAGCCGTCCTTGGAAAGCTGTTCGAGCCACGGGCCGGACTCACGGGCAAAGGCGGCCACACCGGGGTTCTGAAGGCCCACGGAATTGATCATGCCGCCCGGGATCTCGGCCATGCGGGGCGCGGGGTTGCCGGGCCAGGGCTCGGCAGCACAACCCTTGGTGGTGATGGCGCCCAGCTGGGAGACATCAAAGAAGTTCTGGAACTGCCAACCGTAGCCAAAGGTACCGGCTGCGGTGTTGATGGGGTTCTGCATCTTGACGCCGCCGAAATCGACGGCCATGTTCACGGTACCCACTAGAAGACCACCACCTTGGAAGCATCGAACACGGGGCCGCACATGCAGGCGCCCTTCATACCGTCGACCGTCTCGACATTGCAGGTGTTGCAGGCGCCAAAGCCACAGCTCATCATGCGCTCAAGCGACACCTCGCAGTACGCACCGGCCTCGGCGGCAGCGGCGGCGACCTTCTTCATCATGACAGCGGGGCCACAGCTGGCCACATAGTCGTAGCCGCCCTCGCCGAGCAGCTCAGCTGCCGGGTCGGTGCAAAAACCGTGCGTGCCCAGCGTGCCATCATCGGTGCACACGTTAACTGTAGCGCCCAGCGCGCGGAACTCATCGATGCCCACGGCCTTGGACGCAGTGCAAAAGCCCAGGCACACGTCAACGGCCACACCCTGCTCGGCAAGCTTACCGGCAAGGCACAGCACGGGCGGAACACCGATGCCGCCCGCAACGAGTAGTGCCTTCCTGGTGCCCTCGGGCACAAGCCAGCCGCGGCCGCCAGGGCCCAGCAGATTAGAGGTGGAACCGGGGGCCATCTGCGACAGACGACGGGTGTCGTCGCCCACGACGGCGTACCACAGCTCGACGGTGCCGGCCTGGGCGTCGGCGCGATAGAAGCTCAGGGGCACGCGAAGCAGCGAGGACGCATCGCCGGGCACGGCAATGTTCACAAACTGACCGGGCTTGAGCGCACTTGCAAGCTTGGGGGCCGAGATGACGAGCGAGAAGATGCCGTCGGCGATCTCCTGGTTCGATACGACCTCGAAGTCGTGCATGCGTGCAGTGGAAGGTGTGGGCATAGACGCTCCAATCCCCCATGCGGTTGCATGGTCAAAACGAACAGAAAGCGCGGCACCGCAAGGGCACCGCGCACAAAAGCGATAAGGCTATGCTAGCAGATGCAGCCGTCGGCGAGCGTCTGCTTACCGCCGACAAACACATCGGTGGCACGACCGGTAAGCGTGCGGCCGGCGAAACCGGAGTTCTCGGCACGCGACTCGTAGCCGTCCTCGCCAACCGTCCAGGTTACGGTGGGGTCGAACACGGTCAGGTCGGCAACGGAGCCCGCCTTGACCTGAACCTGGTCGAGGCCCAGGATCTCACGCGGCTTGATGGCCATGAGCTCGACCATGCGACCCACGCTCATCTTGCCCGTGTTGACCAGCTCGGTGAGCACGAGCGACAGCGAGGTCTCGAGGCCAATCATGCCAAAGGGTGCGAGCTCGAACTCGCGGGCCTTCTCCCACGGAGTGTGCGGAGCGTGATCGGTGACGATAACGTCGACGGTACCGTCGATGACACCCTGACGGATGGCCTCGGCGTCCTCGTCGGTGCGCAGCGGCGGATTGACCTTGAGCGAGGTGTTGTAGGTCTCGTCCAGGTCGTTCTCGGTCAGGAACATGTGGTGCGGGGTAGCCTCGCAGGTAACCCGAACGCCAGCGGCCTTACCGGCGCGCACGATTTCCAGGCCATGGGCGGTGGAGATGTGCTGGATGTGCAGCTTGGCACCGGTCAGCTTAGCAATCTCGATGTCGCGAGCGATCTGGAGCTCCTCGCCGGCAGCCGGCCAGCCCTCGAGGGCCAGACGGGTCGAAACCTTGCCCTCGTTGATCTGGCCGTGGCCGACCAGGTCCTCGTCCTGGCAGTGGCTCATAAAGACCTTGCCGAACATCTTGCCGTAGTCCATGCAGCGACGGAGCATGCCCGCGCCCTGTACGCCGCGACCGTCGTCGGTAAAGGCGACGGCGCCGTGGGCGACCATATCACCCATCTCGGACATAGCCTCGCCCTTAAGGCCGCGGGTCATGGCGCCCGACGGATAGACGCGGCAGTGACCGACCTCGGCAGCGCGGGACTTGACGAACTCCACGACGGTGCCGTTATCGGTGACGGGATCGGTGTTGGGCATGGCGCACACGCCGGTGAAGCCGCCCTTGGCAGCTGCGCGGGTACCGCTCTCGATGTCCTCTTTGACCTCATAGCCGGGCTCGCGAAGGTGAACGTGCATATCCACCAGGCCAGGGACGAGGTACTTGCCGGAAAGGTCGCGGACCTCGGCTCCCTCGACGGCGAGATTCTCGCCGACCTCGGCGATCTTGTCGCCGTCAATCAGGACGTCAACGACACCGTCAAGCTCGACGGACGGGTCGACGACGTGGGCATTCTTAAGAAGCAAGGCCATTATCGGCACCTCCAAGCAGCAGATACAGGATAGCCATACGCACGCAGATACCGGCGTAGACCTGCTCCAGGATGACGGAGCGTTGCGGGTGGTCGGCCATATAGGAGTCGAACTCAACGCCGCGGTTGATGGGGCCCGGGTGGCAGATGATCGCATCGGGCTTCATGAGCTTCTCGCGGTCCTTGGTCAGGCCGAAGAGCTTGTGGTACTCGCGAATGGTCGGGAACGGGGCACCCTCGAGGCGCTCCTGCTGCACGCGCAGCATGTAGACGACGTCCAGCTCGGGCAGGACGGAATCGAGGTCGCTCGTCACGTGGTCGCAGCCCAGGACCTCGGGCGCCGGCGGCAGCAGCGTGCCGGGGGCGACGGCGTAGGTCTCGCAGCCCATGATCTTAAGGGCGGGGATCAGCGAGCCGCACACGCGGGAGTGGGCGATATCGCCGACGACGGCGACCTTCAGACCGTGGAAGTCACCCTTGTGCTCCCAGATGGTGTACAGGTCGAGCAAGGCCTGCGTGGGATGGTTGTGCTTGCCGTCACCGGCGCAGATGACGCTTGCGGGCGAGTTCTGCGTGACGATGTAGGGAGCACCGGCGTGCTTATCGCGAACGACGATGCAGTCGATCTTATAGGCGTTGAGGGTCTCGACGGTGTCGACGAGGCTCTCACCCTTGACCGTGGAGGTCGAGGAGCCGCCAAAGTTAAGACTGTCGGCCGAAAGACGCTTCTCGGCGAGCTCGAAGGAGCTGCGGGTGCGCGTCGAGGGCTCGTTGAACATGTTGACGATGGTCTTGCCCTTGAGCGTGGGGACCTTCTTGATCGCACGCTCGTTGACCTCGGAGAACGCCTTGGCGGTCTCGAGGATGAGCTTAATGTCCTCTTCGGAGTACTCGGTAATGTCGATCAGGTGCTTATGGTTGAACGCCACGGTACTACTCACCTCCCAGCGGCGCGGAGCCCACGTGGGAACCCGGCGCGACGTCGTTAATCTCGACGGCGGTGTGGCCGTCGACTTCCTTCATATATAGGTGCACGTTCTCCTCATGCGACGAGGGAACGTTCTTGCCGACAAAGTCCGGCGAGATGGGGAGCTCGCGGTGGCCGCGGTCAACGAGGACTGCCAGCTCAATACGGCTCGGACGGCCCAAGTCCATGACGGCGTCGAGAGCGGCGCGAATGGTACGGCCCGTATACAGGATGTCGTCCACCAGCACGACGCGCTTGCCGTCGACGCTAAAGGGAATGTTGGTGGCGTGGATCGCGGGAGCGAAATTGGTAGCGTAGTCATCGCGGTAGAAGCTGATGTCGAGGCTGCCGAGCGGAACGTCGACGCCCTCGATCTCCTTGATCTCCTCGGCGAGCTTCTTTGCCAGAAGGTCGCCGCGCGTGACGATGCCGACCAGAGCGAGGTCTTCACAGCCCTCGTTGCGCTCGAGAATCTCGTGCGCGATGCGGGTCATCGCTCGATTGACGGCGGTCTCGTCCATAATGACCGCCTTGGGGGAAGTCGTGCCCATCGATCTCCTTCCTCACATGTCTTGACTGCTGACACAGTCAAAAAAATAGATGCCCGACCGCTCAAAGCGGAACCAGACACCCACAGGAAGGGCTGCTCTTTGGCAGCTATGTAATTCCATGTGGGTATCTCGTACTCCTTTAATGGTCATGGGATAGTGTAGCCAACCTCAAGCTGAATTGCGAGCATAAATACAGAGCATTCCGTAAACGGAGCCCAATGCTCAATAAACCTATATATATTTATGGGACGAGCTTGAAAACGCACACACGAGCTGGCATAATCCCCTCTGCTGCACGCAAATCGGATCTACGTCCAGGGCCGTGGCGTGGGCACTATCGCCAAAAGAGAAATATCTCTGTGTAGATTACGCACAGGGAGCTGCTTCTGTGCTATAGTTCAGGCTTGTTTGTTAACGCGACATGTTCGTTTGTCGCCCAAGGAGGGTCAGTTATGTCCAAAGTTTGCGAAGTTTGCGGTAAGCACCCCGTTGCCGGTCGCTCCATCAGCCACTCTCACCGCGTCACCAACCGTAAGTTCCGCCCCAACATCCAGCGCGTCTACGTCGTCGTCGATGGTCACCGTCGCAAGATGAACGTTTGCTCCACCTGCCTCAAGTCCGGCAAGGTTGCGCGCTCCTAAATAAGGTCTTACCAACAAGTACCTCGGACTCTCCGGGTCAAAGACCTCGCGTTCACATAGAACTTACCAAAGGCGCTCTCCCCTACGGAGGGCGCCTTTTTGCACTCATTGGGGACAGGCTTACATGAGTGAAAGCACTCATGTAAGCCTGTCCCCAATGAGTGGGGCGATGCTATAGGATAGTTTAGTTAAAACGCTTCAGTATATTGAAGCGTTTTAGTGTGCCTTTTAGAGGAATCTGACCGTTCGCCGATTAATTTCTTGCTATCATGCAAGACGTAGGGTAAATCTCCGATCGCAAGGAGACACAAATGGTGAAAAAGTCACCGGAAAACACTACTCCCGCAATTGTGGACAACGTAGAGGCGCTTGAGGCTAAGCTCGCTCAGATGCGAGAGGCCCAGGCGCTTTTTGCTACGTACACGCAGGAGCAGGTCGACAAGATCTTCTATGAGGCCGCCATGGCTGCCAACAAGGCTCGTATCCCGTTGGCGAAGATGGCCATCGAGGAGACCGGCCGCGGCGTTCTTGAGGACAAGGTCATCAAGAACCACTACGCCGCAGAGTACATCTACAACGCTTACAAGAACACCAAGACCTGTGGTGTCCTGGAGCGCGACGAGGCTTACGGCATCACCAAGATCGCCGAGCCCATCGGCATCGTGGGCGCCGTCATCCCGACGACCAACCCCACTTCTACCGCGATCTTCAAGACGCTGATCAGCCTGAAGACCCGCAACGCCATCATCATCTCCCCGCACCCGGCTGCCGCCAAGTGCACCATCGCCGCCGCCAAGCTCGTGCTTGACGCCGCCGTCAAGGCCGGTGCCCCCGAGGGCATCATCGGCTGGGTCGATGTCCCCTCCATCGAGCTGACCAACATGGTCATGCGCGACGTCGACATCATCCTCGCCACCGGTGGCCCGGGCATGGTCAAGGCCGCTTACTCCTCGGGCAAGCCCGCCCTGGGCGTTGGCGCCGGTAACACCCCGGTCGTCATCGACGACACCGCCGACGTGCTGCTCGCCGTCAACTCCATCATCCACTCCAAGACCTTCGACAACGGCATGATCTGCGCTTCCGAGCAGTCCGTGACCGTCATCGACACCATCTATGACCAGGTCAAGGCCGAGTTCCAGAAGCGCGGCTGCTACTTCGTCAAGCAGGGTGCCGAGATGGAGGCCCTGCGTGCCGCCATGTTCAAGAACGGCGCTCTCGATCACCGCATCCCCGGCATGGCTGCCGCCAAGATCGCCGAGCTCGCCGGCATCGAGGTTCCCGCCAAGACCAAGATCCTGATCGCCGAGGTCACCTCTACCGACCCCGCCAAGGAGGAGTTCTCCCACGAGAAGCTCTCCCCGGTCCTGGCCATGTACCACGCCAAGGACTTCCAGGAGGCCGTCGACAAGGCCGAGCACCTGGTGCTCGCCGGTGGCCCGGGCCACACCGCCTCTCTGTACGTGCACCCCGCCCAGGCCGAGAAGATCAGCCTGTTCGAGCACGTCATGAAGGCCTGCCGTATCGTCATCAACACCCCGTCTTCGCACGGCGGCATCGGTGACCTGTACAACTTTGGCATGAAGCCGTCTCTGACCCTGGGCTGCGGCTCCTGGGGCGGCAACTCCGTCTCCGAGAACGTTGGGGTGAAGCACTTGATCAACGTTAAGACTGTGGCCGAGCGCCGTGAGAACATGCTGTGGTTCCGCGCTCCCGAGAAGGTCTACTTCAAGAAGGGTTCCACGCCCGTCGCCCTCGACGAGCTCGGTACCGTCATGGGCAAGAAGCGCGCCTTCATCGTCACCGACCAGTTCCTCTTCAAGAATGGCAACACCCGCGCCATCGAGGCCAAGCTCGACGAGATGGGCATCGCCCACGACTGCTTCTACGACGTCGAGCCCGATCCGTCGCTGCAGTGCGCACGTCGCGGCGCCAAGCAGATGGCTCTCTTTGAGCCGGACGTCATCATCGCCGTCGGCGGTGGCTCCGCTATGGACGCCGGCAAGATCATGTGGATGATGTACGAGCACCCCGAGTGCAAGTTTGAGGACATGGCCATGGACTTCATGGACATCCGCAAGCGTATCTTCACCTTCCCCGAGATGGGCAAGAAGGCCTACTTCGTCGCCGTCCCGACCTCTTCGGGTACCGGCTCCGAGTGCACGCCGTTCGCCATCATCACCGACAAGGAGACCGGCATCAAGTGGCCGCTCGCCGACTACGCGCTGCTCCCCAACATGGCTATCGTCGACGCCGACAACTGCATGACCGCCCCGCGCGGCCTGACCGCTGCCTCCGGCATCGACGTCATGACCCACGCCATCGAGTCCTACGTCTCCATCATGGCTTCCGACTACACCAAGGGCCTCTCCGAGCGCGCTGCTAAGCTCGTCTTCGAGAACCTGCCCTCCAGCTTCACGAACGGTGCCAAGGACCCGCATGCCCGCGAGGAGATGCACAACGCCTCCTGCATGGCCGGTATGGCCTTCGCCAACGCCTTCCTGGGCCTCAACCACTCCATGGCCCACAAGCTCGGCGCTTTCCATCACCTGCCCCACGGCCTCGCAAACGCCGTCATCCTGACCCGCGTTATGCGCTACAACGCCGCCGAGGCTCCCGTCAAGATGGGTACCTTCTCCCAGTATCCTTACCCCAACGCGCTGCACAACTACGCCGAGATGGCCAAGTACTGCGGCATCGAGGGCAAGGACGACAAGGAGGTCTTCGAGAACTTCATCACGAAGCTCGAGGAGCTCAAGGACTTCATCGGTGTCAAGAAGACCATCGCCGACTACGGTGTTGACGAGCAGTACTTCCTCGACACCCTCGACGAGATGACCGAGCAGGCATTCAACGACCAGTGCACCGGCGCTAACCCGCGCTACCCGCTCATGAGCGAGATCAAGGAGCTCTACCTGGACGCCTACTACGGCCGCGAGCCCCAGGACTACGCCGTCTGCTAGTTTTTAGCACGGTTATTTGCGGCGGGGGTGCACGGGTGTACGCACGCCCCCGCCGTTGCTTCTATCGCATCGTTGAAAGGATGCAATCATGCTGCTCCCCGATTCCAAGACCGAGCTCGTCCGTCGCGGCAACAAGGTCGTTTACGACCTGGGCGACAAGATCGTCAAGGTCTTTAACGAGACCAAGCCCGTCTCCGACGTGTTCAACGAGGCTTTGAATCTTGCCCGCATCAATGAGTGCGGCATCCGCAGCCCCAAGGCTCTCGAGGTTTCTCAGCTCGAGAACGCCAACGGCTGGGCTCTCGTGACCGAGAAGGTTCCGGGCACCACCCTTGCCGAGAAGATGACTGCCGAGCCCCAGCGCTTTGGTGAGTACCTCGAGATGTTCGTCGACCTCCAGATCGAGATCCACGGCTACACCTCCCCGCTGCTCAACCGTCAGCGCGATAAGTTCGCCCGCATGATCGACAGCCTCGATCAGCTCAATGCCACCACGCGCTACAACCTTCAGGAGCGTCTGGACGGCATGACCAAGGAGTTCAAGGTCTGCCACGGCGACTTCAACCCCTCCAACGTCATCGTCGGCGACGACGGCCAGCTGTACGTCTGCGACTGGGCACATGCCACCCAGGGCTCCCCTGCTGCCGACGTTGCCACCACCTACCTGCTCTTTGCCCTCAACAGCAAGGACCAGGCTGAGGCCTACCTGGAGCTCTACTGCGACCGCGCCGACATGCCCATGCAGGTCGTGCGTCAGTGGACGAGCATCGTCGCCGCTTCCGAGCTCGCTCGTAAGCGCAACGTGAACGATGAGTTCCTTAAGAACTGGATCGATGTCGTCGATTATCAGTAATATCTGAGCGATTCATTTCGCATCGGAGGCACAAAGGAAAACCCCGCAGCTCACATGGGCTGTGGGGTTTTCCTTTACCCGTCGAGCTTATTCACGCAACAAAATAGACTGCTCCGTATCTCATCCTAAGAGAGATACGGAGCAGTCCTGCAATTACATCTACTAGCAGAAATGTCGATTAACGACGTGCTGCCTTCACAAGCTCGACGACCTTGGCGACGACCTCATCAATCGCCACATCCTCGCGCTCGCCCGTAGCACGGTCCTTAAGCTCGACGGTGCCGTTCTTAAGACCACGCTTGCCGAGCACTACCTGATACGGGAAGCCCATAAGGTCGTTGTCGGCAAACTTAAAGCCAGGACGCTCATCGCGATCGTCGACGACGACCTCGATACCCTCGGCGCACAGACCTTCGACGATTTGATCGCAAACGGTAGCGCACTCCTCCTTCTTGGGATCGAGCGGAATCACCGCGACCTCGTACGGGGCAACGGAGACCGGCCAGACGATACCGTGCTCGTCGTTATGCTGCTCCACGACGGCAGCGAGCGAGCGAGACACGCCCACGCCGTAGCAACCCATGATGAGCGGCTTCTCCTTGCCATCCTCGTCCATAAAGGTGGCACCCATGGCCTCGGAGTACTTGGTGCCCAGCTGGAACACCTGGGAGACCTCGATGCCGCGAGCAGCAGAGAGCGGCTTGCCGCAGTGCGGGCAGGGGTCGCCGGCGACGACGGTGACCAGATCGGCCCACTCGTCGACGGTAAAGTCGCGCTCGGGGCAGGCACCGGTAAAGTGATAATCGACCTCGTTAGCACCACAGGCCCATTGCTTGGACTCGCGCAGACTCTCGTCGCACACTAGACGGATGCCCTCGGGCAGGTTAACCGGTCCGATAAAGCCCTTGTGCAGACCGTAGGTCAGGAGCTCCTCGTCGGTCATCATGCGATAACCCTTGCCAAAGACGTGCTCGGCCTTGCAATCGTTGAGCTCATGATCGCCCGGAACGATGGCCACAACAGGCTTGCCCTCGGCGTCGATGAGAGCCAGGGACTTGCGCGTACCGTTCTCGGGGAAGCCGAAGAACTTGGCAACAGCCTCGATGGTGCCCATGCCCGGAGTCTCGACCTTGGTGAGTGTGCCGTCACCGGGGCCCTCGGTCACAACGACCTTGGTGCTTGCCGCCTCGTCATCGGCAGCAAAGCCGCAATCGTCGCAGTAGACCAGCGAAGCCTCACCGGCGTCGGCCAGCGCCATGTACTCGACGGAGGTATCGCCGCCGATCTCACCGGAGTCGGCAACAACGGGCAGGGCCTTGATATAGCAGCGCTCGCAGATGTTGGCGTAGGCCTGCTTCATCTTGTCGTACTCCTCCTGCAGACTCTCCTGCGTGGCAGAGAAGCTGTAGGCGTCCTTCATGATGAACTCGCGGCCGCGCATCAGGCCAAAGCGGGGACGGAACTCGTCGCGGAATTTATCCTGGATGTGATAGAGATTCACCGGCAGCTGCTTGTAGGAACGCAGCTCGTTGCGCACCAGAGCAGTCACGGTCTCCTCGTGCGTGGGACCAAGCACGAACTCGCGTCCGTGGCGGTCATCAAAGCGCACGAGCTCCTTGCCATAGGCATCGATACGGCCGGACTCGCGCCACAGCTCGGCATCGACCATGATGGGCATCATGAGCTCCTGGGCGCCGGCAGCGTCCATCTCGTCGCGCACGATGTTCTCGATCTTGCGAATCGAGCGCCAAGCAAGCGGCAGATAGGAATAGAGACCGGCGGCCTCCTTGCGAATCATGCCGGCACGAAGCAGCAGGCGATGGCTCGCAAGCTCGGCGTCGGCCGGATCCTCTTTGAGCGTCGGAGCATAAAGCTTAGACATATACATTGCTCGAGTCATTTATTTCTCCTCAATAAGCTTGTCGACCTCGGCCATTAGCGCGTCGACAATTTGGTCCTCAGCTACTTTACCAATGATCTGGCCGTGCGAAAAGAGCAGGCCCTGACCTCGCCCGCAGGCAACACCCAAGTCGGCGTCAGAGGCCTCGCCGGGGCCATTGACTGCACAGCCCATCACGGCAATCGAAAGCGGCGCGGAGTAGTTCTTAAGCCGCTCGGTGACCTCCTCGGCGATAGGAATGAGGTTAACCTGGCAGCGAGCGCACGTGGGGCACGAGACGATCTCGGGACCACGGCGGCGAAGGCCGAGCGACTGCAGAATACCCCAGGCGACCGGCGGTTCCTCGACCGGATCGGCCGTGAGCGAGACGCGCATGGTGTCGCCAATGCCCTCGGAAAGCAAAATTCCCAGGCCCACAGAGCTCTTAATGGTGCCCTGGAGCTTGGTTCCGGCCTCAGTCACGCCCAAATGAAGCGGAACATGGGGGATTTCGCGCGACAGGGCACGATAGGTGTCAAGCGTCGTGGACACGCTATGAGCCTTGGCGGAAAGCACGATATTGGTAAAGCCGCGATCCTCAAAATGTTTGACAAAACGCTCGCTCGACATCACAAGCTTTTCGGGCTGCGTAAGGTCATCGCGCTCGGCGATATCCTGCTCAAGCGAGCCGGCGTTCACGCCAATGCGAATCGCGCACCCAGCGGCGCCCGCGGCATCGATCACGGCATCGACCTTAGCCCAATCGCCAATGTTGCCGGGATTGATGCGGAGCTTAGCGGCACCGGCCTTAACGGCGCCAATGGCGAGTTTATGGTTAAAGTGGATATCGGCAACGATCGGCACCGGAGACTCCGCACAAATCGTGCGAAAGCCCTCGAGCGCAGCCTCAGTGGGCACGCTCACGCGCACAACATCACAACCCGCCTGGGCGAGTGCACGAACTTGTGCAAGCGTTGCCTGCGCGTCGGCGGTATCGGTGCAGGTCATGGACTGAACCACCACCGGAGCGCCGCCGCCTATCTGCACGTCGCCCACAAACACGGGGCGCGTCAGCTCGCGCGGCAAAGGATGGGATAAAGACAATCCAAACACTCCCCTACAAAATAAATCGAAGGACGTCGGAACGAAGCATATAGACAAACAGCAGCGCAAAGAGCACGATGCCGACATAGCTGACGATCGTCTGCACCTTCAGCGGCAGCTCGCGACCGGCGACCTTTTGGATGATCTCGATAACCAGCTTTCCCCCGTCGAGCGGCGGAATGGGCAGCAGGTTCATAAAGCCCAGCGAGAACGAGATGAGCGCGGCAAATGTCAAGAACGTCGCGGGGCCGGCTGCCGCCGCCTGAGAGGACATGACGCTGATGCCAACAATCGAGCTGGACTGATCGAGTATCTCCATCGTATGCTGCGGCTGCAGCAGACGCATAACGCCCTCAGCAGTCTGCTGAACATAGGAGAACGACAGGCGCGCCGAGGTGATAGGGTCCAAATGGACCACCTGCGTAGAGGCGTAAACGCCCAAACGCTCGTCCTTCTTGAGCGCAACCGAGGTCGAAAGTTTCTTGCCGTCGCGCTGATACTCAATGGCGATATCGTCCTTTCCGGCGGCCGCTCCGATCGCATCGTACACGTCCATCCAGGAAGAGCAGGACACGCCGTCGACCGAAAGAATTGCGTCGCCGGCCTCGATACCTGCATTGGCTGCTATCGAGCCTTCTTCGACCTGACCGATCACGTTGCTATCGACCGGCACCGAAACGCCGGCGATAGAGTAGATGCTCATAAGCAGCAAAAAGCCCGTCAGAATATTGACGAGAATGCCAGCGAGCAGCATAAAGGCACGTTTGAGAAAACCTTGGCCCAGATAGGTATGTGAACGCTCCTGCTCAAGAAACTCCGAAGCGGCGACCGGGGGCTCCCACACATCTCCCTCGGCAGTTGCATGCTCTCGATCAAACCTGCGGCCGTCAAAAGTGGTATATCCTGCAGCGTCGCGCGGCAGCGTCTGGTACCTGACCGGATAGTAGCTAGGTGAAGGCTTCTCCCCTTCCTCGTACCAAGGCGCAATGGAACCCCAGCCCAAAAGCAAGACACAAGCCTCGAGAACATCCTCCTCGGGGAGCTCCAGCTCGACGGAAAGGTCTGCAACCGAAACGCGACCATGACGATAGATCGCCGCAAGCACACGGTCGGCGCACGAGACATCGGTCGGGTCCATACCGCAGATAGCGGCATAACCACCCAGCAGCAGCGGCGTCACACCAAACTTGGTACCAATGCGACGCGACGTACGATGAATGTCAAAGCGGCACGGCAGGCCCAAGAAAAACTCGGTGACGCGCACACCGCACGCACGAGCCGCTAAAAAGTGGCCGCCCTCGTGCAGAAACACGAGGACGGATAGCATCAAAAGACCCCAAAAGACCGAGGAGAGAACACTCAGAACAGTATCCATAAAACGAAAAGCAATCCTTACGATTAAGAGCGGGTTGCAGCAAGCACCTCGGCGGCCTTGGCACGAGCCCACGAGTCGATATCGCGAAGCTGCTCAAACGATGCGACCGCCTGTGTATCGTGTGCGTCCATGCACGACTCGACGATACGGTCGATATCGGTAAAGGTGCAGGCATCGTGCAGGAAGGCATCGACGGCAACTTCGTTGGCGGCATTCAGCACGCACGGCATGGTGCCGCCCGTTTTGCCCGCACGCTCGGCAAGCGCGAGGCAACGGAACGTTTCCATATCGGCCGCGTCGAAGGTAAGCTGCCCCAACTCACGAAAATCGATTCGAGGCGCCGGAGTATCCCAACGCTCGGGATACGAGAAGGCAAACTGAATGGGAATGCGCATATCGGAGGCGCCAAGGTGTGCCATCACGGAGCCGTCGGCAAACTCGACCATAGAGTGAATCTTGGACTGACGCTGAACGACCACGTTGATAAAGTCGAGGTCGCAACCGAACAGATGCATCGCCTCGATACGCTCCAGGCCCTTGTTCATAAGGGTGGCGGAGTCGATGGTGATCTTTGCCCCCATGGCCCACGTGGGATGCGCCAAGGCGTCATTGCGGGTCACGTGGTCGAGGTCCTCGCGCGAACGGCCAAAGAACGGACCGCCCGAACAAGTGAGCCAAATGCAGTGGGCCTCGCGCGGATTCTCCCCCAGATAGCACTGGTAGATGGCGGAGTGCTCAGAGTCGACCGGAATGAGCTGACCCGGCTGCGCCAACGGCATCAGCAGATCGCCGCCGACAACGAGGGACTCTTTGTTAGCAAGTGCAAGACGCTTGTTCGAGGTCAGGGCAGCATGGCTCGCTTCGAGCCCGGCAGCGCCCACAATAGCAACAAGGACACAGTCGACGTCATCGCGACGTGCGAGCTCGCAAACCGCCTGCGCACCAACACCGAGCTCGGTGCCCTCGGGCAACTCCTGCAGTACAGCGTCCGCACCATGGGCAACATCGGCCACGGCAACAGCCGGAACCGAAAACTCACGGGCAAACGCAACGAGCTCCGAGGTGCTGGAGTTAACGGACAGTGCCGTCACCTGCAGTCGATCGACATGCTGACGGCATACATCGAGTGCCTGCGTGCCGATAGAGCCCGTACAACCCAAAATTGCAACCCGCAGACGCCCGTCGGGGCCGCACGTCGTCTGAAAAGCCATTACAGCACGCCTCCGATCATCAAAAGCAACTGCGCGGTAATGCAGCCAAAGATAAGCGAGTCGCTACGGTCGAGCATGCCGCCATGGCCCGGAATCAGATTGCCGGAATCCTTGACGCCCACGCCGCGCTTGATGCGCGACTCGATGAGGTCGCCGATAACGCCCAAGATGGACACGACCACGCCGCACAGCAGTGCATAGGGCAAGCTCAGCTTATAGAAATGCGTTGCCCACAAAATGAGCCAGATGAGAATCGAGCCCAAGATGCCGCCGAAAAAGCCCTCCCAGCTCTTTTTGGGAGAAATCTTGGGAACCATCTTGTGCTTGCCGATACGGCTGCCCACGATGTAGGCAAACGAATCGGAGACCCAGAGAGACGCGCAAACGCCCACCGAAAGCAGGGCACCGGCAAAACCGGGCACGGCATCGCGCAGCAGTACGATGGCCGACAGCATAAAACCGGTGTAGATAGGACCCATGAGCGTCACAGCTACATCGGATATGCGGGTACGCGACGAACAGACATACCAAATGCCCACCGCAAGCATCAGAGCAAAAAGCAGGGCATTCAACAACAGCGAGTCGCCCAGCGCCGAGAGCGGAAAGAGCACGGCGGCAGCGATACCCAGGCGCTCGTTGGCCACCTTGCCATCGAGCTTCGTCATGCGGAAAAACTCAAAGCAGCACAGGCCGCTCATGACGGAGACGAAGATGGCGGTGGGAACGATACCCAAAACCAGGCAGAGAATAAATACAACGGCGTAGACGATACCTGCAGCGGCACGGGTAATAAAGCCGGCCAGCCACGAAGTCGCAGCCGCGCCGTTTTTGGCGGCAGGCGCCTTGGGAGCAGACGCCTTGGGACGATCGGACACGATTAAGCCTCCTCGGTCTTGCTCAGTCCACCAAACCTACGGTCGCGGCCCTGATAGGCCAAAATGGCGTTGACAAGACCCCAACGATCAAAGTCGGGCCAATAGGTATCGGTGATATAAAACTCGGAATAGGCAACCTGCCACAGCAGATAGTTCGAAAGGCGAAGCTCGCCGGAGGTTCGAATCACAAGCTCCGGATCGGGCAGCCCAGCGGTGTACAGGTGCGAAGCAACCATATCATCGTCGATAGCGGCGGGATCAATCTTTCCGGCGGCGGCATCGAGCGCGATCTGACGGGCAGCACGGGTGATCTCGGCACGAGCGCCGTAGTTGACGGCAAGCGCCAACGTCATGCCGGTGTGGTCGGCACACTCGGCAAGACCTCGCTCAAAGACATCGCGGGTCTTCTTAGGCAGTGCGGAAATATCGCCCAAAAAGACAACGCGAACGTTTTCACGCTTAAGCAGCGGCAGCTCATCGATAAACGTCTTGGCAAACAAATGCATCAAAACGTTGACCTCGTGCTGCGGACGATTCCAGTTTTCGGTGGAAAACGCATAGGCCGAAAGGACGTCGACACCCAAGCGCACGCATGCGGTAATGATCTCGCGCAGGGAAACGATACCGGCTTTGTGACCCTCGGTGCGGGCAAGACCGCGCGCCGTGGCCCAACGACCGTTACCGTCCATGATGCACGAAATATGATGCGGGATCTTATTGAGGTCAAGGTCGGAAAAACCGACGCCCGCAGGGGCGTCGGCAAAGTACTCGACCAGTTTGTTCTCGTCGTATTGCACCTTAGATCTCCATGACCTCGGCTTCTTTTTCCTTCAGAAGCTCCTCGACCTTGGCAACATACTCATCGGTATGCTTCTGGACCTTGGCCTGCTCGCGACGGACATCGTCCTCGGTGAGCTCTTCGTCGCGCTCGAGCTTGTTGTTAAAGTCACGACGGATGTTGCGGATGGAAACCTTGGCCTGCTCGGCATACTCGCGGCACTCCTTGACGAGCTCGCGACGACGCTCCTCGGTGGGAGCCGGGAACGGCAGGCGTACGACGGTACCGTCAGAGTTGGGAGTAATGCCCAGATCGGAAGCGCTGATGGCCTTCACAATGGCGTTGACGAGCGCCTTGTCCCAGGGCTCGATGAGCAGCATGTGAGCCTCGGGGGTCTTAACGGCAGCAACCTGGGTAACCGGCGTGGGAACACCGTAGTAATCGACCGATATGTCGGACAGAATGTTAGCGTTGGCGCGGCCCGTGCGAACCTTGGAGAAGTTGTGCTTGAGGGACTCGAGCGACTTGTCCATGTGGACGGTGATGTTCTCTGCCATGCTTAATCCTCCTGATAGACGAGCGTGCCGACGGGCTCACCCGAAAGCGCGCGCTTGACGGTGTCCTCGCCATCGATGTTGAGGACCAAAATCGGCATACGGTTATCCTGGCACAGTGCCGTAGCCGTAGAATCCATAACCTGCAGACCGCGGACGAGAACCTCGTGATAGGTAATCTTGTCAAAACGGACGGCATCGGCGCACTTGACGGGATCCTTGTCGTAGATGCCGTCAACCTTGGTGGCCTTAATCAGAATCTCGGCACCGATCTCGCAGGCACGAAGAGCCGCGGCGGTGTCGGTCGTAAAGTACGGATTGCCCGAACCGGCGGCAAAAATAACGACGTTGCCCTTGGAAAGGTGGTTGATGGCGCGACGGCGAATATAGGGCTCGCAGATCTCGTTCATCTGGATAGCGCTCATCACACGGCAGGGAACATCGTTGTGCTCGAAGGCATCCTGCAGGGCAAGCGCGTTCATAACGGTTGCCAGCATGCCCATGTAGTCGGCCTGGGCGCGCTCCATGCCACCGGCAGCGCCGGCCATGCCGCGGAAAATGTTGCCGCCGCCGACAACGACGCCGACCTCATGGCCAACGGCGAGCAGCTCCTTGACCTGCTTGGCAAGATGATCGGTAATCTTGGGGTCGATGCCATATTGGCCGTCGCCCATCAGTGCTTCGCCGGAAAGCTTCAGAAGCACGCGTTTATATCGGATGTCGGACAAAGCGATCCTCCTTTAATTAGACTCTCAATATGATATCAAAGGCTCTGATAAGAGCCATGAAAAAGCAGGCTGTGAGTAAAACCCACAGCCTGCTCATTACCAGCTACAAGAGCTTATTTACTCGCCACGGACCAGGCGGTCGAAGGCAACGACGGTAATGGTATCGCCGAGCTCCTTGGAGACCTGCTCAGCATACTTCTTGATGGTGAGGGAGCTGTCCTTGATGAACTCCTGCTCGGTGAGCACGGACTGCTTGTAGAACTTCTCCAGACGGCCAACAGCCATCTTCTCCTGGATAGCCTCGGGCTTGCCGGACTCGGCAGCCTGAGCCATGTAGATCTGCTTCTCGTGCTCGACGGTCTCAGCCGGAACCTGATCGCGGGTAGCGCAGATCGGGGCGACGGCGGCAACCTGAAGGGCGACGTCGTGAGCGAAGGTCTTGAAGGAGTCGGCCTGAGCGGTCTCGGCCTTCTCGAAGGCGAACTCGACGAGGACGCCGATCTTACCACCCATGTGGATGTAAGAAGCGAGAGCGCCATTCTCGGCCTTGCGGGCGGCGAAACGGGAGATCTTCATGTTCTCGCCCATGATGTGAATCATCTCGGTGAGCTCGGAGGAAACGGTCTCCTCGCCCATCGGCTTCTCGAGCAGCGCGTCGACGTCAGCCGGCTCGGTGGTGGCGACAACCTCGGCGACCTTAGAAGCAAAGCCGGTGAACTTGGCGTTGGAGCCGACGAAGTCGGTCTCGCAGGAGAGCTCGAGCAGAGCGCCGGTCTTGCCATCCTCGGAGACGAACGCGGCGACAGCGCCCTCGTTGGTCTCACGGCCAGCCTTCTTGGCAGCCTTGGCGAGGCCGTTCTTGCGCAGAACGTCGACGGCGGCGTCCATGTCGCCGTCAGCCTCGACGAGAGCCTTCTTGCACTCCATCATCGGGGAGTCGGTCATCTCGCGGAGCTGCTTGACCATAGCGGCAGTAATCTGGGCCATTGTGGTTCCTTTCAAAGAGATGAAAAAGACTTAAATAGGACTGATTTACTCGGCCTTGGGCTCGGCGGCCATCTCGGCCTCGGAGACCTGCTCCTTACCGGAGCCAGCGAGGCAGGCGTCGGCCATGAGCTCGCACATAAGGGTGACTGCGGAGATGGCGTCATCGTTGCAGGGGATGCCGTACTCGACCTCGTCGGGATCGGAGTTGGTGTCGATCAGGGCGACGACGGGGATGTTCAGGCGCTGGGCCTCCTTGATGGCGTTCTCCTCGCGCTTGGTGTCGATGACGAAGAGAGCCTGGGGCAGACCCTTCATGTCGCGGGCGCCACCGAGGTTGGTCTGGAGCTTAGCGAGCTCCTTGCCGAGCACTGCCTGCTCCTTCTTGGGCAGCACTGCCATGCGACCGTCCTCGACCATGGCCTCGAGCTCCTCCATGCGGTTGATGCGGGAGCGGATGGTGACGAAGTTGGTCAGCATGCCGCCGAGCCAACGCTGGTTGATGTAAGGCATGTTGGCGCGCTCAGCGGCGTTCTTAACGGCCTCCTGAGCCTGCTTCTTGGTGCCGACGAACAGCACGTTGCCGCCCTTGGCAACGTTCTTGACGAAGGTGTAGGCCTGGTCGGCGTCAAGGATGGTCTGCTTGAGGTCGAGGATGTAGATGCCGTTGCGCTCACCGAAGATGAACGGCTTCATCTTGGGGTTCCAGCGACGGGTCTGGTGACCGAAGTGGCAGCCGGCCTCGAGCAGGGTGCGGATATTAATCTTGGTAGCCATATTAAACCTCCTGTGGTTTGCCTCCGCGCGGGGTCATCCTCCAAAACCAACCCGGACATGTGCTACCAAAGCCCGGGCACCACGGTATGAAGTAGCCGCGCGTGCGTGATAAAAACCTGTTGCCGTGAAGCAACCCGATGAATGATAGCAGGATTGCCTCTTCCTGCCAACCCGCAATCAAAACCACACACCTCGGTGCGCGCGGGAGGCCCTTCTCCTACTCGCCGCGGGGGTGTGCCTGACTCACGGCGCGCTTTAGTCGGTCGGGCGTGAGGTGCGTATAGATCTGCGTCGTGGACAAGCTCGCATGCCCCAGCAGCTCCTGAACCGAGCGCAGATCCGCGCCGCCCTCGAGCAGGTCGGTCGCAAAGGTGTGGCGCATCGCATGCGGGGCGATGTCGGCAGGAATGCCGGCAAGTGCCGCAAGCATGTGGAACCGCCTTCTGAGCATGGCGGCACTCATGCGGTTTCCGCGCGCCGAGATAAACAGCGGATGCGCGCCGTTCGCACCGTCGTTACGCTTTGCCTGTGCAAGGAGCTGCGGCCTCCCTTCCTCAATATAGCGGCGGGTAGCCTCGAGAGCGCGCCGATACAGGGGCACGATACGCTCCTTGCTCCCCTTGCCCCAAAGTCGCAGCGTTCGCTCGGACCAACCAATAGACTCCACGTTGAGCGCCGCGAGCTCCGAGATTCGCGCGCCGGAGGCATAGAGCAGCTCGAGCATCGCCGCATCGCGCAGCCCCGCAGGCGTCGAGGTGTCGGGGGCCTTGAGCAACGACTCGACTTGCCGGGTCGTCAGCACACCGGGAAGATCGCGCGGCAGCTTGGGCGAGGATATCGCCGAGACCGCATCGCCCTCAACGATTCCCTCGGCAGCCATCCACCGATAGAGCGAGCGAATAGCAGACAGGTGTGCCGCAAGGGTCCGAGCCGCCACCTGGCCACGCGACAGCTCGGCCAAATAGGAGCGAACGGTCCGCACGTCGGCGGCGCGAGCGTCGATGCCCTCGCGGTCGCACCACGCGGCGAAGCGCTCGAGCCGCGAGGCGTAGGCGGTTACCGTATTGGGGGCAAGCCCTTCGACACGTGCAATGTAGGCAATGAACGAGTCGACGGCATCGTACAGGTCAAAAGCTATGACCTCTCGCCTCCAAACAGATCGGAGCGCGTTTCCAGATAGGCGTCCAGGGCCTTGAGGGCGCGATCCGCGTAGGCCTGGTAACGATCGCGCTTGCTGCGACGCTTACCGTCCTCGAGCGGCGGAACAAGGCCAAAGTTGACGTGCATGGGTTGATAGCCCACCGTAGCCGGATCGGTCGCATACCCCACGAGCGCGCCCAGGGCGCCCACGCGCGGCAGCTCGACGCCCGCGGCACCGATAGCCTCGGCATAGGTGTTGAGCGCGGCGAGCAGACCCGTCGCCACGGCCTCCATGTACCCCTCGGTACCGGTGATCTGGCCGGCAAGACGCACGCTCGTGCCGGGAACGGCAAAGGTGCCGTCGAGCACGTGCGGAGCATCGACAAAGGTGTTGCGGTGCATGACGCCGTAGCGGAAGAACTCGGCGTTCTCCAGGCCGGGAACCATATGGAAGACGCGCTTCTGTTCGCCGAAGGTCAGGTTGGTCTGGAAGCCAACCAGGTTATAGGCGGTCTTCTCCTTGTTCTCGGCGCGCAGCTGAATTGCCGCCCAGGGACGACGACCGGTGCGCGGGTCGGTGAGCCCGACGGGCTTCATAGCGCCAAAGCGGATGGCATCCTTGCCCGTGCGCGCAACCTCCTCGGCAGGCTGACAGGCCTGGAACAGGTCCCCGCCCTCAAAATCCTTGAGCACCACGCGATCGGCCGTGGTGAGCGCCTCGATAAAGACCTCGTACTCTTCCTTGTTGAGCGGGGCATTCAGATAGTCGCCACTCCCCTGCTCCTCGTAGCGCGACTGCGAGAACAGCACGTCCATATCGAGCGTCGAGGCATCGACAATCGGGGCGGCCGCGTCAAAGAACGCCAGGGCGTCACCACCGACAAGCTTCATGACCTCCTCGCTCAATGCCGGCGAGCACAAGGGACCCGCGGCGATAACCACATGACCCTCGGGGATCTGGGTGACCTCACCGTGGGCGACCTCGATATTGGGGCGGGCGGCAACCTCGGCCTCGACGAGCTCGGAAAACTTGACGCGGTCGACCGCCAGGGCGCCGCCAGCGGGAACGGCCGCACGATGAGCACAGTCGAGCAGCACCGAACCCATGCGCTCGAGCTCGGCCTTCAGCAGACCGGCGGCGGAATCGGGACGGGTCGACTTAAATGAATTGGAGCAGACGAGCTCCGCCAAGTGATCGGTATGGTGGGCAGGAGAGCTTACCTGCGGGCGCATCTCGCACAGCTTTACGGCGAACCCGCGATCTGCCAGCTGAATCGCGCATTCCGATCCCGCTAGACCGCCACCGATAACCGTCACCTGATCAAACAGCATCTGCAAACACCTTTCTAATTGACACGTTTTCCATTGTGACCGAAGGGCGTCTGGGCGTGAAGGGCAAACTTGGAGGGCGCATACCTTCCATCCATCATGCGCTCGATGAGGCCCTCGAGCTCGAGCGAGCCCAGGAGCTTGAGCACACCGACGGCATCAAGGGAGACGAGTGTGGCGATGTCTTCAACCTTGAGCGGCGAGGCGATGAGGGCATGCATCACGGCCTGCTGTGTGGGGTCCAGATCCGCGATACCGGGCGCATCGGGACGCGAATAGCGCAGGGTACCGTAGATTCGAGAGATGGCCATCTCGATGGACTCCTCGTCAATAATGCAGCAGGCCCCGTTGGCAATGAGATAGTTGGTCCCGCGCGACTCGGGCGACAAAATGGAGCCCGGTACCGCAAGCAGTTCGCGCCCCAGGTCCATGGCGGCCTCCGCCGTCGAGAACGTGCCCGAAGGCATGCCGGCCTCCGACACGAAGAGTGCCTGCGAAAGCGCGGCAATCACCCGGTTACGCCGCGGAAAGGCAAACTTACGCGGCCCCATGCCCCAAGGCGAGATGGACACGACCGCACCGCCCGTATCGATCGTGCGCGCGATAAGCCCCGCACTCGAACGCGGGTAGACCACGTCGGCGCCCGTACCCAAAACCAAGACGTGCCTGCCCCCGGCGTTGACCGCGGCCCAACCCGAGGCCTGGTCGCAGCCGACCGCACCGCCCGAGACCACCGTCACCCCCGCCTCGACCGCAACTTTCGCGGCCAGCTCTGCCACGGCAAGACCGTACGGCGAGGCCTTGCGCGCACCGATAATCGAGAGCGCCGGCGTCGAGAGCACCTCCGGGTCGCCACGGACGAACAACGTCTGCGGCACATCGGAAAGTTCCAGAACAGTAGCGGGAAACAGCCCATCACCGGGATGCAGTTCGTAGCGGACCTCACCCATCACTGATCCCTCCTTCCCTGATACATCGCGGCCTCGAGCACGTGGTCTTGCGTCACCCGCTCGCTTTCTGCGACATCGGCAATCGTGCGTGCGATGCGAACCAGACGCACGATGCCGCGTCCCGTGAGATGCGTGCGCTTCGACAGGCCGAGCACGCACGTTTCCGCCGCCTGATCAAGCGCAAAGGTCGATACAACACCATCGATAGAGCGGGGCTCGGCATCCTCGGCCTCGGAGTCTGCATCGTCCATATGGGTCTCGCGCCAGGCACGAAAAGCCCGACCGCGGACAACGTAGTCGCGCAGCTCGGCCGACGACATACCCTCGGCGCCCTCGATAATCACCTGCGGATCGGGGCGGGTCACGTCGAGCATCAGGTCGATGCGGTCGGCCAAGGGACCGCGCAGCTTGGACCGATAGCGCTCGACCATCGATGCCGAGCAACGACACGGAACCTCGCGATCGCCCAAAAAACCGCAGGGGCAGGGATTGCTCGCCGCAAGCAGCTGAAAGCGCGAGGGAAACGTGAAGGCGCCGTCGACGCGCACGATCCTGACATAGCCGCGCTCGATAGGCTGACGAAGCGTCTGCAGCACACCGGTGGGAAACTCGGCAAGCTCGTCCAAAAAGAGCACGCCGCCATGGGCAAGGCTGATCTCGCCCGGATGCACCGGGCGCCCTCCGCCAATAAGGCCCGCTGTCGAAATGCTGTGATGGGGGCTTCGAAACGGCCGATGCCCCGCAAGCAGGCCATCGATGTTCTCACCCAAGACCGAATGAATGCACAGCGCCTCCTGCTGATCCTCGACGGAAAGCTCGGGCAAGATACCCGTCATGCGGCGCGCAAGCATGGTCTTGCCCGATCCCGGAGACCCAATCATAAGCAAGCCCAGCTCCCCTGCCGCCGCAAGCGCTATGCCGCGCTTGGCGACCTCCTGCCCCAACACGTCGGCATAATCGAGCTCGGGCTCAAAGGTGGCCTCGAGCACTTCAGAATCCAGATAGTGCCGAGCTGCCTCGCCCATACCGCGGGCAAGCTGCGACAGATGATCGATAAAACCGCAATCGACCCCCGCGAGCGGAACATGCTGGTCGGACCTGCCGGCGATAAAAGACAGCCCCATGTCGCGAGCCAGCAGCTGGAACGCCACTTCGCCCTTGACGGGAAGCACCGTGCCATCCAAGCCGAGCTCGCCGGCAATGAGGCAGCGGTCGAGATTGTCGCGTGGAATCTGACCGTCGGCCGCAAGCACCGCAATGGCTATCGGCAGGTCAAAGCCGCTACCGGTCTTTCGGATATCGCCCGGCGCCAGATTGACCGTAATGCCCGAGCGCGGGATCTCGAATCCGGCAGAGCGCATCGCGCAGCGAATGCGCCCACGCGACTCCATGACCTCCATGCTCGGGATGCCGAGCATCTGGATGCCCGGGATGCCGCCCGCAAGCGAAACCTCGACCGTGACGGGAATCGCCTCAACGCCGCGGATACAGGCTGCGTGAACGGCAAACGTCTCGAACGCCATCACGACACCTGCCAATCGAACGCATTGTACTGGTGCTCGATCTCGGCGATATGCCCGCCGCGAATGGTGACGCCCACGGCATCGAAGCGGATCGCCTTGAGCGGATAATGCTCCATGAGATAACAACTCGCGATGCGACGATAGCGCCGCTGCTTTTGGGCGTTCACCGCTTCCTCGGGAAACACCCGCGTATCGCAATCCAGCGCAACACGCCTGGTCTTGACCTCGGCCATCACCACCACATCGTCGAGCTCATCGAGCAGCACCAGGTCGGCCTCGCCCTCCGAGCATCGATAGCCTTGTTCCAGCAATGCATAGCCGCGCTCGTTAAAGTAATCGATTGCGATAAGCTCGCCCAGCATACCGAGCTCGCGAGGACTGAGCCCCTTGATAAACTCGGGCGTGATCGACCCGCAATCGAGCTCCCCCTCTTCCCAACGCTCCTTGAGCTGCTGCGTCTTGCTCATTTTGGCTGCGGCACACATGGGGTCTCCTTTCCCACTTCCTGCATTGCCTCGATAATGAGGGCAGGTTTCATGCGGGTAAGTACCGGAAGCAAACCAAAAACCAACCAAATGCCGACAAATGAGGGGCCGCGCGCAACAATAGCGTTGCACACGGCCCCTACCAGCAGGTTTATGGAGCCCTTAAGGTCCCAGTCTTCACAATTGGCCTAAAAAAGGCGCTCAGTCTGCAGAAAGTTTCCGCAAAAGCTCACACGGTGCAGCGGACAAAGTCCATGTTTGCGAATCGCCTCGATGTGCTCGGGGCTTGCGTAGCCCTTCGACTCGGCCAAATGGTACTCGGGATATTCGGCATCGTACTCGACCATCATCTCGTCACGCGTGACCTTTGCCATGATGGATGCCGCGGCGATACAGGCGATCTTGGCATCGCCCTTGACCACGTCGCGCTCGTGGGGCACGGCGCCCAGGGGGTTACCGTCCATAAGCACGCAATCGGGCTCAAGCCCCGTATCTGCCACCGCACCCGCGACAGCGGCTCGAATGGCGCGGGCCATGCCCATCTCATCGATATCCGCAGGAGCGATATGGCAAAAGCCGATAGCAGTCGCCACCTCGGCAATCTTCACCGAAAGCAGCTCGCGGCGCGCCGGCGTGAGCTTTTTGGAATCGTTGATGCCCCAGATGCGCGGCTCCATCGGAAGACACACGGCACACACGGTCAGGGGACCCGCTACCGAGCCACGGCCCACCTCGTCGACGCCCACGACCACGCCATCACCGCCGAGCTCATGCATAAGCTCGTACATGCCGTTGACGCGCTCGCGTTCGGCAAGTTCCTTGGCATGGCGCTTAAGGGCACGTTCGCAAGCCTTGATCACCTGCTGGCGCGGATCCTCGCGATAATGCTCCACGAGGGCGGGAATCTCCTCGAACGTGGCGCTCGCCAGCTCGCCGGCAACCTGCGATGCCGAAACCGAGCTCGTCATATTGGCCATACCAGGCCCTCCTTGCATGCAAATCAGATAAAAAGAAGGGCCACCCGAAGGTGGCCCTTGTGTCCAAACGAGTGGACGGACGCTGCGATCTTCTTAGCGCTTCTCGGGGATGCGAGCAGCCTTGCCCACCTTGTCGCGGAGGTAGTACAGCTTGGCGCGACGGACGCGACCATGACGAACGACCTCGAGCTTGGCGATCTTGGGGCTGTGAAGCGGGAAGGTACGCTCAACACCGACACCGAAGGAAATCTTGCGGACGGTGAAGGTCTCGCGGGCACCGGCGCCGGCCATGCGGATGACGTCGCCCTGGAAGACCTGGATGCGCTCGCGGTCGCCTTCCTTAATGCGGTAGTGAACCTTGACGTTGTCGGCGACGCGAACCTGAGGAATGTCCTCGCGGATCTGCTGACGCTCGATTGCGCGGATGTAATCCATGTGCAATTCCTTACTCTTCTAGAGGTGCCGTTCCACCTAGGCCGGCACGTAGTTGAACAAACGTATTCGAGTATACACGCGCGGGTTTCTGCTGCAAGAACAATTTTTTACGCAGACAAAAAGACAAAACCCGCACATGATAACCGCCTGCCTCACGAATGAGACGGGCGGCGTGAAGGGGGCTACGCTAGGCGCCCAAACCCAAAACGTTAGGCGGAACGCTTGGCCTCGAGCTTGGCCTGGGCGGCAGCCAGGCGCGCGAGGGGCACGCGATAGGGCGAACAGGACACGTAGTCCACGTCGGCCACGTTAAACAGGGCCTTGATGGACTTGGGGTCGCCGCCGTGCTCGCCGCACACGCCAAAGTGCATGTCGGGGTTGGTGGCGCGACCTTTCTCGACGGCCATGCGCACGAGCTCCAGCACCGCCGAGTCGATGGTCTCGAAGGGGTTGTCCTTCAAGATCTTCTTGTGCAGGTACAGCGGGATGAACTTGGCCTCGGCGTCGTCGCGCGAGAAACCGAAGGTCGTCTGGGTAAGGTCGTTGGTACCAAAGCAGAAGAAGTCGGCGTGCTGCGCGATCTCGTCGGCAACCATGCAGGCACGCGGCAGCTCGAGCATCGTGCCCACGGGAATATTGAGCTCGACGCCCTCCTCGGCGGAAACCTCGGCGATCACGCGCTCGATGACCTCGCGAGTCTGAACGTGCTCGGCCGTAATGGAAACGAGCGGAACCATGATCTCGGGGCGCGGGTCGACGCCCTCCTTGATAAGGCGGGCAGCAGCCGTGGCCACTGCGCGAACCTGCATGAGCGGCAGATCGCTAAAGACGACGGACAGGCGCACACCGCGCAGGCCGAGCATCGGGTTGGACTCGACCATGCCGTCGATACGACGCAGACGGGTGCGCAGAGCGGCAAGCTCTTCCTCGTTGGCGCCAGCGGCTTCCTTCTTGGTGATGGCGACCTCGAGCTCACGCGGATTATCCAGGAACTCGTGCAGCGGCGGATCGAGCAGGCGAACGACCACATCGCGACCGGACATGGTCTTGAACATCGCCAGGAAGTCCTCGGTCTGAACCTTGAGCAGGTCGGCGAGGGCCTGCTGCTTCACGGCCTCATCATCGGACAAGATAAAGCTCTGGATGATGTTCTTGCGGTCGCCCAGGAACATGTGCTCGGTGCGGCACAGGCCAATAGCCTCGGCACCAAACTCGAGCGCGAGCTCGGCATCCTCGGGATTGTCAGCGTTGACGCGCACATGGTTGGCGTGGCCGACGGTCTCGTCCAGGCGAATCTCGTCGGCCCAGGACAGGATGGTGTCCAGGTCGCCGGTGAGCTCGGCCGAAACCAGATCAACGGCGCCGTCGACGACGATACCCTGGGTGCCGTCGATGGAGATGACATCGCCCTCGTGCAGCACACGATCGCTGCCTTCGATGCGTACAACCTTCTCAGCCGCGTCAATGTGGAAGCGCTCGACGCCGCAGACGCAGGGTGTGCCCATACCGCGAGCGATAACGGCGGCATGACTCGTCTTGCCACCGTGGCTGGTCAGGATGCCCTCGGCGGCAACCATGCCCTTCAAATCGTCGGGGTTGGTCTCCCAGCGAACCAAAATGACCTTGCGGCCCTCGTTGGCGCGCGCGACGGCATCGTCGCTCGAGAACACGACCTCGCCCACGGCGGCACCAGGGCTGGCGTTAAGACCGCTGGCCAGAGCCTCGTACTTCTTGGAGGCATCAAACTGCGGGTGCAGGAGCTGGTCGAGCTGCGCGGGATCGATACGGGCCACGGCCTCCTCGCGGGTGATCAGGCCCTCCTCGACCATTTCGATGGCGATACGCAGGGCGGCGGTGGCGGTGCGCTTGCCCACGCGCGTCTGGAGCATCCAGAGCTTGCCCTGCTCGATGGTGAACTCGATATCGCACATATCGCGGTAATGATCCTCGAGCGTCAGGAAAACGCGCTCGAGCTCCTCGCCCGCGGACTCGAGGCCCGGGGTGGTCTTGAGGTCGGCGATGGGCTCGGTGTTGCGGATGCCAGCAACAACGTCCTCGCCCTGGGCATTAACCAAAAAGTCACCGTAGAACTCCTTGGTGCCGTCGGCCGGGTTGCGCGTAAAGGCGACGCCGGTCGCAGAGGTCTCCCCCTTGTTGCCAAACGCCATGGCCTGCACGTTGACGGCGGTGCCGAGCTCGTCGGAAATGCCGTGCTGCTTGCGGTAGATGCAGGCGCGATCATTCATCCAGCTGCCAAAGACGGCCTGGATGGCAAGGCGCAGCTGGAGCTCCGGATCGTGCGGGAAGACGGGCTTGCCGTCGACGACCTCGAGCTCGGGATACAGGTCGGCCTCGACGTTCTCGGAGAAAATGCTCTTAAAGGTCTCGACGAGCTCCTGCAGGTCTTCGGCCGAAAGCTCGGAATCGACGCGAACGCCGGCGACCAGGCGTGCCTGGGTCAGCGCGTTCTCGAACAGGTCGGCGTCAACACCCATAACGACGTTGGAGAACATCTGGATAAAGCGGCGGTAGCTATCCCAGGCAAAACGCGGGTTTTGCGTCTGAGCAATGAGGCCCTGAACGGAGTCGTCGTTGAGGCCCAAGTTGAGGACCGTATCCATCATGCCGGGCATGGAGAACGGGGCGCCCGAGCGAACCGACACGAGCAGCGGATCGGAGGCGTCGCCGAGCTTCTTGCCGCAGCGGGCCTCGAGGTCGGCCTCGGCGGCAACGATCTCATCGAGTGCGCCTTCGGGCCAGACGTTGCCGGCGCCGGAGTACTCGACACAGGTCTGGCAGGTAATGGTAAAGCCACCGGGAACCGGCAGACCGATGCGGCTCATCTCGGCAAGGTTTGCGCCCTTGCCGCCAAGCACGAAGTTCATGGACTTGTCGCCCTCAGTGACACAGGTGCCCTGGGTGTCGGTTCCAAAACGGTAAACCCTCTTGCAATCGCTCACGATACTTCCCCTTCTATGCGCTCTCGCGCACGACCGTGGTGACGAATCGACCCGCCGGATGCGGGCCGTGAGGGAACTATACGGCGGACGTTGAGCGGGCTTGCGTAGAGGGTGCGGGGTTTGGTAAACGAGGTAAATGTGGCGGTAAACGGTAGGTAAAGGTGGTCACATTATGAAGATACCAATGCAAGAGAATTGCAGGTCAAATGCAAGTTCTTTGCTAAATCGCTTTACCAATATCGTGCATTATTTATAGGTAGTCTTTTTAAGACGGTGCATTTTTAGCTACCCCAAAGAGTTAGCTTTGCTGGGCTCGACGGGCGGCGCGGCGGGCACGGGCTTCTTGGATTTCCTCCAGGTGACCGATGATCTCGGAGGCACTCTCCTCGATCGCCTTGCCGTCGGTGCGCACCACAAAGCAGCCCAGACGCTTCATAAGGGCGCGGGCTTCCTCGAGCTCGCTGCGCACACTCTCGGGCTCGACATAGGAGCCGGCAACGGCGCGAGCATAGTCATCGCCCAAGCGGCTATCGCGAATTTCAGAAATAACGTCGACGGTCGAAATCAGGCCGAACAACCGCATCGGGTCGACCTCGTAAAATGACTTCGGCGGCTCCATGCCATGGGCCAAAGGAACATTGGCAACCTTGTAACCCTGATAGGCCAAATACATCGACAGCGGCGTCTTGGACGTACGCGACACACCCAGCAGCACGATATCGGCACCCGACAGATCGTCGCAACCGCGCCCGTCGTCGTGCTCAACGAAATACTCCATGGCCTCGATGCGATGGAAATAGCGGTCATCGGTCTTGTGAATCACGCCCGCGACGCCCTTGGGCGGCACACCGATGAGCGACGACAGCACGGCGAGCGCTGGGCCGATCAGGTCAACCGAACGAATATGCAGCATGCCCAGGTAATCGAGCACGCGGGCGCGAAGCGCCGGATCGACAATGGTGTGGAACACGGCAATATCGCGATGGTCCGCATCGACGCGCGGGCCCACAAACGACTTGACCTGCTCCACCGAGTTCACCTTGGGCAGGCGCAAGAGACGAAAAGCCCCTTCATCAAATTGCCCGGACGCCGCAAGCACCACCTCACAAGCGGTATCGCCGAGAGAGTCGGAGATAACGATAACGGTGGGACGAACGGCGACCGGGCAATCCATGCGGGGCTCCTTTTGCGCTTACGCGCAGGCTGGCTTACTTTTTGCGGGCAAGCTCACCGATGTTGGCGATGCCGGAGAAAACGGCCTCGAAGCGGTTGAGCAGCTTAAGGCGATTATCGCGAAGCTGCTCGTCCTTGTCCATGACCATAACCTCGTCGAAGAAGCGGTCGATGGGGGCACGCAGGGCGGCAAGGGCGGCAAATGCGGCCGGGTAATCCTCGGCAGCAAGGGCGTCATCGACAGCGGCCTGAGCAGCCTCGGAGGCGTCGGCGAGCGCGAGCTCGACCTCGCCCATCAGGCTGCGGTCGTACTCCGCACCCAGCTCGGGCTTGGAGATGTGCGCAGCGCGGGCATAGGCGGTAGCCAGGTTGTCGAAGGTCTCGGCATCGTTCTTGCGAGCCTCGTCGAGCGCGGCGCAGCGGGCGAAGAAGACGGACGGAGCGATGATGTGCACCGCGGAAACGGCGGCGACGGTGTCGGCCGGGATCTTCTCGTCGCGGGCCATGCTCACCAGGCGGCCATGGAAGAAGTCACGGACCTGTTGGGCGACCTCGGCGGAGTCGAACTCAATGCCTTGCTCGCTATAGAGCTCAAGGGCAAAGTCAATCAGCGACGTGGGGTCAATCGGCAGACGATCGCGCAGGATGTTGATGATGCCGATAGCGGCACGACGCAGCGCATACGGGTCGGACGAGCCGGTCGGGGGCTCGCCGATGGCAAAAATACCGGCAATGGTATCGAGCTTGTCGGCACAGGCCACGATGCAGCCAGCGGTGCCCTCGGGCAGCTCATCGCCGGCGAAGCGGGGACGATAATGATCGCGAATGGCGTGGGCGACCTCGTCGTTCTCCCCCATCGCGATAGCGTAGTAACCGCCCATCACGCCCTGCTGGCTCGTGAACTCGACGACGGCGTTGGATACCAGGTCTGCCTTGCACAGGTGCGCAGCGCGAGCAGCGTCTGCAGCAAGGTGGGCGCCCAGATGGGCCTCACGGGCGATGGCGAGCGCGAGCTGCTCAATACGCTCGGACTTGGCGAGCACGCTACCGAGCTTCTCCTGGAAGGCAACCTTGGCCAGACGCTCACGGAACTCATCGAGGGAGATCTTCAGGTCCTCCTCGTAGAAGAACTTTGCGTCGTCCAGACGGGCGCGCACGACGCGCTCGTTGCCGTCGATCACGCGCTCGGCATTCTCGGGTTTGCTGTTGGAAACGACCACGAACTCACGCGTGAGCCTGCCCTCGCCGTCATATATCGGGAAGTAGCGCTGGTTGGTGAGCATAGACTCGCAGATGATCTCGTGCGGGACCTTGAGGAACTCCTCGTCGAAGGTACCGACGAGCACCGTCGGCCACTCGCAAAGGTTGATGACCTCCTCAAAGACCTTCTTGGGCGTGTCGACATGGCAGCCGGGGCGAGCGGCCTCGACCTCGGCGATACCGGCAAGGATGGCCTCACGACGACGCTCGGCAGAGAGCACGCCGGCGTCCTCGAGCACCTGCTCGTAGACGGCGGGGCTGGCGACCACATGGTCACCGGGGCCCAGAACGCGATGTCCGCGCGTGGTGTTGCCACTCGTCACATCGGCAAAGGACACGGGCACGACATCCTCGCCCAAAAGGCAGCAGATCCAACGGACCGGACGAACAAACGTAGCGTGCTCGTGGCCCCAGCGCTGGCTGCGGTAGTTGGGCCACTGCAGGCCGGCGATGGTCTTCTCGCACAGAGCCGTCAGGATCGGGGCGGCCGGTGCGGAGGGAATGTTCTTCTCGGCGAACACGTACTCGCGGCCGTCGGTGTCCTCGCGACGGACCAGGTCCTCGGCAGCCACACCGCACTTGCGGGCAAAGCCCTGGGCGGCCTTGGTGGCGTTACCGTCGGCATCAAAGGCAATGTTTGCCGCGGGGCCGCGCTTGACCTCATGGACCTCATCGGTCGCAGTGGCGACGTTGGCCACGAGCGCAGCCAGTCGACGCGGGCTCGAGATCACGCGGACCTCGCCATGGGCCAGACCGGCCTCGTCGAGACCCTTGGCGATCATGGTGCCGAGCTGCTTGACGGCATTGTTCAGCGGTGCGGAGGGCATTTCCTCCGTACCGATTTCAAACAGGAAATCCTTAGCGTCTGCCATGGCTTACGCCACCTCGCCTTCCTGATCGGCATTCTCGTTGACTCCGGCGACCTCGGCCATATAGGCCTCGCAGCACGCCTTGGCGACGGCGCGGACGCGCAAGATGTAGTTGGCACGCTCGACCGCAGACAGTGCGCCGCGGGCATCGAGCAGGTTGAAAGCATGGCTGCACTTCATGACGCAGTCGTAAGCGGGCAGCGGCAGCTTGCGCTCAAGGCAGGAGTGGCACTCGGCCTCGTAGTCGTCAAACTTCTGACGCATCATCTCGACGTTGGCGACCTCAAAGTTGTAGGCACTGAACTCGCGCTCGTTCTCCAGGAACACGTCGCCATAGGTCATCGGCGTGCCGTCGGGCAGATAGCTCCACACCAGGTCATAGACGGAGTTGACGCCCTGGGCGTACATGGCGATACGCTCCAGGCCATAGGTGATCTCGACGGGCACGGGGTCGACCTCGATGCCGCCCACCTGCTGGAAGTACGTGAACTGCGTAACCTCCATGCCGTTGAGCCAGACCTCCCAGCCAAGGCCCCAGGCGCCCAGGGTCGGGCTCTCCCAGTCGTCCTCGACAAAACGGACGTCATGGTCGTTGGGGTCCAGGCCAATGGCAGCAAGAGACCCCAGGTAAAGCTCCTGGGCGTTGACCGGCGACGGCTTGATGAGCACCTGGAACTGATAGTAGTGCTGCATGCGGTTGGGGTTCTCGCCGTAGCGGCCGTCGGCGGGACGGCGGCAAGGCTGAGCGTAGCAGGTGCGCCACTCGGCGGGACCGAGCGAGCGCAGCGTGGTCGCGGTGTGGAAGGTACCGGCACCGACCTCGGAGTCATAGGGCTGCATAATGACGCAGCCCTGCTCGCCCCAGTACTGCTGGAGGCGCAGGATGATGTCTTGGAAGGAAAGCGATGAAGCGTTCATGCCTCTAATATCCCCTCGTCGAAACGATTACACGGTTAGGTACTGTACTATAGCGGTTTTTAGTCGATAGCGCCGATGCGGTTGAGCGGCCAGTAGCGCACAAGCGCCACGGCGATCAAATCAGAGCGATCGACGGGACCAAAGTAGCGTGAGTCGGCAGAGTTTTCGCGGTTGTCGCCCATCACCCACACGCACCCGTCGGGAACGGTGTAGGGATAGCTTACCTGAGCGCCGGGAGCCTGGACCGAAAGCGGCCAGCTCATGCCGGTCGTGTAGTCCTCGTCGAGCGCCTGGCCGTCAACGACCACCTTGCCGTCCCGAAGGTCGACCGTCTGGCCGGCCGTGGCAATAACACGCTTGACGAGAACATCGTGCTCGGAGGTGCCATCGGGGTTGTGGAACACCACGATATCGCCTTGGCTGACGGGCTGGCCGAGTTCAAGGCTCACCTTTTGCGCCAGGATCTGGTCGCCGATCTCGATCGTGGACTCCATGGAGCCGGTGGGCACCACAAAGGGTTCGACCACAAACGAGCGAATCAGGAAGGTGGCGACCAGTGCGATCGCGACGACCACGATCCACTCAAACGCACCCTTTAGCACGGAATGCTGCGATGGAACCATTCTCACTCCTTGCTCTGCGAATACGATGCGTCCAGGATGTCCTGCGCGTATGCGCGCTCCTCGGGCGTGAGCCGCGCCGTCTCGATCAGGTCGGGACGCCAGCGGCAGGTGCGCTCGATGGCATTCTTACGGCGCCAGGCGTCAACCTTGGCATGATCGCCGCTCACGAGCACCGGCGGCACGCCCTCGCCGTTGAACTCGGCGGGGCGAGTATACTGCGCGTACTCGAGCAGGCCACCGTCCTCGGCAGTCGAGAACGACTCATCGACGTTACTCATCTCGTCACCAAGGGCGCCGGGAATCAGACGCACGACGGCGTCGGCAACGACCATAGCGGGAAGCTCGCCGCCCGTAAGCACGTAGTCGCCGATCGATAGGCGCTCGTCGGCATACGCATACGCGCGCTCGTCGACACCCTCGTATCGACTGCATACAAACAGCAGGCGCTCGCTTTTGAGCAGGCGCTCGGCCACATGCTGCGTAAAGGGTTCGCCGCAGGGCGTAAAGAACACCACGGTGGGCTTGGGACCCTCAGAGCTAATAGCCTCGATGGCCTCGGCGATGGGCTCGACCTTCATGAGCATGCCCTGCCCGCCGCCGTACGGCTCGTCATCGACGGTACGATGGCGGTCGTGCGTCCAGTCGCGCAGGTTATAGGCCTTAAAATCAAAAAGGCCGGCCTTGCGGGCGCGGCCCAAGATCGATGTGGACATGACGGGCTCAAACATCTCGGGAAAGACCGAAAGGGTCTCGATCAGCATGTTGTCCTCCCTACTTGTCCATATCAATCAAACCGTCCATAACGTGGACGGAAATTGTCCCCTGATCGGGAAGATCGAGCACAACCTGCTCGATCACGGGAATCAGCACCTCGCCGTACCGATCGCCCTCGACAACCCAAACATCGTTGGCGGGAGTCGACATGATCTCGACAATCGTGCCGAGCAAGCCAAAGCGCTCGTCGACCACCTCGCGACCCATCAGGTCGGTATAGGCGGCATCGAGCGAATCGAGCTCAAAATCGTCACGGTTTGCCAGCACGTAGCATCCGGTGATGCCCTCGGCGGCCGTCAAGTCGTCTATGCCCTCAAACGAGACCAGATCGCCATCGCCCGTATCGATGACGGATACGACCGTGCAAAAACGGTCGCGCTTGAGCGCCGGTGGCGTCAAGGCGACGCGCATACCCGGCGTCAATACAGAAGGAAGCCCCCGCAGCGGCTGCGCGAGGACCTCCCCCTTCCTTCCGTGCGGCTTGACCACACGGGCGATGTTTTTGTACTGGGACCTCAAGGTCCTAGCCCAGAACCTCTACCTCGACTGCAGTGTCGAGGCGAGCGGCCAGTGCACGGGCGAGCGTGCGAATGGCCTTGATGGTACGGCCACGACGGCCGATGACCTTAGCGACGTCATCCTCGGCAACCGAAACCTCAATCGTGGAGGCGTCGTCACCATCGATGACCTCAAGGCTCACGGAATCCGGGTCGTCGACGATCTGAACAACGAGATATTCGACGAGATCGGCGATGCGATCTGAGAGCATTGCCTCACCCTCGAGCTGTGCAGCGTCAACCTCAGGCACGATTTACTCCTCGGCGCCCTCAGCGGCCTCAGCGGCAGCCTTAGCGGCCTCGGCCTCTTTGGCGAGCTGCTTCTTGGACTTCTTGACGACGGTCTCGGTCTTCTCGCCCTCGTTGGCGGCCTTGACCAGAGCAGCGACAGCGTCGGTGAGCTGAGCGCCCTTGGACTGCCAGTCGGCGATCTTCTCGAGATCGAGGTTGATGGTCTTGGGGGCGGTCATCGGGTTGTAGCGGCCAACCTCCTCGATGATACGACCGTCACGCGGGGCGCGGGAATCGGCGACGACGACACGGTAGTACGGACGCTTCTTAGCGCCGTGACGAGCAAGGCGAATCTTGACTGCCAAAGGAAACTCCTCCAACCAAGCAGCTTTAGGCTGCAACTACAAACAAACAGTTGAACATAATACGCCATCGACGCGGGCAGGTGAAGTCCGTGAGACCAACTTCTTCGGTGTAGTCGAAGGCAAATCCATATCTTAGACAAGAATTCGCGATTTGCAAGCACATCCACGCACCCCACATGAGCTGCGCGGTATACTCATGCCATGAAAAGACGCGAACATACATACGGTTATGAGGATGCTGCGGGCGTCACGCCTCCGCCCTGGACGGGACCGGCGGTGGGCCTCATGGATCTCGATGCGTTTTTTGCGAGCGTGGAGATGCTCGACCATCCCGAGTGGCGCGGCAAGCCGCTCATCGTGGGCGGCGATGCCGATTCCCGCGGCGTCGTGTCCACCTGCTCATACGAGGCACGTCGCTTTGGCGTGCACTCTGCCATGCCCTCGGCCGAGGCACGGCGCCTCTGTCCGCAGGCCATTTGGACGCATGGGCATTTCGATCGCTACCACGAGGTCAGCGCTCAGGTCATGGCGATTCTCGCCGACGAGACCCCGCGCGTTGAGCGCGTATCCATCGACGAGGCCTTTATCGACATCACGCCAGGTCGCTTTGCACCCGAGGACCCGCTGCTGGTTGCACGGCGCATCAGTGATCGTGTGGCGGCGCTGGGGGTGACCTGCTCCATTGGCGTGGGCTGTAACAAGACGGTCGCAAAGATCGCAAGCGAGCGGGACAAGCCATTTGGGCTGACCATCGTGCGCCCCGGAACCGAGCAGCGCTTTTTGGCAGCGCTGCCGGTATCTGCCATGAGCGGCATCGGGCGCTCGGCAGAAGAGCGACTGCGCCGCATGCGCATCTACACGCTCGGCGAGCTATCCCGCGCACCGAAATCCACCTTGGCCTCTATTTTTGGCATCAACGGCGAACGCATGCGCCAGCGTGCGCTGGGACTCGAACTCTCCGAAGTCACGAGCCTCGATGAAGAGCGCGAGGTCAAGTCGGTCAGCAATGAACGCACCTTTGCGAAAGATTTAACTGAGCGTGGGGACATCGAAGCGGCGATTGCGCTATTGGGAGAGTCAGTGGGACGCCGTCTGCGCCGTCAGGGACTAACGGGCGCCACGGTGACGCTCAAACTCAAGTATTCGTATGGAAGCGGTCGCTCGGCACAGCGCCGGCTGCCCCATCCGACCGACGATGAGAACATCTTCGTGGCAGTGGCGCTCGAACTGCTCGACAACATCTGGCAGGAAGGGATGCATGTGCGCCTGGCGGGCGTCGGCATGAGCGACTTCGACCATCAGGGCGGTATCCAGACCGACCTGTTCTGCGAAATCGACGACCGCGGAGCCCAATCCAGCGACCGTCGCGACCTCTCGGTCGCCATCGACGCCGTCCGAGACAAGTTCGGCGACACCGCTCTCTCCTTCGGCCGCCAATCCCGCTTCAACGATTAGTCCCTTAGACAAAAAGAAAGCCGGGCAGCTGCGAATGATGCAGCTGCCCGGCGAACGGTAAAGGTTAGCTAAAAAGCCCGTCCCAAATGAACTACTAAAGGAGGTCAAGGGAAAGCTGGGGGGCGTCACCCCAGAGCTTTTCGAGGCGGTAGAACTCGCGCGCCTCGGGAGTGAAGACGTGGACGACAACCGAACCGTAGTCCATGAGCATCCAGGTCTTCTGCTCGCGGCCCTCGATGGAGAACGGATGCTCGCCGCAAGCCTCGGCGACCTTCTCCTCGATCTCGTCAACGATGGAATCGACCTGGCGGTTGTTGGTGCCGGTAGCGATGACAAAGTAGTCGCACACATCAGAAAGCTCAGTCAGGTCGAGCACCTGAACGTCCTCGCCTTTCTTGTCGTAGGCGGCCTGCGCGGCGGCGCGGGCGACATCCTCGGCGGCGACACCGCTCGCGGACAGCGAGGCGGCAGTGCGGTCGGGCGTGGCAACGAAACTCTTGTGCTCCACGCTTTCAAGAATCTGCTCGTCGGTCATGGTCTCGTCGGCCATGGAATACCTCTTTCTAGACAGCCCGAGCTAGCGCAGCTGGGCGTAATGGTTGTAAATCGTAATAGCCGTGGGATAAAGATAACGCCCGGTCTGGATCACATAGACCAGACCCTGCGCAAAACAGGAGAAGAACAACTCGTCGAGCGAGGACTTCCCCACCATCTTGCGCAGCGCATGGGCATAATCGCCGTGGCGGTTGGGTTCGATGGCATCGGCCACAAAGACCACCATATCGAGCGGCGTCATGTCGCAAGCGCCCACGGTGTGACGGTCGACAGCCTGAAAGACCGCCGGCGACAGCTCGGGAAAAAGCTGCGGAAGCTCATAGGCGGCAACCGGGCCATGCAAAAGCGGCGTCGCGGCAGACGGAGAGCCGGCAATCTTAATGCCGTAATGCAGAGCGCGCGTGACCAGCTCGTCGTCGGAGAGCACCTTGTCCCAGTCATGGATCAGGCCGGCGGCAGCGGCATCAAAGCGGTCGACACCGTACACCTCGGCTAGGCGCAACGCAGTCTCGGCAACCCCGAGCGAATGCACGTAGCGCTTACGCTTATCCTTCATGCGAACATCGAGCAACTCGTGGATACGCGTCAAGAGCGCGCGCTCGTCGCCCTCAAACTGATCTTCTACCGACAACGTTCTCCCCCATCAATCAAAATCGTCTTGCCCAAGATCGGCATACAGGCCGCGTTTACGGATATAGCCGAGCACGGACTCGCTCGTAAGATAGCGCACGCTCATGCCGCGGGCAACCCGCTTGCGAATGTTAGTCGAGCTAATCGCCAACGCCGGAATCTGAATATAGCGCACGTCGAATGGCAGCCCCGATTCCTTAATCCGCGCCCGGGCCGTATCGATGTCAAAGCCAGGACGCGTCGCAGCAATAAAGGTTGCCAGTTCGGCAATCTCATCTGCATTGTGCCAGGTTACAATATCGATAATCGCATCGGCACCCGTAATAAAATAAAGCTTCACCTGTGGCGGGTAAAACTCGCGAAGGGCACGCAGCGTATCAGCTGTGTAGGTGACACCGGCACGATCGATCTCGAAGCGGCTTGCCAAAAAGGCCGGGTTCGCGGCGGTCGCGAGGACCGTCATGGCATAACGGTCCTCAGCAGGCGTCACCGGTTTGTCGAGCTTAAAGGCAGGCGAGCCCGCAGGCATAAAGAGCACGGCGTCCAAGTCAAGGGACTCACGCGCCTGCTCAGCGGTTACCAAGTGCCCGTAATGAATCGGGTCAAAGGTGCCGCCCATAATGCCAAGCCGAAACTCGTGTCCATCCTTGATGGGAAGTTCAGGCAATCCGATTCCACCGCGCAGCGACATGGCTTACTCGCCCTCCGGGGTCTCAACAACGTTGACTTCGGTAGTGCCTTCGGAGCCCTCGGTGGCATCAGCCACGTCCGCACCCTCGGCCGCTACGTCAATAACCTCAACGTCTGCATCCTCGAACTCGTCCTCGAACTCCGAGAAGTCCTCGGCGCCCTCAAAGTCAAAGGCGCGCTGGCAAATGCGAACCTCGTCGCCGGCACGGCAACCGGCCTTTTCGAGCGCATCGTCAACACCCATGCGGGAAAACTTATGCTGCAGATAGATGACGGCCTCCTCATTTTCCCAGTCGGTCTGGATAACCAAGCGCTCGATGGCGCGACCGACCACGCGGAAGGCATGAGGCTCTTCTTGGACAATACGGAACCGCTTCTCGCGCTGCAGGCGGCGACGCTCCCACTCCTCGTCGCGCAAATCGACCGGCTCATCAGAGACCGCCAGCTCAGCGCGGAGCTTGGCCACCTGCTCGCCCACGGCAAGCATCAACGTGTTGAGACCGGCACCCGTCACAGCGGACACGGCAAAGAACATATGCCCGTCGTCGAGCGCCGCACGCTTAAGGTCGGCAATCTTGTCGGCCGTGCCCGGCGCATCGCACTTGTTGGCGACGACGATCTGCGGACGCTCCGAAAGCTCAGCGCCATACTGCTCAAGCTCACGGTTAATAATGCGATAGTCCTCAACCGGATCGCGATCCTCAAACCCGCCCGTCATGTCAACGACATGCATGATCAAGGCCGTGCGCTCAATGTGGCGCAGGAACTGATGGCCCAGGCCACGACCCTCGCTCGCGCCCTCGATGAGACCGGGAACGTCGGCAACGACGTAAGAATATTCGCCGGCACGCACCATGCCCAGATTGGGCACAAGCGTGGTAAACGGGTAGTCGGCAATCTTGGGACGGGCAGCGCTCATACGCGCGATGAGCGAGGACTTGCCGACCGAGGGAAAGCCCACAAGCGCGGCATCGGCCATGAGCTTCATCTCGAGCTCGATCCAGTGCTCCTCAGCCGGCTCGCCGAGCTGGGCAAACGCGGGCGCGCGACGCACCGACGTCACAAAGTGAGTGTTGCCCAGACCGCCAGCACCACCGGGCGCCACGACAACGCGCTCGCCGTCGTGCACCAGGTCGGCAATCTCGAACATCGGGGTCTGCGTCTCGGGATCGAGCTCGCGGACTACGGTGCCCATGGGGACTTTCAAAATCAGGTCCTCACCGCTTTTGCCGTTGCGGCGGGCACCCTGGCCATGCGTTCCGCGCTCAGCACGGAAGTGATGCTTAAAGCGGTAATCGATCAGCGAGGACAGCTGAGCGTCGGCCTGAATGACGACGTTGCCGCCACGACCGCCGTCGCCGCCATCGGGGCCGCCCTTGGGAACAAATGCCTCGCGCCTAAACGACATGCATCCGGCTCCGCCGTCGCCGCCGCAAACGTTAATTCGGCTGATATCGGTGAACTGTGACAACAGAATCGCCTCCTACAAAAAAGAGGGAGACCCTTGAATCCTAAAACTCAAGTGCCTCCCACATATGTGCTCTATGAAGGGTGAATTACGCGTTCGCGAGCGGGCGTACGCTGACCCTGTGCTTGATACCCTTGTGGAACTCAACGGTACCGTCGACCAGCGCGAACAGCGTGTCGTCCTTGCCACGGCCAACGTTCTCACCCGGGTGGATGTGCGTGCCGTGCTGACGGACGAGAATCGTGCCCGTGGTTACCGTCTGGCCGGCATAGCGCTTCGTGCCAAGGCGCTGACCGCGGGAGTCACGGCCATTACGGGAGGAACCGAGTCCTTTTTTGTGTGCCATTGTGTATACCTACTCTTTCGTTACGAGTGTAATCTACTCGGCGACGGGAGCCTCGGCAACAGCCTCAGCCTCTGCCTTGACAGCCTTCTTGGCGCGGGAGGTAGCCTGAACCTTCACGATCTTCAGCTTGGTGAGCTGCTGACGGTGACCCTTCAGACGACGATAGCGCTTGCGCTTGTGGAACTTGAAGACCAGCTGCTTCTCGCCCTTGAACTGCTCAACGATCTGAGCGGTAACCTTGGCCTTGGCCAGCTTGTCGGGATCGGTGACGATCTTCTTACCATCGTTGAGGAAGATAACCGGCAGGGTGATCTTATCGCCCTCATTGCCCTCGATCTTCTCGACGGTGATGACATCGTCGGTGGCGACCTTGTACTGCTTGCCGCCCGTGTTAACGATTGCGTACATGTTTACTTGCCCTTCATGCATCAGTTAGTGCAACAGCCGAATATAGTAGCAGGCGATAATACCCCCGTCAACGAGTATGTGGAGCAAATCCACAAGTTCGCACAGGTATGGGGCTGACGAGTCGGCCCTCGTCGTCCTCGCATGCTTGATTCTGACGCTCGACATCGTAGGAGCAGATGGTCACGAGGTCTTGCATACCGGTGGAAACAATAGGTGCATCGACGCCCGGGGTCAAGCCCTGCAACAAAACATCAGCGGCGGAAAGCAAAATTTCCGGACGCATGGAGCCCTCATTATCGGCATGTGTGTCGAGCATGAGCACCAGATGGTCCGGGCGCTCCCCTGCCGTGAGCTCATAGCCCACGAGCGTATGATCCAAGTCCAGGCGTTTGCTCTTTTTGCCGCGTGCGTAGTCGATGCCGTGGCCCGCGCGCAGCATATCGATTGCGCGACGCACCTCGTCGGCGGACGCCGGCGCCTCGGGATTCAGATGCAAGTCGATACGATAGGACAGACGCGTGAGTTGCGCTGTCAGCGCCGGTGTGCGCACGTCGATGTATGCCGCCTCGATGGGGGCAAGATCGGCCGGAGATGCCGCCGCTAGGCGCTCAAACGCCTCGTCGAGTGCGACGAACTCGGTCATAAACAGGTCATACCACTCACAGGTCGACGACGTTCCCACCGGCAGCGCCGACGAAAAGCCCACGCGCATGTGCGGAGAGAAGCCCTGCGTCACGGCATAGGGCAGCCCCGCGCGACGCACGATGCGCTCAATGGTATGAATCACTTCGAGATGGCCCAGGTACTTAAGACGGTCACGCTTGCCATAGCGAACGCGAAGCCTAAAGAGCGTGGGGTTGTCGGTCAGGCGCTCACTCATGCGCGATCACCCACCAATACGTTCTTGGCATGGAGCGTGGGGCAGATTCCGCAGCCGGTGCACGAGGTGCGGGTACAGTCGGGTGTCGTGACGCCCTCCAGCGAGCGGCGGTATTCGCGCTCGAGGAAGCCGCGCGAGCAGCCGGGACTCACGTGCTCCCAGGGCAGGCGCCAGTCCAGTTCGTAGGGCAGGTGCACGAGCTCGTTGAGATCGATGCCGTTTTTGGCCGCCGCCTCTTTCCAGTTATCGAGCGAGAAATGCTCCACCCACGCGTCAAAACGCGAGCCCGCACGCCAGGCGTCGATGATGACCGGCGTCATGTCGCGACCGGCGCGAGACAGTGCGGCCTCGATAAGCGAGGTCTCGGCATCGTGGTAGTGCACGCGGACCGCACGGTTGCGAACGCTCGTGATGAGGAGCTTCTGACGGCGCTTGACGTCGTCGTAATCGAGCTGCGGGCACCATTGGAACGGTGTGGCGGCCTTGGGAATAAACACCGACACCGAGATGGACACCGAGATGGAGCCGCGGCGCGCCTTGGGAACCACGGAGCGGCCGAGCTCGAGCACATGGTCGGCCAGGTTGGCGATGGCCACGATATCCTCGTCGCGCTCGCCGGGAAGGCCCATCATAAAGTAGAGCTTCATGCGGTTCCAACCAGCCTCGAAGGCCGCCTTAGCCGCACGGTCCAAGTCCTCCTCGGTCACATTCTTGTTGATGATGTCGCGCATGCGCTGGCTGCCGGCCTCGGGGGCAAACGTCAGGCCGCCCTTCTTTTCGCCGGCGACCGACTCGGCCATATCCACGCCAAATGAATCCAGGCGCTGCGAGGGAATGGACACGCGAATGCCCGTATCCTCCAGGCGGCGGTTGAGCCTACCGAGCACATCACGGATGCAGGAGTGGTCGGTGGTCGAAAGCGAGGTGAGCGACACCTCGTCGTAGCCGGTCTTCTGCAAGCCCTGGATCACCGAGGACACAATCTGGTCGGCCGAGCGCTCGCGCACCGGACGATAGGTCATGCCGGCCTGGCAAAAACGGCAGCCGCGGGCACAACCGCGCAGAATCTCGATCGACAGGCGGTCGTGAACGAGCTGCGCGTAGGGCACGCACGACTGCGACAGCGGATTGGTAGCGCCAAAGTCCTCAACGACGCGCTTATAGACTACCGGAGGGACGTCCTTGCCTTCACGCGGCACGGTGTAGCCATGCGGAGAGCAGGGCTCGTCATAGCGCACCTCATACAGAGACGGCACATAGGTGCCACCGACCGTCGCGAGCTGCTCGACAATCTGGGCGCGCGAGACACCCTCATCGCGCAGGCGACGATGCAGCTGGCAAACCTCGAGCAGCGACTCCTCGCCCTCGCCGATCAGGATGGCATCGAAGAAGGCCGCATACGGCTCGGGGTTATAGACCGAGGGACCACCGGCAATGATGATGGGGTCGCCCTCGGTGCGGTCAGCCGCGAGCAGCGGAATGCCGGCGAGGTCGAGCGCCTCGAGGAAGTTGGTGACGGCCATCTCGTGCGGCACATGCATGCCGACGATATCGAACGAGGCCACAGGCGCCGCGCCCTCGAGCGACAGCAGCGGAATGTTCGCTTCGCGCATGGCGTCGCCCATGTCGGGCCACGGCACATAGCCGCGCTCGCAGGAAATGCCCTCGGCCTGATTAAGGATGTTGTAGAGAATGGCGATGCCCTGGTTGGGCAGACCGACCTCATACACGTCCGGATAGATCATGCAGCAGCGGTAGTCGGCATCGGCCTTGGAGAGCGTGCCCCACTCATGGTCGATATAGCGACTCGGCTTCTCGACCTTTGCGAGCAGGGGCTCAATCAAATGAAAACAGTCTTGGTACACAGCGCGCAAAAGAAACCCCTAAGCAGCGAGATCAGATGCGTCCTCAAAGGGACCCATGGGACGAGTAGCGCCGGCAACCGTGGTCACCAGGTCGCGGACGCGCGAGAACGTGGCGGCAGCCACCTCGTTGGCACGGCTGTAGTCGATGTCGCGTTCATACAACGACACGAGCGCACGGCCCATGCCATAGGTTCCCGCGGCGGCGGTCAGCGCCTTGACGGCAAACCCAATATGCGGCGTCTGCTTTACCAGGGCGCGGGTGACGGCGCGGAGCACCAAGCCGCCGGCAAGCACGCCCGCGACCTCATAACCGCGCTCGGGCTTAATACCGCGTCCAAAGATGGCCGCGAGCTCAAAGAGCATGCCCACCTGCGCCAGCGCCATAACGGGATAATCGGCCCCCGGCAAAAACACCAGCGCGCCCGTCGCCATATTGGTAAGCGCGCACGAGGTGATGATGCGGTTAGCGGCCGCAATACGCATAAAAACAAAGTTCGCCGCAAAGGCCGTCTCCTTGTCCGTGCGATCGAGAATCCAGCGGGCAAGCGTCTCGAGCAGATACGTCTTATCGGTGGCCGCCACCGCGCCGAGCATGGGCGTGGACTCCTGGATAAAAGGCACCTCGACAGCAGACTCGGCCAGCACGCACACGGGGGCGCCGGCAATCACAAGCTCCTGTACAGCGCTCTCCAGACGGTCGGATCCGCACGAAAGGACCAGCACCACGTCGGTATCGGTCTTGGGGACGATACGGTCCTCACCCAGGCGCTCAACGCGCACAATGCCAGACGTCGTCTGCGGCACGAAAGCATCGCGCACCGTCTCGACCAAAAAACGCGAGGCAGACGAATCGAGGTAGACGGACACGCGAACCGGCGTGTCGGAATCCTTCTTGGTGGTCGCGCCCATCTTAAAGACGCGGGTCAGCTTGTCCACGGGAATCTTCATAGCAAACCCCTCCAGCGGTTACGCGGCGCCCGAACGATGCCGCCATATGGATTGTACGATACCCACCGTCAGCAACTGGATCATCATCGAGGACGAACCGAAGCTAATGAACGGCAGCGGAATACCGGTAATCGGCATCATGCCGATGCACATGCCGATGTTCTCGAAGGTCTGGAATGCCCACATGCCGACGATACCCACGCATGACAAGCGTAGGAACAGAGACTCACACTTAAAGGCGACGCGAATCGTCGAGAACATGAGCAGCACGTACAGGCACAGCAGCAAAAAGGAGCCGCAGAAGCCAAAGGTCTCGGACAAAAAGGCAAAGACGAAGTCGGTGTGGAACTCGGGCAGAAAGCCACCGGCAGACTGCGTCGCATGGCCCAGACCTTTACCGAAAAAGCCACCCGATCCAACCGCGATGAGCGATTGCTGCAAGTTGTAGGCATCGTCCGAATCGGCATTATCGGGGTCGATAAAGACGGTCAGTCGGTTCATCTGGTACTGCTTGATCAAAACGTCATGGCCCAAAAGAGAATCGAGCACAGAATCGAGCGCCAGGATGAGCGCCACCAAACCCACGAGCAGAGCCAAGGTCGACAGCACCCATTCGCGGCGCGCACCGCTCATGCAGATCACAACGGCACCCGACACCAACACGACCAGGCCCGAACCCAGGTCGCCCATGGCGACGACGGCCAAAAACGGAACGGAAAGCATGCCGCAGAGCTTAATGTAGTCGCGGGCGGTATCGATGCGGCCGTTGTACTGCGAACCAAGCGTGGCGATAAAGAAGATCGTGATGAGCTTGGCGAGCTCGACCGGCTGGAAGGTAAGACCGATACCGGGAATCTTGATCCAGCCCGTCATGCCCAGACCGCCCGTATAGGACAGCCCCGGAATCTTGGGCGAGAAAATCACAATGAGGTCGATGACGAGCAGCGCCGTCGAGAAGTTAGAGATGCCGCGCAGATCGGTACGCCAGACGAGCACCGCAAGCACCGCACCGATGCCGATGCCCAACAGGTGACGTGAGAATGAGGCGTCGGCCTTAAACTGCGAGGCCGACCAAATGATGATGGCGCCATAGGCTACGAGCGCCAAGGCTGCCAGCAGCACGCCGATGTGCACCTTCTGGCGAAACGTGCCGCGCGAGGCCGAAAGCTGCTTGTTGACACGGTCCAGGCTGCTGCGGGAACCGGTTTTAGTTGAGCGGAACAGGTCCGCCGGCGAAAAATCCATCGCAACCTCCTATCGAACCGAAGAATCGCCCGTGGCAGAAGATGTGTCGGGCTCGTCATAGATGGCACCAAGGACATCGCGCACGACGTGCAGCGCGGTATCGGAGCCACCACCGCCCTGTTCCAAGACAGTAACAATCACGTACTTGGGCTCATCGGCCGGCGCGTAGGCGCAAAACCACGCGTAATCGTCCTCGCCGCTCTTCTCGCCCGTGCCGGACTTGCCGTAGACCGTGGGGGTCAAGGAGTTAAAGTGCGCGGCGGTCGAAGTCGACGCAGAGTAAATCACGTCATGCATGCCGTTGCGGACCAGCGCAAGATCAGCATCGTTGTTAATTTGAGCCTCAAGGCGCTTCTTTTTGCCCTTGCCGTTGTATTTGTAGGCATCGCCGTCGCCATCACGCGAGACAGCAGACAAGAACACATGCGGCACATACTGTTTGCCGCCGTTGGCAAGGCCCATGTAAGCGCAGGCCATCTGCAACGGTGTCACCAGAATGTCGCCCTGGCCGATAGCGATGTTCGTCATATCGCCGGCATTCCACTTGCGGTCCTCGGCCGAGGCGTCGGTAAAATACGACTCTTTCCACTTGGCGTCGGGAATGCGGCCCGTGCCCTCGCTTGGCAGATCGATGCCGCAGGTCTTGCCCAGGCCCCAACGGCGAAAAACCTCTTGCAGGCCCTCGGGATGCTGGTCGTTGTAGAAAAACGCCTTGCCCATATCGTAGAACACGGGGTCGCACGAGTTAGCAATACCCGATTGCAGCGTCATGGTGCCGTGGCCAGAATGCAGCCAGCAGTACTTACCCCATGACTTGCCCAGGCCCGTCCAATAGCCCGTGCAGTTCGTGGTCTGGCCTGAGGTATAGGTTCCAAACTCAAGACCGGCCAGAGCCGAGAGCGGCTTAATGGTCGAAGCCGACATATACTGGCCGCTAATGGCGCGGTTGAGCAGCGGATGCGAACCCTTGTCGTCGTTGAGCTCGGTCCACACGTCGTTGGAAACGCCGCCGATGAACACCGACGGATCAAACTTGGGCTCGCTCGCCATACCCAGAATCTCACCATTGTTGGGATCGAGGCACACCACGGCGCCGTTACCGGCGTCACTATGACCCGTGGTCTTGGCAAGCTCAATGGCATTCGCCAGAGCCTTCTCGCAGGCCTGTTGAATCTTAAGATCCAGCGTAAGCTTAATGTCAGAACCGGCCTTGGCGGGAACGGCGCCGGCTTGACCGGTCACGTTACCCGAGGCGTCAACTTTCACGGTCTGCTCACCACGAATGCCCTGCAGCAGATTTTCGTAGTAAATCTCTACGCCCGCCTGGCCCACAATATCGCCCGATTGATACGAGATCTGGCCAGCCGCGCTATCGTTGCCGTCCGACGACTTCTTATTCTGCGCCTCGAGCTGCTCGGAGGTAATGGTGCCGGTATAGCCCAAGATATGGCAGGCGGTCTCGCCATACGGGTACTGGCGCTCGGTGCGCTCGGCGATCTTCACGCCGGGAAACTCACCGGCGTGCTCCTGAATGTAGGCGACAGTAGAGCGGCGCACGTCAGTCGCGATCGTATGCAGGCTCTGCGCGCCTTCGGAATTGTCCTGGATGTTGCGCAGCACCGCGATATACGGCATGCCGAGCACGTTAGCAAGATGGCGCACCAGTACCTTATCGTCGGCAAGATCGCGATAGGCGACGACGGCGAGCGAGGGGCGGTTTTGCACCAGTGCGACGCCGTTGCGGTCCAAGATACGGCCACGCACGGCAGGCGTGGTAACGGTACGGGTCTGATTGCTCTTGGCCTGCTTGTCGTAGTAGTCCGACGAGACCATCTGCATGCCCCACAGCTTAACGGCAAGCGCGGCAAACATCGCACCCACGCCCGCGGTGAGGATGGAAAAGCGGCCCTTAAAGGCCGTAGCGGCCGTATTGCCCTCGCCCTCGGTGGCGCGCGGGGCCGTTCCGTGCTGCGTGTCGTAGGTAAAGCGGGAGTCGCCGCGGCGCATGATGACCAGGGCGACCACAATGGCCACGACAAGCACGATACCGGCGACAACAACCGTCAACTGGGAAGACATCTACAGGCCTCCCCTATTTGAGCTTACGGGTCTTGGGCTTAAAGCGCATGCCCGTCTGACGCCCACCGCGCGCGGAGAACCCATAGCCAGACTGCGGCGCGACGCCGGACATCAAAAACGGAACGGCGACCAGGCCGGTCAGAATCGAGGACGGCAGGGCGTGTCCAAAGATCGCCACGACAAAACTCGATTCCAGACCCATAAACAGCAAGATAATGCTGTAGATCACGTTAATGGCAAGCGCAAAGGCGCCCACCGTGATGCCGCGAGCGCTCGGGGTGCCGCCCGTCTGACCGGCGGCACTGTGTGTCAGGGCAAAGCTGCCCACTGTCAGCAACAGCGACATCACGCCCACCGGCACGGCTGCCGACAGGTCGTAGAACAGGCCACTGCAAAAACCGCAGATGACGGCCCGCGTGGGATCGACCGAAAACACACTCAGGCACACCAGGATAATCATAAAGTTGACGCGACCGCCCGCGATGGAGATCTGCGGCGCCAAGCCCGCCTGCAGCAGGACGCAGACAATGGCGGCAATCGCAAAAGTGCGGGAGCCAGTCCCCTGTTCGTGTAGATCCATGGACATGCCTCCCTATTCGCTCGAGCCCGAGTCAGTCGTGTCGGACGCATCGGAGTTTTCATCCGAGCTTTCATCTTTGGACTTGGTGGCCGCATCGCGCGAGGTGCCCTGCGGCGTACTGTTGGCGCTGCTCACATCCTCGTCCGAAGCCGACTGCTCATCGGTCAGCGACGTAATGACCAGCACTTCCTCGTTGTTTTCGGCCGTTGTCTGAGCGCGCACGACGATGGTGTAGTACACATCGTTGGCAGACTTCTCCACCGACGAGACCGTACCGAGCGGCAGGCCCTTGGGGAATACGCCGCCGATGCCCGAGGTCACGATGATATCGCCCACCTTCACGTCGGAGTCGACACTCACGTGCTCCAGGCGCAGGGTACCGTCGGGCTGCCCCTGCAGCATGCCCTGAGCACGCGTATCCTGCACCATGGCGGACACACCCGAGTTCTCATCACTAATCAGGCGGACGGTGGAGGTCTTGGCCGAAACCTCGATAATCTGACCGATGACACCGGCAGAACTCGTCACGGGCATGTTGATGGTAAGACCGTCGGCAGAGCCTTTGTCGATGGTAACGGTCGAGGTCCAGGCATCGCCCGACGCGCCGACAATGCGAGCCGCGGTGGACTTGAGGTTGTAGGTCGACTGAAGACCGACCAGGCTCTCGAGTCGCTCGGCGGTCTTTTGAGCCTCGGAGAGCTCGGCAACCTTTGACGTCAGGACCTCGTTTTGCCTCTTAAGCTCGTCGAGGGTGTCTTGCGAAGCCGTAAGGTTTGAGAACACGTTTCCGATTGCGTTAAAGGGCGCGGCCACAGCCGAGCCCACAAAACGCACCGGCGAGGTAATCGTCGTCACGCCAGAACGCACGGCATGAATCGGTCCCGCCTCACCCTCGCGAATGTAAAACGTAAGCAGCAGCACCGAAATTACGCTGAAAACAATCAACGGGCGCATACCCGTTGATTGTCGCTTGGTATTCAGATTTGAAGAGAAACCCGAAGATCGTGCCAAATGGAATCCACCTTTTGGAAATTAAGCATTGGTCTGGACGAAGCCACCGTCAAACGCGTTGGCCTCGAGCACGCGGGCGCAGCCGTTGACGACGTTGTCGAGCGCCGTAGGGCTGACGTTGACCGAAACGCCGGTCTCGTCGCGCAGACGCACGTCGAGGCCGCGCAGCAGCGCACCGCCGCCGGTCAACAGGATGCCGTAGTACATAAGATCCGAGGCAAGATCGGGCGGCGTGGCGTCGAGGGCGTCCTTGACGGCCTTGGCCATCTCGTCGAGCGGCTTATTGAGCGCGCGACGAATCTCCTCGCTCTCGATGCGCACGGTCTTGGGCAGGCCCGTGATCACGTCGCGGCCGTTGACCTCGACGTCGAGCTCGTCCTTGAGCGGCACGGCAGAACCGACCTTGATCTTGATGTCCTCGGCCGTGCGCTCGCCGATAGCCAGGTTATAGGCATCGCGAACGTGGGTAAGGATGGCCTGATCAAACTCGTCACCGGCAATGCGAATGGACTGCGACACGACGATACCGCCCATGGCGATAACGGCGACCTCGGTGGTACCGCCGCCGATATCGATGACCATGGAGCCGGTCGGCTCCTCGACAGGCAAGTCGGCGCCGATGGCAGCGGCCATGGGCTCCTCGATCAGGTATGCCTGGCGGGCACCGGCTTGGATCGTAGCCTCAAAAACGGCGCGCTTCTCGACCGACGTGACACCGGAGGGGACGCAGACGACAACGCGCGGACGCGGGGTCCACGGATAGCGCTTCTCGGACGCCTTGTCGATAAAATAGCGAAGCATGGCCTCGGTAACGTCGAAGTCGGCGATAACGCCGTCCTTAAGGGGACGCACAGCCACAATGTTACCGGGCGTACGGCCGAGCATGCGCTTTGCCTCGATACCGACAGCCAGGATGCGCTCATCGTTCTTGTCGATGGCGACAACGGAGGGCTCGCGAATGACGATGCCCTTGCCGCGCACGGAGACAAGCGTGTTGGCGGTGCCGAGGTCGATGGCAAGATCGCCCGCATAGCTACCGAAGAACATATCCATCAAAGAAAACAACGCAACTCCTGATGTGTTGGATGATTGCTGGAAAACTACTAGCCCATCATACTAGCGCAAGCCCGGCGCCTCACTTGCGGTGAAGCACCGGGCAGCGCCAAATCTCATAAGGTCACTACTGGTTGTCAGCGGCCGAAAGATCGATATCAAGCGAGGAGACGGCCCAACCGATATGGTTGTCGGAGCGCACGAACTTGACGGTGTACTCCTGCTCGCCGCCCTTGGACAGCGACGCCTTGACCTTGGCGGTGGTCTCGGTCATAGACTGATCCATGCCCTCGATGGAGACGGTGGCGCCCTGCGGGATCGAAGAGATGATCATCGCCTTGGCGTCCTCGGACAGGCTGGAAGCAAGACAGGACTCGGCCTTGGCGGTATCGCCGTCACCGGCGGCCTGGAACAGGTCGGTGACAACAGACTCCTGCGAGGGGAAGCCCAGGCCGCGCGTGTAGGCAAAGCCAAGACCGCCTGCGGCAAGGACAATCAGCAGAAGCAGAACCAAGAAGACCTTGAGGCCCGTGTGGCGATGGCGACGACGGACCTTGGCCTCCTTGCGGTCCTGCTGAACCATCTCGGACTCGGACAGGGTGAAGAAGCCGGTGTCCGAGGGGTCGGGCATAAACTGACCGGTAGCACCCGTGGGGTCGAGCGGGTCGACGGCGGGAGCATCCATCGCGGGAGCCGGCGCCGTGGCCATGGCCGTCTGGGCCGAAAGCGCAGCGAGGGAATCGTGCACGCGGGCAAGCTCGTCGGACTGCTCGGGCGTAAGCTGGTAGATGCCGTCGGCAGTGGCGGCGTTAAAGGCATCGAGCGCGTCAGAGGGACGACCGGCGGCGGAAAGCGCCTCGCCCATACCGGCGTTAAGCGCACGCGTGTCGTCGCGCGGACCGGCAAAGTCGATGGCCGTGCGGTAGGTCTCTACGGCGTCTGCCGGACGGCCGAGCTTAATGAAGCAACGACCGAGCTCGCCGAGTGCGGCGGCAGGAGCCGGGTTGGCGCCGTCGATGGCAGCCTGACGGAAGGCAGTACCGGCATTGGCATAGTCGCCCGACTGGAACAGCGCGTTGCCCAGACCCAGGTAGGCCTTAAACGGCGTGGCATAGGATGCATCCTGCGTTGCGGCAGAGAACGCCTGGGCTGCAGTCACATAGTCACCCACGGCAGCAAGCGCCTTGCCGCGGTTGGTGAGCAGCGCGCCGCGCTTGCCATAGGTACCGTCGTTAAGGGCGGCGGCGTAGGCCTCGGCGGCCTCGGCATACATGCCCAGGTGCATCAAGGCGTTGCCGCGCAGATGGTCGGCCTCGCCCATAATCTCACCGGGGGTCTTTGCCGCACCGAGCATCTGGGCGGCAGCGGAATAATCACCCGCGCGATAAGCGGCGCGGCCCTGTTGGATCAGCTGGCTATTCAAGGAAGTCCCCTTTACTCGTGAACGATCTCGACATGGACGATCTCGTCACCGGCACGCAGCTGCGAGATGACGTCGAGGCCCTCGACCGTGGTGCCAAAGACGGTATAGCCGGAGTCGAGGTTGTGCTGGGCACCCAGGCAGAAGTAGAACTGCGAACCTGCGGAATCGGGATCCATGGAACGTGCCATGGCAAGCGCGCCGTCGACGTGGCTGTTACGCGGGTTGGTAGCGAACTCGCCCTTGATGCAGTAGCCGGGGCCACCGGTACCGGGCATGCCGTCGGGGCCCTCAAGGCCGGCGGCGACATCGGCGCCGGACATATCGCGGGTATTGGGGTCGCCGCCCTGGATCACAAAACCGGGCACATAGCGATGGAACTTAAGGCCGTCGTAAAAACCCATCGTGGAAAGCTCACAGAAGTTCGCCACGTGGATGGGGGCGCCCTCGCCGTCAAACTTGACCTTGATGGTGCCCTTCGACGTCTCGATCACCGCGCACTCATCGCCGGCAAGCTGATACTCGGGCGTGTAGAGCTCTTTCTTAAAACCAAACATGTGGTTCCTTCCTCGTGCGTTTAAAGCATATTTGGTCAAATTGTAGCAATAAGCACGGGCTTCCATCAATTGCGCACGCAGGTTATGCCGCCGGAGGGCAACAAATTACGAACGTTGCTGCGGTCTCCATGCGCTCACGTTGGCGTCGTACTGGTTAAGCGCGCTGTTGCCGCCTTGTGCGATGGGCGCCAGGATCTCGCTCTGACGGGCGCTCAGCGACTCGCCGTCGGGAATGGACAGCGAGATATCCCAGCTCTGGCAGATCACGTCGACACGCTCGTACATCCACTGGGCAAGCTGCTTTAGATGATCGATGTCCTCCGCATAGACGGTGTCGTCCTGAACCTTGAGGTTATTGAGCTCATCCTGGGTCTTTTTAATCTGATCGCGCAGGGCATAAGCGCTCTGCGACAACTCCTGGCGGGTGGAAAGCGGCGTACGCAGATAGCCGTTATTAAACGAATCGATGACCTCGCCGATCTGATCATCGTCGCTGTACGACACGATGGTCTGGTACAGGCCATCGAGCCTGGCGTAGAGCTGGTCGTCGGTTAAGATGGTCTCCTCCTGAACGACCTCGGACGCATCCTCTTGCTTGGACTCTTTCTCGGTGGCCTCGCCCTTTTGGCGCGACGGGAAGGTGGTCTTGGCGGCCCGGCCAAACTGGTCGTAGAAGCCGGGCATGACGCCCATAGGATCGGCAGTCACAAACCAATACGCACCACCGCACACGGCGGCGAGCACCGCGATGACGATAAGCGGTTTGGGGATATGGCGCTTGTGCTTGTGATAGGCATCCTCGTCGGGATGGACCTTGCGCTTGGCCTTTTGCTTTTTGGGCTGGACATCATCGCGCAGGGACACCGGTGTGGGGATATCGACCTTGGGGATGCCAAAGTCCTTATCGAAGGCAGGCAGCACGCAGGTCTCGTTGGGGTCGGCGGCATCCGAGAGCACCGCGGCGGCAGAGGCCGGCGCATGGGGCACCTCGGTATCGATCTGCTCCTGCGTCAAGCGCGGAAAGCCGGCCGTGCGGCCTGCTGCCAGATCGGATGCAGCCGCGTCTTTGGAAAGGATGCCCGGGGCGGGGCGCCCGCACTTGGGACAGGTGCGATCATGCGGGGACAGGCGTGCGCCACAACCATCGCAGAATACGAACTCGGTATGCTCGGGACCGTCGCCCGGACCAACGTATGCGTTGCAATAGGGGCAGAACGAGGCGCCGTCCTCTATGGTCTTAAGGCAATGCGGGCAGATCACGGCTTCCTCTTTTCGGAGCAATTCATACAGTCGAAGTTAGAGCATAGCATCGCCACGCCCCCACAGGGGCAAGGCACCAATTCAACATCGCCAGGGTAGTCTTTTTGGGGGGATGATTTTTCTGGGACGGGGATTAAAAAATCATTGTGTACCTAATGATTTTTTAATCCCGTCCCAGAAAAATCATCCCCGGGGCAACTGGGGCTAGGCCTTCTTTGCAGGCTTTTTCTTTTTGCTCGGCATCGAGACCTTAATGCCCTGGGCGGACTTGGTCACCTGCGAACGTTTGGTGCCCGCAACTTTCTTTTTCTTGGGCTGGGCCTTTTCCACACCCTCGAGCGCGCGAACCTCGGCCTCGCGAGCGGTGCGCCCCTCACGGCGCTGCGCCATATCGGCGGCGACGCGCTTGGCAAAACGCTGGGCCGTCGAGCCCGTCGAGCTCACCTTGCCGCCACCGCGACCCAGACGGACGCGAACGCCACGGCCAAAGCCAGTGGCAGCATGGCGACGGCGCGGCTTAAGCGAATCCATCATCGTGGCGAGCTTAAAGAACACCGTGCAGGTAAAGACGACGATCGCCAGCAAGATAACGGCCTCGCCCGTCGAAAGATTAGCGATGGACAGCAGCTCCGGGAATCCGATAACACCCGCCAAGATGCCGACGACGACAAATACAAAGAGCACCACGCGCAAGGGAGTGAGCGGCTGTGAGATGCGCCAGATCAGGCTCACGCTCGCCGCACACGACGTAAGCAGGCACATGGTCGAAAGCGTGAGCTGGTTAAAGCCAAACACGCGCGCCACAAAGATATCGAGCGCCGCAGCCATAATAACCGCCAGCGACGCCGGCAGCGCACGCTTGAGCACGTTGGTCAAGAATGACCCCTTCACGCGGGCGTTGTTGGGCTCCAAACCCAGCACAAAGCCCGGCGCGCCGATGCAGAAGAAATTGATGAGCGTCATCTGGATCGGCTCGAAGGGATACGGCGGAAACGCGATACACAGTGCCGCCAAGCCCATCGAGAACAGCGTCTTGGTCAGAAACAGCGCCGCAGAGCGCTGCAGGTTGTTGATGGAGCGACGGCCCTCGGCCACCACGGCGGGCATCGAGGCAAAATCGTTGTCGACCAGCACGATTTCGGCCACGTTGCGCGCGGCATCGGAACCGGCGGCCATGGCCACGGAACAGTCGGCTTCCTTGAGCGCCAGCACGTCGTTGACGCCGTCGCCCGTCATGGCAACGGTATGGTCGCGACGCTTGAGCGCCTGCACGAGTTCGCGCTTCTGTTGCGGGGTCACGCGACCAAAGACGTGATAGCGGTCAACCGCCGCATCAATCTTGGACGGCGTATCGAGCGTCGTGGCGTCGACGTAGGCATCGGCCCCCGGAACGCCCACCACGCGCGCAATCGACGACACCGTGCGTGGGTCGTCGCCGCTGATCACGTTGAGGGTCACGCCCTGCTCGTTAAAGTAGCCGATGGTCTCGGCGGCCGAGGAGCGGATCTCATCGCGAATGGTCACAAAGCCCACAGGCTCTGCCTCGCCCAACATATCGCCGTCGGGCGTAAAGCCATCCACACGGGCCACCACAAGCACGCGGCAGGTATCGGCGAGCTCGGCCACACGGTTCTCGACCTGCGCAAAGGCGCGCTCCGAAAGCACAAATTGCGCCGCGCCCATCACATAGGAGCCCTGCGAAAACGACGCACCGCTCCACTTTTTGGACGACGAGAACGGAATGACAGACAGCGGCTCGGAAACCTCGACCGGGCGGTCAGCGTAATAGTTGAGCAGCGCCTGACAGGTCTCGTTGGCGTCTGCCGAGGTGGCACGCGCCACGTTGGCGAGCGCAAAATCCAGGACCGTGGTCTCGACAGGGACAGCTGCCTCGTCCGAGTCCGCGCCAAAGCCAACGCCCTCAACAGGCAGCGGGTAGGTACCCTCGACCTCCATACGGCCCGAGGTAATGGTGCCCGTCTTGTCCAGGCACAGCACGTCGACGCGCGCGAGCGTCTCGATACAGTAGAGCTGCTGCGCGAGTACCTTGCGGCGCGCCAGACGCACCGTGGCGATGGCAAGCACCGACGAAGTCAGCAGCACCAGGCCCTGCGGAATCATGCCCAAAAGAGCGCCCACCGTAGACAGCAGCGCCGACGAAGGCACGCGACCGGCAAGCAGCTCGGAAAAACACCACGAAAGCGCGCTATCGCCCGGCGTACCGGCGGCATCCCACAGCTCGCTCACACTCGAGGCAAAGAGCGCCAGGCCGAGCGGAATCATAATGAGGCTCGCAAAGCGCACGATGGCGTTGAGCGCATTCATGATCTCGGAATTGACCTTTTTGACGTACTTGGCCTCGTTGTTGATCTTGGCCACGTAGTTGTCGGCGCCAACATGGATCACGCGGGCGCGCAGCAGGCCCGAGTCGATAAAGCTGCCGCTCATGAGCTCGGAGCCGGGCTGCTTTTTGATGAGATCGCTCTCGCCCGTCAGCAGGCTCTCGTTCACGAGTGCCTCACCCGACACCACCACGGCGTCGGCGGGAATCTGGTCGCCGCGCCCCAGGCGAATGATATCGTCGAGCACGATCTGGTCCAGGTCGAGCTCTACCTCGGCGCCGTCGCGCACCGCGATGGCCTTCTTAGAGGTGAGCAGCGTAAGCTTATCGACCATCCGCTTGGAGCGCATGGACTGGATGACGCCAATTGCCGTGTTCAAGAACACCACGAACAGGAACGTCAGGTTCTTAAACGAACCGGTCAGCAACACCAAAATCGCCAAAACCACGTTGATCAAGTTAAACAGCGTGCAGAGGTTCTCGATGATGAGCTCGCGGACCGACTTGGTCTTGAGTTCCATGTTGCGGTTGATCTTACCGGCGGCGATGCGCTCCTCGACCTCGGCGGTCGAGAGTCCGAGCTCGATATCCGTTGCTGCCATACCTTGTCCCATCACGTCGCGTCGGTATAAGAAAACCGCCCGGACCATGCGAGGTTCGGACGGTCTTACGTTCGAGGGTGCCCCATGTTGGATTCGAACCAACGGCCTTCTGCTCCGGAGGCAGACGCTCTAATCCCCTGAGCTAATAGGGCGAACGGTTGGCATTATACCCAAGTGCGCCACGGGCTAACAAAAGAATAGAAAAAGCTTTGCAATTACGTGGGAGACACGGCGCAGAGGCTCACCTTAGAACGCAAAAGTGAAACAATTAGTATAAACTCTCATGCACATATATAACGGCTCGCGATGCGGGCCGTTTTTGCAAGAGCTATCCATCGAGGTGAGAGGCACACCATGATTGCGATTTTAAAGCAGAGCGCCAGCGACGAGGCCGTCGGCCATATCGTCAGCTGGATTGAGAAGAAGGGTCTCAAGACCGACGTCTCGCGCGGCGAGAACGAGACCATCATCGGCCTGGTGGGCGATACGACCAAGATCGACCCGTTCTTGCTCGAGTCCATGGATGTCGTCGAGCGCGTGCAGCGCGTCTCCGAGCCCTTTAAGCGTGCCAACCGCAAGTTCCACCCTGAGGACTCCGTCATCGACTGCGGCCACGGCGTCAAGATCGGCGGCGACCAGTTCCAGGTCATCGCCGGACCCTGCTCCGTCGAGGGCGAAAACCTCATTCGCATCGCACGCCGCGTAAAGGCCGCCGGCGCCACGATGCTGCGCGGTGGCGCCTACAAGCCCCGCACCTCCCCTTACGCCTACCAGGGCATGGGTCCCGCCGGCCTGGACCTGCTATGCGAGGCATCCGCCGAGCTCGACATGCCGATCGTCACCGAGATCATGGACCCGCGCGACGTGCAGGTCTTCTTGGATAAGAAGATCGACGTCATGCAGATCGGCGCCCGCAACGCGCAGAACTTCCCCCTGCTCAAGGAGGTCGGCAAGACCAAGACCCCGGTCCTGCTCAAGCGCGGCATGTCCGGCACCGTCGACGAGTTGCTCATGGCTGCCGAGTACATCATGAGCGAGGGCAACGACAACGTCATCCTGTGCGAGCGCGGCATTCGCACCTTCGAGACCCGCACCCGCAACACCTTCGACCTCAACGCCGTGCCGGTGCTGCACCACCTATCGCACCTGCCCGTCGTCGCCGACCCCAGCCACGCCACCGGCTACACCCGCTATGTCGAGCCCATGGCGCTCGCCGCGACTGCCTGCGGCGCCAACGGTCTGGAGATCGAGGTCCACGACGACCCGAGCCACGCTTGGTCCGACGGTGCTCAAGCCCTCACCCCCGACCAGTTCGACGACACCATGCGCCGCATCCGCGCCATCCGCGAGGTCGTCTGTCAAGAGACCGTTCAGGAGTAGCCCATGGGTACGGTGAGAAACGCACGCGTCAACCAGGGAGGCCCCAAGTGCGCCGGCATCGTGGGCCTGGGCCTCATCGGCGGCAGCTTTGCCCGCGGCTATGCGCAGGCGGGCGTTCGCGTGCTTGCCTGGGACCCCGACGATGACGTGATGACGGCCGCCAGCATGGGTACCGTCGCCGGCGAGCTCAACGACGAGACGCTCGGCGAGTGCGACATCATCGTCCTTGCCTGCTATCCCGAGGCATGCATCGAGTGGCTCGAGACGCACGCCCAGGCGCTCGCCGACGCCACCGACACCGATGCCATCATGGGTCCCGTGGTGATCGACACCGTGGGCGTCAAGGGCATTGTGTGTGAGCGGGCCTTTGAACTCGCACGAGAGCACGGCTTTTACTTTGTGGGCGCACACCCCATGGCGGGCACCCAGTTCTCGGGCTACGCGCACTCCCGCGCCGACCTGTTCCAGGGCGCGCCGCTCGTGCTCGTTCCGCCCGCGGTAGACGATGCCCTTAAGCTGGAGCTCTTGGGCCAGGTGCGCGAGATGGTGCGTCCCTTGGGGTTTGGCAAGTTCAGCGTGACCACCGCCGCCGAACACGACCGCGTGATCGCCTTTACGAGCCAGCTCGCACACGTGGTGTCCAACGCCTACGTAAAGAGCCCCACCGCCCAGGTCCACCACGGCTTTTCAGCCGGTAGCTACCGCGACCTCACGCGCGTGGCACACCTCAACCCGCAGATGTGGTCCGAGCTCATGATTGACGACGCCGACGCTCTCGCCTTCGAGATCGACCATCTGATCGATTCGCTCGGCGCCTACAGCCGTGCGCTCAAGAACCGCGACCAGCGTTATCTTGAGAATCTCCTTGCCGAGGGCGATCGCATCAAGCGCGCACTCGACGACGAGAGCGCCCACTAGACCACCTATCACGCCAGGTCGAAAGGACCATAGCTTATGGCGATTACCATCGATATCGACACCGCACGCCCCTACCAGGTACACGTGGGCACGTTTTTGCTGGAGCAGGCAGGGCCACTCGTTCGCGCCACCGCCGGAGGCACCCGCGCCGTCATCGTGACGGACACCAACGTGGGCCCGCTCTACCAGATGCCCGTTAAGCAGAGCCTGGAGGCGTCAGGCTATGAGGTAAGCATTTGCACCTTCGAGGCCGGCGAGGTACACAAGCGCGCCGAGACCTACGTTGCCATTCTTGAGTTTGTAGCCGAGCACGAGCTTTCGCGCTCCGACGTGATCGTGGCGCTCGGCGGCGGCGTCGTGGGCGACGTGGCCGGCTTTGTGGCCGCCACCTACATGCGCGGCTGCAAGTTTGTGCAGATCCCCACGAGTCTGCTCGCTATGGTGGACTCGTCGGTGGGCGGCAAGACGGCCATCGACCTGGCTGCCGGCAAAAATCTCGCCGGAGCCTTTTGGCAGCCGAGCGTGGTTATCGCCGACGTGGGATGCCTTGCCACCCTCACGCCCGAGCAGTTCGCCGACGGCTGCGGCGAAGTCGTCAAGCACGCCGTGATTGCCGATCCGGAGCTTTTCGCCGAACTGGAGAAAACCCCACTCACGCTGGAGCTGCTCAACCAGGACGTGGCCCGCGTGGCGCTCATAATCGCCCGCAATATCGACATTAAGCGCGCCGTGGTCGTTGCCGACGAACGCGAGACCAACCAGCGCAAGCTCCTCAACTTTGGACACAGCGCCGGACACGCCGTCGAGGCCTGCGAGCACTTTGAGCTGGGACACGGCAACTGCGTGTCGATCGGCATGGGCATCATCACGCGTGCCGCGGCCCTGCACGGCATTTGTAACGCCGAACTTCCCGGCCGCATCGAAGAGCTCTGCGCCCGTCATGGCCTCAAGACTCGCTGTGAGCTTTCGGCCGACGCCATCTTTGCCGAGGCGCTGCACGACAAAAAACGCGCCGGCGACACCATCGATCTGGTGATTCCGCACGGCATTGGCCGCTGCAGCATCGACCGCACGCCGCTTTCAACCCTCCATGATTTAATTGCCGAGGGCCTCGGCCAGAAGGGAGACGCATCAGCATGTTAGCCCGCATCACCCCCTCCCCGCTCAAGGGCACCGTTCCCGCCATCGCGTCCAAGTCGATGGCGCACCGCCTCATCATCTGCGCCGCACTTGCCAACGGCGAGACGCACGTGACCTGCAACACGACCTGTGCCGATATCGAGGCCACGGTGCGCTGCCTCACGGCGCTGGGCGCCCGCATCGAGACCGTCGAGGATGGCTTCCAGGTCCATCCCACTATGAAGAGTATTGAGTTTGGCCTGCTCAAGGCACTTGCCGGCGGCACGCTCGACTGCGGCGAGAGCGGCTCCACGCTCCGCTTTATGCTGCCCGTCGCCTGCGCGCTGGGGGCAGAGGCAACCTTTGTGGGCCAGGGCCGTCTGGGCGCACGCCCCCTCTCCCCGCTCTCCGACGAGATCATTGCCGCCGGCTGCGACCTGCAGGGTCTGGGCGGCTTTCCGCTCAAGACAAGCGGCCGCATGCGCCCGGGCACCTTTATCCTGCCGGGCAACGTGAGCTCGCAGTACATCTCCGGCCTGCTGCTGGCAGCCCCACTTCTGGCCCAGTCCTCCTGCGTGCAGGTGACCGGCCTTATCGAGAGCCGCCCCTACATCAATCTGACCATCCAGGCCATGAAGGCCTTCGGCGTCGAGGTCAACGTCGAGCGCATCCCCGCCAAGGACGGCCAGCCCGAGATCACGAACTTCCGTGTGAGCAGCGGCTCGTACCGCACGCCCGGCAGCGTGGCCGTCGAAGGCGATTGGTCCAATGCGGCCTTTTGGCTGTGCGCCGGCGCTATCGGCTCCGACCCCATCACCGTGGAAGGCGTGTCGCTGAGCTCTGCACAGGGCGACCGCAACGTGCTTGCCGCGCTTTCGCGCTTTGGCGCTCGCATCGTGCGCTCCACCAACGCCGCCACCGTCCAGTCCGACAAGCTCGCCGGCTTTGAAATGAGCGCGCACGACATTCCGGACCTGGTGCCCGTTATCTCTGCCGTGGCATCGTTGGCGCAAGGCCGCACGTTCATCCGCGATTGCGCCCGCCTGCGCATCAAGGAATCCGACCGTCTGGCCACTACCACCCGCGAGCTCACCGCACTGGGCGCGCAGATACGCATTGCCGGCGACGACCTCATCATCAAGGGCGTCGATGCCTTTACCGGCGCCGAGGTCGATTCGCACAACGACCACCGCATCGCCATGATGGCCGCCATCGCCGCGAGCCGTGCCACCGGCGAGGTCGTGATCCACGGCGCCGAGGCCGTCAACAAGTCCTATCCCGATTTCTTCGACCACTACCGCCTGCTGGGCGGCAAGGTCACGCTCGAGGAGGAATAGCATGTCCTCGACCTTTGGCAACGTTTTGCACTTAAGCATCTTCGGCCAATCGCACTCCCCTGCTATCGGCTGCTCGCTCGACGGTGTCCCCGCGGGCATCGCTGTGGACCAGGAGACGCTGCAGGCCTTTTTGGACCGTCGCGCCCCCGGCCGCGACGAGACCGCAACCAAGCGCCGTGAGGCCGACGCCGCGCATATCATAGCCGGTGTGGTCGACGGACACACCACTGGCGCACCCATCGCAGCAATTATCGAAAACACCAACACGCGCTCCAAGGACTATTCCGAGCTGCGCCGCAAGCCCCGTCCCGGGCACGCAGATTTTCCGGCGCGCGTGAAGTACCACAACATGCACGACGTCGCCGGAGGCGGACACTTCTCCGGCCGCCTGACAGCCCCCTTGTGCATCGCGGGCGGCATCGCGCTGCAGGCGCTCGAGGCCCGCGGCATTAACGTGATGGCGCACGTGGCGCAGATCGGTGGCATCTCCGATCTGCCCATGGACGACATGGTCTATCGCGAGGCCGACCGCAAGGCGATTCTTACGAACGACCTGCCGTGCATTGACGCCGCCGCTGCCGGTCGCATGCGCGAGGAAATCCTGGCCGCGCGCGACGAGCTCGACAGCATCGGCGGCATCGTGGAGTGCGGCATCTACGGGCTTCCCGCGGGCATCGGCGACCCCATGTTCGACGGCATCGAGAACCGCATCGCGCAGATCGCGTTTGGCATTCCCGCCGTGAAGGGCGTGGAGTTTGGCATGGGCTTTGCCGTGGCCGCCATGCGCGGCAGCGAGAACAACGATCCGTATCGTATTGATGCCGAGACCGGCGAGATTGCGGTCGAGTCCAACAACGCCGGCGGCATCCTGGGCGGCATCTCCACCGGCGCACCCGTCATGTGGCGTATGGCCGTGAAGCCGACGCCCTCCATCGGTCGCGAGCAGCAGACCGTGGACATGGACGCCATGGAAAACACCGAGCTCTCGGTCCACGGCCGCCACGATCCCTGCATCGTCCCCCGAGCCGTCCCCGTAGCCGAAGCAGCCGCCGCCCTCGCCATCTGGGACGCCCTCCTCGAGGACGCAGCCCAGCGCTAACTACCCACCCCTCAACATCCCCCGACACGTGAAAGGGGCCTCCATGGACCTTGCTGACATCCGCCAGGCCATCGATGACATCGACACCACGCTCCTCAACAGCTTTGTCGAGCGCATGGATATTGCCACCGAGGTCGCCAAATCAAAGATCAAGATGGGCAAGGCCGTCTTTGACCCCGCCCGCGAGCGCTCCAAACTCAACAACCTCGCCAGCCGCGCACCCGAGCGCTACGAGGCCCAGACCATCGCCCTGTTCCGCCTCCTCATGAGCATGAGCAAGGCCGAGCAGCAGCGCTACATCAACGAGCTCAAGGGCATCACGGTGTCGCAAAAGGCCCATGCCACGGCCGCAGCCTTTGACACACCCTTCCCCCAGACGGCCACCGTCGCCTGCCAGGGCGTCGAAGGCGCCTACAGCCAGATCGCCGCATGCAAGCTCTTCGACGTGCCCGATATCGCCTTCTTTGAGACCTTTGAGGGCGTTATGCGCGCCGTACGCGACGGCTTTTGCGAGTTTGGCGTGCTGCCCATCGAAAACTCAACTGCCGGATCGGTCAACGCCGTCTACGACCTGCTTGCACAGTTCGACTTCCACATCGTGCGCTCGTTGCGCCTTAAAATCGATCACAACTTACTCGTCAAACCCGGCACCAAACTCCAGGACGTTCGCGAGGTCTACAGCCACGGCCAAGCCATTGCCCAGTGCGCCGGCTTTATCGAGGGCCACGGACTGCATGCCACCAAGTACCCCAACACCGCTATGTCGGCCGAGATGGTCGCCAACTCCGAGCGCACCGATGTCGCCGCCATCGCCTCGCGCAGCTGTGCCGAGCTGTATGGCCTCGAGGTGCTGGAGCCCAACATCCAGGACTCGGACAACAACTACACGCGCTTCGTCGTCATCAGTCGCGAACCGCGCGTCTATCCCGGTGCCAACCGTACCTCGCTCATGATCACCACGGCCAATGAGCCGGGCGCGCTTTATCGCGTACTCGAGCGCTTCTACGCCCTCAACATCAACCTCATCAAGCTCGAGAGCCGCCCCATCCCCGGGCACGACTTTGAGTTTATGTTCTACTTTGACCTGGACTGCCCCTTTGGCAGCAAGGCCCTCGACGACTTGCTCGACTCAATCGACGACGTGTGCGAGAGCTTCACCTACTTTGGCAGCTATACGGAGGTGCTCTAGATGACCGATACCGCCGCAACCCGCCCCTACGGCGTACTGGGCCGCGTGCTGGGCCACAGCTACACCCCGACCATCTACAAAGAGCTCGCTGGGCTCGAGTACGTGCGTTTTGAGCGCGAGCCCGAGGATCTCGAGGCTTTTATGACGGGCGATGAATGGGAAGGCACCAACGTGACCATCCCCTACAAGCGTGCCGTCATGGAATACCTGGACGAGCTGAGCCCGCTGGCCGAGCGCATGGGCAACGTCAACACCATCACGCGCCTGCCCGATGGCCGCCTGCGCGGCGACAACACCGACTACTTTGGTTTTCAGTGTCTGGTCGAGGAGCTGGGCGTTGAAGTTGCCGACAAGAAGGTCCTTGTGCTCGGCGCCACCGGTGGCGCAGGTACCACTGCCAGCATGGTGCTCGGCGATCTGGGCGCCATCGTCGTACCCGTGGGTCGCACGAGCGAGGTCAATTACGACAACATCGCGCAGCAATCCGATGCCGCGCTGCTCGTCAACTGCACGCCTGCCGGCATGTTCCCCCACTGCCCCGACGCTCCCTGCACGCTCGAAGGCCTCGATGCGCTCGAGGGCGTCATCGACATTGTCTACAACCCCGCCCGCACGGGTCTGATGCTCGAGGCCGAGGGCCGCGGCATCCCCTGCATCGGCGGCCTGCTCATGCTTGTGGCACAAGCAGCACGGGCTGTTGAGCGCTACACCGGCAAAGCCACCCCGCGCGAGCGCATCCTGGACGTAACGGAGCGCCTGTCTCACCGCGAGCAGAACATCGCCCTGATTGGCATGCCAGGTTCGGGCAAGACCCGCGTGGGCGAGCAGATCGCCCAGCTCACGGACCGCGAGCACATCGACCTCGATCGCGCCCTCGAGGAGCGCCTGGGCATGCCCTGCGCCGACTTTATCGTCGAGCGCGGCGAGGCGGCCTTCCGCGAGCAGGAGACGGCGGCGCTAGCCGACATCTCCAAGCGCAGTGGCCTGGTGCTCTCCACCGGCGGCGGCGTGGTCACGCGCGATGAAAACTATCCGCTGCTGCACCAGAACAGCCAAATCGTGATGCTTAACCGCAAGCTCGACGAACTCGCTCATAAGGGACGCCCCATCACTGCCCGCGATGGCATCGAAAAGCTCGCCGAGCAGCGCATGCCGCGCTACCGCGCCTGGGCCGACCACATCATCGACTCGCGCGACTGCGCCGCCAACACCGCCCGCGCCGTCCTCGACACCCTCCCACCCGCTCTCTAACAAAAACCACCACAAAGGGGACAGGCACCTTTGTGGTGGTTTTTCGTTCCGCCTCACCGCCCGACCAACCGCAAAGGAAGCAACCATGAAAGCACTCGTCATCAACGGTCCCAACCTCAACATGCTCGGCATTCGTGAGCCGGGCATCTACGGCAGCGACAACTACGACCGCCTGGTCCAGATCTGCCAGGAGGCAGGCGCTGCACAGGGTTTTGACGAGGTCGAGGTCTTCCAGTCCAACCACGAGGGCAGCATCGTCGACAAGATTCAGGAGGCCTACGGAAAGGTCGACGGCATCGTTATCAACCCGGCAGCTTACACACACACCAGCGTGGCGATCCTCGACGCCCTCAAAGCCGTCGCCATCCCCGCCGTCGAGGTCCACCTCAGCGCCGTCGAGAAGCGAGAGGACTTCCGCCAGGTAAGCTATGCACGCCTAGCGTGCTTTGCCACCATCACCGGCGAGGGCCTGCAGGGCTACGCGCATGCGCTGGAGCTGCTGAGGGAACGTCTGCTACACTAATCTTTGAGACAAATGAGCCGGTGACGTTTGCCCTGAATCATTTGTAACTGTTCGATTGACATACAAAGGAGCATATCCATGTCCCAGTACGATTACCTTGTCGTCGGTGCCGGCCTTTCGGGCGCCGTCTTTGCCAATGCCGCCAAGCGCGCCGGCAAGTCGGTCCTGGTCATCGACCGCCGCGACCACATCGCCGGCAACGTCTACACCGAGGACGTCGAGGGCATCCAGGTCCACCGCTACGGCGCACATATCTTCCACACCTCCATGAAGGACGTCTGGAACTACGTCAACCGCTTCGCCGAGTTCAACAACTACGTCAACTCGCCGGTCGCCAACTTCCACGGCAACATGTACAACATGCCCTTCAACATGAACACCTTCGCCAAGATGTGGCCGGGCGTCGTCACGCCGGCAGACGCCAAGGCCAAGATCGCCGAGCAGGTGGCCGCCGAGAACATCGGCGAGCCGCAGAACCTTGAGGAGCAGGCGCTGTCGCTCGTCGGCCGCGACATCTTCGAGACGCTCGTGAAGGGCTACACCGAGAAGCAGTGGGGCCGTGATTGCAAGGACCTGCCCGCGAGCATCATCAAGCGCCTCCCCTGCCGCTTTACCTACGACAACAACTACTTCAACGACCGCTACCAGGGCATCCCCATGGGCGGCTACACCAAGATGGTCGCCAACATGCTCGAGGGCGTCGAGGTGCGCTGCGGCGTGGAGTACAAGGAGCTGATCGCCGCCGAGCCCGATATCGCCGCCAAGACGATCTACTGCGGCCCCATCGACGCGTTCTACGACTTTAAGCTGGGCACGCTGGAGTACCGCAGCCTGCGCTTTGAGACCGAGACGCTCGACGAGCAGGACCACCAGGGCGTGGCCGTGGTCAACTATACCGAGCGCGAGATCCCCTATACCCGCATTATCGAGCACAAGCACTTTGAGTTCGGCACGCAGGACAAGACCGTCATCACGCGCGAGTACCCGGCGGACTGGAAGCCCGGCGACGAGCCCTACTACCCCATCAACGACGCCAAGAACGAGGCCCTGTACAAGCAGTACGAGGAGCTGGCGGCGCAGGAGGGCGACGTGATCTTTGCCGGTCGCCTGGGCGGCTACAAGTACTACGACATGGACAAGGCCATCGCCGCGGCCTTCGAGCTCGTCCGCAACGAGCTTGGCGTGGAGCCCACGGAGGCGTAGGGGCGCAGCAGGCCAAAGCAGACAGCCTTAATTGCAAAAGCAGTAAGCCCGGTACAGCAATCGCTGTGCCGGGCTAATTTTGTGAAGCAATCAAAGTGCGCTACTTATTTTCAAGAAAACAGGGCCGCAAGTCATCCCCATGTCTTGCGGCCCTGTTTAGACAATACCAAGATTCAATATATGCCAAGCCTGAATTCAGAGTCTTAAATACAAGAATTGCGGCGCTGCTTTGCCTTGCAGACGGACTGATGATGCACGGGATTGGTCCTACTGAGCAAGCCTGCTTTTTACTTCTGTTGTAGAGATTCCGGGGGTTCGGTTCAAGTAGACAACATCGCAGATATCTTTTAGCGATTCGAAACGAGGGTCGCCAGCCCAATCCCCTCCCATACAAACAATATCGGCATGGTATATTTCGACGTCGCGCGTCTTCTGATTCCAATCATTTTCGGGAATGACCAAGTCAACATAGCGTAGAGCCTCAAGCATCTCGCGCCGAACTTCATAGGAGTAAAAGCTGGTCTTTCCTTTGAGTGCATTAAATTCATCAGTTGACAACCCTACGATTAAATAATCGCCAAGCTTGGAAGCCTGCTGAAGGAGACGAATGTGTCCATAATGCAGTAGGTCGAATGTTCCATAGGTAAGCACTCGTTTTAAGGAATGATGACCCTCCGCACCGACTAAACCAGTTTCAAACAAATCGGGGTTTGCTTCAATCCGAACAGAGGAAAGTGCGCCCATCAGCCGCTCCAAAAAGAAGAGCCGCCACATTGACGGCTCGGTAAATACGAGGTGCTCCATGGCGGATTCGAACCGTCGACCTTGGGATTAGAAGTCCCCTGCTCTATCCAACTGAGCTAATGGAGCATAAAGTCGCGTATCCAAGCAAGTGCAAGTTCACGCGGCTAATAAATTATAGCCTACTTGAACTGGTCGTGGTACGCCTTGCAGACCTCATCCACGGGGCCATCCATGCGCAGGTCGCCCTTCTCGATCCATACGGCACGCTGGCAAATGCGCTCAACCTGCTCCATGGAGTGAGAAACGAACAGAACTGTGACGTCGCCGCTCTCAATAAAGTGCTGAATGCGACGCTCACACTTCTGCTGGAAAAAGACATCGCCAACAGAAAGCGTCTCATCGACGATAAGGATATCGGGCTCGGTAATCGTGGCGATGGCAAAGGCGATACGCGCAACCATACCCGAAGAAAAGTTCTTCAGAGGCATATCAACGAAGTCTTTGAGCTCAGCGAATTCAATAATCTCGTCAAAACTAGCATCGATAAACTCTTTGGTGTAACCAAGTAGCGCACCGTTAAGGTAGATGTTCTCACGCGCGGTAAGCTCGGGGTCAAAGCCGGCGCCAAGCTCAATCAACGGCGCAATATTGCCGTGGACCTTGACCTCACCCTCGCTCGGCTCTAAAACGCCAGCGATAATCTTGAGCATCGTAGACTTACCGGAACCGTTAGTACCAACAAGGCCAACAACCTCGCCGCGATGCACGTCAAACGAAATGTGCTTAAGCGCACGGAACTCCTCAAAGAACAGCTCGTGCTTAGCAAGCTTAATAAAGTACTCCTTAAGGTTTGTAAGCGACTCAGACGCCATGTTAAAGATCATGGTGACGTCTTTGACCTCAACAGCAAGGGGCTGCTTGCTGTAATCAATAGCAGATACAGTCATAAACAGCACTCCTTAGATGTAGAGAATGAACTTGTGCTCGGTTTTGTGGAACACGGTATAGCCAATGGCAAGAGCAAAAACAGCCCAAGCAACGCACAGACCAAACGTAAGTGCAGAAGGCATGGTATTAAACAGGAAGATATCGCGCATAAACTGTAGATAGTTGTACATGGGATTCACAACCACCAGGACCTGAATCCAGTGAGCCATCTTGCCAATGAAGTCGGTCGTCCAGAAAATCGGCGTCAAATACATCCAAGCAGTAATGACAACACTCCACAGATGCATAACATCGCGGAAGAAGACCGCCAACGCCGAAAGCATCAAGCCCAAACCCATACAAAAGCACATGAGCAAAAGGAGGCAAACCGGCAACAGGATTAAATGCCAAGTAGGAACTACATGGAACCAGAGCATGACCAAAGCGACGGCAACCAGAGAGAAAGCGAAGTTAACAAGCGAGAACAACACCTTCTGCACCGGGAATACCCAGCGATGCACCTTGACCTTCTTTAGCAGTGAGGAAGCCCAAATGATGGACATAAGCGCTTGGTTCGTCGACTCGGACATGACGGAAAACGTCACGTTACCGACGATCAAATAAAGTGGATACATCTCAGGCGTGATGGAGCCATTACGACCTTGGGCAAAGATAGTCGAAAACACGATCGACATGACAATCATCATCAACAAAGGATTAAGCACGGACCAAGCTACGCCCAAAACGCTGCGACGATACTTAATCTTAAAATCCTTGGTAACCAACTGCCTGAGGATAAATTTGTCCTTCTCATAATCATTTTTAGCGTGAGAGGCCGGTTTAGCCACCGCTTTCTGACTCTCAAGATTGTCAGCCACGGACCATCTCCTTGTCTCGCAAAACATAACAGTGGAAAGTATAGCCCTCCCGCGTAGACGATAACTCACCGCAACAAATCTGGAGAACTAACCCATATCTAATCAAAGGGATAGGTGATGGTTATACTTTCGACCAGTTGAGTCATTAAAGGAGGTCCTATATGGACTATTCGAATATCGCCGTCATTATCCCTTGCTACAACGAAGCATTAACGATCGGCAAAGTTGTCGATGATTTTCACCGCGAATTGCCAGACGCAACAGTATACGTTTACGACAACAATTCCGCCGACAATACGGCACAGATAGCCAAGCAGCACGGGGCCACAGTGCGACATGAACCAAGGCAGGGCAAAGGCAACGTCTGCCGCCAAATGTTTCGCGATATCGACGCCGAGTGCTACTTGATGGTTGATGGAGACGACACGTACCCCGCCGAAGCCGCCAAATCGCTCTGTGAGCCCATCCTTAATGGCGAGGCAGACATGACCGTCGGCGATCGTCTCTCTAATGGCACCTATGCAGAAGAGAACAAAAGAGCATTTCACGGGTTCGGAAACAATCTTGTTCGCGCCATGATCAAGTGGATTTACGGCTATAGCTTCGACGACGTCATGACCGGCTACCGAGCCATGAGCAAGCCTTTCGTAAAGACCTTCCCCGTCTTGAGTGAAGGCTTCCAAATCGAAACCGAGCTCTCCATTCATGCCGTCGACCACCGCTGGCGCATAAAAGATGTGCCGGTGGAGTATCGCGATAGACCCGCAGGCTCCGAGTCCAAGCTCAACACAGTTAGCGACGGCATTAAGGTAATCGCAATGATCGGAACACTCTTTAAGGACTATCGTCCGCTCAAATTCTTTAGTCTTATTGCATTCATCTTTGCCATCATAGGTCTCACTCTCGGAATCCCAATTATTGCGGAGTACTTCCAAACCGGCTTAGTCCCCCGCTTCCCCACAGCCATGCTCGCGGTCTCATTCATGTTTCTGTGCGGGCTGAGCCTGGCAACCGGCCTCATCCTCGACTCAATAGCAAAAGTTGAGAAAAAGCAATGGGAACTGCAGGTGTATAGCAAAACAGAATGCAATCACTAGCGAGGCAACAAATTAAAGGGCGGTATATATATATTTTGTTTAGCATTTAACCATGCTATCCACCGCTTAGTGGGAGCCGGGCTCCACTCATCCAGATTTAATCAGTCGTCGCAAAACCATCGAACTACGTAGGCTATATTAAACAGAACTCTATTCTCAACACGAAGGATACAGAATGGGCATCCTGTCACGCATCGCCGACCATCTTCCCGCATCAAAGCGAGCAATTAGAGATCTTCGCTCAGATGTCAATGAACTCTATGAACTCAACCGATCCATCAATGCGAGGATCGAGCAGGCCGACAACGGTATTAACGACAACCTGAATTTTAGGGCCGAGTGGCTTAAAAGTGATAACGACGGCGTTTCGATGAGAATCGAAACGATGCTTTGGCAGCTTTACCGAAACGACAACGAAGATCTGCAAGACGCAAAGAAGCGTTTTTTCGCGTCGCTTCCGGAAGCCAACGGCGGGCTCAGGGCAATGCAGCTCGGATGTGCAAAGCTGCTTGGAGAGTTTGACTCATTATGTAAAGACAACGGTCTTCAATACTGGATTGCATTCGGAACGCTTCTTGGAGCAATCCGACACCAGGGCTTTATTCCTTGGGATGATGATAGCGATCTCGGCATGATGCGATCGGAGATTGACAGACTTATCGATATTGTCAGCGATGACGAACGGTATCGAATCTCAATCGTTTACGATGTCTGGAACTTCTGTAAGCAAGTTCGTTTTATGTACGCAGACATTAATAATCCCTGCTTTTTAGACTTGTTCATATTTGAAGAGAGCGGCAACGCCGATAAAAAGACGTTTGAAAAACAGCTAGAACTAAGAATGAAAATGATAGCTGAGATGAAAGACGCCCCCTACTACAGCGAATGGAAGGAAAAGGAATTCATTCCAGCATCCGATCCGCTTACAACCCAAATAGAAGAAACGTTTGCAAAATACCGCTCGATTGAAATCGATCAAGGAATAATAGATGCGCAGGCAACCAATGGAATGCTTTGGGGTATCGAGAATATCTACATTTTGTCTGAGTATCAATGGGCATGTTCAAAACAGGATGTATTCCCAACACAAACTATTTCTTTTGAACAGATTCCCTGCCAGGCACCGAATAATCTCAGAAAGTTCACCGAAGACGTATATGGAGATATCTACCGAGTGCCGAAAGATATTTCGACACACCGCGAACACATCAATAAAGAAAACCTTCGCGCACTAGAAGATCAAGAGTCATAGGATCCAATTATCAATGGGGTCGATATTTAATTAATAATACCGACCCCATAATTAAATTCAGCAAGAAGTTAACAGCCGCGCTATTAGACAACCCAATAACGCGGCTCAATCTTAATCACCAGAAACTCAACGAACAGAACGCGGACAAGTAACATCCATTAACGAAAGCGTCGAATCAGGGAAACCATCTTAAACATAACCCTATGTCGCCTTGTCCCAACTGGAAACAACGTCCGTTTTAATCCAAGCGGTCGGTATTCCGCAAGCATAACTAAAAGTGACTCATACGCATCCATACACCTGGCCAAACGCCAATAATCACGACAAAGTGCATTCGCCGGTTCAGAGAATGGAGTCGTATCCGATGAATAGAGCAACAATCCACTCTCATCGGAGGCCTTATACTCCTTTGCCGTGCACTCGTTGGCCCACATGCCAACTTCTTCAAAGGACACCACGGGCATACTGCTCGAATTCGGGATAAAGCTGAAATTTAGTTTGCGCATCATAAGGCTTCGAACCGCAAATACGCTTAGCGGGAAGCAGAAAGCATCTTTAGCGCTGCCCGGTTTCTTTTTATGCGACTGATACTTTTGAAACTCTTTAGCCAAATCGCCTCTTGGATCGATGCCCAGCTCAGATGCACAGGCACAGTACAACTCATATGGCTCAGGACAGATAGTAGAAAGCTGAGACAAATCAACTATAAGAGCGGACGCCTCGCTCATCTCCCAGCCACCTGCAGCAGCAAGATATAAGTCGCGCAAACGAGACGAAACGGGCTTATTAAGCTCTTTCTCGAGGAAAACGCTCTTTATAGCAGCGAGTGAATATACTGAACCTTCAATAATTACGGCTGGGTCTTTTTTAAAGAAAGCACACCCCTCAACCCAAAGAACTCGATGATGACTAGTCGAATCGGCATCCATGATGCGAGGAAGCATAAAAGGAAGGACAATATGCGCTTCAGCGGCATCCATAGAACCAAAGAGGTCGTTGGGTCCAACTACCGGGAAAGTTGCTTGTCTAATTTCAAGATTCTCCGGAATAGCCTCGAGTATGTTAAGGCAATTGGCAAAGTTAAACTGACAATTATGAATTAGAAGCAATCGATACTTTCGAGTCTCGTCAAGCTGACGAATTAAGCTCTCCAGCGCGACGGAAAATTTAATAGGCGTCGATTCCGCATAGCGCCATACGATATCAACCGTTTGGCTATCGACTACAGCAGCGTCAATCGGAGCAGGCGTCTCTTCAAAGAAAACAAGCGGACGCTCAGCGATCTTAATCCCCCTCTTAGAGATATGAGAAACGAATACGCTGTATAGGATCTCGCCCAAATAGCCACAAATACGTTTGTGAGTAGTCGTCTTGTTCTCATAGTCGTATTCAAAGTCAAACTGCTGAAGAATCGAAAACTCAAATGCACAGAGTTCATCGAAGAGGGTCTTCTTCATCACGAAGCAGTTATAGCCCAGATACTTGGAACCGTTAAGATATGCGACAAGCTCGTCTACATAATCAGGCTGAGCAATCTTGCAAATATCAACCATATGGTCTAGCTCGGCTTGAGTAACAAGGCCATAAGCACACATATGGTCCCTTATAGTTTTTTTAGGGCCGCAAGGGGTGGGAACTCCCCTCACGTCCCAATAAGGAGCACGTACAAGGTCGACCTTCTCGACACAGTCCCTAATCAAAGACTCGTTTGCTAGCTGATACTTTTTAATTGACAGTGGAGACAAACAGTCATCCTCAATCTGAGCATGATCGTTCGACTCATATTTCTTCTCATCAAAATTGAAAAAACGGCGGTAATGGCATTGGCCAACATAATCTGCCTCTAAGTTTTTCCAAGCCCAATACTGACCGCTCATTTCACAAAAAGTGAAATTCCGATCGGAGATATTCTCGCCGCAATCATCGCGCTGGCATCCAGGAATAGTCTCCTTACCCAAAGAGCCGACATGAACAGGTAGATACAGGTCGGAACAAGGAATGCAGACGGGCTTATGACACGAAACTAGAATCTTGATGTTGGGTTTAGACATATATCCCCCGGCTACGCCTTAAGTTTAAATTGGTCGCGATGATTGGCGTGGTACTCAACCATCGTCTTTGTTTGCGCGCCACCGTAACCAAGATGGCCCACAACAATGTTTTCATTTACAACCATCACTCGCCCAGTAAAGCATGCATAGTTGCAAATATGTTCCTCATCATCTCCAAGGCCATATGGACCTCCGACAAAGGTCAACGGGAAATGCCCAAACTCATTCCATGCATCGCGCGTGAACAGAATGGCACCGATGCTATAGCGAATCGGGCAAATTGAATACTGGAAACCTTCATTTTCAATCGAGAAGCGCTCTGTAAGCGCATCGATATCGCGCAATACAGGCTGAGACTCGCCCCACATATAAAGAGCAACCTTAGGGTCAGAAATGACCTGACGATTGTGGTGCAAGCCATCAGAATACTTCATATCCGTGAGTCCAGTTTGCCTGAAATCATCAAGAAGATTCAATTTATCAAGCAAGCGAAGGTGCCCATAGCAACTTACATTAATTAAAGGAGAGACAAACGCTGGCTTGTAAAGAGTATTTGACTCAAGCTCCTTGTAGGTATCAAGCATTGCCTCAAAAAAGCCCTTGGTCAGAAACATATCCTCATCGAGCTTATAAATCCACTTAGCCTTCGGATGGCATTCAATGGCAATGTTCTGAACAACAGAAAGATGGTTAACAGAAGTCGACAGATAGGACCAATCGTGATCAGCAGCAATTTGCTTAAGCTCTTCGTTCACAAGCCCGCTGGTCATTACGCACACATCAACATCGGAAGGCACATATGCCGCTATACGCCCAAAAACGTCTTCCCATAATGTTGGCTTATATCCAGCGAGAATAATGCAGAGCTTGTCGCTGCCCTTACTCCGATCGATAAAGTCATGAGTTCCGGATTGAATGGCCTGCACGGCCTCGTCGCCCCTAAGATCGCGACGAGCTTTTAAGAATGCCTTACCAAACTTATTTGAGTTAATGGCATCATAAACAGTGTTTTTAAGAGACATGCACTACTCCTACAAATCAGTACCATGAAAAATAATAAGCCACCCGCTTATCGACGAGTGGCTTATCGCGAAGCTCTAAAAATGAATAGAAACTGAACTTTGCCTCAAAGACTATTAAGAGGCTGCTTTGACTAAAACGAAAAGACTAATTAACTAAAAGTAGAATAGTCTATCTCATAAAGTCGCATATCGTCTTCCGACATAAGAAGCTTGAGCCCCGGAGTCGAATCTTTGATCGAATTAATGCCTTGCCATTTGTCCCAAGTATAGTAACCGTAGTAGCAACGCTCGTCGTTGATCTCACCACCATAGTCCAAATTAAGAATGTACTTAATACCATTCTCTTTAAGTACGCGTTGAACATCTCCATTTGTAGCAAGCTTGTCGAGATGCAACCTCAGCGTTTGGTTATCACTCGTCTCATTACCAAGCATCTCTGCAGCAGACCGACGGTAAAGAAGGTTTAAATCGTATAAAGGATATGCGAAAGAGCTGCCGTCATCTGCATTGTTATATATCAACCCATCATCATTTTCGAGAAACTCAGCTACACGCTTACAAAAAAGTCGCTCTCTGGGATCAAACAAGTTGTCGCGCTTCGAATCATTCGAAAGCACTGAACAGGTGTGATAATCACCCAAACCCGTGTATACACGTCCAAATCCGGGTAAATCAAAATCATTAATATAAAGGGCACACCAAATGAAAATAAGACATACAGCACAGGCTAAGAACTTCGCCCAAAGTTCGTATCCAAGTCTGTCAAATACCTTCACAGCAAGCGAAAAGAAAGTCGCAAGGCCAGCAGCAGCCAAAGGAATTGCCATAAGACCGGCACATGCGCCCAAACGGTACGGATCGGTATACCAAAAACCCGCAAGAAAGTGCTTTATAAAACCCGAAGATGATGCTCCGACTATATAAATGGCGGCAGCAATCAGATATGAGAAACAAAGCCACGAGCACTCGTTGTTCCGAAGCAAGACAAAGAAACCAATTGCCACGAATATAGCAAGAAGATAATTACCAGCCGGAAGTCGAAAAGAAAGCGACAGAACATTAACTATGGCCTGTAAATGCGAGGCGGTTATACCCCAAGTAAAAGAAACGGTGTTACTTAAAGCTGGATTAATAAAACAGACGATCCAAATAACCAGAATAAACAAAGAGGGAATCGCGAGGGAGATTAATCTCACAGAAAGAGACACGACAGAATCCTCATGTTGTTTCTTTCGAATATACCAACTCGAAAACAGCAAAACAACATAAGGCGCAAGAAGGACAGCCATTGTAAATACTGCATTTGGATGAGAAAAATAAAGCGTAAGTACGCCAACTAAAAACGCAAAGACATAACTCAGGGTGAACTGCTTCGTGCATCCACTGAAGAAATTAATAAATATGGCTGCACAAGCCGGTACGAACATGAGGCCCAAAGTGTTAGGGAACAAAGGGCCCGACACTGAAATTAAAGTACCCCAGGGAAAGCTATTAAATGCGAACAGAATCAGCGCCCCCGCAATAACAACACCAAGGTCATCGCGAAATACAGTTTTTAAAAACAACAACACGCTTGACGGAAAAACGAAAAGCACCATTACATAATTAGTAACGTTAGCCGCAAACGCAACATCCTGTCCAGAAAAGCTTGCGACAAGAGCAGCAAGCAAATGCCAAGCCGCAGGATAAAAGCCGTTAGCAATTGAAAGAATAGAGCTAGACGGCACATCATGATATAGACCGACATTGAAAGTCGAAAAATCACCGACATCTAAAAAAGATCGAATAACTGCGAGATGAAATGAGTTATCAGAATCTTGAATGAAAGATGATGGCCCGTCCAGTGGAAGTAGAAAAAATTTCGTTGCAACAACAAAAGCTACGCCACAGTACAGAAACAGAATGAGCCAATTTGAATGACCAAAAAAGGACTCTGTCATAGCAGCTTTTCGAGAGCAATCGATTAATTTGCAAGACAAGAATATTGCAGCAAGAATAAAACAGATAAGACACAGGTTCACCCAAGTGGCGAATATTCCAAGCTTTGAAATAACAATACTCACTATTTCAAGCAAGGCGATTGAAAACAACGGTGCGATTAAGATCGAATCAAGTCGACAGAATCGCATCATGCGTGAAAGCGTAAAACCTGGAACCTCTAAGAGAAGCAAGAGAAATAGTGAGGAGATAAAGAAAGGTATCCACATAAAAATTTACCAGCCTAGCAATGCATACGTTAGACGACACGTTTTCATGATTAGAGTCAACGAGAAAGACAGTTTGGCTTACCGAATATAAAACGAAACACTCGTTATTAATAAGACAATACTAAGAATCATCGCTATCAAGCGCAATTGACTGGGCCAGGCCATTAATGCGCTCCTCCTGCTTCGAAAGGCGAAGACAATTCGAAAAGTCCCTTACCACGAGGACGGCAATAACATAAAGAAATACAAAATTTGAAGCTGACACAAAGCCAAGTTCAGAAGAAATAAAAAGCGCTATCTCAGGAAAAATGCCAAATATCACAAAGCTAAAGCTGAATAAAAGCCAGAACATGGAATCAAGAACCCGCATCTGGGACCTCTTCAATTTGCGGATAACGAAAAAGAACACCAGGGCAGCAAAAAAAATCAGCAGCGCCCGCAATGTAAGAGTCATTTTCTATCACCTAAACCATTGAACTACTAGCAGCGTAGCAAACACTCGAAGCATATACTGAATCGACTTGACTGGATTTAAATAGCTTTCGCCACCTTGGCGCTCACGCATTGATACTTGAACCTCGGAAACCAGGTACCCCTGCTTTAAAAACAACGCGATTGATTCTGGCTCAGGATTGAGAGTGTTGTCGTAATAGTATTCTTTGAGTACAGAACTACTAAATAACCTAAAACCTGATGTGGGATCACTGATACGACGACCGGTCAACATCTTGATTAACACGGTAATCATTCGCGAACCTATCATACGCATCGATTTGTCTTTGCGAACAGTTAGGAACCTCGAGCCAATAACAATATCGGAACCAGATGTTTCGGCTTTCTCAACTAAAGCAGCTATATATTCCGGTCGATGTTGCCCATCTGCATCAAACTGAATCATATAGTCGTAACCATGATCGATGGCATATCGAGCCGCAGTCTGAAAACCAACGGTCAGCCCGCAGTTAATTGGCATTGTAATAACCTTACAGTTCAACGAACCACAAATCTCACCCGTTCGATCGCGTGAACCATCATTGATAATAATGAAATCAAACCCTGAAGCAACCGAACGGAGCTCATTAACCGTGCTTTCAATGCACTCCTCTTCATTATATGCAGGAATCGCAATAAGCACATTCGATTTAGACGACAATCGAACACCATTCTCTCGTGACAAATCAATAGAACCTGAACATCCATTCAATATATCTCATGAGAAACCAAGTCATACGATAATTATAAAAAGGTGGAGGCTGCATTGCACCGACGAAAGGATGCACACGGACACCCGCATAGTAGACATCATCTCTTCGCCTCACTTACATATGCCAGGCTAGAATCAAAGAGATTCCGAACAAGCACTCAAAGATGGCTACAGGGTGGCCATCCGAGTTTAAAGAACATGCGTAACAGCAAAGCGCTGGCACACTAACATAATTCGAGTGGAAGATAATTTTCAATTAGCGAATAGAACTACTAATTGAAAATTAGCAACAATCTGTTAGATTGCTAGAAACTGTTTTTACGCAGAAGAGAGTGATAGACAGAGAAACCTGGAAAACATAAACGCTGATGAATATCCACAGCTCGGTTCACTAACCATTTAGAGCGGCTTGACCAAGGTTTATATCATGCCCGACCACAACAAGAGCCATGAATTACTTGAATAGAATCGGGTGAGATCGCATCGTTGAACAATCAATTTAATTCGCACTATAAAAATTGGTATAGGGGCGAGCCGGCCTCATCCCTATACCAGAAGTTCAAGATAATCGAAATGTCAAACTAACACTACTTGAGATACTCCCCCAGCTCTTCCTCCCAGTCGGGCATGTGGAAGCCGACCGACTCGAGTCTGGACAGGTCGAGCGCGGAGTGGACCGGGCGCGGTGCGATTGGGCCGGCGGCGCCGGCGTAGTAGTCGGCGGTGCTGACCGGCACGACCTTCTCGCCGTTGCCGTTGGCGGCCTCGAAGACGGCGCGGGCGATGTCCGCCCAGGACTTGACGGCGCCGGAGCCGGTGCAGTCGTAGGTGCCGTAGGGGGCGTGCGTCCCCAGCACGTGGAAGATGGCCTCCGCCATGTCGCGCGTGAAGGTCAGGCGTCCCAGTTGGTCGTCCACGACCGTGACCTGCGTGAGCTTATCCTCCGGATCGGCGACGCGGTCGGACAGCCCCTTCATGGTCTTCACGAAGTTGTGGCCCTCGCCGATGACCCAGCTGGAGCGCATGATGTAGTGGCGCGGGCACCCTGCCACGGCGATGTCGCCGGCAGCCTTGGTCTGGCCGTAGACGGAGAGCGGGCTGAGGGGCTCCTCCTCGGTATGGACCTCGGCCGTGCCGTCGAAGACGTAGTCGCTGGACACGTGGACCAGGGTGATGTCGTGCCCGGCGCAGGTGCGAGCGAGCAGCGCCGGGCCGGTCGCGTTGGCCTTCCAGGCGGCGACACGCCCCTCGGGGGTCTCGGCCCTGTCCACGGCGGTGTAGGCGCCGCAGTTGATCACGGTGCCGTAGAGCGACCAGTCGTATTCGGAATAGGCCTCCGGGTCGGACATGTCGAAGGTGTCGATGTCGCAGAAGTCGAAGTCCTTGGCGACGCCGCGCTCCTCGGCGAGCTCTCTTACCGCATGCCCCAGCTGGCCGTTGCAGCCGGTGACGAGGGTGCGCTTCGGCGCCATGGGGACGACGTCGGCGAGCATCGGGTGGTTGAGGTCGGCCTCGGAGACGGTGGCCTGGTCGAGCGGGATCGGCCACTCGATGGCGAGCTCGGGGTCGGCGAGGTTCACGAACGTGTAGGTCTTCTTCAGCTCCAGCGACCAGTGGGCGTCCACCAGGTAGGTGTAGGCGGTGCCGTCCTCGAGCGCCTGGAAGGAGTTGCCCACGCCGCGTGGGACGTAGATGGCCCTAGACGGGTCCAGGGTGCAGGTGAACACCTTGCCGAAGGTCTCGCTGCCCTCGCGAAGGTCGACCCAGGCGCCGAAGACCGAGCCGCGCGCCACGGAGATGAACTTGTCCCAGGGCTCGGCGTGGATGCCGCGGGTGACGCCGCGGCTGTCGTTGTAGGAGATATTGTTCTGGACGACCTTGAGGTCGGGGATGCCCAGCGCGGTCATCTTGGCGCGCTGCCAGTTCTCCTTGAACCAGCCGCGCGAGTCGCCGTGGACGGCGAGGTCGACGACCTTCAGGCCCCCGATGCCGGTCTCGTTGACGGCGAGGTCCTTCTCGAATGCGATGTCTGCCATGTCTCTCCCCTCCTACTGGCCCTGCGCGCGGTACCTGGCCTCGGTGGCCTCCTTGGCCGGGCGCCACCAGGACTCGTTGGCGACGTACCAGTCGATGGTGGCCCTCAGGCCCTCGGCGAAGTCGGTGTGGGCCGGCCTCCAGCCGAGCTCGCGCTGGAGCTTCGTGCTGTCGATGGCGTAGCGGCGGTCGTGGCCGGGGCGGTCGGCGACCCAGTCGAAGTCCTCGGGGTCGCGGCCCATGGCCTCGAGGATCATGCGCAGGACGGTGATGTTGTTCTTCTCGCCGTCGGCGCCGATGAGGTAGGTCTCCCCCATGCGGCCCTTGGTCAGGATGTCCCAGACGGCCGAGGAGTGGTCCTCGGTGTGGATCCAGTCGCGGACGTTCTCGCCGCGGCCGTAGAGCTTGGGGCGGACGCCGTCGACGATGTTGGTGATCTGCCTGGGGATGAACTTCTCCACGTGCTGGTAGGGGCCGTAGTTGTTGGAGCAGTTGGAGATCGTGGCGCGCAGGCCGTAGGTGCGGGTCCATGCGCGCACGAGCATGTCGGAGCTCGCCTTGGTCGAGCTGTACGGCGAGGACGGGTGGTAGGGCGTCTCCTCGGTGAACTTCGCCGGGTCGTCGAGCGCCAGGTCGCCGTAGACCTCGTCGGTGGAGACGTGGTGGTAGCGGATGCCGTACTTGCGGACGGCCTCCAGCAGGCGGAAGGTGCCCTCGACGTTGGTGCGGAGGAACGGCTCCGGGTCGGCGATGGAGTTGTCGTTGTGGCTCTCGGCGGCGTAGTGCACGATGGCGTCGTGGCCCGGGACGAGCTCATCGAGCAGCCCGGCATCGCAGATGTCGCCCACGACGAGCTCCACGCGGTCCGCCGGCAGCCCCGCGATGTTCTCGGGGTTGCCGGCGTAGGTCAGCTTGTCCAGGACGGTGACGTGGACGCCCGGGTGGTTGTCCACGACGTAGTGGACGAAGTTGCTGCCGATGAAGCCGCAGCCGCCCGTGACGATGATGTTCCTGGGGGAGAAGGTCTCCTCTGCCATATGTATGTCTCCTCAGTTCCTAGTACTCGCGCGGGCTGTTCACGATCTCGCCGGCGGCGACCTTCTTGAGGTGCCGGCCGTAGACCGACTTGCCGTAGGCCTTCGCGGCCTCCTCCAGCCCGGCGGTCGTGATCCAGCCGTTCTCCCAGGCGATCTCCTCGGGCACGGACACCGGCAGGTCCTGGGAGTGCTCCACGGCGCGGACGAACTCCGCGGCCTCGTGCAGGCTCTCCATGGTGCCGGTGTCCAGCCACGCGTAGCCGCGGCCGAGGGTGACGACCGACAGCGTCCCCTCCTCCAGGTACATCTGGTTGAGCGTGGTGATCTCCAGCTCGCCGCGGGCCGAGGGCCTGACCTCGTGGGCCTTGGCGGCCACGTCGCCCGGGTAGAAGTACAGGCCGGTGACGGCGTAGGAGCTCTTGGGGCGCTCGGGCTTCTCCTCGATGGAGACGGCCCTGCCCTCGCCGTCGAACTCCACGACGCCGAAGCGCTCGGGGTCGTCCACGTGGTAGCCGAAGACCGTGGCGCGGCCCGACTCTGCGTTCTGGACGGCGCGCGTCAGGTGGCGCGACAGGCCGTTGCCGTAGAAGATGTTGTCGCCGAGCACCAGGGCGCACGGCTCGCCGGCGATGAAGTCCTCGCCGATGGTGAAGGCCTGGGCCAGGCCGTCGGGGCTCGGCTGCTCGGCGTAGGAGAGGTTCACGCCGTAGCGCGAGCCGTCCCCGAGCAGGCGCTCGAAGTTGGGGAGGTCGGTCGGCGTGGAGATGACCAGGATGTCCCGGATGCCCGCCAGCATGAGGGTGGACAGCGGGTAGTAGATCATGGGCTTGTCGTAGACCGGCAGCAGCTGCTTGGAGGTCACGAGCGTGAGCGGATACAGGCGGGTGCCGGACCCGCCGGCGAGGATAATGCCTTTCATATAAATACCTCCGCTGGAACAATTTTATAAAGTATTACTATTTTGGCCTTTCGAGTATAAAACATTGATTAGACGCGCGATCTTATCTGGCCAAAACTTTCGAAGCATCAAATAATCTTCTGTAGTGCGCGTATTATCTTTAATAAGTGCAGACGTTTCAGATCCAGAATGTATTCTATGCCTTGTGAGCTTTTCTGAACAATAGCAGAAGTCTCCATCCAGTTGAGATATTTGTTCCCATGCTTCCCAATCCAAATTCGATTTAAAGCCTTCCTTAAAAATCGGAGTTTTTAAATTGGGCAGGACTAAGGTCACCGATGGACAACAGATTGATGACCCAAAAGAAAGAGAAAGGCGTTTTACGAACTTTTTTGAAGATAATTGTTTACTTTTCAGGGGAAACAATAAAATCCTTTTTATGTTTAGGAGCAAACTCGAAGAACAGACCGAGCCATCGCGAAGCTCCTCATAATCCGTAAAAAAAATCAAAGGTTTGCGGCTCTGGTTCACTCGCTCGAGCATACTTTCGACATATGAGCAAGAGTAAACATCGTCTTGATGCGCAATAGTAATTAGCTCAGTTGGACAATGATTGACAGCGCAATTCCAGTCATGAGCTATACCCGCAGCACCTTCATTGATAAATAAAGGCAAACCGTAACGATCGGCAACCGAAGCGATTAGATCGTTAGGAGTGCTTGTCGAGATAATGACATTAGATTGTATGGATTGATTTAAAAGTGATTCAACGCAGTCAATCAAATAAGGCGATTTTCCATACGCGCAAACAACAAAGGTATGATTGTATTTGCTATACAATTCCGCTCCCTGAAAGTCTAACAACTGTAAAATATTCTAGAACAACTATACAAGTGTTATTGGAGATAACTAGATGAATCTCGTTTATACGATTGATAACAATTTTGTTCCTCAATTGGCCGCGAATATTCAATCGGTAAAACAAAACAACCCTAATATCCAATTGAATTTCTATATATTATCGATGGGTTTAAGTAAAGCAAATGTTGACTATTTAACAGATTTTTTCTCAGATAAGCTATGCGATGTAATCATCATTGACATCAGCGATTTTAAAGACAGGATTGCATTTGAATTCGACACAACGGGATGGAATGAGATTGTCCTTGCACGACTCCTGCTAGACAATTATCTTCCAAATGAAATTGAAAGGGTCATATACTTAGATGCTGACACAATTTGCAGGTCATCTTTAAGGGAGTTCTGGCAAGCTGACCTAGATGGAAAGACTATCGCCATGGCGCCGGAGCCCACAGCAGACAGAAATAGAAGAACAAGCCTCGGCATTGCCTCCTATCCATACTGCAATGCCGGTGTCGTTCTCTTTAATTTGAAAAAATGGAGGGATAACGACATTGAGAAAGGAATACTGAATTTCTGCAAACAGAATAAAGATAAGTTGTTCGCAAACGATCAGGATGCCTTAAACGTCTATCTCAAGGACGACATCAAAGTGATGTCAATTTCTTACAATTATTCAAATATTTTCGATTACTATCCTTTTGAATATTTAAATAAACTTATGCCAAACTTCTGCAACAAAATAGAATTCGAACATGCCAGAGCGAATCCGGCTATTGTTCATTTTCTCGGAGAAGATCGTCCTTGGCGAGCTGGAAACACCCATCGATTCTCTTCAGACTATTTCTATTATCTTAGACAAACCCCTTGGTCTAAAGCTCCAATCGAATATGGCTGGGAGCATTACTACAAGGCATGGCGTTTGTTCAATACAATTACTTCGCCCTTTCCTTCCGCGAGATACAAAGCCATCACCTCGTTTATTCCTTTTTTCATGAAAGTTCGAGCAAAGAAAAGGAGGCAAGATGAATCCCGATAAGAACAAGGCTTGCGTCATTTTGCCAACTTATAACGGAGCTAAGTTTATCAATGAGACTCTAGCCTCGATTAGCAATCAGTCCTACAACAATATAGATGTATTTATCAGAGATGACGGATCCACGGATAGCACCGTTGAATTGATTAAGTCTTTTATTAAAGACAAAAATAACTTCACATTACTAGAAAGCAACAATCAAAATCTCGGAGTTCCCGGCAGCTTCTATGAGATTTTGCGGAGGATTCCGTCTACTTATGGCTATTATTTCTATGCTGATCAGGACGATTACTGGGAGAAACAAAAAATAGAGTATGCAATCAAGTTATTAAATGAACAGCACAATAATATTCCTAAGGTGTACTTCTCTTCTTTTGAGTATTGCGACTCCAATTTAAATCACATCCGCTATTCTTCCGACCAAACTAAGAACTGCGATTTTTATCACAGTTTGTTTTACACACTTGGACTTGGTTTCACTATTGCATTTAACCGTGAAGCATTTATCCAGTTTATTAAAAATGTTAATCCAGGCGACGAAATGCACGACAGATGGATAATTCGCTGTGCCTGCGCACTAGGCCAACTGGTTTACGATAAAAGACCTACAGCAAAGCATATCAGGCATGACGCAGCGGTAACCGCTTCTGATAACCACATGATTGATTTATTCAAATATTTTATTAAAGAAGAGCTGTTTGGCACAAAGGCACAAAGTGAGGCAGAAAAACTTTCACATTTTAAGTATTGTTTTATCGATAAATTAACTAGCGATGAACTGGAAGCGCTAAACCTGTTCACTGAAGCAAAAGGCATACCCAGCCAGCTCAAAAAAGCGTTGTTTCCACATCGACTAAGACCAACATATATAAGTGAAATTTGCCTCAGGTTCCTATTTTTGATTGGAAAAATTTAAGTTGCAAATACAAAATCCTCCCCAAGTTCAGATCGTAATGGCCGTTTATAACGGATCTCTCTATTTGAAAGAACAAATAGAATCGATTATCAACCAGGATTATAAAAACTGGCAACTACTCATTTCAGATGATAATTCAAATGATGACAGCGTAGAAATCATTAATCGCTACGCTGCAAAAGATAATAGAATCAAGGTTGTATTAAAAGATTCAGCCTTCGGTAATGCAGGCACACATTTCTTATCGCTATTAAAGATAACTACCAGCAAATACGTCATGTGTTCCGATCAAGATGACGTCTGGGATTCAAATAAAATAACCACATGCCTCAGCGCTATGATACAGGAAGAGGCGATGTCCCCTGATACCCCGATCCTCATTCATACTGATTTAAGAGTAGTTGACAGTAAATTAAATCGCATTGCCGATTCTTTCTATAAGTATTCAGGTATTAATCCAAACACCTCAACCTTCGAATTTCATATTGCAACGGCAAATGTTACTGGATGCACTATGCTAATTAATGACAGTCTAAGAGACCTGATCAAATTAACGAATGATGATCGCTACATTTGCATGCATGATTGGTGGTGTTCGTTAATCGCATCGGCATTTGGACGTATCGGCTTCATAGACAATCAAACAATTTGTTATCGTCAACACGAAAACAATACTCTTGGTGCACAAGAAAAATCTTTATGGAATTCTATACATCAGATTAAAAAGCTTAAAGCCGATACGATTAAAACTATTGAGCAGGCTGAGTCTTTCAAAGAAGTTTATGGCTCCATGTTAAGTAAAAAACAAATAACTCATCTCGATAGCTACATTCAATTAAAAAGCTGCAACACCATTCAAGTACCAATTAATTTAAATAAGGCAAGGGTATGGAGACACAACCTGCGTGGTAATCTTGGGCTCTTAGTGACCTTTATCTTAATATCAGTAACTGGTTCTGAAATAGATTCATAACGATTCAAAAATTGAGCAATTATTTAGTTTTTAACCAATCAGGAGTATAGGGCATATTATATTTCCCCTGCTTAATATGCCTCAATACTTTTAATGCGCTAGGCTCCTCCGTATTGATCATGGGAAACGTTTTGACGGTATTCTGATTTTTAATTAGCCAGACATTCAATAAAATCTCTGAGACATACCCAAAAATACGTTTTTGTGACTTTGAATAATCACTAAGATCAACAATATCCTCGAATTCAAAGAGAATCTTAAATAGCCATTCGCAGTACGAGTCAAATAGTTGCTTAGAACAAATCAACATATTGCAATAATAAGCTGATCCTGAATTTAGAACAGCATCATATGTTTCAACATACTCCTTCGATATATTAGATATCGTGTCTCGCAAAACACCTAAATCAGTCTCATGACCGACACTAAGTGCATAATTTGAAAATACAGTTCTATTTTTCCAAATATACTGCTCAGGCAAAACGAAATCGCAACAACTTAGCGCAGAGAGAACATCATCTTCCTTTAAAAAATACTTATAGCTATTCGAAAATCGATTAGTCGATAAGTACCTACGGTAATGTTCAATGCCGATAAAACCATCAGAAACTATATTCTTCCATAACCAATATACGGCAGTTAATTCACAGAATGTACTGTTTTTTGCAGAGATGTTGTCACCGCTGTTATCCCTAATTATTGGAGCATCGTTCCAAAAAAGCTCATTTCCAAAACCAACCTGAATAGGGCAATAGAGCGGATTGCAGGGAAACTCTGCCTGTTTATGCGTTACGACATAGATTTTATTGTTCACGAACATCCCCTATAACAAGAAAACGGACTGTTTTATAGTACAGAACACTAAAGGATAAATAAATGAAAGCGCCGAAGAGTATCAGACTGAATAAATAGACCCACGAATAACCCAAATACGTAATGAATACAGGAGAAATAATTGCAACCAAAAAGAGCATTAATAAACCGATAATCACATAGGGAAGCGCACATACAACCATACGGCATAAATTAAGCTGCTTTTTTACGTAACAACCCTGAACAAACAAGACGGTTAGTTCCGTGAGAACAGTGGCGATTCCAGCACCAATGGAGCCATAAGGTTTTAATAACAAACAACACAGTAATATATTTGCAATTGCTCCGAAAACAACAGACTTAGTATATTGTTTATCCATGTTCTTAGGCAACATATATTGAACACCCAGGACATTGCTTGCAGCAATGATTGGAATCATAATTGCTACGATAGGAAGAACAATGAAACACTTTCCAAAGCCTGGCCCAAAATAGATATCAGCAATCGGCTTGGCAACCGCAACAATCCCAAAAGCAAGTCCAAGAGAAATAAACTGCATTATTTCAAAGGAGCTCTGGAGAAGAGATTCAGACTCTTTCCCATTACTTGAGCAACTCATAGATTCAGTCATATGAGGAAGCATCACGGTACCCAAAGCAGTAACAACTGCCAAGGGCATTCTTGCCACTTTGTCGCTGTATTCAAACAGTCCAGCCTCATTCATACCAGAAACCAAACCTAAAAGAATCTTATCAAAAGACGAATAGAGCGATATAGCGATTACAGGTGCAAACAACCTGAGATTCGGAACAAAATGTCGCTTAATCTCTGCCCAGGGACAGCTAATGAAATCGACATATCGATTTAAAAATGGGAACAGCATGAGGGCATTCAAGAAAAAGGGGAGCGAAATCCCCAAAACGTATGCCCACAAATCGTCAGAAGTTCTACAAAATACAAAAATGATACAGGTACCGACTAATTTCGTGATAACACTTCTGACGGTTGGAACAGCGAACTCCTCAACCCCGAAATACAGCCAAGAAATATCAAGGGAGCTTGACGCCACCCAAAATAGCCATAAAAATGAGCTGACAATATAGTCTCTATTGCTGAAAGCAATTATATAAACTATATATACGCATACAATCGGAAGAGAGACTAAGACTTGCGCGGCCCAAGCGGAGCAAAATACTTTGGATCTCCGCTCTCTGTTATTACCACATTTAGCAATCTCTCGAACTCCATATTGAGCCATTCCAAGCGTGGCAAACAATACAAAGTAGTTTGCTATCGAGTATGTATATGAATAAACTCCAACACCGTCCGTTCCAAGCACACGCGACACATAAGGAATGGTAAGTAAGGGAATTAGTAAAGATAAAACCTGATACGTGGTATTCCACACCATATTTTTTACTAATTTACTGCGAGATGACACTCCGAAACTCCAATTAATACCTAGCCAATATAACAAGACAGCTCTCTCGCAATTAAAGTTATATGCTCACCATAACCTTTACCAGGAACAGCCCATTTCCCATTCAGCTGTGTTAAATATTGAGCTGAACCCCTTTTAACCATAGAAAATCTTGGATCGACGCAATCCCCAAGAAGTGGATCCGTTGATGCATACGCTTTTAGATGCTGGGTCTGGGCTCGTAAACCAATACCCACCGAATCAAAAGAAGCACCAGCTACACCGCTTCCAGTTGATCCCAAGCCTCCAAAATTACACTGCCCCGCGGAAACACTGCCTCCAAATCGAAGCCACCCAGTCTCAATCATAACTTGCGCAAAAAGCACTTCAGGACGAACTCCCTCAAAAGATGCTTCGGCTATCAAGGTTTTACAAAATTCATTAATGGTGCCGGCGCCCTTATCTTTATAAATATCAGAAGGGTAAACACCCATGCCAACCTTAGACAGATAATAACTTGCCATTTGATCATATTTTACAAAAGAGACTCCCATAATCAGCTCGTCATTTGAAAAGGGAGCGCCGGAACGGCCTTCATGAAATCCGAAAGTAAGGTAATGCAAATAATACAAATCGAGTCGATTTCCATAAGCAATTTGTAAATCAATATATCGATTTTTATAGCTCTGGACGTCGAACGCCTCGTTGCCGCGGCGGCCCTCGGCCATGCCGCAGCTGACGAAGTGGCCGATGACGCCCGTGTCATCGAGGAGGACGAGCGACCCGACCGACCTCGAATAGAAGGACCTGACGTCAGCGTTGTGCTCGAGATAGTAATCCGGGTCGTAGACGGCAGAGTAGTCCGTGCCGCCGAGGGACGTCCGCATGCCCTTGATCGACGCGCAGCCGGAGGGGTGGCGGCCCTCCCCCTTGCCGAAGGTCGCGTAGTGCTCGTAGAACCTGACGATGTCGGTGCCGAAGGCGGCCCTCAGGTCGGGGTACTCGTTGTAGTAGCTCTGGACGTCGAACGCCTCGTTGCCGCGGCGGCCCTCGGCCATGCCGCAGCTGACGAAGTGGCCGATGACGCCCGTGTCATCGAGGAGGACGAGCGACCCGACCGACCTCGAATAGAAGGACCTGACGTCAGCGTTGTGCTCGAGATAGTAATCCGGGTCGTAGACGGCAGAGTAGTCCGTGCCGCCGAGGGACGTCCGCATGCCCTTGATCGACGCGCAGCCGGAGGGGTGGCGGCCCTCCCCCTTGCCGAAGGTCGCGTAGTGCTCGTAGAACCTGACGATGTCGGTGCCGAAGGCGGCCCTCAGGTCGGGGTACTCGTTGTAGTAGCTCTGGACGTCGAACGCCTCGTTGCCGCGGCGGCCCTCGGCCATGCCGCAGCTGACGAAGTGGCCGATGACGCCCGTGTCATCGAGGAGGACGAGCGACCCGACCGACCTCGAATAGAAGGACCTGACGTCAGCGTTGTGCTCGAGATAGTAATCCGGGTCGTAGACGGCAGAGTAGTCCGTGCCGCCGAGGGACGTCCGCATGCCCTTGATCGACGCGCAGCCGGAGGGGTGGCGGCCCTCCCCCTTGCCGAAGGTCGCGTAGTGCTCGTAGAACCTGACGATGTCGGTGCCGAAGGCGGCCCTCAGGTCGGGGTACTCGTTGTAGTAGCTCTGGACGTCGAACGCCTCGTTGCCGCGGCGGCCCTCGGCCATGCCGCAGCTGACGAAGTGTTGGAGGGCCTTGTCCTTATCGTTGTTGGCCCATTTAGCAACATCAGGATTATTCTTCAAGTAATAGTCCGCATCAAATACAGCGGAGTAATCCATCCAACTAGAGCGCGGGAATTGAGCGATGATCGCGTCGGCATCCGCTTCACCCAGACGCTTGCAGCCGGCATCGCTAAAGTAATTCCAAACATCACCCGAATTAGAAATAAAGCCATGCTCAATCAAAATACCGGGGATTCCCTGCTCGCGAGCACAACGAATAACTGCGAACTCATCACCGAGCTTCATTTGAAACACTCCGCGATAGCTAAGGCCAAGAGCATGTAAGTTATTCATTACTTTCTGAGCAAGTTCAACGGATGCCTGGGTATAACCAGAACCGTTTGCCGTGGGGGCATACACCTCAGCTCCGTGCGCACCGGATCCACCTGAGTTGATATGAAAACTAACAAATGCCTGAGCGCCCTGGCTCACACAGCGCTGAACACGGTACAGGAAGTCGTTGCCACTATATGAGCCATATTGATCGCGTGACATAACCACTTTAAAGCCGTACCGCTCAAGCTTAGCCTTACAAGCGACCGCGATCTTCCAAGTTAAGTCGGCCTCACTCTTACCATTGCCCTGCGCACCAGGATCCATACCGCCGTGCCCGGGATCAAGAGCAATCACATAAGCACCGTTGACGCCGGTACTTGCAAGAGATAACGATTGCTCCCCATTTGCAGCAACAAGTGCATCACTAATTGAGGCAGCCTGAATCGCGTTACCAGAATCGTCTGAATAATATACGAACGCATCGGAACCGCCTTCAACAAGGCCGTCATCCACAACAGCATTAGCATCGACGTCGAAAGCATATCCGCACTGCATCAAATCGATATCGTGCTCTGTGGCATCGCCTTGCAGATGATAGGAAATCGAAATCAAATCATATCCGCACTCGGCATAATCCTTACCGAACTTGAAAGCGGCTGTATTGGCATTAACTGCTGAAGATTTAACGAGGAAGGTGTGGCCAGTCGTCGACTCAAGTTTGAGCGTTGCGTCAACAATGACATCAGAATCATTTGGAGTAGCAAAAGCAATCACCTGATCAACGCCGACCGGCAGTTGAGGGTAAGCGATATAGAGATACTGATACGAGTCTGTCGAAACGTGGCCGCCCCTATCCGATGCAACGGAAGAACCAATTTCTTCTTCTGCAAGATTGTCAAACTCGTCCCAGCTCCCAACTGAGACAGAGGAGTCGGAGGCGCCAGCTGAGCCCGCATTGTTCGCGGAATCCGCAACGTCAGCAGACGGATCCTGTTGCGCAAGCTCCTCATTGATTGCATAGGCAGTAGTAACCGGCCCAATCATTGGATCAAGTCCAATAAATAACACCGCAACGAATGCCGCGAGTAGCTGCAGATGACGTTTCATTCCAACCCCCATCAGAAATAAGTGATGTTTTCGAAATTATAAGGCAGGTGGAACCCAAGATAATCCGTGCATCAAGTTCCTATCCAATGATGACTGGGCAAAGCAGCGGAACACAGCAGCTCAACAACTAGCAGTCCATGACTCACTATCTAAAAAATGATTATTCGAAAGGCTACTGTAACTTATGTCCTCGCAAGTAATTAACATAGAATTTGCAAGAAAAGATGATAACGAATGACATAACAATCGAACGGAGAGCCCATGAGCACCCAGTCTACTGCAAAAGCACTACCCGGAAAAACTGACCGAAGCAGATACCGTCCTGTCCATGGGACTGAACTACACAAGGGGTTCTATTGCGATAACAATAATTATGCGAATCTCAAAGAGATTGACTTCGATGGTCACCTGGCTCAAATTGACGACGATGAGGAACACCTAACATCAGCGGGCTGTCTTCTCGAAGGGTCATGTCAGGCATTTGCCATGCAAGTCGAAGAAATTCTCGGATACGAGGCATTCATCATCAAAGAATGCAACGGAAAGGGTCACCATGTATTTTGCCAAGCTACCTTGGATGGCAAAATTGCGTTAATTGACGCCCGAGGAGTAACAACAAGTTTCGACGAATTCATGGAGGTGGCCGGGGAGTTTGTCAAAGGACCTTTTGTCATAAGGCGCATAAATGAAAAAGACATTGCCGGATGGCAAAGTTCGAGCGACAATTCGCACGAAGAGCACCTCGCACTTGCCGAAGCGGTAATCAAAGCAAACATTGAGTGTTACAAAATTGATTGATTTGCACGCATAATAACCCACGCAATAAAAGCGAGCACATATAGGCGCTCAAAACCGCTCCACAAGGAGACATGTCTAGGATTGTGGCGGGAATGCTCGGGTACCACCCGAGAGGGCAAGCCTTGCAGCAATTACTTGGAACGGTCATCCCCGCTTGCGCCCACCGCGATATGGGAAATCATGGTCATAATCCATCCTTTCGTTGGCTGCTCAAGTAGAAGTGCCAATACTGATAAGGTTGGTTCAACCATTCCAAGCAATGCGCTTACAAGCTTGATTAATTATAATCAGAAATCGATTAACGGACTTCTCTCCAGGAACCAATTATTTACTTACTATTATTAATTTCAATATCGTCAAGAGATTCGTGAGCAGCAACGGCTAAACCCCGAAAGGCTAATCTGAGTCAAATTTAGAGACAAGCTTTCTAGCCACGAAAAGCTTGGCTCCCAAATACTCGTCCTTCATATCCGTTTGGCTTTCAAATTTCTTAAGGATTTTCAGACAAATCATCTTCTTAGCGCTGCGATTGTCCTCAATCCGCCTACGCTTGATTGTGCTGGCCACAACCTTTTCAATTGTCCTCATGGACTCAAAGCGATCAGCACAAAGGTTGGTGTGGGAATTATTGAGACCAAGCGTTATCTGAATATCGTGCTGAACGGATTCATCTTTAGCATCAATACGCCCGTCGCGGTGGTAATAAATAGTTTCAAGTGTATGGCGCCTGGTCGGATCAACCGTCATTGATGCATTGCCACGTTGCTTGTCGCACGTCTTCCCACCCCTGCCGTCGCAGACAGCGACCATATTACGATATGAAAGGCTCAGCTCTCCATCTGCCGCAGAATCAGTAGGGTGCTGAGGGATTAGATGCTCGATCGTAGCCGGATGCCCATCCGTACCGATCCTGCACATACAGTAGGCGCAAAGATGCCCCTGTTCGGCAAGCAACGCCTCAAGAAGCTTGCGCTTTGACTCCCCTCGAAGTGATTCGTAACAAAAAGTTGCATCCGGAGTATTGCGGATGATCCTCTTCGCCTCAGCAAGTGCCGCAGGCTCGCATCCCTTTACGATTGGAATCACGACAGCAGCTCCTCAAGTTCAAGGGTTGTCCTTGCTGCAACCACATCCGGGTCGTCCGCCCCAACGAATGCCTCAAGTTTCTCGAGCTCTACCCTAGCGTCGGCGTGGCGCCCCTCGTCTACGGCACGGTTAAATGCATCGAACAACTGGACCGCTTCCTCGGGACGCGAGGAAGCATCTAAAACAGTGTTGAGAATGTCTCCCGCATCACGTCCGCGTGTCTCCGTCGCAGGAACCGACACGGCCTCGCCGTCAAGGACGCGAATGTTGCCGCGAGGCACTGATGCCACAACGACCGGTGAATGCGTGGTCACGATAAACTGCACGTTGGGGAAGATGCGAACGAGGTCCTCCAGAATTCGTGCCTGCCAACGAGGGTGCAAATGAAGATCGATCTCGTCAATCATTACCACGCCCGGCGTCTCGAGCACACGATCTCCTAGTGCGGGATTCAGCATCGCCATGCGATATGCGATGTCCGCAAATAGGCTCAACGTGCCACGATATCCGTCGCTCATTGAATGAATCCTATCGCGATGGTAACTACCATCGGCAGTGCTATATGTAAACACCAGCTGGCCGAGTTCGGCATCAAAATCGACCATCGCATCCACGGTAGAAGCAGCGGCATCAAAACATGAGGCCAGTGCCTTTTTAACCGCAGAGAACAGTGCGCTGTCACGCCTATTCTGCCACTCCCAAATGGATTGAGATTTAAACCATGCATTCATACGTGCATCGTTCGAAGATGCCTGTAGGGCACCTTCGTACCCACGCGTCCTGTTGGGCAACGATTGGTCTTTAGGTTCAGTCCGCATCCACAATCGATCGGTCCTATAACGAGCAAGAATGGGAAGGACAACCGTCTCGCCACTGCGGACAAGTTTTTGCAGCCGAGCGCCGGCATCCACCACAGCCGCAGCATCTGCAATAGTAGTGCGGCCCTTGGCAGTATTAAGCGAACGCGACCAGTGCACGTTCTTGCCAAGAACAATTCCGTCAGCACCTATCGTCACCGGGTACCGCGACTGAACGTCAAACATGTCTCCTTGCTTAATAACGGCACCGCGGGCATCGTCAGGCGTAATGCCAGGTGCTTTCGCATTCTCAATCTTTTGGAATAAAGTGCCCAGAGCAATGCTTGCGGCATCAATAAGAGTACTTTTTCCCACACCGTTATCGCCAACCAAAACCGTTAGTTGACGCTCAAAACTAACTGAGATGGATTCAAACTTGCGAAAGTTGCAAACTTCGAGCTTGTTAATCAAGTAGCTATTATTAGCAAACCCCACAACAGTCTCCTCAAATTGCATATCAACAGGAAAATCGATACGTTTATTACCTTATAAAGAATTCTATTCCGATGCAATCAAATCAAGTTGGACGAATATCCCGCTAAGACGTAACGCAGCCGTTAGAGCTCTTTCAAGAAATCATCATGCATTGATTAGCAACCCTTACCGTTGCCTTCACCCAAATGCAACTAAAACCGTTGCAAACGCAATTAGGTATAATTCTTCCAAATCGCCTAGAGAAAGTGTTTGAATGCTGACCGTAATCGTGCCTACTTACAATGCCGAGCCGTATCTTTCTCAGGCTATAGGCAGCCTATTAAACGAAAACAAAATCAACCTGGAGATCCTCGCCATCAACGACGGATCCACCGACAACTCGCTCGCCGTTATGCAAGATTTCGCTGCGCGCGACTCACGCGTTCGAGTGATCGATAAGGCAAACCAGGGTTACGGCGCAACCTGCAATCTGGGCATTCGCGAGGCAAAGGGCGACTGGATTGCCATCCTCGAGCCCGATGACTGGATCGAGCCCGGAATGTACTCCGACATGCTTGCCTTTGCCAAGCGCGAATTTGGCGATCCGAACAAGCTCGATATTATTGAGACCCCGTATTGGATCATTCGCAACCCCGATACCCCCCAAGAGGTCAAACTTCACTGCGCATATCGCGGTCGCATTAAACCGCCTCGGCAACCGTTCACCATTCACGACGCTCCACACCTGCTGGCCCATCATCCGTCCATTTGGTCGGCAATCTATCGTCGCGACTTCCTGTTGCAAAACAATATCTGGTTTAAGGAAATCCCCGGTGCGGGCTGGGCCGATAATCCATTCCTTGTCGAAACGCTCTGCCAGGCAAAGGCGATCGCTTACTGGCCCAAGCCGTATTACTGCTACCGCGAGGAAACACCCGAAAAGGCAGCCACTCTGGCCAAGCGCGACCCCTTGATGCCGTTTAATCGCTGGAACGACATGGTCGATATTCTTGAGCGGCTCAACGTCACCGACCCCGCCGTTTGGACACCGCAAATCACACGCGGCTTCACCTATATGGGCATCATGATCGAGCACACCGGAATTGAGGGGCACCCCGAAATCGAGCGGGCGATCCACAGGATGTTCGAACGCATGCCGCAAGAGCTGGTATTTGCCAATCCTCGCGTTACTCCCGCGGCCAAAAAGCTCTATGCCGAGTATATGGGCATCGCCGACCCTAAAATCAGCTACTGCGCATACGCCAAGGACCTCGTGGGCGAGGGCTTGTATAACGTATGGAACAAGGGCCCCAAGCAGACTCTAAAAATGATCACATCGCACTTTGGTTCATACAACGCGCGCGCTGGAAAATAGTCTGATGGGCAGAAAGGCAAGCAGAAATACCTCCATCGAAGCGCTGCGCTTATTCGCGGTCGCCGGGATTGCCATATTCCACACGTTTCAGTGGACCTTCCAGGCGACCTGCGTCGGCTTGCCGGATTACGCGACTCTCGCCCTCTTCCCTTACTCCGGCGCGCTCGGCTTTATCAACCTGCTGGGCTGTTGGGCCAACGAGGTCTTCTTTATGATCTCGGGCTACTTCCTTATCCCTTCGGCGGTTCGTTCCCTCCAAAACGGTTCATCCGCGCTGGACCTCGCTAGTAAATCGTTTACGCGGTTAAAGAAGATCGTCTTGCCCACGCTCTTTTATTGCGCCACCTGCCTTTTTGTTTCGATGTACGTGTATCCCCTACCAGAAATCTCGCTGCATGAGATTGGCTGGCTCACGTTGGGCATCGAGTTTATCTGGGTCTACGCGGCATCAGTATTGCTCGTCCCAGTGATTGCGTTGATGCGGCAGCGAATCGGCAGCAAAAGAGCCCCGTTTGTCGTAGCACTTCTTGTGCTCGCAACATTTGGAATCAACTGCTACATCGCGGCGACGGCAAACGAAGCGGCCGGTATCATTTTGTGGCGCAAACTCATGAGCGCCGTTACCTACCTGGTCGCGTTTATTGCAGCTGGAGAAATGCGCTTTGTCCTCGAATGCCACGGCAACGCATCCGGCGCTCAAAAATCCAAGATCGTACTCATCGGACTCGTTGCCGCCACCATCGCGCTCGAGCTTCTGCTATCGGCAAACAGCCAGTACAACACGCTCTGGAAGCTCTCCTACAAGTCCACTTCCGTCATATCCTTTATCTTGGCCGCCGCATCCGTTGCCGCCGCAGCACTCCATCAGCCGCGCCACAAAGTCACTGCTGCAGACGAGACAATCATATCTCTCGCCGCAGGAACGCTCGCTTTCTACGCCGTGCAGTCGTTTACCTGCAACGTCTGGCGACCCATCTTCGACAATGCAATCTACACCATGGCAACAGGCATCCAAACGGGAACGCCCCGTCCAGCCGCCGCCATTTTGCTCGGAATCCTTATGAGCCTTTGCCTCGCGCTTTCCCTGCTCCTCGTGGACATCGTGCGCAGGGCCGTAGTCGAGGCCATCAAGGCCCGTATGAACGGCTAAGCGACCTTCTGACTCCTCAGACCACGAAGCGCGCTTACACCCGAAACAAATAAAATCGCAAAGACAATCGCCCAATTCTTGCAGCCAAATACCGGAATATGAACGATCGCATGGTCATGCATAACAACGAAATAACCCAGAACAACAACCAAGGGCAGCGCCATGAGCAGCGACTGGATCAACACCTTTCGACGACGACCGCCTTGTGCGCCGCCCCGTATCGAGCAAACGAGCACGGCAATCCAAATCGCCAATACGGCAGCAAGCGAAACAAGGCAAACGACGTTCGAGATCATCGCATAACCGGCAGTTGAGCAAATGGCGAACAGCTGCGGGCTCATGCAATAAAACTCCTTCAAAATCTGAGGCCAGTCAGCCTGGGGCAACAGTGACGAAGTCCCATGCGCAGACCAAAGGCCCATCTCGCCCAGAACGTTCGAAAAGACCTCGTCCCAGCCCAGCACAAATACCGCGACAACCCATTTCATCGCCCAGGTAAACACAAACGAAAGCCCAAACCCAAAGAGCGCCTGCAGCATCGTGACGACGCAACGCTTGGGGCGCTCACCCTTGGGGAGCGCAATGAAGGCGAAAAAGCAATGCAGGGCGACAACTGCGGCAGGAATCGTTAAAAAGTCAAGAAACGAAAACACGGCGCCCGTCGCTATCGACCAAAGGACAAGGCGGCTTGTGAAAACCCGTGCGTTCGGGGCCGAGCCCAAACGAAGGCTCATGCAAGACATCATGATGAGCGCCACAAAGAACGAGATGCACAGCAGCAGATCACCGATAAAATTGAAAAACAGATTGGTCGAGAACAGCAGGATTGCAAGGAAACCCAACGTCACTGGCTTTGAAAACCGCTTCCGCAAGGCAACGTAAGCGCAAGCGGAGCCGACAATCGCCAGAGCGGCCGCAGGCACCACGACAACGTCGATACCGCCAATAAACAGGCAGGCATTCGTAAGTAGCTGCCATCCATGCCAATACCGGTAGTACTGCTGATGCGTAATCCCACCGGCTTTCGTAACGTCATCAATCTCGGCAACAGTCATCGTCTTAAACGGAGAACCTTGGTCCTTTTGCTGTGCGACTTCAATGATAAAGCGATTGTTATCAAAGCAAACAGGACCAGCTGCAACACGGTGGTCGTAGACATACATGTCAGACAACAGGGCAGAGGACTCCGAACCCTGCACATGCGACTCGATGACGGGCCTCGGCAGACAATTTGCCGCGGTATTGCTCAGGACAAATGCGGCCTGAAGAACCAAAAACAGCAACATGACCTTGACGGGAAGGCTATCGGCAAAGGAAGCTAAACGAGTTTTATTCACAGGGCATCCAAACACAAAGATCGCGTCCACAGGAATCGGCTCCTATGTAATACCACAATGCGCGGTTGCAATCTCGCCACACGTCAACCAGGCTTGTAGCAAACGTTCTTGGTGATTAGCGGAACATTACTCGCGAGCGCCCGCCTACGCTTACAATAGTCGTGTCCCATGGGACACGTTGTTTATTCCGCAGGGCCGATATACTGCCCACGCGAAAGGATATTCTCGTTCATGACTTCCACCCTTCCCGCTCCCATCGATAAGCTCGCCATCGTTGTCGTTACGTACAAGCGCCAGGAGCTCTTGGCCAACCTGTTCGAATCTATGACCGAGCTCACGGCCGCGCCCTGGCGCATCGTGATTGTCGACAATGAGAATTCGCGCGAGACCGAAGCCATGTGCGTCGCATTCAACGAGCGCCTCGCCAAGCTGTGGGGCATCGACACCGACCAGCCCGACGCAAAGGGTGGCACCGACCGCGTCATCTACGCCCCGCAGCTCGAAAACGGCGGCGGTGCGGGCGGCTTTTCCGCCGGCACCAAATGCGCCTATGACCTAGGCGCACAGTGGTTCTGGGTGATGGACGACGACGTGCTCGTCATCCCCGAGGGCATTGAGCGCCTGGCCAAGTGGACCGACCGCTACGACGTTATCCAGGGTTCGCGCCTGGACTTCGACGGCGGTGCCTTCTTTTGGCAGTACCAGCTCATCCTTTCGCTTGGTATCCCCAACCCCATCGCTAAGTGGGACCTGGGCCCCGAGGGCTACCGCGCCATGAACCAGCTGTGCTTTGAAGGCGGCCTGTTCTCGCGCCGCGTAGTCGACAAGATCGGCCTGCCCGATGCACGCTTTTTCATCTACGGCGACGATGCCTGCTACGGCTATGTTGCGAGCCAGCACTTCCCCGCCGCCGTGGTTGCCGACGTGGTGCTCAGGCGCGCCCGCGCCGTCTCTAACTGGGACATCGCCGGCAAACGCCAGCTCAACTCCACGAGCGACACCAACCGCTACTACATCATGCGCAATCGCGGCTTTTTGGCCCGCTACATGCAGATCTACGGTGACTACCACCCCATCCTGTTCCGTCTGGGCAATGCCGCGACCTTCTGCAAGGAGTTCATTCGTCTGGCAGCGGTCGATAAGTGCTTTAAGACCGGCATCCCGGCGCTGCGCCGTGGCATGAAAGATGCTCGCAAGATTATCAAGGATCCCGACTGGGAGCCCATGCCGCCCATGAAGGACGCAGAGTAGCTGACACCCCTACAGCCGCTGGCACACCGCTGCCACACGACACCCGTCAAACCCGAATCCCCAGCGCATGCGGCCCACACCGGGTCGCGGTACGCGAATCTTGTCGATACCGTCGCGCTCTATGTCGAGCAGCGCCTGAACGGCCAGTAGCTCTAGGCCCAGCGCGTTCACACCGGGGTCAAACATCATATTGACCGTTATCAGCGGACGCTCGTCGAGCATGCCGACCGTGTCTGCCACGTCAAACACGGTGCCCGTAGGAAATACCTGGATGTCCCAGCGATCCGCGCCACGCTTTCGCCTCGAGGCAGGATTGGCATAGCCCGGCAATCCAAAGCAGAGTCCCTGCAAGAGCAGGTGATATGGCAGCTGCGCATCTGGGTTGTTCGCACCGATTCCCGCATCTCCCAGGATGCGTTCTAACGCCCGCTTCACCGCATCCTCATCCCCACGGCACAACCCGTCGCGAAACGCATCAACGTCTCGAGTGTCTTCGGCAACACACTCAAACCACTCAATAATTACCAGACGCAAGGCTTGGCGAAGCTCATTATTGGGCAACCGCAGAGCACGGAGGCGATTGCCATGTTCCGGCTCCTCAGTCATATCCGTCGTCAGGAAACCGGACAAATACAGCGCCGTCCACAGGCCATCATCAGACGAGGCCTCTGGCCCCGCAGCGCCCAAACAAAGCGGGACCTCAACGCATCCATGGGCCTCGAGCAAATTGAACAGAGCCGAAAGGCAGTCAAGATTCCAGTCACAAACTACCCTACTTAGGCAATCGGCATACCCATACAGGTCGGCACGCACAGGCGCCGTGCAGCCTCGGTCCAGAAAACCGATCACACGCGCCGGACTCGAGCAATAGGTCCTGCCAAACCGATATCCCTCGAGCCATTCACGCGCCTCATCCAGGTATTCCTCGCGTCCGGCATGACTCAACAGAGCCTCGACCTCGGCATCCGAAAAGCCGAACCAACGGTCGCACCACGTCGAAAGGGGCGTCGAAAGACGATACGAGCAGCTGCGCGAAGAAAGCGCCTCCTCGGCAGGACCGGGACGCTCCCCCATCAGACACGTCAACCGTAGCGAATGGCCCGCGGTGGCAATGGCGTCGAACAGCACGCGATCGAGCAGCTCCGCCGGACCGGCGCCGGAAGCGTCCCTCGCGCTCGCACTGGGCGACCACGCCGCGTCGTACCCATCAACGAGCAATACAACCTGCTCATCGCAGGCCATCTCCAGCAGCTCAATGAGTACACCGAGCACCGAGTCAACCTCGTCCGCGCTCGCCACGCCACGCGCAACGCGTTCGATGTGACGTACCTTGTCTCGTGCTAAATCCGGAGCTTCCAAGAGTGGCATCAAGCGAGCGCATTCGCCCGAAAGAGCATCACGCACGACGCCGACAACAGAGGCACCACGCCTCGCAGCGCCAGAAAAGTCCAGCGATATCACCGGATAGCAAGCGTACTCGTTCCTATAGCGCCCGCCGTCCGCATCCCAAATCTGGGAACCAGCAAACAGGCCCCGATCGACCTGCCCGACCACGGGACGCTCCAGAAAAGCCTTGAGCATCGACAAGTTCATGCTCTTGCCAAAACCCTCGGGTCGGCAGCACGCCATAACGGGCGCTTCGCAATCCAGCACATCGGCAATAAGCATCGTCTTGTCGACCAGTGTGCAGCAACCAAGAGCCTCCGCATAGCCGTGCATGCTGATGGGCAAAACCGCATCGTCGGTACAGCCGATTAGACGCACGCCAAAGTCGGCAGCACAACCATTATTTGCCTGTTCAGACATCGCAACGTTCCCCTTAAATCGCAGCATGATGCCAATTGTAATGACCGCCTCGCGCGTACCGACGACGCCGCGCGAACATATCGGGCAACGGTAGCAACAAGAGGTATGAGGGGGCATAACTAATCGTTGCACAACAAAACGGGGCCCGATGCATTCGCACCGGACCCCGTCCCAACTCTTTAGTTATCTAGCAACCAAGAGGCTACTCCTCCGAGCCGTCCTCCCCAGAAGCCTTCTTCTGCTGATCGAGCTTATGCTTACCACTTACGATAGACGTAGCGCCCAGTGTGGCCAAGCTTGCACTGGCAAGGCTCGCCATAACGATAAGGTCGCCCGTCTTGGGCATGTTACCGCCAGATGACTTGGTCGTTGTAGTCGTCGTGGTTGTAGTGGTCACCGTCTTGGAGTCATTTTGCTCTTGGGCCTGGTTGTCAGCACCGCTCTTGTCGTCGTCTTCGGGCTGTTTCTTTTCGCCCTCGGTCTTGCTCTCGTCCTTCTTCTGAGCAGATTTGTCGTCCTTCTCCTCAGAGCTAGAACCCTTATCAGATTCGGTCTTCTCGGAAGCCTTGTCCTTGGAGTCGCCCTTTGCGGCCTCGGTCTTTTCCGTGGAAACCTGATCAGAGTTGTCCTTGTTCTGGGTCGAGCCGTTATTGACGCCAGCCATCAGCGAAGAACCCAGCGTAGAACCAAGCTGCTCGGAGAAAGAGGGCTTCTTGTCCGGCGAAGCAACGGGAGCGTCCGGCGCTTTATTCGAGTCGCCCTTGGAAGCATCGGAATCAGGGGTTGCGTCAGAGCCGGAGCCGTTGTTAGAGCCGGTGTCAACGAACGAATCGCTCGAGCCGGTGGATGAGTTAGAGGTGTCAGCGTCGGTCGAACCAGAAGCGTCGCTGTCCGTATTGCCGACAGAGCTTGAAGACGAATCGCCCGCAGCAGAGCCGTTCGAATTGGAGCCGTTCGAGGTAGAGCCGTCGTTGGTAGTGCCACCAGCAGAGCCATTACCGTCAGCATCGGTCGAGGGCGCATCCATCCTGTCATCGTTGGCATCGTCACTCGAGTCGTCATTCGAATCAGGTGTCGGCGAGGGCGCCGGTGTGGGCTCGGGCTGCACGGGCGTCGCGGCGGCAGCCTCGTCCTCAGCGATATAAACCAAGCAGTCCTTTAGCTCGTTGCGGTAGCGGTTCTTCCAGCCTTCATGATACTGGGGCTGGCTCGAATACTTGGTCGCCACGTTGTTGACCACGCTATTGGAGAGCGCCGTCACAAACTCGCGGTCGGACATATCGTTGGAAAGATTTGCCCAACGGAAGAAATCCCTGCAACCACCGGTGCCGCACATATTGGTGATGCTCCACACCATGCCCTTGACGCAATCGGCGCGGCCGGAGATGTCAATGCCAAGAGCGCTCTTGAGCCACGCCTCGGTCACCGCATAGTACGAGTTGTACGCATAAGCGTCCTGAAGCGCCGAGAACTCGACAGGATCGGTGTTATAAGCGCCCTGGAAGGCCTCCTGCGCAATACGGCCCAGCTCGGTAAGTTGGCCCTTCTCGTACATGGCATTGCTCGCGTTGGAAATCTCGCCGCCGAGATCAATCGCATCCTTGAGCATGCTGTACTTGGCAGAATCGTAGTTGTAAACCTGCTTCATAAACGGAATGAGCGACCAGCGGCGATCAAACTGATAGTAACCCAGTGCGTTATAGCCGTCACCATACGAAAATCCCTGGTTGTAGTTACCATGGCTCTCGTACTTGGTAAAGTACTTCATCTCGGGAGTCACGTTGACAAACGAAACGCCCTGGACCGACCTCAGCACGCCCGAGAAGGACTGCTGGGTGTAGAGACCCTTATCGATATCGGTGGCATCCGAGGCAACGCCCGGCGTGGGCTCCTCGGCAGCGGCGGGTGCCGGCGCGGAAACGGCGCCAAACGAAAGCGCCAACGTCAGGCCCGCGACAATCGCGGAATGCTTGGGCTGCATAAGATCCTCCCTGCATTGGTGTAGTTAAAGTGCAGTTTGCAAAGATGAATCTAAGTATCCCAGCTCGCCCGTTGTTGCACAACAACCCCTCGGTAAACGGCAACAACCCTCCGCGAAATCTTAAGGAATTAAACAAACTGGTCGTCAGGCGCCAACAGAAGCTCGCCGTAACGCTCCATCAGCCCGTCCCTCAACTGGCAGAAAGCAGGGATATAGACGTCCAAGATGCGCTGAATCAAATCTTGAGCGAGCTTGTTGTCGTAGATATGGACGTTCGTATTGCGGTCTCTGAGCATATCTAGCCAGGCTGCCTCATCAATAAAGTCGTAGAATCGGTAGGACTCCTTCAAGATGGCACGAGGAGACCCCGACGCGGCAAGCGTGGCACCCTCATACTCGAGCAGACGCTTAAGGAGCTTCCAGCTCAGTTCAAATTGAAGATTGAACTTATTAATCAATCCACTCTGAACAAAATCATTGTTGAGATCCTGATTGGGCGCATCCTCAAGATTCGCCAAGGCGCTGGCAAAGTTCTCATATTTTTTCATACAGAATCACACCATCCCTGGCAATTTCATCGAGCAATTGCTGCGATAAGGACTCATCGAGATTGACGACATCTACATCTAAAAGAGTATCAAGACGCTCCTCGATCAAATATGAGAAACGGCCGAAATCCCGGCAACCTGCTACGGCGATGTCAATATCGCTCTTAGGCAAGTTGTTGCCTCGAGCGCGAGACCCAAACAGCACAACTTTCTCGGCGTCACATTCCCGAGCAAAATCTTCGATTTGCTTGTACACCTTGTCGAGAGATGCCATTTGCAGCCCTACAGCTTAATCTCAAAGTTGATCTCGGGGACGGCGGCTAGGTCGGCCAGGGTCACGCCGTCGACATACTTTTCGATCACGTCGTCCAGACCGCGCCAGAACTTGACCGTTGAGCACAGATCACTACGGGTGCAGCTGTTGTCGATGCCGTCGCACGCCACCGGAGCCGTGCTGCCCTCGACGGCGCGCAGGATGTCGCCGGCACGCACCTCGGCCGGGTCCTTGGCCATCATGTAGCCGCCGCCCTTGCCGCGCACGCTCTTAAGCAGGCCCGCCTTCATAAGCGGACGAACCAGCTGCTCCAAATACTTTTGCGAGATATGCTCGCGGTCGGCAACCTCGCGCAAGGCAATCTTGCCCTCGGCATCACCGAGCGCCGCGATATAGATCATCAGCCGGAGGGCATAGCGGCCCTTGGAAGAAATGAGCATACCTACCCTCCCATCGCATCTGGGACAACATAACCAGCTTTGTTTGTCCCAAATCTTAAGTAAATGGGACAAACACAACAGGTTATTTTGTCCCAGAATTTGAAAAGTCGAGTGGATTAGTCGGGTTTTCCCTTGACTAACGCCGAACCCATAGTAACTTTATTCCGAGAAGATTCCTAGGGTTTAGTACACCTATGAGTACACCATATACAGAGAGGGACAGCATGAGTGCGAATCCGCTGCTTTCCATCGAAGGTCTGACCGCCTCCGTGGACGAGAAGACCATCCTCCACAACGTCAACCTCAACGTCGCCGCCGGCGAGACCCACGTGCTGATGGGACCCAACGGCGCCGGCAAGTCCACCCTCGGCCACCTGGTCATGGGCGACCCTGTCTATACCGTCAACGACGGCCGCATCGTCTTTGACGGCCAGGACATCACCGAGCTCACCACCGACAAGCGCTCGCGCGCCGGCCTGTTCCTGAGCTTCCAGGCCCCGGTCGAGATCCCGGGCGTGCCGCTGTCGAGCTTTTTGCGTGCCAGCATCGCCGGCCGCCCCGGCCTGGAGATGAAGGGCAAGGAGTTCCGCCGGCGCGTCAAGGAGCTCGCGGCAGAGCTCAACATGGACACCGCCTACCTCAACCGCGAGCTGGGCGTGGGCTTCTCGGGCGGCGAGAAAAAGAAGGTCGAGATGCTCCAGCTTCTGCTGCTGCAGCCCAAGCTCGCCATCCTGGACGAAACCGACTCCGGCCTGGACGTCGACGCCCTGTCCACCGTCAGTCATGGCATGGACGCCTACCGCAAGAGCTGCGACGGCTCCATGCTCATCATCACGCACAACACGCGCATCTTGGAGCACCTGGATGTCGACCGCGTCCACGTTATGGTCAAGGGCCACATCGTGCGCGAGGACGACGCCTCGCTCATCCCCTGGATCGACAAGAACGGCTTTGAGACCTTCGAGCGCGAGGCCGCCGAGCAGCGCGCCCAGGCCGAGGCCGCCGCTGCCGAGCAGCAGGCGTAAAGGGGCGACGCAATGACCAAGAACCGCACCGAGGTCGCGGACATCGACCGCAGCCTCTACGACTTCACCTATGGCGAGGAGGGATTTGAGCGCCTCGACGCCGGCATCACGCCCGACATCGTGCGCGAGATCAGCGCCAAGAAGGACGAGCCGCAGTGGATGCTCGACCTGCGCTTAAAGTCCCTCGAAATCTTCAACCGCTTCCCCGACCCGACGTGGGGCCCCTCCATCGAAGGCCTGGACATGGACAACATCGTCACCTACGTCAAACCCAACACCGACCAAAAGCACGACTGGGAGTCGGTGCCCGACAACATCAAGAGCACCTTTGAGCGCCTGGGCATCCCCGAGGCCGAACGTAGCTACCTGGCGGGCGTCGGCGCGCAGTACGACTCCGAGCTCGTCTACCACAACATGCAGGACACGGCGTCCAAGATGGGCATCGTCTACTCCGGCATCGAGGAGGCCCTGCACGACCCGCAGTGGGAGCCGCTCATCCACGAGAAGTTCATGACACTTATCCCGCCCACCGACCACAAGTTTGCGGCACTGCACGGCGCCGTGTGGTCGGGCGGCTCGTTTGTCTACGTGCCCCGCGGCACCAAGCTCGATTTTCCGCTGCAGAGCTACTTCCGCCTCAACGCCAAGGGCGCCGGCCAGTTTGAGCACACGCTCATCATCGTCGAGGACGACGCCGACCTGCACTTTATCGAGGGCTGCTCCGCGCCCAAGTACAACGTGGCCAACCTCCACGCCGGCGCTGTGGAGCTTTTTGTGGGTAAGCGTGCGCACCTGCGCTACTCAACCATCGAGAACTGGTCCAAGAACATGTACAACCTCAACACCAAGCGTGCGCGCGTGGACGAGGACGGCGACATCGAGTGGATCAGCGGCTCTTTCGGCAGCCACGTGGGCTACCTCTACCCCATGAGCGTGCTCAACGGCCGCCGCGCCCGCTCGAGCTTTACCGGCATCACCTTTGCCGGCGCCGGCCAGAACCTCGATACCGGCTGCAAGGTCGTGCTCAACGCGCCCGACACTTCGGCAACCGTCGAGACCAAGGGTATCTCCAAGAGCGGCGGCATCCAGACGTTCCGTAGCTCCATCGTGGCCACGCCTAAGGCCGAGGGTTCCAAGGCAACCGTGAGCTGCCAGTCGCTGATGCTCGACGACCAGAGCCGCTCCGACACCATCCCCGCCATGGACATCCGCGCCAAGAACGTCGACATCGGCCACGAGGCCACCATCGGCCGCATCGGCGACGACAAGGTGTTCTACCTGATGAGCCGCGGCATATCGGAGGAAGAGGCCCGCACCATGATCGTCAACGGCTTTGCCAACCCGGTCTCCAAGGAGCTGCCGCTTGAGTACGCCGTCGAGATGAACAACCTGATCAAGCTCGAGATGGAAGGAGCGATCGGATAATGAAACAGGAAACCAACACCGCTGCTACCACGCTCGAGCAGGTCAACGCTATGCCGGCCGCCACTTGGGGTTGGCTCAAGATGAACCAGACCAAGCTCGAGCTTTCGGACGAACTTGCCGCCGCTCCCGCCGAGGCCGTTGAGGTCGAGGGCCTGGACGAGCAGTTTGCCGGCTCGGCCGACGCCTTCGATACCGCCATGGACGCCATGGCCGAGCGCTTCCCCGAGCGCCGTGCCTCCGCCCCCGGCGACGCCGTCGACCGCGCCCGCATCACGCCCGAGACCGAGCTCGACGTGCCCGCCACCTCCGTCTACCAGGCCGGCGCTATCAAGCTCGAAGAGGAGCTCTCCCCCGCTGAGGCCTTCGAGACCGGCATGGGCGAGGCCGCCTACACCTATCTGGCCGATCACGCCACCAAGCGCGTCGTCATCGATGTGCCCGCGTACGGACGCGCCACGGTTACCGTGCGCGTGAGCGGTGTCGACGCCGCCACGGCCATCGCCGCTATCGACGTCGTCGCCCGCCCGCAGGCAACGCTCGACCTGCAGATCGCCCTAGACTCCCCCGTCAACGGCCAAGGCGTCGTGGGCTCCGTGCTACGCGTGTGCGCTTACGAGTACGCCACTGTCAACGTAACCTGCACGCAGACGCTCGATGACAGCTGGATCGCGCTCGACGACACCGGTCTGTTCCTGGACGAGGGCGCGCGCGTCAACGTGCAGCACACCGTCCTGGGTGCCGGTGCCAGCGCCACCGGCCTTGCCGGCGACCTGCTGGGCGACACCGCCAAGGCAACGATCGATACCGATTACCTTGGCGCCCGCGAGCAGGTGCGCGACTTTAACTACGAGCTGCGCCACCGCGGCCGCAAGACCGAGTGCGAGATCGACGCCAACGGCGTGCTGACCGGCACGTCCAAGAAGGTCTACCGCGGCACCATCGACCTCGTGCACGGCTGCAAGGGCGCAACCGGCACCGAGCGCGAAACCGTGCTGCTGGCCAACAAGGGCGTCGACAACAAGACCGTTCCCGTCATCCTCTGCGACGAGGACGACGTCGCCGGCAACCACGGCGCCACCATCGGTCACGTCCGTGACGAGCAGCTGTTCTATCTCGCCTGCCGCGGCCTTGACCAAAACGCCGCCGAGGACCTGTTCATCCGCGCCAAGCTGGAGGACGCCGCGCTTTCCGCCACTGACGAGCGCACCCGCGCTGCCGTCGTCCGCTTGGGCAATAACCTGATCGACAACTTTGAGGAGGAGCTCGCATGATCGACACCGAGCACGTTAAATGCGACACCTGTACCGCACCGGAGCCTATGGAGCTCGACGCCAGCGACGAGGCCTCGCGCGGCTGGCCTACCGTCGACATCGAGACCAACCCCTACAAGGCGCAGTTCCCGCTGTTCCAGCAGCACCCCGAGATCGCCTTCCTCGATAGCGCCGCCACCGCGCAGCGTCCCGCCTGCGTGCTCGACGCCGAGCGCGACTTCTACCAGCGCATGAACGCCAACCCCCTGCGTGGCCTGTACTCGCTGTCCGTCGAGGCCACCGAGGCCATCGCGAAGGTGCGCCAGCAGATCGCCGACGTCATCGGCGCCCCCCAGGCCAACGAGGTCGTCTTCACCCGCAACACGAGCGAGTCGCTCAACCTGGTCGCCAAGAGCTTTGCGCCCACGGTCCTCGAGCCGGGCGACGAGGTCGTCATCACCATCATGGAGCACCACTCTAACCTGATCCCGTGGCAGCAGGTCTGCCGCGAGACCGGCGCCAAGCTCGTCTACCTCTACCCCACCAAGACCGGTCAGCTCACGACCGAGGAGGTTCTGTCCAAGGTGGGCCCCAAGACCAAGATCTTGGCTGTGGGTCAGGTCTCTAACGTCCTGGGCGTCGAGAACCCGGTCAAGAATCTCGGCAAGCTCGTGCACAAGTACGGCGGCTATCTGGTCGTCGACGGCGCGCAGTCGCTGCCGCACATGCCGGTCGATGTGGCCGATCTGGGCGCCGACTTCTTTGCCTTTAGCGCGCACAAGGCCATGGGCCCCATGGGCATCGGCGTGCTGTGGGGCAAGATGGACCTGCTCAACGCCATGCCGCCCATGCTCACCGGCGGCGAGATGATCGACTCGGTCACCGAGCAGGACGCCGTCTGGGCGCCCGTCCCCGAGAAATTCGAGGCCGGCACGCAGGACGCCGCCGGCATCTTCGCCACGGGCGCGGCGCTTGACTACCTGGTCAACACGGTAGGCTACGAAAACATCCAGACCCGTGAGAAGGCACTCGTCCACTACCTGATGGGCGAGCTCATGCAGCTCGACTTTGTCCAGATCATCGGCTCCATCTATTGGGACAACCACCACGGCGTCGTCAGCTTTAACGTCAAGGGCATCCACCCGCACGATGTCGCGAGCATCATGGACATGGACGGCGTTTGCATCCGCGCCGGTCACCACTGCGCGCAGCCTCTGCTCACCTGGCTGGGCGTCGAGAACCTTGCCTGCTGCCGCGCCAGCGTGGCCTTCTACAACGACAAGGCCGATATCGACAAGTTCATCGCCGGCCTGCATCACGTTTGGAGCACGTTCAATGGGTAATCTGTACACCTCTACCACGTTTATGGAGCACAACTCGCACCCCGACTACAAGTACGAGATGGATGCCCCCACGCACGAGCACGACGGCATCAACCCCAGCTGCGGCGATGAGCTCACTCTGCAGCTGCGTGTCGAGAACAACGTGATCGAGGAGGCCTCCTTTACCGGTCACGGCTGCGCCATCAGCCAGGCCAGCGCCGATATCATGGCCGACCTCATCACCGGCGAGACGGTCGAGGAGGCTCGTCGTCTGGCAGGGCTTTTCCTCGCCATGATCCGTGGCGAGCAGCTCTCCGAGGAGGACCTGGAAGACCTGGACGAGGCCGCCCAGCTCCAGGACATCTCGCACATGCCTGCCCGCGTCAAATGCGCCGAGCTCGCCTGGCGCACCCTCGACGGCATGCTCGAGGGGCAAGCTAACCAGTAGCGAATGCCCCAAATCCAAGGATTTTGATTGCCGAGTCGCCCGATACGGGCGGCTCGGTTTTTCATAACGAGCGCACACGCAGCTCATGCGTCCGCGCCCCGTCTGTCATTTATCGCACGGCCAACCGCAAACACGAGCGTTTTTCACCGTACCAAAGGCTTGCGCCAGAGCCACGGGCACCCCAAGCAACGCCCCATGCCCAGTCCTGCTGGGCTCCGGTTCGCTTCGCGCCCGCCACAGACGGGTCCCATAGGGTGCGGCGTGCATTTTTGCGAGTTTTCAGCACGCCAAGTTGCGTGTATACGCATTGAAAGCGTTAATCAACGTCTCCAGGCACCCTTTTATATCGTTTTAGAACAAGCATCGTGGTCTCAGGGGTCACAAGCATGCGCTTTGGAGGCACATCGGCAGGCATAAATGGCTTCGGGACCCATATATTTCAAGATTACGACGGTGCCGACAGCACCACGATGCTGAAAACTCCGCTTTTTGCACGGTGTGGACGGGGGTAGGCGCGGGTGAAACCGGACTGAGCCGTATTTTTATGCAAGACGGCAATCGTTCTATGCATATCAAGAAGCGCAGTCAGCGTACCAAGCATTTAGAACGCAGGTTGCGGCGCATGAACGACCCCAGCCGCGGTGCACAGGCAGCCCTACATCACGTTTCCGCCAGCCCGCATCGCCGCCCCCGTACGGGTCCGCACAATACGAGAAACCGTACTTTTGCCAATCCCGGTATAGTGCTCAATCTGGCGCACCGTGAAACCGGCATCGTGCAATCCAACAATAACGGTATCACGCTGCGCAGGCGGTGCGGCTTTAACCCCGTGTAGCGGAGCCCCGAGGCTCTTCGCCAACCTGTCGGCAAAGGCGTGGCGTTCCCACTCCGTCTCTTCCAGATCGGGCATCGCCGACTCGCCGTCGTCGAACGTCGAAAGCGAATAGGCAATAAAGGCCTTGGCAGAACCAAAAAGCTCAAGCACGCAAGAAGGATCGGAAAATCCCCTCTTGGCATCGCCCGCATCACTGTCGTAAGCGCGCAGATGCTCCGCAAAGCTGCTCCAGGGATAACGCTCGATTAGGCTAATGCCCGCCACCTGCGGATTGGCGCACACGGAGCGAATAGCCTCCATCACCTGCCAGTCGGTATCGAGCGAGCGGCGCTCAAAACGCTCACGAAATAGGCAGCCCGCGCGCCCAGTACGCTTATTGAACCGACGAGCATACGTCAACAGTAGCCGCTGCATAGCAGCGCTCATTTTGTCCTCGTAATCCAAAAGCACCAGATCCACGTAGTCGCTCATGAGACACCACGCCACAATCGTCACCTGGGCATCGCGGCAGCAGTCGCGCATCAGTTCCAAAAACTCCCACCGGTCCTCGTCGCTCTCAAAGATCAACTGCCCGCCCATACCGCGGGCACAAACATGGTAAAAACCGGTGATCGTTTTCCAAACGCGCTGCACGGCACCCCCTTCAGCGGAATCAACTTGCGCCTTCCAATACACCACGATTGAAGCGTGCAATCAAAACAAACACGTAAAATGGCATCTGCGCACGGCAAATGGCAGTAAACAACCGGCGAACGGCACTTCAGCGCAGGTCGAACAATGCAACGTTTCCGCAAGCTGACCAAAAACGACAAATATGAGACACGCACTTCTGATGAATATATCTCATTTAAATCGTTTCAATTGAAAGTTCCGCGCTTCTCGCTACGAAAACTGAGCCGTTCGCCGAATATTCCGTGCATTTCGCGGTATTATAGGGGCTGCATGTCATGTCCCTTTCGAAGGGTCGCCCGGCAATCGCCAGCCACGACCCCCAGACGGGACGCCAACACGATAGAGAGGAGAGGCATGCAGTACTCACAGGAAGTGGAGAACATGTGCCCCGTTGCCAAGGGTGCATACCACGGCCCCGCACCCATCCCCGAGGAGGGCAAGTGGGTCCAGGCTAAGGAGATTTCCGACATCTCCGGTCTTACGCACGGTGTGGGTTGGTGCGCACCTCAGCAGGGCGCCTGCAAGCTCACGCTGAACGTCAAGGACGGCATCATCGAGGAGGCCCTCGTTGAGACCATCGGCTGCTCGGGCATGACCCACTCTGCCGCCATGGCTTCCGAGATCCTTCCCGGCAAGACCATCCTCGAGGCCCTCAACACCGACCTCGTCTGCGACGCCATCAACGTTGCTATGCGCGAGATCTTCCTGCAGATCGTTTACGGCCGCAGCCAGACCGCGTTCTCCGAGGGCGGCCTGCCCGTGGGCGCCTCCCTCGACGACCTCGGCAAGGGCCTTCGCTCCCAGGTCGGCACCATGTTCGGCACCAAGGCCAAGGGCGCTCGTTACCTCGAGCTCGCTCAGGGCTACGTCACCCGCATGGCTCTCAACGACAAGAACGAGATCATCGCGTTCGAGTTCCTGAACCTCGGCAAGTTCACCGACGCCGTCAAGGCCGGCAAGACCCCCGAGGAGGCCATCGCTGGCGCTATGGGCCACTATGGTCAGTGGGAGAACGCTGCCAAGTACATCGATCCGCGCACCGACGAGGAGACTCACTCCGTCGCCAGCGTGTTCCCGGTTCACGAGTAGAAAGGGAGGGAAATAACTATGACTGTTACGTTCGAAGGTTACGAGCGCCGCGCTGACAAGATCAACAAGTGCCTCGCCGACAACGGCATCGCCTCCCTCGAGGAAGCTCTGCAGATCTGCACCGACAAGGGCTTCAACCCGCGTGAGATCGTCAACAACACCCAGTCCATCGCCTTCCAGAACGCCGAGTGGGCCTACACCCTCGGCTGCGCTCTCGCTGTCAAGCGTGGCGCCAAGTCCGCTTCTGAGGCTGCTGCCATCATCGGCGAGGGCATCCAGGCCTTCACCGTTCCCGGCTCCGTCGCCGAGGACCGCAAGGTCGGTCTGGGCCACGGCAACCTGGGCGCCATGCTGCTCTCCGACGACACCGAGTGCTTCGCCTTCCTGGCTGGCCACGAGTCCTTCGCTGCCGCTGAGGGCGCTATCGGCCTGGCTCTGAACGCCAACAAGGCTCGCAAGAAGCCGCTGCGCGTTATCCTCAACGGTCTGGGCAAGGACGCCGCTCAGATCATCGCCCGCATCAACGGCTTCACCTACGTGAAGACCCAGTTCGACTACTTCACGGGCGAGCTCAAGGTCGTCGAGACCATCCCCTACTCCGATGGTCCCCGCGCCGCCGTCAACTGCTACGGCGCCGACGACGTCCGCGAGGGCGTTGCCATCATGTGGCACGAGAACGTCGACATCTCGATCACCGGTAACTCCACCAACCCCACGCGCTTCCAGCACCCCGTCGCTGGCACCTACAAGAAGGAGCGCCTCGAGGCTGGCAAGAAGTACTTCTCCGTCGCTTCTGGTGGCGGCACTGGCCGTACCCTGCACCCGGACAACATGGGCGCCGGCCCTGCCTCTTACGGCATGACCGACACCATGGGCCGTATGCACTCCGACGCCCAGTTCGCCGGTTCTTCCTCCGTGCCTGCGCACGTCGACATGATGGGTCTCATCGGCATGGGCAACAACCCCATGGTCGGTGCCACCGTTGCCTGCGCTGTCGCCGTCGAGGAGGCCCTCAAGGCCTAATCGCGCCCGCGCGATGCTCGTATAGTTGAGCTTTAGAGCCGCTACCCACCCGGGTAGCGGCTCTTTTTTGTCCCTCCCTCAGTTGCGGTGAAATAGTTCCTAAACAGCCGCCCCATCCTTCCAAACAGGAACTATTCCACCGCAACTTCTTAGCGGTCCTCCCGGTATACCAGTTGCGAGTAAATACAGGCCATCTGACTGCTCCAGAAGCCTTGTGAGTCCCAATTTCACCGCAACTTATTGAGAAGACTATGTTGGGCGATAAAGCATCGGTAACGCCCACCTTCCATTTTGGCCCTTTACCGAATACCTATGTCTTCACGATACCTTTGCCGATCACCCGTGCGACAATGCGCGAACGAGAAAGGAATCCTATGGAATCAACTGATGTACTGGTAATCGGATCGGGCATCGCGGGCCTTTGCGCCGCCATAGAAGCAGCACGCGCGGGCGCGACCGTTGCCATCGCATGCGCTGGCAAGACCATGAGCGGATCGAGCTTCTTCCCGGGCACCTGGGGCCTCGGGCTTATTGGTCCCGTCGACAAAGACGACGAACAAGACCTTATCGACACCATCCAAACCGTCGGTGGCGGCGTTGCCGACCCCGAACTCGTCCAGACGTTCGTCCACGGCATTCCCCAAGCGATTGACTGGCTCGAACAGGATCTGGGCGTAGAACTCCAGCGTCCGCAAAGCGCCGAAAGCGCCCAGCAAAAGCAATTTATCCCCTGCTTCGACCACAAGACGAGAATGTGGCGCGGCCTCACCCGCAAACCCCTCGAAGACGCGTGTACGGCCCAGATCGACTCGCTCGGCATACGCCTGCTCCCCCGCCACGAGCTTATCGATCTTGTTGAGGATACGAACGGAAAAATTGTCGGCGCCATGCTCTTCAACCAAACGGACGAGCGCATTGTGACCTTTACAGCCAAGGCCACTATCATCGCCGCCGGCGGTACCGGCGGTCTATTCGAGCGCAGCCTCACTTCCGCCGACGTGCTCAGCTCATCACAAGCCATCGCGCGGTCGCACGGTGCGTCCCTTACTAATATAGAGTTCATGCAGATGATGCCCGGCTTCATTGAGCCTAAGTGCAACCTTGTCTTTAACGAAAAGACCTGGCGCTATGTCAAGTTCGACCAACCGGTCGACATTGCCGACGAAGAGTTAGACGATCTGCTTGAGCAACGCTCAGGATATGGCCCCTTCACTTCGCGCTTGGCTTCTCGCGCCATCGATCTTGCCATCGATCAAGCGGGTGTCGAAGGTCTGGCGCTCCACTACGACTTCCCTCGCGAGGATGTTCCCGAGTTCGTGCAGACCTTTGCCACCTGGCTGCAAGACGAGCACGGTATCGCGCCGAGCGACGAGATGCGCGTGGCGATGTATGCCCACGCCGCCAACGGCGGCATCAAGATCGACAAGACCGCGTACACGGGCGTTGAGGGCCTCTACGCCTGCGGCGAGGCAACAGGCGGCATGCACGGCGCTGACCGCATCGGAGGCCTGTCGAGCGCCAATGGCATCGTATTCGGGCGTATCGCGGGCGCATCGGCGGCTCGAGCAGCACTGGACGCTCCCGAGGCTGACGCACCGGTGGATGTCGCCCTCCCCGAGCATGGCATCGCTACAGCAGTCGCCGAGCGCCTAACCCGCTGCCTCAAACACACAATGAGCACCTACTGCATGATCAACAGGACCGAACCAGGCCTATCCGAGGCGCTTCAAGAGCTTGAAAGCCTACAAGACGAGGCGACGTCGCTGCATAAGCCGCACGCCAATGACAGCGAAATCGCTGCCCTCGCCCGCCTAAAGTCGCAGATTCAGCTGGCTGCGGAGATGGTCAAAGCCATGCGCAAACGGACTGAAAGCCTCGGTTCGCACTATCGAGCGAATTAAACTGGACGCCTATCTAACGCAGAACACAACTAATCGATATCCATGGGTCCCGTGAGCTCGAAGTGACACGGGGCCCATTCGTGTCCGCACGACAGCGTATCCTTATTCTGAATACAGAGCGGGCAAAGCCCGCATGGACAATAGGCCAGCGAGGAGGAGATATGGATAGTAGAGATATCGAGAAGTGGCGTGTCGAACTTGATAGCTACGCCAATGTGGAAGACGGGGTTGAGTATTGGCTCGCACGCGATTTAATGGAACCCATGGGATACACTCGATGGGAGAACTTCGCCGAAGTTGTTAAGAGGGCAAAAGTCTCGTGCGAAACAAACAAAACTCCAGTTGATTCCCATTTTCGTAACACCACGAAAATGGTAACTGCCGGTGTCGCCGCTCGCGCGGTTAAAGACTACAAACTTACGCGCTATGCATGCTATTTAATCGCCCAGAACGGAGATTCAAACAAGCCAGAGATCGCACTCGCCCAGGCATACTTTGCCGTGCAGACGCGCCGCCAAGAGCTCATAGAGCAGCGCTTCGCAGAGATTCAGCGCTTGCAGGCGCGCCACTCGCTATCCGATTCAGAGAAACAGCTCTCGGGTATTGCGTTCAAACGCGGCGTGGACTCCAAAGGATTCGCGATCATCAAGTCGAAGGGCGATGAAGCGTTATTCGGCGGCAGAAGCACGGCGGAAATGAAGCAGCAGCTCGGCGTACCCAAGAGCGCGGCATTGGCGGACAGGTTAGCCGATGTCCTCATCAAAGCAAAGGACCTTACGAACTCGATGACTGCTTTCAACGCAGAGGAACACGACCTGTACGGTCTGGACCAGATCAAGCAAGAGCACGTCGAGAACAACACAAGCGTGCGTGGCAGCCTCATCGACCGCGGAATTGTCCCCGAAAATCTACCACCTGCCGAGGACACAAAGAAGCTCGAGCGTCGCGTGAAGGCAGACGAGAAGAAACTCAAGGAGGGTACTGACGGCTTTGCCGATCCACAGGGTAGACTCGATTTGTAAATATTCCGGGTTACTTTGGTGGGCCGTCAGGGGGTCAGCTTGTTGCGCAGGCGGCCGCTGCGGCGCCAAGGCGCCTTGCGCGCTGCGCTGGCAAACGCTTACGCGTTTTCTAAGCTCCGCGCCCTTTCGGGTTCGACCCCATGTGAGGTCAACAAAAAAGACGGCCAACTTTCGTTGACCGTCTTACATGCTTTGGTGGGCCGTCAGGGGGTCGAACCCTGGACCTTGGGATTAAGAGTCCCCTGCTCTACCAACTGAGCTAACGACCCAAAGCTAAAGTCCGTTGTCCGGACTTTAGAGGAGATATCGTGTGGTGGGCCGTCAGGGGGTCGAACCCTGGACCTTGGGATTAAGAGTCCCCTGCTCTACCAACTGAGCTAACGACCCGATATCAACACGAAGCAAGAACTGGGGTGGGTAAAGGGACTCGAACCCTCGACCTACGGGACCACAACCCGTCGCTCTAGCCAACTGAGCTACACCCACCGTGTCCCGTGCGCTTCGCGCTCGACTATTATTGCAAGGAACGCCATGCGATGCAAGCCCCAATTTTCAAGAATTTTGAAAAGAGTTTTTCGAGTGCGTTTCGAGCAATTCCCACCCTTTTCATAGGAGTAAACTTGCCCCACCCAGATGTTCGAAAGGACAAGCATGAAAGAACTCTCCAATCGCACGGCAAAGTTTACCGATTCGGTCATCCGCCGCATGACACGCATCTCCAATAAGTACGGCGCCGTCAACCTCTCGCAGGGCTTCCCCGACTTCGATCCCCCGACGCAGCTGCTCAATAGCCTGAGCTCCATCGCCACCGACCCCAAGCCGCTCTACCACCAGTACTCCATCACCTGGGGCTCCCAGGCCATGCGTGAGGCGCTTGCCGCCAAGCAGGAGCACTTTATGGGCATGCCGGTCGACCCCAACCAGAATATCGTGGTCACTTGCGGCTCCACCGAGGCCATGATGGCCGCCATGATGACGGTCACGAACCCCGGCGACAAGGTCGTCATCTTCTCGCCGTTCTACGAGAACTACGGCGCCGACACGATCCTTTCGGGTGCCGAGCCCATCTACGTGCCGCTCAACCCGCCCACATTCGACTTTGACCGCGAGACGCTCGAGGCCGCCTTCCGCGACAACGACCCCAAAGCCATCGTCCTGTGCAACCCGTCCAACCCCTGCGGCAAGGTCTTTACGCGCGAGGAGCTCACCTTCATCGCCGACCTGTGCAAAAAGTACGACGCCTACTGCATTACCGACGAGGTATACGAGCACATCGTCTACGCGCCCCACGAGCACGTCTATATGGCCACGCTACCCGGCATGTTCGAGCGAACCATCAGCTGCAGCTCGCTGTCTAAGACGTACTCCATCACCGGTTGGCGCCTGGGCTACACCATCGCCCCGGCCCAGATCACCGAGCGTATCAAGAAGGTCCACGACTTTCTCACCGTGGGTGCCGCCGCTCCCCTGCAGGAAGCCGTTGTCACCGCCCTCAACTTCGACGACAGCTATTACCAGGAGGTCCTCGACCTCTACGCCGCCAAGCGCGACCTGTTCTGCCAGGGGCTCGATAGCATCGGTCTTGTGCATAACGTGCCGCAGGGCGCCTACTACGTCATGATGGACATCTCTGAGTTTGGCTATGACAGCGACCTCGAATTCTGCGAGGATCTCGCGTCTAAGGTGGGCGTGGGCGCCGTGCCCGGCTCGAGCTTCTTCCGCGAGCCCGTCAACCATCTGATTCGTTTCCACTTTGCCAAGCGAGACGAGACGCTCAACGCAGCGCTGGAGAACCTCAAGTCGTTACGTGATAAAATCAAGCCGCGCGGGTAAGGACGGCCCAGCAACTAAAGCAACCAAAGAAGCCTCGCACCGCCCGCCGCGTTGCGAGGCTTCTTTTTATAGCGCTTTCTTAAATGGTTTAGAGCTCTATACTTTAGTCACGGAGCAACTCGTCCCAGAGAGAGGAATACTATGGCAGAGCAGCAGCTTATCGGAGCGCTCGAGGCTGGCGGCACCAAGATGGTCTGCGCCACGGGCTATGCAGACGGTACGGTCCTGGAGCGCGAGCAGATTGCGACCACGACCCCGCAGGAGACCGTTGAGGCCGTCAACGCATGGTTTGCCGACAAGGGCATCGCCGCGCTGGGCATTGGCGCCTTTGGCCCCACGGCAGTCAACCCTGCCTCGCCCCAATACGGCAAGATCCTGGAGACGCCCAAAACGGCATGGCGCTACTTTGATCTGCTGGGCACCATTCAAAACGAGCTCAATATTCCCTGTGGCTACGACACCGACGTCAACGTCGCCTGCTTGGGCGAGGTCACCTTCGGTTGCGCCCAGGGCCTCACCGACGTGGTCTACCTGACCATCGGCACCGGCGTGGGCGCCGGCGTGCTCTCGGGCGGCCAGCTCGTGCACGGTATGATGCATCCCGAAGCCGGCCATATCCTGGTCACGCGCGATCCGCGCGACACCATCGGCGAGCATAGCGCCTGCCCCTTCCACGACAACTGCCTCGAGGGCCTCATCGCCGGCCCCGGCGTTAAAAAGCGCTGGAATGGCAAGAGCGCCGGAGACATGGCCGAAGATCCGGAGGCCATGGACCTGCTCGCAGGCTACCTGGCACAGGCGCTCATGACCTACACGCTGTGCTACGCGCCGCAAAAGATCATCATCGGCGGCGGCGTGGCCGACCACACCCCCATCGTGCCGCTCGCACGCAAAAAGTGCGCCGAGATGCTCAACGGCTATATCGTCACGCCCGAGGTCAACGACATCGAAACCTACATTGTCAATAACAGCCTTGAGGGCAAGCAGGGCATCATGGGTTGTCTGGCCCTTGGCGCCCAGGCGCTCCAGTAAAGGACACATCAACGGGGCACGGCGTAGCCAAACTCGTAAAACGCCCGGACAACGCCGTCACGCCCCGCAGGAGCCCTCAAACGCATAAGGCCGCCTAGGACCAAGCAAACGTCCTAGGCGGCCTTTTTGGTGTAAATCAGCGACCGTAAGAGATATCGGAGCACGACGCCTGTCGTCGCCCCGCAGCAGTCGATCATCACATCGGTAATCATGCCGGCGCGACCGGGCACAAAAAGCTGGATCGTCTCGTCGATAGAGGGAACAAGCAGCAAGAACACCGCCGTGGGCAGCAACACATCAAACGTGCGCCGGCCTTCGAGGTCAAAGGCGTGCGTCGCCAAGATGCCAAGCACCATGTACTCGGTAAAATGAGCGCACTTGCGCACGACGAAGTTGGTCACCCACTCGTATGGAAGCCCCAGGGCCTGCAAAAAGCCGCGAATGGATTCCATGATCGACAAGCTCAACGAACCAGACCCCGTACCGGGAACCAGCGAATTGCCCCAAATGACGAGCACCATGGCGCAGGCGGCAAGCGCCCATTTTCGATCGAGCTTAACCATGAGGCAATTATGCCTCCGCGCGCAGCGGTGTAAAGCTGGCGGTACCGCCCTCGATAACGCTCAGATAGGCACGGCCCGTGCGCTTGACGGCCGCAGACTGTAGACGGTTGATCTCTTCCTCGAGAATCTGATTGACGCGCTCATGGCGACGGTTTTCCATAACGCCGGCAGCGATAGCCTCGGCACGCTCGATACCCTCGCGCGAGATACGCGCGGTATCCTCGGGAAGCACGGAACTGTGGCGACCGACATAGACGGGAGCAGCCGAGACAGGTGAGGCTGCAGGCGTGGGCACCGCCACGGGGGCGGGCTCGGCAGCCTCGGCCATGATCGCCATAGCGGCGGCCCACATGTCCTCGTGGCCCGAATAATCGGCCATGGGGATATCTTCCTCAAGAGAGGCATCGGGGAGACTGCCGGTATCCACGCGATCCTGGGCATCGATAGACGCAGTGATGGCGGCAGGCTCGTCCAGATCGGAGAGATCAACACCCTTGGCATCGGAAATGATGGGCATGCTGGCGAGCTTGGCGTTGTACGGCGCCGCCTCCGCGGCCTGCATTTGGGCCGAAGCGCCCCAAAGCGAGCTTTCGGCAGCTCGGCGAGCGGCAATGGTTTCCTCGTCGACAGCCAGGGGCTCATCGGCAAAGGGGTCGGCGACAGGAGCCGCCTGAGCTGCGCTCTGTTGGCCGGCCGAAGCAGCCGACGCGGCAGAGGCGTACGCAGCCGACGACGCGCCGTTATAGGCGGCATTGTTGGCTGCGTTGGCTACAAGCGCCACGAAGGCTGCGGTGCTGCCCGCAGGGGCTGCATGAGAGCCCGAGACGGCGCGTGCGGCAGCGGCAATGTCATCGCGATTGTAAGAACCGGTCTTTCCACCGTTGGTGAGCTCATCGATTGCGACCTGGTAGACATCGCGCGAACGCACGGGATCGCAGCTGACCGGGGAATCGTCATCGAGCATGCTGTCGATCATAGACCAGGCCTCGGCCTCATCCATGGCGTTAGCCGCGCGCGCGATAGTGGGAACGCCATCGTCGGCGTGACGGCGCTGGAACGCACCGGTCAGGCCGGAGAGAAATGCGGAAGAAGGCTGTGCGGCATTGGCCTGATCAGCCGGAGCCGCAGGCTGAGGCGCCGCCCCCTGCTGCTGTGCGGGAATCGAGGCGGTCTTGAACTCGTTGTGGGTCCGGCCAAACTGAGCGGCGCCGCCCACGGCATCGGGCTCAAACAGGCGGCCATCGTGCTCGGCACGATACTCGGAGATGCCCAGCGAGGCTGCGTAGATGCCCACGCCCGCCACCGCACCAACGGCGAAGGGAACCGCGCCCGCGACAACCGTCTCGTTGACCGACGAGAACGGCAACGTCGCGGCATACATCACCACGGGGGCGGCAAGGCCGATCCCGCAGGAAAGTCCGGCAAGGACTGCTCGTTGTGTTGCATCAGAAGAAGCCATGAGCTCTCCCCATCTTCCAGCACCCAAATCGCATCATTTAGTTGGCTGCGCGAGAGAAGATGAAGCGGGACATGTGTCCCAAAGCAACGGTATATGGTTCGTTTCATCTGCGTTTTCCGTCGCGAAGCTTAAGAGTTATTATGCGAAACCGACCCTCCGATTGCAAGCGATGCTGCCGGATTGTGACTCGAAATCCGCTGCTCGTCGGTCATAAGGTCAAAAATTGTGCCCGAGTGGCGCCATAAAGAAAGGGCCGGGGCATAAACCCCGGCCCGATTGCCCTTTCTTATGGCGATATAGCGTGCGGCTTATGGTCTAAAACGTCTGCTCGTAGTCGCTGTGCTTTTTGGCCGAACGCACCAGGAACTCCTGGTTGGTGTTGGTGCCCTTAAGACCCTTAATAAACGACGCCGCCGCGCGCTCGGTGTTGTTCATACCGGCGAGAATGCGACGCAGGCCGAAGACAAACGGGCGCATCTGCTCGTCGACCAGCAGGTCCTCGTTGCGCGTACCGGAGGCAACGGGGTCGATGGCCGGGAAGATGCGGCGATCGGCAAGATCGCGGTCGAGCTTGAGCTCCATGTTGCCGGTGCCCTTGAACTCCTCAAAGATGACCTCATCCATCTTGGAGCCGGTGTCGATAAGGGCGGAGGCGAGGATGGTGAGCGAGCCGCCGTTTTCGATATTGCGGGCTGCACCCAGGAAACGCTTGGGCGGATAGAGAGCTGCCGAATCGACGCCGCCCGAAAGGATACGACCCGAGGCGGGTGCCGCCAGGTTGTAGGCGCGGGCAAGACGCGTGATGGAGTCGAGCACCACCACGACATCGCCGCCCAGCTCCACAATGCGCTTGGCGCGTTCGATGACGAGCTCGGCCACGCGGGTGTGGTTCTCGGCAGGCATATCGAAGGTCGAGGCCACGACCTCGCCCTTGATGGAGCGCTGCATATCGGTGACCTCTTCGGGGCGCTCGTCGACGAGTAGGCAGATGAGGTGCACCTCGGGGTTGTTGATCGAGATGGACTGGCAGATCTTCTTAAGGATCGTTGTCTTGCCGGCCTTGGGCGGCGACACGATCAGGCCACGCTGGCCCTTGCCGATCGGTGACACGATATCGATAGCGCGACCGGTAATGGAGTCCTTGCCGTGCTCCATACGCAGCGGCTCGTTGGGATAGACCGGGGTAAGGTCGCCGAACTTGGGGCGGTTGCGGATCTGCTCGGGATCCATGCCGTTAACGGTCGTGATCTTGGCGAGGCCGGCTCGCTTGTCGCCGCCGCGCGAGGGGCGCAGCGAACCCTCGATGACATCGCCCGTGCGCAGGCGTGCGGAGCGGATGAGGTAAGCGGGGACGAAGGCGTCTTCGTTGGACTTCATGTAACCGTGGGCATGGATGATGCCGGAGCCGTCCGGGCGAATCTGCAGGATGCCCTTAATATCGCGGAAGCCCTCGGCCTTCGCGGCGGTCGTGTAGATCTCCTCGACAAGCTCGGCCTTCTTCTTGCCGGTCGTCTCGATCTCGAACTCTTTTGCCTTCTCGCGCAGCTCGGCGACCTTCATGGCCGCAAGCTCCTCGCGCGAAAGCGTGGGCTCGGTGGGGGCGGCGTTGCGCTCCTTGTTGCGCTGCTTGCGGTCGCGCTGACGGCTGCGGCGGTCGTTGTTGCGATCGTCCTTGCGGTCGTTGCGCTCGTCGTTGCGCTTGTGCTGACGGCGGCCGGGACGGACACCCGCTTCGGCCTCGGCGCCCCCGTCAGCCGCGGCTGCGGGCGTATCGGTGCCGGACGGGGCCTCGCCCTCTGCCTTGGCATCGGCGTTGGCATGGGCGCTGGGATCGGCGTCGCCCTGCTGCTCGGCAACCTTGGCCCTTGCGGACTTCTTGCGCGTACGCTTTGGCTTCTCAGTTGCCGGCTGATCGGCGCTCTCGGCCTCGGAAGCGGCATCGGCGGTTACCTCCGAGGACTTATCGTCGACGGGCTTGGCCTCAGCCTTGACCTTCGCCTTCGTCGAGCGCTTTGCCGCGGTGCGACGGCTGCGGCCGGGACGGACATCGACGGGCTCGGCATCGGCAGATGCGGGAGCCTCGGTGGACGGAGCGTCCTGGACCAGGGCATCGACCGTGGCCGTAGGCTCGGCCGTCACCGCTGCGCCCTGGGCAGCAGCTGCTGCGGCAGCGGCTTTCTCGGCCTCAACATACGCCTTGGGCTTGCGGCCGCGACGATGCGGGCGCAGAGCCGGATCAACGACGGGAACCTCGTTGACCTCAGCGTGCACGACGGGCTCAGCGGAGGAAGCGCCCTCCCCTGCCGCAGAACGAGCCGGAGCTTCAGCGACCTCAGGAGTCAGCTGCTCGACGGGCTGCTGCGTCTTGGCTGCCGCACGGCGACGCGTGCGCGGTGCCGTCTTCTCGGCCGACTGTTCGGCAGCAGGAGCCTCGGGGGTGACCGGCGCAGCGAGCTCAGTCAATGCCGCGGCCTCGCGCTCGGCAGCGCGACGGCGGGCACGCACAACCTGGGCCTCGCTAATCTGCGCCAGTGCACGGGCCTGCGCGACCTCATCGGAAATGGGGGCCGAAGCATCGGTGGCAACGGGGCGCTTCGCGCGCGTGGTGCGCGTCGTACGACGCTTGGGCTTTTCGGCATCCTCGCCGTCCGCAGCAAGCTTGGCCAAACGACGCGTGCGCTTAGGCTTAGCGGGAGCAGCCTCCTCGCTAGCAACGGGCGTGGTGGGCGCGGCGGCCTTAAGCGCCTCGGGAGCCGAGACCTGCGCCGGCGCGGAAAGCACGGCCTGGTCCGACGTAACCGGTGCAGCGGGAGCCGTTTGCGTCGTCGTTATTTCGTTTTCTTGTTGTTGATCAGACACAGTGTTTGCTCAACTTTCTTTTCAAGCCCTGTGATCACATGCTCCCTGCATAAACCTTCAGGGCGGCTAAACAGTCTAGCTCCGTCAAATACCGACGGACATCATTGATCTGTATAGAGATGATTGCGTTATATACGCAGCGTTAGTGTAACACAACCGCAACCACCTGCAACTTAGTCATCGGGAACGTTCTTAAACGACTAGTCAAAAGGGATGCTCTTTACAAAGTTCCGGCGTACACCATCGCCACATCAAAAGCTGCGGTGAAATAGTTCCCAAATCCCGGCCGGCACCCCTCAAGCAGGAACCATTCCACCGCAACTCATAAGAAGAAGGCAGATCAAGCCTCAAGCATCGAGAAAACGGAACAGCTAAGGGACAAGGGCATCGGCCCCAAGATCGATGTGCCACGAATCGCGCCCATCTACTACGTTTGCCCCCGCACCCCTGACCATACTCACTATTTTTCGAAAGTCGCAGACCTGCTACCTGCGGTTTTAATATTGCGATTTTCGGCGTGGTTCGGGGTACGCACTTAAACGTAGTAGATGCCCCCGATTCTTGGCAGAAGGTATCCCACCGCTCCTCCACGGGACAAAAATGATCCGTTTTCCTCCGTCCCCTAGGGTCATTTTCAAAACTATGGCTGTTTACTACGATGAATCGCTCAACCACGACCACGCCAAAAACCGAAAAAATAAAACCCCAGCTAGATGGCTTGCGCTTTTCGCTGAAAAGCCCGTGTGGTTGGATTCCCCAAATTCATCGTAGTAAACCGGTATAGTTGCGATTTGATAGCATTTTCCAGCAAACCAAACAGTCTCGAAAAATGCAAAAAACCCGACCTCCGCATGGGAGATCGGGCTTAGAAGGCTCAGTTAAACCAAACCAACGCAGTCAAACGACCAGCGCTTACATCTGCTCGGGAGCAGAAACGCCAACGAGGGTAAGCACCAGGGCGAGCGTCACGCGGACGGCGTCGCAAGCGGCCAGACGGGCGCGCGAGAGCTCGGGGTCGACGGGACGGCCCTCGCTCGGCAGAACCTGGCAGGCAGCGTAGAAGCTGTGGAAGTCGCCGGCGAGCTCCTCGGCAAAGTGCGTCAGGCGGAACGGGGCGCGATCGCGAGCGCAGCTACCGATGAGGTCGGTGAGCTCGTTGAGCTTACGCGAAAGGGCAAGCTCGGTCGGGTCGGTCAGCAGCGAGTAATCGACGTTCTCGCCGATGGCCTTCTCGGCGACGGCCTTCATGCCCATCTCAGCGGCCTGCTCGGCGGTAACGTCTGCGGCACGACGCAGGATGGAGCACACGCGGGCGTGAGCGTACTGCACGTAGTACACCGGGTTGGAGTTGTCGCGCTTCTTGACGGCCTCGATATCGAAGTCGACCATCTGGTTGGAGCTCTTGGAGATGAGCGTGTAGCGAGCGGCGTCGGAGCCGACCTCGTCGACGAGCTCCTGCAGGGTCACCATGGTGCCCTTGCGCTTGGACATACGGACGGGCTTGCCGTTGCGTAGCAGGTTGACGAGCTGGCCCAGCAGAACCTCGAACTTGCCGGGGTAACCGAGAGCATCGCAGACGCAGCGGACGCGCTCGATGTAGCCGTGGTGGTCGGCGCCCCAGATATCGATGACGTGGTCGACGCGCTGGAACTTATCCCAGTGATAGGCAACATCGGAGGCGAAGTAGGTGTACTCGCCATCGGACTTGATCAGGACGCGGTCCTTGTCATCGCCCAGGTCGGTGGAGCGGAACCACAGGGCACCGTCCTTGGTGTAGAGATAGCCCATCTTGTCGAGCTTCTCAAAAGCGCGGTCGACGGCGGAGGTGCCGGCGGTCTCGCCCTCGGTGTCCTTCACGTACAGAGAGCGCTCGGAGAACCAACGATCAAAGTCGCAGTTAACGGCGTGGCAAAGGTCGCGCATGTTGTCGACCATCTTTACGTAGCCGCGCTCACGGAAGCTCTCCATGCGCTCCTGCGGATCGGCGTTGACCCACTTATCGCCGTCGGTGCGCCAGAACTCGGCAGCCTCGTCGATGATGTAGTCGCCGCCGTAGGAGTCCTTGCCCAGAGTCTCGGCAAAGTTGTCCTGATACGGATGGGTCTCGGGATGCTCGTCGCTCTCGTCGGCAACAAAGGCATCGCGGTCGGCGATCAGAAGCTTGTGAGCCTCGTCGATATCCACGCCCTGCTTGGCGATGATGTCGGCAAGCTGCATATAGCGCGTACTGATGGAGTTACCGAAGGTGTTCATCTGAGAGCCGTGGTCGTTGATGTAGAACTCACGCTGGATGTCGTAACCGGCGTGGTCCATCACACGACAAAGGGAGTCGCCCAGAGCGGCCCAGCGACCATGACCGATGTGCATGGGGCCGACGGGGTTAGCGGAGACGAACTCGACCTGGGTCTTCAGGCCGCCACCGACGTTGGACTTAGCGAAGTCCATACCCTTCTCGCGGACCTCGCCAAAGATGGCGTTCTTGACGGCGACGGAGAGGTAGAAGTTGATGAAGCCAGGACCGGCGATCTCGACCTTCTCGATTGCGGGGTCCTCGGGCATATGGGCGACGACGGCCTCGGCGATCTTGCGCGGGGCGCAGTGAGCCAGCTTGGCGGACTTCAGGGCCATGGTGGAGGTCCACTCGCCATGAGAAGTATCAGCCGGTCGCTCGATAGCGCAATCGTCAAGTTCAAATGCGGAAAGGTCGCCGGCCTCCTGGGCCGCAGCAAGCGCAGCGCGTACCAGCTCTTCAATCTTCTCGGGCATAGATCCTCCTTGTGTTAAAGCCCCCGAGCTCTTGATCACTCGTAGGGCAAAAGCCAGAGTTTGTAGCACTCTATCACAAGCGGTAACTACTGTCGCAGGGTAAAGCTAATAGATATTGCATATGCACAAAAATGACTACCGCTTGTATGGAGTCACTCAAAGATGCCGGTCTGCCTGCAGATTATGCAGGCGTTGAAAATGCATAAAGGTGTGAATGAGCTGCGTCTGTTATCGAATACTCTTACCTATCGGAGTTGTGTGCTTTTCCTGCATAAAGTGATGGTTTGCGCACGTCAGCGTGGTATTCTTAACATACGTAAATTCGTATAAGTTGGAGGTAGCATGTTCTCAATCGGTCAACACGTCATTCATCCGGGTCAGGGAGTCTGCACCGTCGTCGGCTTTAGGGACGACACACCGCAGCCCATGTTGTTGCTCGAGACCAAACAGGGACATGCGCAGACGATTCTCATGTACCCCGTGGCGCAGGCCGACCGTCTGCATGCCGCTATCTCCCAGCAAGATGCAGAGCACCTGCTGAGCCACTACGATGAGCTGGAGTGCGACACCTTTACCGAGCGCAATAGCTCGCTCGAGGAGACGCACTTTAAGCAGCAGCTCAAGCTGGGCGCGCCCGAGACGGTTCGCGTGGCAAAAACCATGATGCACCGTATTCGCCAGGCCGAGGAAGCAGATAAAAAGCCCAGCTCCTACTACATGCGCGTACTCAAGGAAGCCAAGCGCCGCTCCATCGAGGAGTTCGCCGTGGCCCTGGGCGTCACCGAAGAGGCCGCCGAAGCCCGCCTAGCCCAAGCCGCCCTCAACTAACCTGCCCACGCCAAAACCACCACAAAGGGGACAGGCACCTTTGTGGTGGTTTTTTCGTTCTAGTCGTTCTAGTAGTATTCATTCTTAGCGATACCTACGAACACAAGGAGTCTTTTATGGCAGAGCTGCTTTCCGCCGGAATCACCCGCGACCGTGCGTTCGAATTGCTCAACGAGCACAACAAAGACCCGTTCCACATCACCCACGGCGAAACGGTCGAGGGCACCATGCGCTACTTTGCGCGCGAGTTCGACCCCGAGAACGAGGAGTTTTGGGGCATCGTCGGCCTGCTACACGACCTGGATTGGGAGGAACATGAGGACGACCCCATGAACCACACCATCTATGCGGCCGAGATCCTCGAGGGCGAGGGCGCCTCTCCCGAACTCATTCGCGCTATTCAGACGCACACGTCCGATTTCAATACCTCACTGCCCAAGCCCGAGCTGCAGATGGAAAAGATCTTGTTTGCCTGCGACGAGCTCACCGGCCTGATCGGTGCTGCCGTGATCATGCGTCCGAGCAAGAGCGTCATGGACTTTACGACTAAGTCGCTCAAGAAAAAGTTCAAGGACAAGCGCTTTGCCGCCGGCTGCTCGCGCGACGTGATTTCGCAGGGCGCTGAGATGCTGGGTTGGGAGCTCCCCGAGCTCTTCGACCGTACCATCGCGGCCATGCAGTCCTTCGCGCCCGATCGCGATACCTCCCAGGCCTAACCGCCCACGCCACCTATAACCACCACAAAGGGGACAGGCACCTTTGTGGTGGTTTTTCGTTTACGAGAGGTCTAGGGGCGGACCTGACCGGTGCCGCGGAGCTTGTATTTATAGGTGGTGAGGGCCTCGGCGGCAAAGGGGCCGCGGGCATGGAGTTTTTGGGTCGAGATGCCAATCTCGGCGCCCAGGCCAAACTCGCCGCCGTCGGTAAAGCGCGTGCTGGCGTTGGCATACACGGCCGAGGCATCGATCTCATCCAGGAAGCGCTCGCAAGCGTCCACGTCCTCGGCAACGATGGCCTCGGAATGCATGGTGCCATAGCGGTTGATGTGCGCGATGGCCTCGTCCTCGTTCGCCACGACCTTCACGCTCATCTCGAGCGCCAGATACTCGCGGCCCCAGTCCTCCTCAGTCGCGGCAACATAGTCGTCGCCCTCGGCAAGACCGGCATCGGCGCATACGGCGCACGTGGCCTCGTCACCGTGAATCAGCACACCGTGGTCGTGCAGCACGGCCACGGCCGCCGGCAAAAACGAATCTGCCACGGCGCGGTCGAGCAGCAGCGACTCGGCGGCATTACACACACCCACGCGCTGGGTCTTGGCATTGACGATAATGTTGAGCGCCTTGTCAAAGTCGGCGGATTCATGCACGTAGATGTGGCAGTTACCCGTGCCCGTCTCGATAACCGGAACGAGCGACTCGCGCACGCAGCGCTGGATCAGGCCCGCACCGCCACGCGGAATGAGCACATCGACGATGCCACGAAGCTTCATGAGCTCGCCGGTTGCCTCGCGGTCGGTAGACTCGATCATCGAGACGGCTTCGCGCGGGAAACCCTGGGCCTCAAGCGCATCGGCCAGCAGCTCGGCAATCATGGCGCACGAGTGATACGCCAGCGAACCGCCGCGCAGAATGCAGGCGTTGCCGGTGCGGATGCAGATGCCCGCGGCGTCGGCCGTCACGTTGGGGCGCGCCTCGTAAACCATGGCAACCAGACCCAGCGGCACGCTCACGCGGGTCAGGTCCACGCCGCTTGCAAGCACGCGGTGGTCGAGCACGCGACCGACGGGATCGGGCAACTCGGCGAGCTTCTCCAAACCGGCGGCCATTCCCTCGACGCGCTCGGGCGTTAACAGCAGGCGGTCGAGAAGCCCCGCCGAGATGCCCGCATCGCGCGCGGCGGCCATATCGAGCTCGTTGGCGGCAATGATGGAATCGGCGCCATCGCGAAGCGCCGCGGCCATGGCGCGCACGGCCTCCTGGCGTTGGACGTCACTCGCCGTGGCAAGCGCGCCCGAAGCGGCCTTGGCCTCGACGGCAAGATCGTGGACATACGTGGCTATATCGACCGACATGGACGGCCCTTTCTCTTAGATGTTTGCCAACCATGGTAGCCGATTTGCACGCATCCTCGCCGACGGCGGTAGAATTGGTCAACCCGAAACACCGCAACGAATGGAAGCATCACATGGCGCTCATCACTTCGTACCACGTCCCCGGCCTCTACGTCGAGGACCACAGCATCGACGTCCCCCTCGACTGGCGCGGCCTGGAGCCCATGCTTTTGGCCGTCGGCAGCTCCATGCGCCGCGGCGCAATGCCGGCGCCCATCGCCGGTGCACCCGAAAGCATCAAGCTCTTCTACCGCGTGGTTTGCGCGCCCGACCGCATTAACGACGACTTGCCGCTCCTCCTCTTTTTGCAGGGCGGCCCCGGCGGCGAGAGCCCGCGTCCGCTGTCGCCCACAAGCGATGGCTGGATCGAGGAGGCCGTCAAGCACTTCCGCGTCGTCCTGCCCGACCAGCGCGGTACCGGACGCAGCAGCTGTGTAGACGGGCGCACGATTGCCGCCTTGGGCGATCGTGCCGAGGCAGCAGGAGCCGATGCGGCCCGCTCACAGGCGGACTTTCTCAAACGCCACCTCGCCAGCTCCATCGTGCGCGATTTTGAGTACCTGCGCCTGGTGGGTTTTGGCGGCAAGCCCTGGGTCACACTCGGGCAGAGCTACGGCGGCTTTTTGACGTTGAGCTATCTATCGCTTTTCCCCGAGGGCGTAACGGCAAGCTTTACCTGCGGCGGCATTCCGCACGTGCCGGCGAGCGCCAGCGAGGTCTACGCGCACACCTTCCCGCGCATGGCGGCCAAGACCCAGCAGTATTACAACCGCTACCCCGCCGACGTCGAACGCGTGGCGGCCCTGGCAGATGCCCTCGAGGAGCAAAAGCCCGCACTGCCCGACAGCTCGCCGATGACGGTAGAGCGCCTGCAGCTCATGGGCAGCGACTTTGGCATGAAGCCGAGCTTTGAGCGCATGCACTGGATTATCGACCACGCGTTTGTTGATGGCGACGGTACGCTGAGCTGCGGTTCCTCGGTATCCGACAGCTTTTTGATGCGCGCCTTCGAGCGCACCAACACGCGTACAAACCCGCTGTACTGGACGCTGCAGGAGTTCATCTACGCCGATGGCGACACCATGCCCATCCGCTGGGCCGCGGCAGAAGAGAAGGCCCATCGCGCCGAGTTCGACACGCTCGCGCGCCCGCTCATGTTTACCGGCGAGGCCATGTTCCCGTGGATGTTTGAGCAGATGCCCGAGCTCAAGCCCTTCAAGCCCGGCATGGATCTGCTGATGGAGGACACCAGCTGGGACAAGATCTACGACCCGCAGCGCCTGGCCTGCAACGAAGTACCACTCCAGGCTGCGGTGTACTTCGACGACATGTACGTGGATTCGGGCCTGCAGCTCGATACGCTCAGCCGCATTGGCAACTCGCATGCCTGGGTGACCAACGAGTTTGAGCACGATGGCCTGCACGGCAGCGCGGTGTTCAAGCACCTCTTCGACGAAGCCCTCAACCGCGGAGACCTGCGCCGAATCTTCTAGCAAAGGAGTGTCCCCAACTGCCGGCACAAAAGGAACGTCCCCAGGTGCCGGACAAGTACCGGCAATGACGATGCCGCAGGAAGAGGACGGAAAGCGAAAACGCCCCTAAGCGAGCAAGGTGACGTGAAAGAGGAGAGCATTGACCTTTTGGTCATGCCCGACGATTGAACGTCAGATTGCCGCTTAGGGGCGTTTGCAGCGTCAATTGGTTAGGCGAAGACCTGATGGTCATGCCTCACCTTTTGAATGACAAATTGTCGCTCTGGGCGGCGCGCAGCGTCGACCCGTTAGGCGAAGACGATTAAATTATCTCGATGAATCGCGGGCTTCTCGGCCAGGTCTGCCAGCAGGCGGTTGCCGGCAATCTGGTCCTGGCGGCGTCCGGCTGCAAGCTCCAGCACGTCCGAATCGGCCTCGGCAATACCACGCGCGACAACCATACCGCTCGGGTCGCACACATCGAGCACATCGCCCTCGGCAAACGTGCCATCGACCTCGCGAATACCCACCGCGAGCAAGGACGAGCCACGGCTGACCAGCGCCTTCGCGGCGCCGTCATCGACCGTCACCGAGCCATGCGCCTTGTCGCCCAGCGCGATCCACAGCTTGCGGGGCGCAATGTCCAGACGCTCCGCCGGCGGATCGAACAGCGTGCCCACACTCTCGCCGCGAGCGAGGCGCACGAGCGCATCGGGCTCCTCGCCCGAGCATATCACGCTCTGAATGCCCGCCGTCATCAGAATGCGGCTCGCGCGGATCTTGGTAATCATGCCGCCCGTGCCCACCGATGTGGAAGAATCGCCCGCCGAGGCGATGATCTTGGCATCGATCTTATGCACGACCGGGACAAACTCGGCCGTGGGGTCCTCATGCGGATTGGCGGTATAGAGGCCATCGATGTCCGAGAGCGTCACGCACAGATCGGCAGAAACCAGGCAGCTCACAAGCGCCGCCAGCGTGTCGTTGTCGCCAAACTTGATCTCATCGACGGTAACGGTATCGTTCTCGTTGACGACCGGCACCACGTCAAGCTCCACAAGGCGCAGCAGGGCGTCGCGCGCATGCAGGTAGGATGTGCGGCGGGCCGTGTCGTGGCGTGTGAGCAGCACGAGCGAGGTGAGCAGGTCGCGCGCATGAAACTCCTCGTCGTAGGCCGACGAGATGATACACTGACCGGCCGAGGCGCAGGCCTGCAGGCTCGGCAGGTCGCCGACCGGCTTGCGGTCGAAGCCCAGCACGGGATAGCCACAGGCGATAGCGCCCGAGCTCACCACGACCAGACGCCAGCCGAGCTTGCGCAGGGCTGCGGCCTGGTCGGCAAGCCCGCCGATAAAGGCGCGGTTGACCTTGCCGTCGGCACCCACCACCGTGGACGAACCGATCTTTACCACCATCGTTTTATAATAAGTCGTCATACGTCAAACCAATCGAATGTTGAGCAGGCGGGCGAGAAAATGATCCGTTTTCCTCCGTCCCCTTCGGATCATTTTGCCCAGGGGAAGGCCGAAGCCGCGGCCATGTTCTTGCGCACGAGCTCGTCGCGCACCTGTGCCAGGCCCTGCTCCATGCCCACCACATAAGTCTGCGGGTACAGGAAGCGCTTGTAGACCGGATCCAGATGGTCCAGTGCCCAGGTGCAACGCTCGCGTGCGTCCTCAATGCTCTCGCGCGGGGCAACGGCACTGCCATCGCGCACGATCGGCGCCAGCAGCTCGCGATACTCAAGCTCGGAAACGTCGGTCACCAGGGCGGCATCGTTCACGGCCACGAGGGTATTGCCACGCGCGGCGCCCTCCCCCGCCAGATGATCCTCGTCATAGATCATGTCGCAGATCGGGCCGCCAAAGCCGTCGTAATAGCGGCGCACGCGCTGCACGCCCGGGATCGTGCGCTTGTAGGGCTGCTCGGAGAGCTTGACCACCGGCGTCCACGGGTCAGTCTCGCTCGCACGGCGGGCGGAAAGCTTGTACACGCCGCCCAGCGCCGGCTGGTCATAGCAGGTCGCGAGCTTGGTGCCCACGCCAAAGCTATCGATAGGCGCACCCTGGTCGAGCAGTGACTGAATCGTGTACTCGTCAAGATCGTTGGAAACCGAGATCCCCACATAGGGCAGGCCCTCGGCATCAAAACGGCCGCGCACATACTTGGAGAGCTTGGCGAGGTCGCCCGAGTCAATGCGAATAGCCGACAGGCGCTCGCCCACCGCCTCCATCTCCTTGGCAACCGTAATGGCATGCTCGCAGCCCTCACGCACATCGTAGGTGTCGATGAGCAGCGTACAGTTCTTGGGGCTCGACTTGGCAAAGGCGCGGAAGGCCTCGAGCTCGGAATCGAAGCTCATCACCCAGCTGTGCGCATGCGTGCCAAAGACGGGAATACCGTAGCGGCGACCGGCGAGCACATTGGACGTAGAGGAACAGCCGGCCACATAGCTCGCGCGCGCGACGGCCAGGCCGCCATCGGGACCCTGGGCGCGGCGCAGACCAAACTCGGCCACGGGACGACCGTCCGCCGCCAACACCACGCGCGCCGTCTTGGTGGCGACAAGTGTCTGGAAGCCGACGATGTTGAGCAGCGCTGTCTCGAGCAGCTGGCACTCCAGCGCGGGGCCGGTGACGCGCACCATGGGCTCGCGCGGAAAGACGAGCTCGCCCTCAGGGACGGCATCGATATTTACATGCGCACGAAAAACGCGCAGGTAGTCGAGAAATCCAGGCTTGAACATCGCGCCGCCGGCCGGGGCCTGGAGCGAGGCGAGGTAGTCGATATCCTCGGGCGTAAAGCGCAGGTTCTCGACCAGCTCAGGCAGCTCGGCGGTGCCGCACATGACGGCGTAGGCGCTACCAAAGGGATGGTCGCGGTAAAACGCGGTAAAACAACCCTGCTCATTGGCCTTGCCGCTCTCCCACAGGCCCTGGGCCATAGTGAGCTCGTACAGATCGGTGAGCATTGCGATGTCGGTGGGATGCGAGATGTCGGTCAAAGCCATGGGGCGACCTTTCGGATGCGTTGTGCAGAAGTTGAGGGTTGGACGAGGCGGACGTGCGGGCATGGAGCCCGGCACGAACAGGTTAGTGCAGGCCCATGCTGCCCGTGATCGTGTAGACCATAAAGACGATAAACGCGATGAGGGCGAGCACAATGATGATTTTTTGAGCCGGAGCCATGCCGGGGATCTCATTCTCACCCGTAGGCTCCTTGGAGGTGACCATGCGCTGGGCAAAGGTCATCTCGTCACGGCTCGGCTTGGGCTCGGCGGGCTTGGGATGAGCCACCTTTTTAGGTTGAGGTTTGGGTGTGGCAGGCGCAGGCTTCGCAGTGGCGGGCTTGGGCGCGGGCGCGGGCTTGCGCTCGGATGCGGCCCTCGTGGCGGCTTCCTCGGCCTTTGCGCGCTCGGCACGCAGGGCAGCCAGCTCCTCACGCTCGCGACGAGCCTCTTCCTGAGCCTCGCGGCGGGCCTTCTCGGCGCGGAGCTCTTCCAACTCGGCGCGCTCCTCGTCGGACAATGGTTGGAACTCAAGCTCGGCCATAGTACCGCCCTTTCTTTTTAAAAAAAGCCGCCGACACAATGTCAGCGGCTTATCAAATCCAAGGGTGGAGACGAAGGGAGTCGAACCCTCGGCCTCTGCCATGCGACGGCAGCGCTCTCCCAACTGAGCTACGTCCCCAGGACAAGTTGTTATTTTACCTACGGCTCGCCAACTGTCAACGCCCAATACCCAGTCTTTTTGGGACGGAGCCATTTTGACTACTTTTCGAGCAGGCAATCCTCTCAATGATTTTTTAATCCCCGTCCCAGAAAAATCATCGGTGAACGCGCTACTTTGCGCTGGTGAGGACACCGGTGGTGTCGAAGGCCGGGGTAAAGCTCTCGTCTACCGCGCCGCCCTCTTGCCAGAACATCGTCGTAAAACCCAGGTCATCGGCATGGTCGAGCACCTGCTCGTACTCCTCGCGCGTCACAGCACGCGCCAGGTCGCCGCCCTGCTCGCGCATGAGCGCATTGGGCGTGTACTGGTTCATGACCGAAATCGGCACATCGCCCACCGTCTGCCACACCAGGTCCAGCACGCGACACGAATCGTCTGCATGTCCCGGCAGTACCAGATGGCGCACGATCATGCCGCGCTTCATGAGCCCGTCCTCGTCCACCAGCTCTCCCCCGCGGCGCTCAATCTCGCGCGCCATTTGCGCTAAGCCCGACACGGCCACGCGCGGGTAGTCCTGAATATGAGACAGTGACTGCGCAAGCGCCGCATCGGCATATTTAAAGTCGGTAAGCCACACATCGACCAGATCGCCGAGCGCCGACACGGCACTCGCACGCTCATAACCGCTCGTGTTGTAGACGATTGGGATGGCCAGCCCGCGCGCCCGTGCCGCGGCAATCGCAGCAGGCAGCAGGTGCGCGTAGTGTGTCGCCGTCACCAGATTAATATTGTTCGCACCCTGGTCCTGCAGCTCCAACATAATCTCGACCAGACGCTCGGGCGAAATCTCAAGCCCAAAATTGCCCGTCGAGATCTCGTGGTTCTGACAATAGACGCATTTGAGCGAGCAGCCGCTAAAGAAGATTGTGCCCGAACCGGCCTCGCCCGAGATAGGCGGCTCCTCCCACATATGAAGCGCGGCGCGGGCCACCTTGAGCGTGTCGTTAGCACCGCATACGCCGTGCGCGCCCTCATCGCGCGCCGCACCGCAGCGGCGCGGACACAAATGGCAGGCGGGCGAAAAAAGTTCGGTCAACGACGTCGGCATAAAAACATGCTCCAAAACAACGATTCAGCAGCTCAAACGCAAAAGGGCCAACCGCACAGACGGCTCGAGCCCAAGGCGCCGTAATCGTCCGACACGATTTTTGTAATGTCAAGACTGGAATCCACAAAGTGCCGCTTTATGATGTAGGTATTCCGCCCCCCGCGGAGCAACTGGGTGAACCGTCGCGTTTATTTAGGGAGCCCACACAGTCGTACCTAGTACAGGTATCCTTCGTTGTTAAGGACGCTGGAACAGTCGATGAGGGCACCCACCTGTTTTAGGTGGGTTCATTTTCGTAACGTGGGGGGTGGTTTTCTTTTGCCGAAAATCGCCATTGCAAATCCCGCCATGATTCCCAAAAGGCACCAGGCAGAGCCCCACTATCACTCGAATATCTGGTAAGCGCGTGATTATCGCCCCGTGCAATTCCTCACACCCTCCTTGGTCGAGTATCATGGGTCAGCTATACCCTTTGCGGCATGGCATCCTTTGACCTTTTCCTTCGACGCTTGGCGGTTTATCGATTCATGGCTTCCTCCACGAGCTTCATACCGTACCTTTGCGTGGCGGTCGCGGCTTTTATCACGACCTTCCTTGCGGTGCCCCTGGTCAAGCGCCTGGCAATCAAGCTCGACGCCGTCGATTATCCTTCCAAGCGCCGCATCAACACTAAACCCATCCCGCGCATGGGTGGCACGGCAGTCTTTTTGGGCCTCGTCGTCGCCTGCATTGTTCAGATCCTAGGCACCTGGTACCTGGGCTGGCCGCCCGCTTTGGTGCCCCACCCCCGTCTGCACATCAGCTACCCCATACTTGCGCTTTCTTTTACCGTCATCTTTGCGACCGGCGCGATCGACGACGTCTTCCAGCTCAAGCCCAAGCAAAAGCTCGCCGGCCAGGTCCTCGCCGCGCTCATCGCCTGCGTGGGCGGCCTGCGCATCGGCGTCATCGTCAACCCGTTTGCTCCCGGCGAGATCATGCTCGGCTGGCTCGCCTACCCCATCACTGTGGTCTACCTGGTGGCGTTCACCAACATCATCAACCTTATCGACGGCCTCGACGGTCTGGCCACGGGTATCTGCGGTATCGCGTCGTTCACCATGTTTTCGGTCGCGGTGCTCTCGGGCCGCATCGACGCCGCCGCGCTCTCCATCGCGCTCTTTGGCTCGTGCCTCGCCTTCTTGCGCTATAACTTCAACCCCGCGAGCATTTTCTTGGGCGACTCGGGATCGCTGCTTCTGGGCTTTGCGCTGGGTTCCATCTCGCTGCTCAACGTGAGCCGCACCGCCGCGCTCACCTCGCTCATCATCCCGCTCATCGTGGCCGGCGTGCCCATCATCGACACGTTTAGCGCCATCGTGCGCCGCAAGCGCGCCCACATTAGCATCGGGCAGGCCGACAAGGGCCACATCCACCACCGCCTCATTCAAGAGGGCTACAACCAAAAGCAGGCCGTACTGCTCATCTACGCCTGGTGCATTATGCTTTCGGCCGGCGCCGCCGCCATCAATCAGGTCGAGGTCCCCATGCGCGTGCTCATCTTTACCGTGCTCGCCATTGGCTCGGCGGTCTTCGCCAAGCGCCTGCATCTGTTTGAGCCCGTGCTGCGCCACCATTACAACAAGCGCACGCACGAAGACGAGCTGGTAACCCCCGACGACCCCGCCTTTAAACAGGAGGAGCTGGCAGCCGAGGAACGTAAAGAAGAGCGCCACCACAAGCTCTAGGATAAGCTGCCGAGGATGTGCCCAGGTGCCGCTGGCCAAGCGCAGCCGCGCCGCACCCATCGCACAAGCCGCCCCTCTCCCGCCCCTCGCTTTCTTACGTCTCGCCCCTGCAATAAACGCGTTATCATCTTGACCCATGAACATACGTTAGGAGCAATCATGCCAAACGAGAACAGCTACGAAGTCGCGCTGCAAAAGAGCAACGCCATTCGCGAGGGCCTGGCCAAGACGCCCGAGAAGTTCACCATGCTTACCGGCGACCGCCCCACCGGCCGCCTGCACCTGGGCCACTACTTTGGCACCCTCAAGGGCCGCGTGGAGCTGCAGAACATGGGCGCCAAGACCAACGTGCTCATCGCCGACTACCAGGTCATCACCGACCGCGACACCACCGAGCACATCCAGGACAACGTGTACAACATGGTCATGGACTACCTTGCCTGCGGCATCGACCCCGACAGGACCATGATCTACGCGCACTCCGCCGTGCCCGCCGCCAACCAGCTCATGCTGCCGTTCCTATCGCTGGTCTCCGAGGCCGAGCTCGCGCGCAACCCCACCGTCAAGGCCGAGATGGAGGCCTCGGGCCACGAGCTCACCGGCCTTCTGCTCACCTACCCGGTGCACCAAGCCTGCGACATCCTGTTCTGCAAGGGCAATGTGGTACCCGTCGGTCGCGACCAGCTGCCGCACATCGAGCTCACCCGCACCATCGCCCGCCGCTTTAACAACCGCTACGGTAAGGTGTTCCCCGAGGTCGACGCGCTGCTGTCCGAGACCCCGCTGCTGCCCGGTCTGGATGGTCGCAAGATGAGCAAGAGCTACGGCAACGCCATCAACATCTCGATGACCGCCGAGGAGACGGCCAAGCGCATCAAGAAGAGCCAGACCGACTCCGAGCGCATGATCACGTTTGATCCCGAGAACCGCCCCGGCGTGTCCGGCCTGCTTTCGACGGCCGCCATCTGCACCGGTCGTTCCGAGGTCGAAATTGCCGAGGAGATTGGCATGGGCGGCTCCGGCCAGCTCAAGAAGTACGTAACCGAGGCCGTCAACGAGTACTTCGCGCCGATCCGCGAGCGTCGCCAGCGCTACGAGAACGACCTGGATTACGTTAAGGACGTCCTGCACGAGGGTAACCGCCGCGCCAATGAGATCGCCGAGCAGACCCTTGCCGAGGTTCAGGACGCCATGGGCATGGTGTACTAGACCGATCTGCTGACTTGAACTTCCGATTGCTATAGGGCGGGCGCTACGGCGTCCGCCCTTTTTGTGCCTGACCGGCTTGGCCCCGCCCATTGCACTCCCCCCGACAAACAGGAACGGGCCCGCCGACAGTCAGTTGCCAGCGGGCCCGTTCCCGAAGTACACCGTTGAATCGCACAGAGGGGAGGAATGCGAATCAAACTCAACAGGGCAGGCTTTTTCATCGCCTATTGCCTGCTCCGTTGCTGAAAACAATATAGTTCACCGTGGTTTACTTTGTAGCCTCAAACCGCGCCGTCATACGTTCTCCATAAGTTAGCCCCGGTAAACCTACAACGGAAAACCGCCGCAAAGGGGACAGGCACCTTTGTGGTAGTTTTGGCCACGGCAGATCTGTTAGAGTCCGGCGGGCCAGCGACAGGCGCCCAGATCGACGTGCATGGGGTCGACAAACGTCACGCCCTCCCCTAGCAAAAGCTCACGTTGAGCATCGGGACCGCCAAAAGCAAAACCCTCGCATATGCGCCCGTCGGCAAACACCACGCGATGGCAGGGTATCTCGCCGGGGCGCGGATTGCTGTGCAGGGCATACCCCACGTACCGCGCACTTCGTGGACGACCGGCAAGCAGCGCCACCTGACCATACGTGGCGACCATCCCTTCGGGGATCTGCTCGACCACCTCGTACACCCGTTCAAAAAAGCCCTCAGACGCCATCGCTCGCTCTCTTCTCCACATTAACAGCATAAAGAAATGATCCCTTGGGGACGGAGGAAAACGGATCATTCGCGGCCTCCGTGCGGTCGATGATCCGTTTTCCTCCGTCCCCAAGGGATCATTTGTTGGCAGGTTGGTTAGTTGGCGGGCTGGAAGAAGGCTACGGCTACGGCACCGGGGCCTACGTGGGTACCGATGGTGGCACCGATGGTGTGAACGGGCAGCTCGCCCTCGGTGTGGCCAGCCCACAGTGCCGCGCTGTCCTCGATATACTTCTTGAGCACCGCATCCGAAAGGCCCGTATAGCCGAGCGCCAGCGGCATGGAAAAGTCGATGCCGCCCGCCTTTTCGACCTTTTGGTTCAGCAGGTTGCGGCCGTTCTTGGAACCGCGCGCCTTTCCCAGCTGCACAATCAGACCGTCCTCGGCAGCTACCACGGGCTTTACGTTGAGCAGCGTACCCACGGCGCCGGCAGCAGCAGACAGGCGACCGCCGCGCACCAGGTACTCCAGCGTCTCGAGCAGGCCGATAACCACCACGCGGTCGCGCACGGCCTCGACCGCCGCCGCGATCTGGGCCGCGCTACGGCCCTCGTCCACCAAGCGCAGCGCATACTCAACCAGAATGCGTTCACCCAGGGTGACGTTGTTGCTATCAACCACGTACACATCGCCGCCCGGCGCCTCGGCTAGTGCGGTACGGGCGCTCTGATTGGTGCCCGACAGCTTAGCGCCCACGGTAATAATCACAGCCTCATCGCCGGCTTCGCGAATCTCGGCGATAGCCTGCGAGAACGCGTACGGGTTGACCTGGCCGGTCTTGGGCAGCTCATCGCGCTCCACGAGCATCTCGTAAAAGCGCTGGTGATCGATGTCGACGCCATCCATGTACACATCGGTGCCAAAGGTGACGGACAGCGGCAAAACGTCCAGTGCCGGGTGCTCGGCCGGCGACATATCGCTTGCGGAATCGGTAATAATGCGGACGGACATAGCGAATCCTTTCTTGCGCAGGTCCCGCGCAGGGAATTTTGACAGCAATGCCCCGGCACGGTATACGCGCTCAAACGGGACGATGCAGTTGTTAATGGGAAGCAAATGCCTAGGCGGCCCTACAGCTCGCGCAAGGTGTTGAGAATCGTACGCAGCGACGCATACATCTGCTCACGCTGCTCCACGCCCATGGCCTTGCCGGTGGTGTCGAGCACTTCACGAATAATGCAATCGGCCTCGTTCATGCTCTCGCCGCCCAACGTGGTCAGGCGAACCGGGGCGCGATACTTAACGGCGGCATCGCCCGAATCGTCGACTTCGACGTAGCCGCCCTCCTCCAGATGCGCCAGCGTGCGCGAGACGGCAGCGCGGGTCACGCCAGCCATGCGGGCGAGGTCGGCACCAGTCAGGCCGTCCTTGCTGCGCTCAAGATAGTACAGGCACATGATGTCGGAGCCCTTAAGGCCCAGCCTTGCGCCCTCAGATGTCTTAATGCGCTGGATCTCCTTGTAGAGTCCACTGATCAGTCCGACAAAGTCCTCGAAACGTGTCTCGTCGCTCTGTTGCATGGGAGACGACCGCCTTTCGCTTGCATAATGCTAACGGGTAAACATCTTAGCCGTACCCAGCGACCGCAAGCCCCGCACGCCCTATTTGTTAACTCATCAACATAAAAACCACCACAAAGGGGACAGGCACCTTTGTGGTGGTTTTGACCGGCGAGTATGATTTGCAGAAGTTGCTACAGCTCCACGCGGGGATTGTCGCGGGTCACAAGCGTCTTAACGACAACCGTCGCTCCCAGATAGCGCTCGAGCAGATCGGCAAGACGGTCGATGGCGGCCTGGCAGTCCCCCATTCGCTCGGGCTCTACGCACTCAATCGCCAGGAATGCGTCGGCCGAATCGTCGGATAGAGCCGTTCGAACGCCGTCGCGCCAGTTCCAGCAGCGGCACACGGCGCCCGCATCGTCAATGTAGGCGAGCTCGCCGGGCAGCGTCGGGTCGTCCGCTTCCTCGCCAAGCGGCAGGAACGCATCCCCGCCGTCGGTCACCTTCAGGCGAAGGTCCCCCTCAATCGCATGCAGATCCTCGCCTCCCACGGGCAGTGCATAGGACAGCGACACCGTGTTATAGATATCCACCGCGGGCGTAATGTGGCCCACCGGCTTGCCCTTGAGCACACGCTTGAGCAGGTTCTCGATTGAACAGCGCGCGCCCTTTTTGGTCTTGAACAGACGATAGGCCTCGCGCCATGCCTTGACCGGTGCGTTCTCGCTGATTGTATCGCTGGTCAGATGACGCTCCGCATCGATATTGGCACGGTCGAGCAGCGCCGCTATCGCGTCCACATCCTCTTGAGGTATCTGGGCCGCGGGCTTCATACCCTCCACGACCACAACACCGACCGCCGCCTGAGGAAACAGCTCCCAAAATGAATCCTCGGCAATAAAGCTCTTCATACATGCTCCCTTCACGATTCGCGCCCGAGCGAGGGCACCCAAACAAAAAGCGCCCTTACGACGGCCACCTTCAAAGTCCTACGGTGCCGCCACAAGAGCGCTTACGCTGCCCCCATCCGGAGAAGGGGGCGAGATGTCAGGCGTATTGTAACCCGAGTCATCCGCGCGAGCAAAACCACCACAAAGGTGCCTGTCCCCTTTATGGTGGTTTTGGGTCTGAGGCGACGCTAGCGGCGGAGTCCCAGCAGGCCGCGGCCGCGATGACGGGCGTCGGCGGGCACTTGAGCGTGCGGGCCGGCGGCCTTGACGGACTCGGGCAGGTGCGAGTACTTCTTCTCGAAGTTCTCCTCAAACATCACCGCCAGGTTGTGCGCTGCCTCGTCGTAGCGAGCGGTGCTCTGCCAGTACTGGCGCGGCACCAGGATGCCATCGGGCACACCGTGGCACGTAGTGGGAATGTCAACGTTAAAAATATCGTCGTGCACAAACTCGCTGTCCTCGATGGTACCGTCGAGGGCGCGGGCCACCAGGGCGCGCGTGTAGGCAAGCTCGATGCGATGGCCCACGCCATAACCGCCGCCAATCCAGCCGGTGTTGACCAGATAGACGCGCGTGCGACCGTCGGCGATACGCTCACCGAGCATCTTGGCATAGACCATGGGGTCGAGCGGCATAAACGGCTCTCCGAACAGCGAGGAGAACGTGGGCGTGGGCTCGGTGACGCCGACCTCGGTGCCGGGGATCTTGGCCGTAAAGCCCGTCACAAAGTGATACATGGCGGCGTCGGCCGTCAGGCGCGAGATGGGCGGCAGCACGCCAAAGGCATCACATGTCAAAAACAGCACAACGCTCGGGGTGGTGCCCATGCCCTTGGTCCACGCGTTGGGAATGTGCTCGACGGGATAGGCCACGCGCGTATTGTGCGTGATCGAGATGTCATCATAGTTAGGCTTGCGATTCTCATCGAGCACCACGTTTTCGCAGATGGCGCCAAAGCGAACAGCGTTGAAGATCTCGGGCTCGTGGAACGCATCCAAGCCCTCGCACTTGGCGTAGCAGCCGCCCTCGACGTTAAAGATGCCCATGTCGGACCAGCCGTGCTCGTCGTCGCCGATCAGCAGGCGCGTGGGGTTGGCCGAAAGCGTGGTCTTACCCGTGCCGGAGAGGCCAAAGAACACCGCGGTCTCATGCGTGACGGGATCCATGCTGGCCGAGCAGTGCATGGGCAGCACGTCGTCCTCGACAGGCAGCAGGTAGTTCATAACGCTGAAGATGGACTTTTTGATTTCGCCGGAGTAACCGGTGCCGGCAACCAGAATCACGCGCTCCTGGAAGTTGATGACCACGGCAGCGCTGGAGTTGAGGCCCTTGATGGCGGGGTCGCACTGGTAGCCAGGTGCCGCGAGCACGCAAAAGTCCGGCTCGCCGGTGCGCGCAATTTCGCGGGCAAGCGGACGAGCGAGCATTTGCTTAATAAAGAGCGCCTGGCTGGCACGCTCGCAGGCGACGAGCAGGCGACGCGTGTGGTTGCGGTCGGCGCCCGCCATGCCGCGCGTGACAAACACGTCGCGCTCGTTGAGGTAGTCGACGATACCGGCCTTGATGGTCTCGTAGCTCTCAATCGAAAGCGGTCGGTTGACGGCGCCCCAGGCGATCTTGTCGTGAACATCGGGGGTGTCAACGATAAAACGATCGTTGGGTGAACGGCCGGTGCGCTCCCCCGTCTCGATCACCAGCGCGCCGTTGGATGCCATGCGGCCTTCTTCGCGGCGGATAGCGTACTCGACGAGCTCCGCGGCGGGTAGATCAACCAGCAGGCGGGGCTGATTATCGGCGGGATCTTCGACCAGCGTAATACCAAAGTTGGACAGAACTTCTGCAGGGGTAACACCAGGCATGGGGCCTCCTTTAAAAACGCGACACGCGGACGCAGCGCGCACTTTACTCACGTAAAGCCCGTTGTACCCGATATGCAAAAACGTTTTTGCGGCAACGGCGAAGCGCCCGCCCAACGGTCAAAAATCACAGGCAAGCGGCCTGGTCATTGGGGACGTTCTTAATCGACTAATCGTTGGGGACACTTATGGACCAGTCGTTGGGGACACTCTTAAACAGGCAACAACCAAGGAGTGTCCCTAGATGCCGGCACTTAGGGACGTTCCCAAAGTGCCGACTACAGCGGCAGGCCTTGGCCGAGCATGGCGATGACGCTCATGAGGATCAGCATGCCGGCGGCGTAGGGCAGCACTGCGCCCAGGAGCTCGGCGTCCTTACCGCGCACGTGCACGGCAGCGAGGCCAATCGCGAGCGTCTGCGGCGAGACCATCTTACCGGCGGCGACACCCAGGGCGTTCAACGCAACCATCCAGTAGTCGCTCACGCCCAGCGCCGAAGCGGCCTGGCTCTGAATGGGACCAAACAGCATGCCCGACGATGTGCCCGAACCGGTCACGAACGCACCGACGGCACCGATCCACGGGGCCAGAATCGGGTACAGACCACCGGCGACGGCAATGCAGAACGCACTGATCGAAGAGATCATGCCCGCATAGCCCATCACCTTGGCACAGCCCAGCACCGAAAGCATCGTGATTACCGTCGGCATCATCTGCTTCACAGTCGCGGCCAGCACCTCGCCCATCATGCGCGGCGAAGCCCCCTGAATGGCGCCGCCGATAAACGCGGCCAGGAAGATCCAAACACCCGGCGTGTTAATCCACGAAAACGTGAGCGTGCCGGGGTTCTCGCCGCAATACACCTGCACGTGACTCGCAAAGGGCGCAAGCGCGGCATGCACGGCGGGCACCAGGTTGGACGTACCCAACAGCAGTACAAAAATCAGGATGAAACACGACCAGGCAGAAAGCGCCGACTTAGCGGTGAGCTGCTCACCGGCCTCGATATTCATGTGAAAGCGCGCGTCCAGGTGACCGGACTTCTCGGCGCGCATGGCAAGCGCGGCGGTCAGCGCGAGCGACACGATGGAGCCCACGACCACGGCAAGCTCGGGGCCCACAAACATAGCGACGACCAGGGCAGCGCCGACAAAGGACGCGCCAGAGAGCAGCGCGATACCGGCCACGCCGTGCAGGCGCTCGCCTACGCTCGCAACATCGCCTTGATCGTCGGTCACGCGGCCCGCAACCAACACGATGAGCAGCGGCATCACCACAAAGAACGGTGCGAGCTGCACCAGCTGAACGGTCGCCAGGTGCAGGGAATCCAGACCCACCAGGTCGGCAACGGACACCGTGGGGATGCCGATGGAGCCGTAGGGCGTGGGCACGCCGTTGGCCAGCAGGCAGATCAGCACGGCAGGCACGGCCTCAAAACCAAGGCCCGCGAGCATGCCGGCGGGAATGGCGACAGCGGTACCAAAGCCAGCCATGCCCTCCATAAAGCCGCCGAAGCACCACGCCACGAGCAGCGCCAGCAGACGGCGATCGCTGCTGATGGAGGTGATCATGCTGCCGATCACGTCCATGGCGCCCGTGCGAACGCAGAGGTTATACGTAAAGACGGCGGCGATAATCACCAACACGATGGGCCACAGCGCCATCAAAAAGCCCTCGAGCGAGGCCGTGGCTATCTGCGCCACCGGCAAATGCCACCACGCAAAGGCGAGCACGCACGAAAGAACAAACGAACCAATCGCGGCTTTCCAGGCCGGCCATTTAAAGCACAGCAGCATCACGACAAGCCAGATGATAGGCACAAGAGCCAGCAAAAATGCGGCGACGTCCATGGGTAAAAGCTCCTTGGTACCGCGAGGGCGGCATCGGGGGTGTCATAAAACTTGAACAGGATAACGCACGCTTACCGACAATTTTCTGCCGCCTGCCGAAATATTGAACAATCCGTTCAAAAACACGAGCAAACACCGCCGCGTCTATACTAGAGCGCAGCAATAGAAAGGACTCCGCCTTGAGCATCACGCCCCTCGATAGCATCCGCCGCGCCATCGCCCGCCGCAACGGCGTCACCGACCCCACCGTATCGGGCGGGGCGCACGGGCAGGGCGGACGCATCGAGAACGGCCTGTTCCCCGCATCGCACACCGCCGAGGAGCTCGCACGAATCCAAGAGCTAAGCCAGCGTAACGCCGGCGGTCCCGACAGCAACCAGGCCACACGCCGTCGCCGCGAGCGCGATCGCCAGCCCGGCCCCATCCACCGCATGGTCAATGCCTGGTGGAACCGCCTGCTCGGAGCCGTCTACGGCGGCGGCTTCTCCACGCAAGAAGCCGAGTACGAAGATCATGCCACCCGTCGCGACTACCTTTGGAATACCCTGGGCACCGCCGTATGGGGCATGGCGTTTCCTCTGCTCACCATCGTGTCCACGCAGCTCGTGGGCGCCGAGGAAGCCGGCAAGTTCTCCATTGCGTTTGTCACCGGCACACTCATCATGATCGCGTGCAACTACGGCGTGCGCAATTTCCAGGTCTCGGACATCGACGAGAAGACGTCCTTTGCCTCTTACCAGCTCAATCGCTGGCTTTGCGGAGCGCTCGCCCTAGGCTGCGGCCTCATGTACAGCAGCGCCCGCGGCTACGATGCGCAGATGGCCACGATCGGCCTGGGCGTCTACCTGTATAAAGTGATCGACGGCGTGGCGGACGTGTACGAGGGCCGCCTACAGCAGGCCGATAAACTCTACCTGGCCGGCATGAGCCAAACGCTACGCTCCGCCGGCGTCATCGCGGTCTTTAGCGTGGCGCTGTTCCTTACGCGCAGCATGCCCATCGCGGCGATGGCCATGGGTGTCACAGCCATCGCCTCGCTCGTGCTGGTCACCGCGCCGCTCGCCCTGCTCGAGACCGAAAAATCACGCCGCGTGAGCCTGCGCGAGGTCGGCCACCTGTTTGTCCAGTGCGCTCCGCTCTTTGGCGCGCTCTTTTTGTTCAACCTTATCGAGAGCATGCCCAAGTTTGTTATGGAAGGCACGCTGGCCTACAAATACCAGCTGTACTTTAATGCCCTGTTCTTTCCGGCGCAGGCTATTTTGCTGAGCATCGGATTTGTCTATAAACCGCAGCTTTTGCGTCTGTCGAGCATTTGGGCGAACCCGCGCAAACGCCGCCGTTTTGACTTGATTATTATTGCCGTTATGGCGCTGATCGTGGCCATCACCGGCGTATGCGCCGCATTTATGGCCGGCCCCGGCATTCCCCTCATGAGCTTTATGTACGGCCTCAACTTTGAGCGCTACCGCACATTGGCGCTGCTGATGGTCGTCGCCGGCGGCGTAACCGCGGCCATCGATTTTATCTACGCCATCATCACAGTGCTGCGCCACGCTGGAGACGTCACCAAGATCTACCTGACCTGCTTTGCCGTGAGCGTAGTGCTCCCGGTGATCCTGATCAACCTGCTGGGCCTGATGGGTGCCGTCGTGAGCTACCTGGCTATCATGGCCCTACTGCTGGTGCTGTTGATTGTCGAATACGCCCACATTCGCCAACGCATAGAACGCGACCGCAACCCGTACGGCGCCTAATTAGCTGCCCCGGTCACCGGAATTTGCGATGGAATCTCCCCGACTGGGGTCTCGTTGCGAACAATATGCATCACGCAAAACTAAGTGAGTAGACTTTTACCGAATCCCCGACCACGCCAGCAAAGCACAAGTCTGTGACCTGCAGTTTTATTGAGGCAAATAAGTTGGGTGCTCGGCATTTCCAAAAAAGTCTACTCACTTAGCCAGCGGGCAGCCAAATGATTATTTAATCCCCGTCCCAGAAAAATCAATTAGCGGGCAGAAGGGCAAAAGTAGTCAAAAAGGCCCCGTCCCAAATTAGCTACCCTTTGCAGCGATTATTCGCCCGGGTTGATGTTCGCATAAAACTCCGCCCCGTCGTCCAGGCGCAGGATGCCCACGCGGCCGAACTCGGAACCGGTGGCCGCCGCACAGTCGATATCGATGCGATCGGGCACGCCGGCGGTATCCTCGCCACCCAAGCGCACCATCCGCCCGCGGCCCGACTCCTCATCGAGCCCTGCCAGGCCGCCAACCTCGCAATAACGCCCCAGCGACACCGTGGGCGTGTGGCCGCTCACCACGACCGGGCCCTTGCCCTCGGCAGAAAGCAGCCCCGTCGGGGCATCCCAGTAGCCGTGACGAATCCACAGCAAGTCATCGGACGACTGCACGGCGAGCATTTGCTGCAGCAGCTCGCTATCGGCATCGACCGCTCCCCTGCCGTCGCCGCAATCGACACCATGCTCAAGCAAAAACGCACGCGCCGCCTCGGTCTGAACGCCGGCGTGCACCAGCAGATACGGTCGCTCGGCAGTCTCGACCACCGCGTAGAGCGGCAGGGCGGCAGCCCAGCGCACCAGCCCCTCGTATGCCTCAAATTCCATTTCGTTGAGCTGCTGACGCGTGGTCCAACCGCCATTGATATCCCAGGTCTCGGCATCGAGCGGGTCCTGGCCAATGATCGCGTCGAGCATGATCTGCTCGTGGTTGCCCTTAAGCACGCGAGCGTTGGGCAGCGACCGTACCAAGTTAATGACGCCGACCGGATCGGGACCGCGGTCGATCATGTCGCCTAGCACGTACAGCGTGTCGTCGGACGTCAGCGAGATCTTGGAAAGGGCCTCGTCCAGCGCGCGCACGTGCCCGTGAGCATCAGATGTCACATAGATCGCCATGGAACGCCTTTCCCTGCATTACGGCCGAAGCCCGATGCCACGACTAAAACTTCAAGTTGAACTTAAACGTTACCCATTGTACTCCGTTGCAATAAAGCTGGAAAGTGCCACCGCTGCCAACGGTCACAAGCGGCCGCCCGCACGCCCCGAAAACACCGCGCCACCAGCACCAACGCCCCAACCAGCACCGCCCGCGCCCCCCCGCCTCGTGTCGATAATGCGAACGCCCGCGGCTCGGCCCCATAAACCCACCATCTTTGGGTACAAATAACCGCAGACAACTGACCGTGCCACGCCAACCACCCAGGAGCGGACACTACCCATGAACCAGATACTTCTCTTTATCGGCCTCGTCATCATTTTGTGTCTGACCATCAAACCCGTCGGCAAAAAGCTCCCCTTCCCTACCCTGCTCATCTTTATCGCGCTCGGCATGCTGCTGGGCGTCAACGGGCCGGCGCACATCGACTTTAGCGACTACGCGCTTACCGAAACCGTCTGCAGTACGGCGCTGCTGTTCATCATGTTCTACGGCGGCTTTAACACCAACATCGACCGCGCCAAGCCCGTCGCCGCGCCCGCGGTACTGCTGAGCACGCTCGGCGTTATCGCCACCGCCGGCATCACGGGCGCCTTTGCGCATTTTGCACTAGGCTTCGACTGGATCGGCGGCCTGCTGCTGGGCTCGGTCGTGGCGTCGACCGATGCGGCGAGCGTCTTTAGCGTGCTGCGCGAGCACAACCTTTCGCTAAAGGGCGCGACTGACTCGCTGCTCGAGGTCGAATCGGGCTCCAACGACCCCGTCGCCTACATGCTTACCGCGGTGCTCGCGACCCTCGCGGCGGGCGGCGACATCGACATTCCCGTGCTGTTGGCCAAGCAGATCACCCTGGGCGTGGGACTGGGCCTTGCCATCGGCTGGACATCCAGCCGCCTGATTGAACGCGCGCACGCAACGGCCGAGGGCGCGCAGACCATCTTTTTGTTCGCCGTGGCGATCGTCGCCTACGCATTGCCGAGCTATCTGGGCGGCAACGGCTTTTTGGCCGTGTACCTGGCCGGCATTGTGCTGGGCGCGAGCGACATCACCGGCAAGGTCGAGATGGCGCACTTTTTTGACACCCTCACCGAGATGGCCGAGATGACCATCTTCTTTTTGCTGGGCCTGCTCGTCACGCCCGCGCGCCTGCCGCAGATGCTGCTGCCGGGCCTGGCGCTCATGGCGTTTATGCTCTTTGCGAGCCGCCCCATCGCCGTCGGTCTGCTGCTGGTGCCCTTTAAGACGAACCCTCGCCAGGTTGCACTCGTAAGCTGGGCGGGCTTGCGCGGCGCGGCTTCGGTCGTCTTTAGCCTCTTTGCCGTGGTAGCCGGCGTTCCCGGCGGTCACGACCTGTTTGACCTGGTGTTTGTGATTGCCGTATCGAGCATTGTGGTGCAGGGCTCGCTGCTACCGGCGGTGGCAAAGAAGCTCGACATGATCGATGCAGAAGGCGACGTGCGCCGTACGTTTAACGATTACCGCGACGAGGACGGCATGTCGTTTGTCAAGCTCAAGGTGGGCGCGGGCCATCCGTTTGCCGGGCGCTCACTCGCGGACATCGGCAGCGTCACGGACATGCTCGTGGTCCTGGTACTGCGCGACGGCGCGCACCCGGTGCTGCCCAACGGCGATACCGTCATCGAGGAAGGCGACCTTCTGGTTATGGCCGCTCCAACGTTTGAGGAGCGTGCCGAGGTTACGCTGCGCGAGGTCACCGTGACGCCCCACGGCCGCTTAGCTGGACAGCGCCTGCGCGATGTACCGCAGGGCAAGCACCCCTTTATCGTGGTGATGCTCAAGCGCGACGGCCAAACGATCATCCCCGACGGCAACACCCTCATATATGCCGGCGACGAAGCCGTCATCGCCACGCTGGCGTCGTAGCCATCCCCACCCATAACTTGCGGTGAAATAGGGACTGAATAGGCCTTCTAGCAGCCTAAACAGTCCCTATTTCACCGCAAGTTATTGAGGGGATGGGGTTGAGGGGTGGCTATGGCTACCAGCCGTCGTCCGTATCATCGCCTGTGGCGAAGGCACGGAGGTCGAGGCCTTCGCGTTCGGCTCGGGCTAGGAGCTCTTGGGGCGACTCGTCCTCGATATCCATCACGTCGAGCATGGCGGCCGGAAAGCCCACGCCCGCCGCAGACCCCACGCGGTCGAGCAGGCTCTCGCGCAGCTGACCTACGTCAACTTCGATCTTCATGGTGAAACCTCCTACCGGCCAATCGCGACCGAACAAACCGCACACCCCAAATGATGTGCAATAAATACCAGATACGGCCATAATAAAACAATGAACATCAGGGAGGTTGCGGACGATGGATAAGCTCGATGCCATGACGAAACAAGTCAGGGACTTTTGTGATGCACGCGACTGGCGCAAATAGCACACGCCAAAAGAGCTTGCCATAGGCATGGCAACTGAGCCCTCCGAGCTCCTTCAGCTCTTTCGTTTTGTGAGCGACGAGCGCATTGCAGAAATGTTCGAAGACACCGAGCAACGCCAAGCTATCGAAGACGAAGTCGCCGACACGCTTCTTTTCCTTCTGCGTTTCTCAGATTTAAATGAAATCGACCTGCCAGCGGCGCTTTCGTCCAAGCTCAAGCGCAATGGCGAGCGCTACCCCGTCGATGCATCATCTAACGAATACAGAAAGGCGGACCATCATGAGTAATGAGTTCGCCCTTCGGCAATACACGCTTCCCCTACCCCAGCCCTTTGAGACAAGCGAATCGCTTCAGGACTTTGGCACGCCAAAGCCCGGGACCCATCATGACGAGAGCTGGCCCGTCCTTTACATTCTTACCAACAGCAAAAACAAGACGGCATACATCGGCCAAACAACCAATTACCAGCGCCGTATGAAACAACACGCTGCAAACGTGGACAAGGACTTCGACCGGACCCTTCTGATCGACAATCCCACCTTCAACCAATCCGCAACGTTCGAGTTCGAGAATCGACTTATTGAGCTGTTCTGTGCCGACGAAAAATACCAGGTCACCAATGCCAACAACGGCTATGCCCAATTCGATTATTTTGAGCGGCCTCAGTATCGCCAGAGGTTCCGAGACCTCTGGACAAAGCTTCGCGAAGAAAACTACGCGATTCATCCGATTGAAGAGCTCGAGAACTCCGATCTGTTCAAGTTCTCGCCTTTCAAGACGCTTACGCCCGACCAATACGAAACGATCGAGACGATTTTTAAACGTCTCGAACAGGAGCATGAAGACGTAAAACATGGCGGCTCAAAAAGAGAACGTATAACCGTCGTGAATGGCGCGCCGGGAACAGGTAAAACAATCCTCGCCATCAGTCTCATGTTCAAAATCAAAAATGAGCCCAACCTTTCCGGCCTGCGAGTCGGTTTTGTCACCCCCATGGATTCCCTGAAAAAGACCCTCAGGAAACTCACGCACTTCCTTCCAGGGTTAAAGCCTGGCGATATCTTGAGCCCCAGTGACGTAACCAAAAATGATCGTTATGACATCCTACTTGTCGATGAAGCACATCGACTGGGTAATTATCTAAGCATGGGCTCCGGCATCAAGGCCTTCTATAGCACTTGTGATCGTCTTGACCTTCCGCACACAAGCAACCAAGTTGACTGGATATTCAAATGCTGCGACAAGGCATATCTGTTTTATGACCCCAAGCAGCAAGTCAGGGCATCCGGCCTCAATCGAGACGGTCTTGAGCGGCGACTTAACCAACTCGAAGAAGAGGGCATTGAAACTGAAGAGTTCAGCCTAAGCACGCAAATGCGAGTACGCGGCGGCGATGAGTATCTCGACTTTGTATATGATCTACTCGATAACAAAGCGTATATGCATGCCGGCATGAAATTCAAGGATCTCTTTTCATCGGAGCCTTACGATTCGCGAGCCGGGGATCCGGACAGCGATATCCCCAGATACCAGTTTGGAATCGTCGACCGATTTGAGGATTTCTGTTCCCTGCAGCAAGCCAAGGAAGAAGAAGTTGGTCTATCCCGCATGACGGCAGGCTTTGCGTGGAAGTGGGAAACCAAGACCAATAAAGATACGTTCGATATCGTCATCGAGGGCATTCATAAACGCTGGAATTCAACTCAAAAGGATTGGGTCAACTCTGCCAACGCCGTCAATGAGGTTGGTTGCATTCACACAGTGCAGGGCTACGACCTCAATTACGGATTCGTAATTCTGGGTCCCGACATTTACTACAACACCGATAAAGGAGCTGTCTGCGTTAACAAGGCGAATTTCAAAGATGCCGTCGCAAAGAAAAAGGCAAGCGACGACGACCTACGAAAGATCATCGTCAACGCCTACTATGTCCTCATGACGCGTGGCATGCTGGGAACGTTTCTTTATGTATGCGACCCGGCACTCAAGGAGTATTTGTCACGGTATATCCCGGTGATATAGACCTAACGACCGCCCTCCCCCATGTAACCATCCTGTAAATCATAGCGGCGCACTCGAGTTTTACCGTGATACGGTCGCGCCTGGCGCTCCACTGTGCTAAAGTATCCCGAACGTTCAAACGACTACGAGGGGAACTAGAAGATGGCACGTGTGCACAACTTCTCAGCTGGCCCGGCCGCGCTGCCCACAAGCGTGCTCGCCGAGATCGCCGACGAGATGATGGACTACCGCGGTTGCGGCATGTCCGTGCTCGAGATGAGCCATCGATCTAGCATGTACCAGCAGATCATCGACGACGCCGAGGCAACCCTGCGCCGCCTGCTGAGCATCCCCGACAACTACCGTGTCCTGTTTTTGCAGGGCGGCGCCACGCTGCAGTTTGCGGGCATCCCCATGAACCTCATGCGCCGCGGCCGCGCCGGCTACGTCGTGACCGGCAACTTCGCCAACAAGGCGTACAAGGAGGCCGCCAAGTACGGCGAGGCCGTGCTGCTCGCGAGCTCCGAGGACACCAACTTCGACCGCATTCCCAACATGGCCAATATCAACGCGCGCATTGCCGCCGAGGCCGCGAGCGATGGGCTCGACTACGTCTACACCTGCCAGAACAACACCATCTTTGGCACCATGTACCACGAGCTACCCGCTTGCGGCGATGTGCCGCTGGTCGCCGATGTCTCGAGTTGCTTTCTGTCGCAGCCGCTCGACCTCGAGCGCTACGGGCTCATTTACGCCGGCGCGCAGAAAAACGCCGGCACCGCGGGCGTCACCGTGGTTATCGCGCGCGACGACCTGATCGCCGAAGGCCCCGCCTTTGCGCAAACGCCGCAGTACATGGACCTTAAGACCCAGGCCGCCAAAGGCTCCATGCTCAACACGCCCAACACCTTTGGCATCTACGTGTGCGGCAAGGTGTTCCATTGGGTGGAGGAGACCGGCGGACTTGCCGCCATGGCCGAGCGTAACTGGGCCAAGGCCAACCTGCTCTATGACCTGCTCGAGCACAGCGAGCTGTTCCATGGCACCGCGCAGGCCGACAGCCGCTCCATCGCCAACGTCACCTTCCGCACCGGCGACGCCGAGCTCGATACGGCCTTTGTCACAGGCGCGACCGAACACCAGATTCAAAACGTCAAGGGCCATCGCCTGGTGGGCGGCATGCGCGCCAGCGTCTACAACGCCGTCACCATGGAGGACGTGCAGGCGCTGGCCACGTACATGAAGGACTTCGAGGCGCAGCATAGTTTGAGTCCGCGATCTAACTAGCCCGCAACGCGCGGGCCGACCAGCCACTTCAAACCACCTGTTTAAACCAAACCTGCTAAGGAGTTTTCCATGCGCAAGATCAAAACCATCGACGACATCACCAAGGACGGCAAGGTCGAGTTTGGCGAGGGCTACGAGTTTGTGAGCACCGCCGAGGAGGCCGACGCTATCCTGATGCGCTCCACCGACCTGCACGGCTACGAGCTGCCCGAGGGCATCCGCGCCATCGCCCGCTGCGGCGCCGGCGTCAACAACATCCCCGTCGAGGAGTACGCCAAAAAGGGCGTCGTCGTCTTTAACTCCCCCGGTGCCAACAGTAACGCCGTCAAGGAGCTCGTCCTGGGCATGCTGGTGCTTTCGAGCCGAGGCGTGGTGCAGTCGATGAATTGGGTGCGCGACAACGCCGACGACCCCGAGATTCAGGTCGACGCCGAAAAGGCCAAGAAGGCCTTTGTGGGCCGCGAGCTCAAGGGCAAGCGCATCGGCGTTATCGGTCTGGGCAACGTGGGCTCCAAGGTCGCCAACGCCTGCGTCGACCTGGGCATGGACGTCTACGGCTACGATCCGTTCATTTCCGTCGAGCACGCATGGGTGCTGAGCCGCGAGGTGCAGCGCGTCGGCACGCTCGAGGACCTCTGCCGCGGCTGCGACTACCTCACCGTGCACGTGCCCAGCAAGGCCGACACCATCGGCATGATCAGCACCGAGCAGATTAACCTGCTGGCGCCCGACGCCGTGCTCATCAACTACGCGCGCGAAACCATCATTGACGAGGACGCCGTCGACGCTGCCCTGCGTGAGGGCAAGCTGAGCTGGTTTAGCTGCGACTTTGCCACGCCCAAGACCGTCAAGATGCCCAACACGTTTATCACCACGCACTCGGGCGCCGGCACTGGCGAGGCCGAGGCCAACTGCGCCGACATGGCCATCAGCGAGCTCAAGGATTACCTGGAGAACGGCAACATCGCGCACAGCGTCAACTACCCCGCCTGCAGCATGGGCAAGGCGCGCGCCGCAAGCCGCATTGCCTGCCTGCACGCCAACGTGCCCAACATGATCGGCCAAATCACGGCCATCCTGGCCAAGGACAATGCCAACGTGCGGCGTATGACCAACGAGTCCGCTGGCGAGAACGCCTACACCATGTTCGACACCGACGAGCACCTGGACAGCAGCACCATCGAGGCGCTCAAGCAAATTCCGTCGATGTATCGCGTGCGCGTGATCAAATAGCGCCGGCGCCAAGCCTGCCAGGCAGACCATGAAGCCCATTCGGCCCCCGTTTTCACGAAACGGGGGCCGATTTCGTTGCTCCGGCTGGTTTTGAAAATGCTACCCATAATAAGTTTTTTCGGATAATCGACAGTGAGGCCCTAGTCGCTAAGCACAACTGCTTTTACAAACAGCTTTATCAGGGGTTTTAGTAGGTAAAAATCGATCTCTATATGCCAAACTAAAGTTGACTGTCCATTTTCCGAAATAACTTGCTCTAGGTAGCACTTTTCAAGCCAATTCCAAGGAGCAATTGAAGGCTATTCGCAACTAAAACCCTAGCTTCCGCGACCGTTTTCCACCCGCGCGGCTACATTCCCGCCCAATCGATAAAAATCTCCTCACGAAGTCGCCGTTCGAGCTCTTGCTGCCGCGGCGTCTTGTCTTTCAGTGGCACATCGAGATAGGACATGATGAGTTCCGTCACCACGCGGAAGGCATCGGAGTCGACCAGCTGACCATAGGTCATCAGAACGACGGGATATCCCATCGTCTGCAGGGCCGTCGTTCGATCGGAGTCCGAGATCTTGGATTCTATGGATCCGTGAATGGCTTTACCCTGGCATTCAACCAGACACTCTCGGCTGCCATCCTTATTTGACAGCAAGATATCGGCGTAGCGCCTATCAAGCCCCGAAATCAGGCGGGCGCTGCGCGTCATGCGAATCTCGACGTTATTGGTAAGGCGCAGCCCTTCGCCGCCGCGCAGCCTCGAAAGGCCAAACAGCATCGAAGCTTGGACCTCAAGCGGCGATGCCACAACCCCCGTAATGCATTTCGCGGCACGTGTGAATGATTTAGCACCGCGGAGTCCCTGGATCTTATTGGCGAACTCCGTAAGGTCAGAGAGCTCGATCAAGGGAGGTCGTTTCCACAAGTCCGTTGGATTCCCCGAGGCATCCTTTACGTTTTCCCAGCCCGACCGTGCGTCACCCCACCGGCTCCCATATGCCTGCTCAAGCGCCAACTTTACTTGAGGTGCAATCTTGCACACGGCAAAGGTGCCGCACATCTCAAACATGCACATGATCAGACGCTCGTTTGAAACCGAGGAAGCCAGGGTCAGCAGGGTAAAGAGCGGGGACGCGACATCAAGGCCAAACTCCGTCTGCTGCACGGAGCCAAACGGCCTCTCCCCGTTCCAAACATGTCTGACAATGCGACCGCCCTTACGTCCGCAGCCGCCCTGCGCCAACACATGTAACGGAGTGCGCAGGAAATGCTTGACGAGTGGATGTTCACAAAGGCGCTCCCTGCGCGGATCGTCCGCAGAATCGGGCAGGTCCGGCATTATCGCCAAGACCTGTGGGGGTATCCGGTGATACCGAAAGGCAGATATGTCGCACAGCATGTCGTCCATGGAGAATACGTACCCACTGCGTCGTTTGTAAACCCGCCCGGACGGCAAACGCGATGGCTCGGCCTGCGAACGGTAAATGCTGCTACGTGCACGTCGCGAATCTGCAGGTGACTTACAATCGGTTTGCAAAGCAAACTGATTCTGAGGTTTCATATGGTTGATGATGACGAGGGCGGCTATCGCCCCTTTGTCGTGCCCGACCACGCCAAGGTCTGGGTCGACATGCGCCTGACGCCGCCGACCGATACGGCCGCCGCGATCAACATGGTCGAGCAGGCCACTGCCACCGCCGAGGCCGCGGTTCCCGGTTGCCATGGCAGTTTCGCCGTGACGGGCGATCGCCCCGCCATCGAGCGCGACCCGAACTCTCCCCTTCTAGCTGCGCTCAAGCGCGCCGCCGATGACGTGACGGACGCGGACACGACCGTCGGCTTCTTTACCGGCTGCACCGATACCGCCGTCATTGCCGGCAAGACGGGTAACCGCAATTGCATGAGCTACGGCCCCGGCTCGTTGGTGCTCGCGCATAAGCCCAACGAGCCGGGGCCCATGCCGATATCGTTCGCTGCCAGAACGTGCTCATCGCGCTTGTTGACAACACGCTCTGGGACGCAAGCGTCCAAGTTGGGGCATAATAAGCCGCGAACAAACCGACTCGCGCGTTAGGATCGCCCATGAAAGCACTTCCGTTTCCCTGCATCCGCCCAGCTCAGGATCGCGTGCTCGAAGCGCTGCCGCAGATGGGCGGTATCCTGAGCAGCAACGACGCCCTGCGCGACGCCATCGCCGACGGGCTTATACTCAAAGATCCGGGCGCGGCGTATTACGTGTACGAGTGCTCGGGCGAACCGGGTCGTGTGACGGGTGTCGTGGCGATTTGCCCGGTCGGCGTACTGGCGGGCGACGGCGCGACCCCCGCAGGTGCGACCGCAGCCGCCCGCGCAATCGCCGAGCTTAAGGTCCAGCCGCGCCCTGTGTCGCTTACCTACGAGGCGTCGCCCGTCATGGATATCATCCTGGGCGCCGCCAAAGAGGGTGCGTCGCTCTATGCCGTCACCGACCCCGCCGGCATTACGCACCGCGTGTGGGAGGTCAAGCGCGAGGACGCCGTTGCCGCCATCCGAGCCATGCTCGACCAGGCACCAGAGCCAGCGCCGGCTGACGACCCCACCTATGCCGCCGCGCTGACAGGGGCGGCGCAGCTCCTGGCGGACGAGGCCCGCACAGCCGGCACCTACACGGGCAAAGAGCCGTTCAACTTTACCGTTGCTGCGTTATTCCCCGCCGCACAGGTCGCCGGCGGCGCGCCGCAGGTTCCGACGGGTCTGCTCACCCACCAGATCGCACGGTTCTAACAGGGTCTAAACGCCCAGCACAAAGACTCGGCAGCTCAACAAACAAGGGGCGGGGATACATGCGCATGCATCCCCGCCCCTTTCACATTGAGCAATGATGTCGGCAATCCACGTCGCCACGCCCAGGCTACCCGCGCTGCGGACCCGCTGCCGCCACCAGCGGCTCAAGACCCAGCTCGCGCGCATAATCTTCCTGCGTAAAGACTTCGACCAAGTCAAACGTATCGATCGCATCGTCAAACACGAAATGCAGCACCGAGCAGTTGCCCGGCACACGGTCGCGCTCGTCTGCCGCCGCGCCCTTCACGTAATCCATAAACTCCTTGATAGCCGAGCCATGGCTTACCGCGAGCACGCACGAATGATCCGGGCGTCGCATAAGATCGGTCAACGTCGCCACCATGCGCTCGCGCACCTGCATCTGCCCCTCGCCGCCGAACTGGCGGTAAAAGTCACGCCACGGACGTTCGGGCATCAGCATCACGCGCTCGGCCTCGAAGTCGCCAAAGAACCACTCGCGCAGGCCATCAAGGCGCTCGTAGGCAAGACCCGGCCACAGGCTGGCGATAGTCTGCTCGGTGCGGTGCAGCGTCGAGGTATAGGCATGATCGGGCTCAATGCCGCGCGCACGCAAGAACATGCCGGCGCGCGCCGCCTGGTCGCATCCCAGCTGCGTGAGAGGCGAGTCACTCCAGCCCTGGATAATGCGCTTAAGGTTGAATATCGTCTGTCCATGACGGACCAGATACAGATCCTTGTTCATAGGGGGGTCCTTTCGCTCGTTACCAATCAAGGAGCGAAAACGCCCCATCACAATAGCTAAAATGAAGCACGGCGCCGTTGTCGGGCTGTTCTCCCCCGCCGGCCACATACTCAAGAAACTCCTGGCAGGCTGAGCCGTGGGAAACGGCCAGCACGCAGTTGTGCTGCGGTCGGGCCATAATACGAGACAGCGCCGCGACCATACGTGCGCGAAGCTCACTTTCCGACTCGCCACCAAAGGCCACCGGATAATCGCCCCAGGGTTGCGCCGGCATCTCGCGGTTTGATGTGCCCTCCAGCGAGCCCAGGCGCCACTCGCGCAGGTCGTCGACCGGCTCTATGGGAAGGCCCTCACCAACAATAAGCTCGGCCGTGTGGCGTGCCCGACCCAACGGAGACGAATACGCATGGTCAAAGGAGATGCCACGCGCCTCAAACGCCGCGCGCGTCGCCAGCGCCTGCTCGAGCCCGCGCGCCGTAAGCGGCGAATCGTGCCAGCCCTGCAAAATGTTCCGCACGTTGAGCTCGGTCTGCCCATGCCGTACCAAATACAGATCGGCCACATGCCCTCCCCTCGCAGCACCACAAAGGGGCCAGGCACCTTTGTGGTGGTTTTGCCGCCGGATCGCGCCGCGACGACGCAGCTACACCAGCACGTCGGCAAGCGGGCGCTTGGGTACGTGGTGTACCTGTGCCTCATCACGCCAGTAATTGATAGAGCCATCCGGGTTGGAATCAATTGTATCGATCACCTGTGTCTCGGCGGGAACGCCAAAGACCATAATCAGCTTGACCTCGTACTTGTCGCCGTCAAGTCCCATGACATCAATCGCACGAGGCGGAAAGGCTTTGAACATGCACGCCGCCACCTCGGGCGTAGCGCTGCGGGCGGCGAGCATCATCGTCTGCGCGGCGATACCAGCGTCTGCCTCGGTAATTGGCGCGGCAGGCATGCCCGGAGCGGGACGCTCGGCAAGGATCGCGATATAGCCGGTCGGGCGCTCGCCCTCGACAGGACCCGACCAATCCTTGAGCGCACCAGCCCATGCGAGCTTTTCAAATAAGCTCGAACACTCCTCGGCGTCGCTCACCACATGAAAGCGTAGGCGCTGAGCATTGGCGCCGCAGGGAGCCAGGTGCGCCAGCTCTGCCAGCTCGAGCAAAAACTCGCGCGGCACGCGCATGGACTCGTCAAAGCGACGGCATGTGCGAGCACGACGGACCAGCGCGTCAAACGATTCCAGACCGAGCTTTTCGCAGCCCTGCTTTGCCATCGATTCGACACTCGACGGTGCCTCGGGAACTGCTTCGTTCATAGGAACCCCCCAATACAAGCCAATTGTTCTTAGGAAAATCTAACCTAAAACGCAGGCAATAACGAACAGAGCCGCAATGTTCTACACCTGTTGAATAGAAAAACGCGACATGGGGAACAACGAGAACAAATCGGGACCTTTGGGTTACACTTCGCCCTCCCCGACCCATACGCCGGTGCCTTTAGGCGATACTTGTTGTAGCAACTGCGGCATACGCCGCAAAAACAACAATGACGGCAAACGCCGCGCGGAAAGGAGACCTCATGGGCATCTTTAAGAACGACGACCAGCAGTCGAACCTGTTTGGATTTGACGAGAAAAGCATGGCAGGCAAGGCAATCAAGGCCGTGCGCTGGATCTACGCCGTCACGGGCGTCATCGCGCTGCTTGCCGGCATCGCGCTGCTGTTTGCGCCCGCCAAGTCCCTCGTCTTTTTGACGACCGTCCTGGGCTTCTACTTTGTGATCACGGCTGGCGTCAGGCTGTTCACCGCCATTTTTGAGCCGCTACTGCCCGCCGGCTGGCGCGTGACGAGCATCATCTCCAACCTGCTCATCATCCTGGGCGGCGTCATAATCCTGCGCAATCAGGCTTTCTCGACCGCGACGCTCACCACGCTCGTGGTGGTCGTGGCTGGCTTTGGCTGGATCGTCGAAGGCGTCATGTCCATTCTGGAGTCCGAGCTTTCGTCTAACCGCGCCCTTGCCATCCTGAGCGGCGCGCTCTCCATCATCGCCGGCATGTTCGTGTTTATCTATCCACTGTGGTCGGCAAAGATGCTCGTCATCTTTAGCGGCGCCGCGCTCCTGGTGTTTGGGGTGACGCTGATTATTCGCGCTATCCGCTTTGGCAAGCTGGTGCGCTAGATGCCGCGAACGCTGTTTATTGATGCTGACGCCTGCCCGGTCACGCGTGAGTCGATCGACTGCGCGCGGCGGGCGGGCGTCGCCGTGGTGATTGCCGGCAACAGCACGCAGAACCTGGAGCGGCACATTCGCCGCGACGATCCACGTGATGCCGAGCACGCGCGACGCGGCTTTTGGGTCACCACGCTCGATGTGAGCGTGGGCGCCGATAGTGCCGACTTTGCCATTGTCGAACGTCTGCAGGCGGGCGACGTGGTCGTGACGCAGGACATTGGCCTGGCGAGCATGGTGCTCGGCCGCGATGCCTCCGCCATCGGCGTGCGCGGGCGCGTGTACGACAAGGCGACCATCGACATGCAGCTGTTTATTCGTCACGAAGAAAAGAAGGTGCGCCGCGCTGGCGGTCGCACCCGCGGGCCAGCAGCCTTCACCAGCGAAGACCGCGCCCGCTTTAAGCGCAACCTCACCGAGCTGCTGCGCTAACCAAGGTAGATTTTTGGGACATGCCCGGAAATCTGCCTTTTTGTTTTGGACGGTGTGAGCGCTCAGGATCCGTGGCTCAACAAAAAAACGGGCTTCAAAATGCCATGCGTCGCCGCATTGTGCAGACGCCGTGCATGGCTATTTTGAAGCCCGTTTTGTTAGGCCTACTTAGAGGCCGAAGGCAGATAGGGCGAGGCCCCAGCCCACGCCGATGACGTACATCATGACCAGGAACACGGCATTTTCGCGAGCGCTGCGGTTGGTGCGGAACAGGACCAGGTAGCCCACGCCGGCGGAAATGAGCGTGCCGGCGAGCATCGGTGCCAGTTGCAGTGCGCCTTCCAGATACAGCTGCGTAATGACCACGCTCGCCGAGCAGTTGGGGATCAGGCCGACAAGCGCCGAACCCAGGACGGCGAGCGTCTCGTTGCCACGCAGGAACTGCTCGATCGCAGATTCGCCAAAGGTCTCGAGCACGGCGACCAGAATCAGCGTCACTAGGAAAATGAATACCGATACCTGCACGGTATGCGAGATGGCGCTGCGGATAATCGACAGGACGGGCGCACCTTCGTGTGAGTGAGAGTGACCATGGCCATGATGGTGTTCATGCTCGCCCTCATGACCGTGATCGTGGACATGTCCATGTTCGTGCTCGTCCTCGTCTTCATCACAACCGCAATGGTCGCGCTCGCACAGCTCATGGATGTGATCGGCACTCACGCCAGCCTCGGCCACCTCGTCGATGATGTCACCGCCGCTGTGATCGTCATGCGCGCAGTTAACGTGCGCCGGATTGACAGCGGTTCCCAACACGGTACGGCGAATCGCCACATGCGCACGGGCGTTGCGACGCAGGCCGCGAATGGCAGCATCCACGATAAAGCCCGTGACCAGCGCGATCAGCGCCTTCGAAGCCAAAAGCATCGCCATAGTCTGCACGGGAACCTGCTCGGCAAGTAGCAGCGGCAGCATCTCGTCGGAGGTCGAGAGAAACACCGCCACCAGGGTGCCCAGCGTCACGACGCGACCGGCGTATAGCGTTGCCGCCATGGCCGAAAAGCCGCACTGCGGCACCATGCCCAGCAACGAGCCAACCACGGGGCCAGCGGCGCCGGCACGCTTAATGGCGCCGTTAACGCGGTCGCCCGCAACATGCTCAAGCGTCTCGAGGACCAGATATGTCACCAACAAGAACGGCACCAGCGAGAGCGTGTCCTTGCCGGCGTCGAGCAGAATATCAATCAGCAAATCCATGACGGATGGAACCTTTCGTGTCTTTCGGCAGCATTGTAAAAGTCCTAGCGGTCAACTAGGGTATTGTAATTGTCCTAGGCGTGATGCCAATAGTTGCCCATGGTAAACTATCATCTCGCCATAACTCGACAAACCCGAGCCGCGCGACGCGGCCCGTCCAAGGAGCAGCATATGAACGTTTCGCAAGCACTCGAATACGAGCGCCAGCCGTTTATCCCCATGTTTATCTACGGCGACCACGGCGCCATGGAATCCGAGCGTCAGAAAGGCGAAGAGGCCCTCAAGGTGCTCGAGACTGAGTACTTTACCGCCGAGGACGACCCCGGCTTCGACTTTGCCACCGTGCGCGACCTAGCCGACCGCAACCGCGACCTGTGCGACCAGATTGGCGAGGCGCGCCTGCGCAACGTGACGCCCGCGACGCTTTCGCGCGGCCTGTCCGACGCCGACACCTGCGCTGCCATCGGCAAGATGCAAAAGCGCACCGCCGCGTCCGTCATGCGCGAGATCCGCGGCGACCGCGACGCGCTCGGCGTCGCCTACGCCCGCAAGCCCATTCAGGGCACGGTGCTCGGCATCGACATCGAGACCACCGGCCGCGCACCCGAGCGCGGCTATATCATCAACGTGGGCTGGGAGATCATGGACCTCACCAGCGACGCCGTCCCGCACGACGCCGAGGCGCACTACTGCGGCCTGCCCGATATCTACCGCGGCGAGGATGTGCCGTTGTCGAATATCCACCACATCACCTGGGACGACATCGACGGCAAAACGCCCTTCCGCGAGAACAAAGAGCTGCAAAAGCAGCTGCTCAAGCTTATGAAGAAGTACCCGTACATGGCGCACAACGCCGCCTTTGAAGACAGCTGGTTCAAGATCCACTTGGACGGTTACGCCGAGGCACGCCGCGCGGGTAAGATCATCGTCATCGACTCGCGCCAGATCTGCCGCAGCCTGGACGCCGATGTGCGCTCGCTCCCCCGCGAGTCCGCGCCCGCCGCGCTCGAGAACTGGGCGCGCCGCCGTGGCACCCTCGCCGCCGACGCCAACGAGCAGCACCTGGGCCTCGACGACACCGACCTCATGCTCCGTACCGTCCAGGCCGAGTTCAACCTCAAGAACCTATTTGCCAAGTAGATTGCCAAGCAGAGGCGCCATTCGCGAGCGATACTCGTCGGGCCATAACGCCCCGCGCAAAAGCGACACGCCGAGGCGTCCCTCTCAAGCAACGCAATGCGGGCCGATAACCAAGTGGATATCGGCCCGTTTTTGCACGTCGCTAAGGTACCCACGTTGGCATCAGCGGCCTTATTCGCGCCCACCGATGCCCTTAGCCGCCTTTGGGAGCATTCGATAGCAAAATATTTCACGAATTATATTGACATATGAACATGCGCTCATATACTCGAAAGTAAGTTATATGAGCGCATGTTCATATGAAAGGATATTGCAATGAGCGAACAAGCTGATGAAATGAAGTCCGGCATCGACACCAGCATCGTGCCCGACGTCCCCACCACTTGCTCGCCCGAGGACCTTCCCGACGAGGAGCTGCTGTACGACCTTGCCGACCTGTTCAAGGTCTTTAGCGACACCACGCGTATCAAGATCCTCTATGCCCTCATGGGTCGCGAGCTCTGCGTGGCCGACATCGCCGAAGCGACCGCGACCTCGCAGTCTGCGGTGTCGCACCAGCTGCGCACGCTCAAGCAGTCGCACCTGGTTAAATTCCGACGCGACGGGCGCAACATCCTCTACTCGCTTGCCGACGACCATGTCTACACCATGCTCAACCAAGGCATGAGCCACATCTGCGAATAGCGACCAACCACGGTACCAGCGCGGCCTGCACCCAAGCCGCAAAAACGGGGAAAGGAACCCACCATGAAAAAGCAGTTCAAGCTCGACGAGATCGACTGCGCCAACTGCGCGCGTAAGCTTCAGGACGAGCTGGCCAAGCTCGATGGCGTCAAGTCCGTTTCGGTCAACTTTATGACCCAGAAGTTAACGCTCGAGGCCGATGACGCCGAGTTCGACGAGGTCCTCGACCGCGTCGTGGAGTTTACCGCCGACGCCGAGCCGGACTGCGAGATCATTCTCTAGCCCAGATTACGCCAACCTGCAAGGTCGCGCTTGCCGCGGCCTTTGCTCGCGAAATTATATGAGCGAGTGTTCATACATTCAAATGGGAGGATTGAATCATGGCAACCGCCGATCCCAAGAAGAAAAAGAAGAAGCGTAAGAAGAAAGAGTCCCTTGAGCATAAGCGCAACCGTATCCTGGTAGCGCTAGGCATTTTTGCCGTTGTTTATGCCCTCGACGAGCTCGGAGCTCTCACTATCGCATTTGGGGAGCCCGGCAACGTCTACGCCAGTTTCGTGCTGTTCCTCGTGCCGTTTTTAATTGCCGGCTACGACGTGCTCCAAAAGGCATACAACAACATCCGCCGCGGCAAGGCCTTCGACGAAAGCTTCCTCATGGCCGTCGCGACCATCGGCGCGTTTGCCATGGTGCTCTTCCCCGATACCGATCCGCACATGGCCGAAGGCGCCGCTGTCATGCTGTTCTACCAGGTCGGCGAGCTGTTCCAGGCATACGCCGTGGGCAAGAGCCGCAAGTCGATCAGCGCCATGATGGACATCGCACCCGATTATGCCAACGTCGAGCAACTCGACGGCACACTCGAGCAGGTCTTTCCCGATGACATCGCCGTCGGCACCGTCATCGTCGTCAAGCCCGGCGAGCGCGTGCCCATCGACGGCGTCATCGTCGAAGGCGAGACGCAGCTCGATACCGCCGCCCTTACCGGCGAGTCGGTCCCCCGCCCGGCCAAAACCGGAGACGATATCATCAGCGGCTGCATCAACATGACGGGTCTCATCCACGTGCGCACCACCAAGCCATTTGGCGAGTCCACCGTCGCGCGCGTCCTGGAGCTCGTAGAAAACGCCAGCGAAAAGAAGGCGCGTACCGAGAACTTCATCACGCGCTTCGCCCGCGTCTACACGCCCGCCGTCACCGGCGCGGCCGCGGTACTCGCGCTCGGCGGCGGCTTGGTCACCGGCGCCTGGTCCGACTGGATCCTGCGCGGCCTGACCTTCCTGGTCGTCAGCTGCCCGTGCGCGCTCGTGATCAGCGTCCCGCTCAGCTTCTTTGGTGGCATCGGCGGCGCGTCCAAGCTGGGAGTTCTCATCAAGGGCTCCAACTACCTCGAGACGCTCGCCGATGTGGATACCGTCGTCTTTGACAAGACCGGCACGCTCACCAACGGCACGTTTTCGGTCGTGGCGGTACACCCCGAGACCGGCTATACCGAGCAGTCACTGCTTGAGGTCGCGGCCCTTGCCGAGTCGTTTTCCGATCACCCCATCGCGCAGTCGGTACGCACCGCCTTCCAGGGCGAGCTCGATCCCAAACGCGTAAGCGACTCCACCAATGACGCGGGCCATGGCGTGACGGCGAATATCGACGGCAAGCGCGTCATCGTCGGCAATGCCAAGATGCTTGCTGCGGCCGGTATCGACGCCCCCAATTGCGAGGTCGTCGGTACGATCCTCCATGTACTGGTCGATGACACGTACGCCGGCCATATCGTAATTGCCGACACCATAAAGGCCGATGCCAAGCAGGCGATTCGCGACTTGCACACTGCCGGCGTCAAACGCACCGTCATGCTCACGGGCGACCGTGAGGAGGTTGCAGCGTCTGTGGCCAAGCAGCTGGGGCTCGACGAGTTCCACGCGCAGCTCATGCCAGGCGATAAGGTCGAGCGCGTCGAGGCATTGCTGGCAGTCGAATCGAGCAAGGGCAAGCTCGCCTTTGTCGGTGACGGAATCAACGACGCACCCGTGCTCACGCGCGCCGACGTCGGAATCGCCATGGGCGCCATGGGCTCGGACGCCGCAATTGAAGCTGCCGACGTGGTGCTGATGGACGACAAGCCGTCCAACATCTCCCGCGCGATCCGCGTGGCGCGCAAGACCATGACGATTGTTTGGCAGAACATCATCTTTGCGCTGGGCATTAAGCTGCTGATCCTGGTGCTCGCGGCGCTCGGCATCGCCAACATGTGGCTTGCCGTCTTTGGCGACGTGGGCGTGGCGATCATCGCCATCCTGAACGCCATGCGCGCGATGGGTGTCAAGAACCTGTAGCACTCGTGGTCCCTCCGGCCGGGGCCGGGTTTGGTTTTGAAAACGTCCTCGCGCATGAGGCCCGTCTTTCCTGCTCCTACGGAGCAACGGAAAGACGGGCCTCGCGCTGCGGAGTGTTTTCAAAACCAAACCCGGCCCCGGCCTGCGGTGACGTTGCTGGTGGTTCTTGGGCATCGCTTGCTGGCGGGGTTCCTTGTCTGAGTTGGACTTAGTTGGTGGGGCTACTGGTCCCGGTCGCTGGTTCGCGCTTTGCGCGAACTCCGCGCTACTGGGGATCAATTAGGCTTCCGTTGCTGGGCCCGCCACATCTTCCCGCCCCAACATCGATCTTAGCTTCTCAAAGCTCTCCTCGCTCAGGCAATGCTCCATGTGGCAGCCCTCTTGCGAGGCAACCTCGGGCGCTACACCTGCGTCCTCTAGCAGCCCCACAAAAAAGCAATGGCGCTCCCACATTTGACGGGCAACCTCAATACCGCGTTCCGTCAGATGAACATCTCGTTTTCCCATTTCGACATAGCCGTTGCTTTCCAGCGTCGCCATGGCTTTAGAGACACTTGCCTTGGTTACGCCCAGGTATTCGGCGACGTCAATTGACCGAACGATGCCCTGGCGCTCCGAGAGCACATAAATAGATTCGAGATAGTCTTCTCCAGATTCACGCAGGGCCATGGGCCGCCTTTCGCGATGGCTTCTAGTTAGCCTTTGGATACTTTTGCTTGAATTACTTTACCGCAAAAGTTGCCCATGTCTTACTACATTGTCTAAAAAGTTAACCGTGTTTCACAAAATGCGCGGAGCAAGCAGGGCGACACGACACGCAACGCGCAGGGAGTGTCCCCAGCTGCCGGCAGAAAAGGAGCGTCCCCAAGTGCCGAGCCGCAGCTATAACAGGCCAAAGTGCTTCGCGGCGTTGTAGATGCCGTCATCGTCCACGGCGGTCGTTACGTAGGTCGCCGCGGCCTTCACGGCATCCTGCGCGTTGCCCATGGCCACACTTGTGCCCACGGCCGAGAACATCGACAGGTCGTTCTCGCCGTCGCCAAAGGCAATCGCTTCACTCGCGTCGATGCCCAGGCGCTCCAGCGTCGCCGCCACGCCCAGGTCCTTGCCGCCGTTGGCCGGAATAATGTCGCAGAACAGGTCGCACCAGCGCGTGGTTGTAGAATGCGACAGGACATCGGTAACTATGCCCTGGTCGACCGGGTCCACAAAGGCGCAGAACTGGTAAACCGGCGCGTCGAAAGCATGCTCAAAAGGCTCCTCGTGATACGAGATTCCGGCATTGTCGGCAGCCGCCACCACGCGCTTGGACAGACGGTTCACAAACGAATTCTCGCCCTGCATGCACAGTGAGTCGTAGCGTCCCTGCGCCACCTGGTCCACAATCACCGCAACGTCGTCCGGATCGATCGGGCAGCTGCGATAAACGCCCTTGGCATCAAAACAGTGCTGACCCGAAAGCGTAATGTACGCATCCCAACCCAAGTCGAACAGCCAATCCGGCATCTGGTAGGTCGGGCGACCCGTGGCGATTATGCACGCAATCCCCTGCTCGCGAAAGCTGTCGAGCGCCTGCTGCGCCGACGCCGGAATCCGATGGGTCTTAAAGCTCAGCAACGTGCCGTCGATATCGAAAAATGCGGCCTTGATCATCCTTGCCTACTCCTCGCCCTCGAGCTTCTCGCTCGCCTCGAGCCACGCCATCTCCAGCTCGTCCATGGCGGCGTGAGCCTCGTCAATCTTTGTCTGCTGCTCGCCCAGCGCCGTGTAGTTGGTGGGGTCGACCTGGGCCATCGCGGCCTCGGCCTCCTCCACGCGAGCGCGCTGCGTCTCCATTTTGCGCTCAAGCGAGCTCACCTCGCGGCGGAGCTTCTGGCGCTCGGCGTTGGAAAGACCATTGGGCTGGCCGCTCGACTTGGGCTTTTCGGCCGCAGTTGCCGCGGCACCGGTGTCAAACGTGCCGGTCTTGGCGCTCGGCGCACCCACGGGCTCGCCCTCGGCGGTGGCGTTGCACAGGCGCAGGTACTGGTCGACGCCGCCGGGCATATGCGTCAGATGGCCGTCAAGCAGCGCCCACTGCTGGTCGGTCACGCGCTCCATCAAGAAGCGGTCGTGCGTCACCAGGATCAGCGTGCCGGGCCAGCCGTCGAGCAGATCCTCGACAATCGCGAGCATGTCGGTATCCAGGTCGTTACCGGGCTCGTCCAGGATAAGCACGTTGGGCTCGTCCAGGATCGTCAGCAACAGCGACAGGCGACGGCGCTGGCCGCCCGAAAGATCGCCGATGCGGCTCCAGAGCTGCTGGGTCGTAAAGCCCAGGCGCTCGCAGAGCTTCTCGGGCGAAGTCTCCTTGCCGTCGATGACGTAGTACTTCTTATAGTTGCCGAGCACCTCGCGGATCGTATCGCCCATGTAGGGCTCGAGCTCCTCGAGCTGCTGCGACAGCACGCCAAAGCGCACCGTCTGGCCAATCTTCACGCGACCGCGCAGGGGCGCGATCTTGCCCTGGATCACGTCGAGCAAGGTCGACTTGCCGGCGCCGTTCTCGCCCAAAAGACCATAGCGGTCGCCCGCGCCGATAAGCCAAGTCACGTCCGAGAGCACCTGCTTGGGCGCGCCATCGGTATCCGCATAGCCGGCGTCCACGTCGACCACGTCGATAACCTGCTTGCCCAGGCGGCTCACCGCCAGGCGCTTGAGCTCCAGCTCGTCGCGCACGGGCGGCACGTCGGCGATGAGCTCGCGAGCGGCATCCACGCGAAACTTGGGCTTGGTGGAGCGCGCCTGGGCGCCGCGGCTCAGCCACGCGAGCTCCTTGCGCGCCATGTTGCGACGGCGTTCCTCGGTAACGGCGGCCATGCGGTCGCGCTCCACGCGCTGCAGGATGTAGGCCGAGTAGCCGCCCTCGAAGGGGTCGACCTGTCCGTCGTGGACCTCCCACATGCTGGTGCAGACCTCGTCCAAGAACCAGCGGTCGTGCGTGACCACGAGCATGGCGCCCTGACCGCGCTGCCAGCGGGCATTTAAGTGGCGCGCGAGCCAGTTGATGGTGCGCATGTCCAGGTGGTTGGTGGGCTCGTCGAGCATAAGCACGTCGTAGTCGCCAATCAGCAGGCGCGCGAGGTCCACGCGACGGCGCTGACCGCCCGAAAGCTCGCCCACCGTGCCCTCCCAGGGCACATCGCTAATAAGACCGGCCAGAATCTGGCGCGTACGCGGGCTCGAGGCCCACTCGTACTCGGGCGTGTCACCGACGACGGCATGATGCACGGTGTCGGTATCGACCAGGTTGTCCTTTTGGCCGAGCAATCCGATCGTCGTGTCGCGGCGATGCGTCACGCGGCCGTCGTCGGGCTCCAACGTGCCGGCGAGTACGCTCAGCAGCGTCGACTTTCCATCGCCGTTTTTGCCGACGATACCAATGCGGTCGCCCTCGCCCACGCCGAGCGTCACGCTATCGAAAATATGCTTGGTGGGAAACTCTAGGCTGACGGAATCGCATCCCAAAAGAATCGCCATATGCCCTGCTCCTTCGTAGAAATTCAACGTTGTCCATGATAGCAGCGAAAAGGCGGGCCGCACACGACACAAAAAGGCGGGCCATCTCACGCAAGAGATGACCCGCCTCTCCAATCAGTCCCGCGGCAACCGTGGCCGCCGCGGGCCTCAAGCATGTCCCGGACTAGGAGAACATGCCGGTGAGGTAATCATTCAGCCGCTTATCCTTGGGCCGTTGGAAAATCTCGTCAGTCTCGTCGTACTCGACCATATCGCCCATGTAGAAGAACGCCGTGCGGTTGGACACACGCGACGCCTGCTCCATGTTGTGCGTCACGATGACGATGGCGCGGTCGGCAACGATCAATGACATGAGGTCCTCGATCGCCAGCGTCGAGATGGGGTCGAGCGCCGAGCAGGGCTCGTCGAACAGAATCACGTCGGGGTTGAGCGCCAGCGTGCGTGCAATGCACAAACGCTGCTGCTGGCCGCCCGAAAGCGCGTAGGCACTCTTGTCGAGCTTGTCCTTGACCTCGTCCCACAGCGCCGCACCACGCAGACTTTCCTCGACCATACGATCAAGCTCGTCGCGGTCGGTAATGCCGTGACGCCTGGGCGCAAACGTAATGTTGTCGCGAATGGACTTGCGGAAAGGGTTGGGCTGTTGGAATACCATGCCAATGGAGCGACGCAACTCGTAGGTGTTCTCGGTCTTGGTGTTCACGTTGCGCCCGCGGTAGTTGATCTCGCCCTCCACGCGGCAGCCGCGAATCTCGCGATTCATCAGGTTGAGGCTGCGTAAGAAGGTCGACTTACCGCAGCCCGAAGGCCCGATGAGCGCCGTGATCTCGCCCTTATGGAAGTCGAGCGACGTATTGTGCAGCGCATGGCGGTCGCCATAGTACACGTTGACGTCCTTGGTGGAGAGCACGACCTCGTCGCTCACGGCCTTGCCGCTCACGCGCACGCGCCTCTCGCTCTCCCCCACGCTCGACAGAAAGTCCTGGGTGTCGGACGTGGCCGCCTCGGTTGCGGGCGTTGCATTCATATCGCTCATTCGGCCGTCATCTTCCTTGCCAGTTGCTTGCCCACGATACGGGCGACTACGTTAAACAGCAGCACGCAAATCATCAGCAGTGCCGCGGTGCCCCAGACGATCTGCTGGGCCTCGGGGCTGCCCTCGCCATAGATCTTGTAGATGTGCACGGCCAGCGACTCGCCGGGACGGAACACGTTCCAGGCGCAGGTGGGGCTCGACAGGTTAAAGCTCAAGAAGTTCAGGCGAACCGGCGAGCTCATGCCCGAGGTAAAGAGCAGCGCCGCGGCCTCGCCAAACACGCGGCCGGCCGAAAGCACGATGCCGGTCACGATGGCGGGCATGGCCTCGGGAATCAGGATGTGCAGTGTGGCCTCCCAGCGAGTGAGGCCCATGGCCAGGCACGCATCGCGCTGGGCCTGCGGCACGTCCTCGAGCGCCTGCTGAATCACGCGCACCAGGATGGGGATGTTGAACATGGTGAGCGCGACGGCGCCGGAGATGATGGAGTACTTCCAGCCCAGCTGCACTGAGAACACCAGAAAGCCGAACATGCCTACGACGATGGAGGGCAGCGAGGACAGCGTCTCGATGGCGGTCGAGGCGATGTCGCGAATAGGCCCATCGGGCGCGTACTCAACCAAAAAGACCGCGCCGCCCAGGCTGATGGGCACCGAGATGATCAGGGTGATCAGCAGCAGATAGAACGAGTCGAACAGCTGGTAGAGCACGCCGCCCTGCGTTCCGTTGGCGCGTGCGGGCTGCGTGAGAAAGCCTGGCTGGAACAGCGTCGAGATACCCTCGAACAGGATGTAGGCCACCATGGAGACGACGATAAGCATGACGATGGCGACAATCGCCGTCAGCACGCCCGTGGCGATGCGGTCCTGCTTTTGGACACGCCCGAGTCTCGCCTCGTCGATGTGGATGCGCGTGCTAGCCACGAGCCTTCGCCCCCTTGCGGCCGATAAGGTGGATGATCAGGATAAAGATGAGGCTCATGCCCATCAGCAGCAGACCGAGCGCCCACAGAACGTCGTCCTGGGCCGAGCCCTCGGCATAGACCGCCATGGACGTGGTGAGCGTGGTGGTAATGGTCGAGGCAGGCGACAGCAGCGACGTCGGCATGGCCTCGATGCCGCCGATAACCATGCGCACGGCGAGCGTTTCGCCAAAGGCGCGGGTCATGCCAAGGATGACCGCGGTCATGAGCGACGGCATGGCGGACTTGAGCACCACGTGCCAGATGGTCTGCCAGCGGGTGTAGCCCAGCGCGAGCGAGCCCTGACGGTAGCTGTCGGGCACAGCGCGCAGGCCATCGACCGAAAGCGTGGTCATCGTCGGCAGAATCATGACTGCCAGCACGATAGCGCCGGGCAAGATACCCAGACCCGTGCTCACGTGGAAAACGCTCTTCATAAGGCCGACGACCACGTGAAAGCCGATCAGGCCAAAGACGACCGAGGGAATACCGGTCAAAAGCTCAATGAGCGGCTGAAAAACCTTGGATCCAAACTTAGGCTGAATCTCGACCGCAAAGATGGCAGAGCCGATGGCGATGGGCAGTGCGATGAGCGTGGAGAGCACCATGACCGCAAACGAGGTGACGATCAGGGGCAGGGCGCCAGTGTAGGGCAGGCCGTTTTCGGCCGTGTTGGCCAGGTCCCACTTGGTACCGGTAAAAAACTCGACGATCGAGACGCCGTCCTTGAAAAAAGCCGAGAGGCCCTTTTGGGCGACCATAAAGATGAGCGCGGCAACGACAAGCGTCACGAGCGCTACGCACGCACCCGTGACGCCCAGGCCCACGTTCTCAAGCTCGCGCTTTGGCAGCTGTTTTGCCATTGCAAACCTTTCCGGGGGCGATTACTTATTTAGCGGAGACCTTGCCACTGGCGTCCTTGACGACCTTCATGGCAGAAACGGGAATAAAGCCCTGCTCCTCGACGAGCTTGCCCTGGACGTCGTCAGAAAGCATGAACTCCAGGAAGGCCTTGGTGGCTTCGTCGGCGTCCTTAGCACAGTACATGTGCTCGGTCGCCCAGATCTTGAAGGAGTCGTCGGTGACGTTTGTGCTCTTGGGCTCGACCCCCTCGACCATGATGGCGTTGAACTTGGAGTCATCGAAGTGCGAGAAGTCGAGGTAGGAGATGGCGTTGTCGGTGCTGCCCATCTGAGTCTGGACATCGCCGGACTTGTCGAGCTCGGCGTCGCCCTTAAAGTCGACGGCCTCGTCGCCAAAGACGGCGGCCTCGAAGGTGGCGCGGGTGCCGGAGCCGGCCTTGCGGTTGAGAACGACGATCTTGGCGTCGTCGCCGCCGACCTCCTTCCAGTTGGTGATCTGGCCGGAGAAGATACCCTTGAGCTGCTCGAGAGACAGGTCGTCGACCTTGACGTTCTTGGAGACGACGGGGCCCATGCCCACGACGGCGACCTCGTGGTCGACGAGGTTCTTGACCTGGTCGGCCTCGAGCTTGGTCTCGGCGAAGACATCGGAGTTACCGATGGTGACTGTGCCGGCGGCGACAGCGGTCAGGCCCTTGCCCGAACCGTTACCCGAGCCAGAGACGGAGACGTCCGGGTTGGCATCCATGAACTTCTCGGCAGCAGCCTCGACGAGAGCCTGGAACGAGGAAGCGCCGTCGTAGGTCACCTCGCCCGAGACGGACTCGGCGGCAGCGGCGCTACCCTCAGCAGCGGTGTTGGCGGCGTTGGAGCCACCGCAGCCAACGAGGCCGAGACCGACGATGCTGGCAAGACCACCAGCGAGGCCGAGGAACTGACGACGAGAATAAGCCTGATCGAGCATGATCTTCCTTTCATACAAGCGACTCGCGGGCACCCTGCCCGCTTTGCTGTTTGGAAAGATACGGTCTCGATCGGGCAGCGCTCGCGCCAACTGCGGTTTCTTACGGGCATCTGATAGACCCTTACCGCAAGCGCGGCTCGGCTTTACAAACGAATAACAAATTCACCACCAAGCATGACCCGCCTTTTACACCAATAAAAACGAAGTTGCGGTGAAATAATTCCTGTTTGGCCATCAAATGGCCCATTCTAGGAACTATTCCACCGCAACTTAGATTAGGAAACCGCGTAACCTTAAAGCTCCAGTTCGTTTAGACGAAGGATTGCCACGATATAGATCTTGAGTGCTTGCTTGAGCTGCTCCTCGTTGGCGCACTCGTTGGGGCCGTGCATCTGGCCGCCCCATGCGGGCAGCTCCAGGCCGGTCTCCTCTGGGCCAAACGAGACGGCGCGGGCAAAGTTGCGCGCATACGTGCCGCCGCCCATGGCAAAGGGCTCGGCATGCTTGCCCGTGAACTCGTTATAGGTATCGATAAGCGCCTTCACGGCCGGATCGTCGGCAGAGACCGAGAACGGCACCTTTGCACGACCCACACGACACGTCACGCCAAAGCGCCCCACGAGCGGGTCGAGCTGCTCGCGGATGGTATCGGCACTCGTGCTGTCGGGGAAGCGCACGTCGATGACCTGCTCAATATGGCCATCCGCCACGCGAATGACGCCAGCGTTGCAGGTAAGCGGGCCAAACGCCGGACTCGTCGCATCGATACCCAGGCCGCGGCCATAGGCATCCGCATGCACAAAGGCCAGGAACTTGACGAACTCGTGCTCGGCAGGCGTCAGCAGGCGCTCATCGCGTGCACCAAACGCGTCCTCGGCCTCGCGCAGATACGACACGATCAGGCCGACGGCGTTGATGGTGCCCTCAGGCATCGAAGCGTGGCCGCCAACACCGTGGGCGAAAATCTGCGCATGCCCGTTATCAAGCGCCGTGATCTCCAGGCGGTCGACGTTCTCAACGGGCGCCGGCAGCTCATCGGCGGCAATTGCAAGCTCGCAGATGGACTGCGACGGAATGGCATTGCTCGCCTCGGAGCCGCTCCACGACACGATGCGCCCGCCGTCGATCTTGGGGCTCACGAACGTCGCCCCAAACTGGCCCTTCTCGGCATTGCAGACCGGGAACTCGGCATCGGGCGTAAACAGAAAGTCGGGGTCTGCGTGGTTCTCCAGATAATGGTGAACGTCGGACATGCCCACTTCCTCATCGCAGCCCAGCAGCGCGCGGAAGGTATAGCGCGGCACAATGCCGTGTTTGAGCAGATAAGCGCCAGCGTAGAGCGACAGCACAGCCGGACCCTTGTCGTCGATCACGCCGCGACCGAGCAGCCAGCCCTCGCGGCGCTCCATCGCAAACGGATCGGTATTCCAACCGGGACCGGCGGGCACCACGTCCACATGGCAGATGGTCGCGAGTTGCTTGTCGCCGCGGCCAGGGATATCGGCAATGCCCACATAGCCCTCGTCGTCGCTCGTCTGGTAGCCGAGCTTTTGCGCAATGCCGAGCGCGCAATCGAGCGCATCACGGACCGGGCGGCCAAACGGCGCGCCGGGCTCCGCATCGGCAGAAACTGCCACGGACGGATAGCTCACCAGCTGCTCGATATCGGCGACGACATCTTCCCAGACCTCGTCGACATACTCGGCGACGCTCTGCTCCACCTGATTCATGGACGACCTCCTTACCAATGAGGGGCGAGCGTGCCCGCCCCTCACATCACATACTTATATAGCGAAAAGTTTAGCAAGCTCGGCCACCGAGTGCACCACCGCATCGGCACCCGCGGCCTCGTGCTCCCCCGGCGCCGCCGCGCCCGAATAGATGCCGATACACGGCACACCCATCGCGTGCGCGCCCTCCACATCGTTAAAGCGGTCGCCGATCATCACGGCCTCGTCGGCCGTCGCACCGAGCGCCGCCAGCGCATCGCGGACCGAATCTGCCTTGGTCTCGCGCCCCTGCGGCGGATTCATGCCGACCACGGCTTTGAACTGGCAAAGCCCCAGCTCATGCACCATATCGATGCACTTCGCCTCCATGCGCGACGTCGCCACCGCCATGCGATGACCCTGGGCCGCCATCCCATCGAGCAGTTCGGGGACCCCGTCGAACACGGGATATTCCTCCGGTCCCAGCTCATCAAAAAAGGCGCGGTACTCATCGGCCACCACAAGCGACTCCTCGCGGGAAAAGCCATAAAAGTCGTGAAAGCTCTTCCACAGCGGAGGCCCGATCATGCGGCGCAAGTCACCCATCTGCGCCTCCGAAAACCCGCGCGCAGCCAGCGTCTTGCGCGTCGAGGTCATCACTGCCCGACCCGTATCGGCCACCGTGCCGTCAAAATCGAACAGCACAACCGGCCGCTCGCAAAGTTGCAATGCCGCCATCGGCACCCCTCTTCCCCAGTTGATGATTTCCACACCACCGCTTCAAACTGTTGACTATTCAACAATTGAACCTAGCAATGTAGAGCAACTCCACTATACTTGACGCACTTTGCTCTCTGAAGGCGACGCGCAGGCGTCCCAACGAAAGGTGCAATTATGTCTTTTGCCATCATAACCGACTCCACGTCGGACATCTCCCCCGCCCGTGCCCAAGAGCTCGGCATTTACGTGATTCCACTGCATGTGATTATCGAGGGCGAGGACCTGCTCGACCAGGTGCAGATCACCGCCGAGGAATACGTCGCCCGCATGGCCGGCTCCGAGCAGCTGCCGCACACCTCGCAGCCGAGCGCCGGCGAGTTCAAGGCACTCTTTGACCGTGTGCTCGCCGACGGCCACGACAGCGCCATCTTTATCTCGCTGTGCAGCGAGTGGTCCGCCTGCTACGCCAACGCGTGCCAGGTGGCCGACACCCACGAGCTCGACGTGCGTTGCATCGATTCGCGCACCGGTTCGGGTGCCGAGGGCCTGCTCGTGGAGTATGCGCTCGCCATGCGCGAGGACGGCCGCAGTCTGGACGAGACCGAGGCGCAGATCCGAGCGACCCTGCCCGACGCCCACCTGCTGCTGATTCCCCGCACGCGCGAGAACCTAGTCAAAAACGGCCGCGCCCCCAAGCTCGCCGGCCAGCTCACGCAGATGCTCAACATTCGCCTGGCCGTTTCGCCGGAGTGGAAATCGGGCGAGATCAAAGCCATCAAAAAGGGCCGCGGCGCCAAGCGCATCGTTGCGAACACCATGGCTGACTGCCTCGCATTTTTGGCGGAGCATCCGGGCTCAAGCGTGCGCGTGCTCACGACCGGCGCCGCCGAGGAGCAGGAACTTGTTAACCAGGCGCTCGCAGGCCGGGACTACGTAGACGCCGGCACCGGCCCCATCGGCTGCACCATCGCCACCCACGTAGGCGTCGATGCCATCGCCATCAGCTACTGCCCCCGCTATCAGCCCATCCACTAGGGGCACCTTTATCAGTTGCGGTGAAATAGGGACTGTTTTTGGCTTATCAGACGCAAATCAATCCCTATTCCACCGCAACTTAGAAATCGGCAATCAGCCCAGCGGACCTTGGAACAGCTCCTCGTGCGAGCCCATCCTGACCAGTCGAATCACCGGATTAGTCTTATGCGACAAGTAGAGAACGACCACATCGACCAAGCCATCGGATAGATGGAAATCGATGTGGCCGTTGTAGTTGCCGCCCGGGTTTGAAAGCTCGTGGGCACCATATTCCGCGGGAAGCGATCCGTGAGCCGCAGGCTCTGCGACTGCCGCCTTAAACTCGGTTTTTAGCTGCGGATGGATGCGCATCGTCCGCTTGTAATCCGCCTTAAACTGAGCCTCGACCTTAATCTCAAACATCGCTAGTCCTCATCGAGGAACGACATCAGATTATCCACGCTGTCGAACGACGGGCTGTCGTCTGGCAGAATCCCCAACTCACGAGCCTCGGCGATCACCATGGCACGTCTCGTTGCCTCGTTGGGAACTTCGGACCGGCCCACAATCTCAAACGGAATCTTCCGCTGATTTACAAGCTGCCGAACAGCAAGGTTGAGATACGAATTGAGACTCAGGCCAACCGAATCCAAGAACTCTGTCGCCTGCTCTTTGAGTCCCTCTTCGATGCGAACCGTCGTAGGCTTAACCGTTGCAGTAGACATACGCGACCTCCTCGCCTCGTCTTTTGCATCAGTATACCCAATTTGGATGGCATCCTGATGTTAGATAGCATCAGATTGCCGTTCACATTACTTTAACCCACATTGCCGCAACGCCAGGAACGCTCGCCCTATATCAACCCGCTCAGAGCGATGTCGACGGCCTCGTTGAGGTCATCGGTGATGTGCACCAGCTCCGGATCGAGCGGGCTGATCATGCCGGCATCCATCACCGGGCCGTTGAGCCAGTCGAGCAGGCCCTGCCAGTACTCGCTGCCCACCAGCACGAGCGGCATGCGCTTGACCTTGTGCGTCTGCACCAGCGTGAGGACCTCGAACATCTCGTCGAGCGTGCCAAAGCCGCCGGGGAACACGATGGCGCCCGAGCTGTATTTGACGAACATAGTCTTGCGCACAAAGAAGTAACGGAAGTCCATACCGAGGTTCACGTATTTGTTGAGCCCGTGCTCGTGCGGCAGCTCGATACCCAGACCGACCGATTTGCCGTTGACGCTCGCCGCTCCCCTATTGGCCGCCTCCATGATGCCGGGGCCGCCACCGGTGATGACCGCCACGCCTCGCTGGGCGATCTTGCGCCCGACGGTGCGCGCCGCCTTGTAAAGCGGATCGGCCTTGGGCGTGCGGGCGCTGCCAAAGATGGTCACCGCGGGTCCAAGCTCGGCAAGCGCGCCAAAGCCATCGACAAATTCGGCCTGAATGCGCAGCACGCGCCAGGGGTCGGCGTGCAGCCAATCAGTCGATTCTTCGGGCGCCAGCAAGTTGGCGTACGTATTGTCCTTAGGAATCATGGGGCCGCGCATGACCACAGGGCCGCGGCGGTACGTCTCGTCGTAGGCCGGCTCGCCCTCGACGTTATCATTCTTCATCATGGGCACTCCTATCGAAAAGAGAAACGGGCGGGGTCGACGCCATGCGTCAAACACCCGCCCGAACATCAACCATTCGGTATGGTACCCACGATGCATCAAGCGCTTGCAAGCTATCGGTCAGCGGTCGCGCAGACGGTGTTAGCGAACGTGATGACCGGCCGGCGCTCGCCCCTTGCCGTTGCCCGCGCTCTGCAAGCGCCCGCGCCGCTCTTAGTAATCCACCGCCGCAGGGCTGTTCATCCAGTCGTTCACGAACGCACCGTAGCGGCCCTCGATAATGGCCTGACGCGCCTGCTTCATAAGATTGAGCAGGTAGTAGATGTTGTGCATCGAAAGCAGGATGCCGCCGAGCATCTCCTTCTGCGTGACCATGTGGCGAATGAGTGCACGGCTGTAGCCGCCCGTGCACACCGGGCAGGTGCAGGTTGGATCGATGGGGCCGTCGTCGTGCGCAAAGCGGGCGTTACGGAAGTTGAGGCGACCCTCGCTCGAGAACGCCGTGCCCATGCGGCCGGTGCGCGTCGGCAACACGCAGTCGAACATGTCGATACCCACGCCCACACCACGCACGAGCGTAGTCGGGTTGCCGACACCCATCAGGTAGCGCGGCTTGTGCTTGGGCATGTACTCACTCGCGAGCGGCGCCAGCGTCTCGAACATGGTCTCGTGGTCCTCGCCCACCGAGTAGCCGCCGATGCCGTAACCGGGGAAGTCGCCGCACTCCTCTAGATGGCGCAGCGAGCGCAGGCGCAGGTCCAGATGCATGCCGCCCTGGACGATGCCAAAGAGCGCCTGGTCATCGCGGGTGTGAGCCTTATAGCAGCGCTCGGCCCACATGCTCGACAGCTCCACCGCGCGCTCGACGTAGGCACGCGTGGCGGGATAGCCCGGGCACTGGTCGAGCTGCATGCAGATGTCGGAGCCGAGCTTCATGGCGATTTCCATGTTGTCCTCGGGCGTCCAGAACACGTGGCGGCCGTCGTAGTCGTTGACGATAAAACGCACACCCTCGTCGGTAAGCTTGACGGCGTCGTTGTGGCTGAACACCTGGAAGCCGCCCGAATCGGTGAGGATGGGGCCGTGCCAGTTCATGAACTTGTGCAGTCCGCCCAGCTCGGCGATGGTGTCCTCGCCGGGACGCATGGACAGATGGTAGGTATTGGCGAGCACGATCTGGGCGCCGAGCTGCTTGACAGTCTCGGTGGGAATGCCCTTGACGTTTGCCTTGGTGCCCACGGGCATAAAGATCGGCGTCTCGATGTCGCCGTGCGGGGTGTGCAGCACGCCGGCACGCGCATGCGTCGTCGGATCCTCGGCGATCAGGTCGAATTTAAAGAGGCTCTGGTCCATAAACTGGAACTCCTTGGTTGCGGTTCATACGCAAACCATTATACGGGCAACCCGCAAGAAGCACCGACTCGACAGAAACTGGCGCGAGGAGGATACGGCAGGGACACGGCAAATGAGCGTGGATTTTTGGACGCTTACCGGATGAGCGTGGATAATCTCCCACTTTTGCCCAAAGCACAGCCCAAAAACGGGAGATTATCCACTTTCATTCTGCGGGCACTCATTTAAGTACGTCCCCGATGAGTGGAGCTATTTACCAGCCACGGCAACGCCGATATTTTGGCAACGTCAGCGAGCGGGTCGCATTTGAGACAAGGTGCCGTGAAATGAAAGGGCGCTGACCTTCTGGTCGCGCCCTTGAAATTGAACGGCAGATTGTCCAAATGCGGCCCGCGCAGCGTCGGCCGGTCCGCCGTTCGGTAGAACGGCGGAACCCCTAAGGACGCTGGCCCATGCCACCCTCGAGGGTGACGGTCTCGCCGTTCATATACTTAAAGTCGGGACCGCAGAGCTGAACGACGACGCGGCCGATCTCCTTCTCGACGTCGCCGTAGTGGCCCGCCGGCGGCATGTGGACGTTGGCCTTGAACGCCTCGGGATAGGCATCCTGGAAGTTCTCGAGCGCAGTGGTCCAAGCAAGCGGGCAAACGATATTGACGTTGATGCCGTCCTTGCCCCACTCGTTGGCGGCAACGCGAGTCAGGCCGCGGATGCCCTCCTTGGCGGCAGCATAGCTGCACTGGCCGTAGTTGCCAAACAGGCCGGCGCCCGAAGCAAAGTTGACCACGGAGCCCTTGGTCTCTTTCAGGTGCGGATAGGCCTTCTGCATGTACAGGTAGGTAGCATACAGACCGGAGTAAATGGCCAGGTTAAACTGATCCATGGTGTGATCGGCAATGGTCACGCCCGAGGCGCTGGCCTGAGCGTTGTTGACGACGGCGTCGATGCGACCGAACTCCTCAATCGCCTTGTCGATAACGTTCTGCACGACGGCCTCGTTGTCCTGGCTGGCGGAGACATCGGCCTGAACAGGCAGAACCTTGACGCCGTACTCAGCCTCGAGAGACTCCTTGGCAGCCTCGAGCTTGGCGACGTTGCGGCCGGTGATGACGAGGTTCGCGCCCTCCTTGGCAAAAGCGATATCGATGCCGTAGCCGATGGAGCCGGCGGAACCGTCCTTGAGCGTGGCCTTGCCGCCGCCGGTGACGATCACGGTCTTACCAGTGAAAAGTCCCATACAAAGTCCTTTCAAATCGCGACGGGCGAACCCGCCGACTGCGCGCATCCAAATAAACGCGCCAAAAGCTGAGATGCAACTTTAGCGTGTTCAAGCGAAAATAAAAGACCACGGTAGGCGAACGGCACCACGTCGTTCGGCGAAGGGATTGTCAAGTACAAACTGGATATAGCGACCGAGTTATTGTTATCAGATCGAGCCATCGAACACGTTTTGAAACTTTGCTGCGGCGCGCGGGATGTCGGCGCGAGACTTTATCATAGGGTGACAAACAACGATGAGGAGCACATGCCTATGACAGACGAGCTGGACCCCCAGACTCAACAGCATATTGATGATTCCGCAGACGTCACCGCAGATACTGACGCTGTGACCTGCGATGGTATCGACATCGACGACCCCATCTTGGACGAAAGCGCTACGGCGGAAACCCCCGAAACAGAAAACGCCGATGAGCAAAACGACGATGCGCCCGCTCAGGACGACGCCCCTGTACAGGACGACGCCCCGCAAGCAGCGGGCCCCATCGAGGTGTCTTCGGAAGAAGAGCTCGATGCCGTCATGGACTCCATGATGGATGCTGTCAAAGCGATGAAAGACGCCGTCGCCGATGCCGATATTGATGCCGAGGAAGAGGAGGCCGCCGAGGCGGCCTCGACCTTTGTGCCCGGAGAGACTCCGGTTGCCGACCAGGGCAGCACCATGCCCTCGTTTCTGCAGCTCGAGCACCCCACGATTGGCGCCGATGCGGTCGATCCGCACGCAGCAGGCTTTTCTGTGGTCGAGGGCGGTACCGGCAATATCGCCGCGCCGCAGGCTGCCGATGCGGACGCCGCCGACACCGCTCGCCCGACCGCCCCGCACTCCCCCGCCGCGAGCCGCGATCTGGGTACCGCCGTCTCGAACACTGCGAACGCCGTGGGCACCTTTATCGCCCAGGGTGCCTCGGCCATGCGCGAGATGAACGCCGCGAAAAAGGCACTTGCCGATGCCCGCACCCACCTGGCCGAACTTGAGCAGCGCATTGCCGATCAGGCCGAGGAACTCGAGACGCGCCAGGATATCGCAGGCCGCTACGACCAGATCGTCGCCGACCAGCGTCAGGCGATCGCCACAGCGCAAAAGACCGCTGCGGCAGCCGAGATTGACCGTGATGCCCACGCCGCCAAAGCGACAGAGCTCAAGGGTCAGTTCGAACAAATGAAGACAGAGGATGACGCGACTGAGCTCCGCTTGAAGGCCGCGCTCGATGCCGTGGAGGCCCGCGAGGCGAGCTCGCGCGAGACCGGCAACCGCCTCGTTCGACGTCTTGAGGATTCCAAGCGCATCCGCGACAAGGTGCAGGCCGAGCGAGACGCCGGCATTGCCGCCGCACAACAAACCGTCGACGCCACGCGCGCCCAGCTCGAGACGCTGCGTCATGAGTATGCCGAGCTGCAACGCAATCCCTCGGCAAATCCCGCCAACTATACGGTGCGCACCAGCGAACTCTCGATGCAGATCTCCGACACGGCAGATGCCCTGCGTAAAGCCGAAGAAGATGTCCCGCGCATCACCGCCGACCTTGAGCACTCGCTTGCCGCAGCCGAGCAGGCCGTCGAGCAGGCTCAAGCCCCCATTGCCGAAGCCAAACGCGCGCATCAAGCCGTGACGGCTGAGGCCGATGCCGCGCGCGACGAGCTGCAGACGGCGAAAACCGCCGCTGCAACGCGCCAGCGCGAACTGCGCGAGAAGATCGCCGCCGAGGACAAGGCACGCCGCGACCAAGAGCAGAGCATCGCCAACGCCCAAGCAGATGCCGCACATGCGCAGTCGATCATCGAACAGGCGAACGAAGTACACGACCACCCAGAGATTACTGAGTCGCTTGCAGGATCCTTGGCCCGAGACAAAGCCGAACACGCCGAGACCGAGCGAGAGGTTACCCAGCTCGAAGCCACCGAGGACGCGGTGCGCGAGCGTACCCGCGACTCACGCATCAAATTCACCGGCGCCATCGTCTGCATCGTCGCCGCAATCCTGGCGATCATCCTGATCTGGCTGTTCGCGAGCAAGTAAACCAGCTGCCAAAAAACGCTCAACGCAGTTGCGGTGAGATAGTTCCTGTTTAGCCCCAAAAAGGCCAATTCAAGAACTATCTCACCGCAACTTATTTAGATCGACGCAAGGCAACCTACCCCTCTTGCACCAATCTCTTGGACATAAGGAGTGTCCCCAGGTGCCGGCACATAAGGAACGTCCCCAAGTGCCAACAACGGCAACGCCAATGTTTTGGCGAAGTCAGCGAAAACGCCCCTAAGCGAGCAAGGTGACGTGAAAGAGGAGGGCATTGACCTTCTGGTCATGCCCGACGATTGAACGTCAGATTGCCGCTTAGGGGCGTTTGCAGCGTCGACCAGTTACGCGGTTCGTAGAACCGCGTAACTTACAAAATCAGCATCGCGTCGCCAAAGCTGAAGAAGCGGTAGCGCTCCTCGATGGCGGCGGCGTAGGCATCCATGATCTGGTCGCGGGTGGCAAGCGCGCTCACGAGCATCATGAGCGTGGAGCGCGGCACGTGGAAGTTCGTGATCAGCGCGTCGACCACGTGATAGGTCGAGCCGGGCATGAGGTAGAGCTGCGTTGTCGCGTTCTCGCGCACCACGATGTCGCCGCGGCCGAGCGTGTCGGCCCCGTCCTCGCGGCCCTCAAAATAGCGCGCCGTCACAGCCGGATCGGACACCGGCGCGTCCGCGTCAAACGCGCTCTCGAGCGAGCGCACCGCGGTGGTGCCGACGGCGATCACACGATGACCCTCGGCCTTGGCCTTGTGCACGGCATCGACAACCTCCTGCGACACGTGGTAGCGCTCGGTGTGCATCACGTGCTGCGTGGGGTCGTCCTCCTCCACCAGACGGAAGGTATCGATACCCACCTCGAGCTCGACGGCGGCAAACTTCGCACCCTTGGCCTCGATAGCGGCCATGAGCTCGGGCGTGAAGTGCAGACCCGCCGTAGGAGCGGCAGCCGAGTGCTCCTCCTTCATGGCGTAGACGGTCTGGTACTTCTCGGGATCGCCCTCGTAATCGGTAATGTAGGGCGGCAGCGGCACGTGGCCGGCAGCGTGGATGGCCTCGTCGAGCGTGCGCGGGTCGCCGGCGGCATTGCAACCGGCCGGCTCAAAACGCACCAGACGGCCGCCGCGGCTATCGGTGACAAAGTCGACGACCTCGGCCGTCAGCACCACGGGAGCCCCCTCGGGCGCATGGGCGCCACCGGCGCGATACTCAATATGAGCACCGGGCTTCAGGCGCTTGCCCGGCTTGACCAAGCACTCCCAAACATGGCCCAGCGGATCCACGTCCTCGCGGCGCTTGAGCAGCAGCGTCTCGACCACGCCGCCCGAGCCGGCTTTGCGACCGATCAGGCGAGCCGGCATCACGCGCGTCTGGTTGATGACGAGCACGTCGCCCGGCTCGATATAGTCGATGATGTCGCGGAAGATGCGGTGCTCAACGGTACCGCCGTGCTCCAGCGGCGTTCCCGCCTGGGAGCCCTTGCGATCCACCACCAGAAGGCGGCAGGAGTCGCGCGGCTCGGCAGGAGCTTGGGCAATCAGTTCCTCGGGAAGGTTGTAGTCAAAATCATCGGTACGCATAGACACGTCGGATACTCCTTATATAGCTAAAGTCCGCTCTACATCCTAGCAGGCTGACGTCCCAAATGAACTACTTTTTGGCGGCTTTGCGCTCGTCGCGGATGCGGGCGCGGTCCATGGCCGCCTCGACGGCCGAGAATCGGCAGCCGCAGTAATTCTGCCGATACATACCCAGCTCGCGCGAACGACGTGTCGCCTCGGGGTAATACGGACGAAAATCGCGAATCACCGGAGTGAGACCGCGGGCGGCAGCCAGACGCTCCAACACATCATTGCAGGTTTCGAACAACTGATACGGCGAGACGGCGAGCGTCGTACCCACAGACTCAAACCCGCGTTCCTGGGCCACACGACATGCCTCGGCCAAGCGCAGGGCATAGCACGCGCGACAGCGACGGGGTCGATCGGCGCCCAGCGGGGCCACGCCGGCCTCCCAGCGCTCCCGGTCCTCCCCCGCCTCGATAAGCTCGATGTCGCCATCGGCACACCACCGGCGCAGCTCGTCCAAACGCCGCTGCCATTCATCGTGCGGCTGAATATTGGGGTTGGTCCAGCAGATTGTGGGCTCAAACCCTTCCTCGCGCAGCAGGCGGACCGGCTCAAGAGAGCACGGCGCACAGCAGGCGTGCAACAACAACGGCTTCATCGACATCTCCTCACCCGAAAAAGCGCACGCCGAAGGACGTGTCCTCGCAGGCGACAATGCGGCGGTCGCGCAAAATGGTCCGCACGTAATACCAATCGCCCACGCAACCCGATAAATGCAAGCCGGTCGCCAGGTAGCACAGCAGCGGATAGCCCGAAAACGCAAACCCCAGGGCAAACGCCGACGTCACAACAACCGTCGGCGCCAGGCAAACCACCATGTACCGCCGGCGCGAATACACAACGCCCTCGGCGCAGGCATAGATCATCGCCGTCTCGCGATTCGCCCCAAAGGTCACCTGCGCGCCCGCAGGCGCCAGCAGCTTAAAAAACACACCGTGCACCAGCTCGTGCACGGCGAACGACGCCATTGAGATCGCAGCCAAGCCGACTATCCATCCCAAGACGGCCATCCAGCCGCCCGCGTCAGCCGCATCCAAGTCCGCAGGCCCGCCCAGCAGCATAAACACCGGCACCAGACACACGGCAAATGCGCCAAGCACGGCCATCCCCCACACAAAGCAGGCGTGCAGAAAATCCTCGTCCTCAAACGCATGTATGTTGGAAATCTCATTCATAGCATCTTAGGATAGCGCCCCTGCCACGCACCCGCCCGCATGTGCGATAATGTCGAACGATATGCACGAATTGACCACCGCGCCGCCGAGCCCCGCGCCCGGCCGCGCCCTCACCATATGCGAAGGAGTCCCATGGCATCCAAATACTCCATGAACGACCGTCCCAGCTGGCCTCGCCGCGCCATCGTTACCGCCGGCGAGCCCTACGGCAACAAGGGCCTTCACTTTGGCCACGTTGGCGGCGTCTTTGTCCCTGCCGACTTCTTCGCCCGCTTCCTGCGCGACCGCCTGGGCCGCGAGAACGTCATCTTCACCTCGGGCACCGACTGCTATGGCTCGCCCATCATGGAGAGCTACCGCAAGCTCAAGGAGAACGAGGGCTACGACAAGTCCATTAGCGAGTATGTCGAGTCCAATCACTCCCGCCAGGCCGCGACCCTCAACAACTACAACATCAGCTGTGACATCTACGGCGGCTCGGGCCTTGAGCCGGCTGCGCAGATTCACAACGAGGTGACCACCGAGATTATCGAGCGTCTGCACGAGCAGGGCACCATCTCCAAGCGCTCCACGCTGCAGTTCTACGATGCCAAGGCCGGCACGTTCCTCAACGGCCGTCAGGTGATCGGCCGCTGCCCCATCCAGGGCTGCAAGTCCGAGAAAGCCTACGCCGACGAGTGCGACCTGGGTCACCAGTTTGAGCCCGAGGAGCTCATCGCGCCCAAGAGCCAGCTCACCGGCGAGGTGCCCGAGCTGCGCCCGGTCGACAACCTCTACTTTGACCTGCCGGCCTACCTCGACTTTATGAAGACCTATACCGCCAAGCTCGCCCAGAACCCGCAGGTTCGCTCCGTGGTCTCCAAGACCATGGAGGAGTGGCTGCTGCCGGCCCAGCTCTACATCCAGAACAAGTTCCGCGAGGCCTTCGATGCCGTCGAGGATCAGCTTCCCGAGCACACCGTGCTGGAGCCCGAGGGCAACAAGAGCAGCTTTACCGTCACCTTCCCCAGCTGGAAGGAGCGCGACGATGCCCACGCGGTGCTCGCCAACGGCGGCGTGCGCTTCCGCAGCGGCAAGGCGCTCGTACCCTTCCGCATCACCGGCAACATCGACTGGGGCGTTCCGGTGCCCGAGGTCGATGGCGTCTCCGACGTCACCTGCTGGTGCTGGCCCGAGAGCCTGTGGGCTCCCATCAGCTATACGCGCACCGTGCTCGCACGCGATGCCAAGGCCGCCGGCGTGACCGAGGGCGTCGCCGCCCAGGATGCCGCCCTCATGGGCGAGCCCGCCGCCGATTCCACGCAGGTCCCCGCGCCCACCTACCAGCACAGCTCGCTCGACTGGCGCGACTGGTGGTGCTCGGATGACGCACAAATCTACCAGTTCATTGGCCAGGACAACATCTACTTCTATTGCATCGCGCAGACCGCCATGTGGGAGGCCCTGGGTTGGAACCTCACGCAGAGCACCGTCAGCGCCTGCTACCACCTGCTCTACATGGGCAAAAAGGCAAGCTCGTCCTCGCAGACGCCTCCCCCGCCGGCAGACGACCTGCTCAACCACTACACCTGCGAGCAGATGCGCGCGCACTGGCTGTCGCTCGGCCTGTCCGAGAAGCCGGTGAGCTTTAGCCCCAAGGCATACGACACCCGCGTGACCGGCAAGGACAAGGACGGCAACGAGGTGCACGCCTGCGACGACAAGCGCGTCATCGATCCGGCCCTTAAGGAAAGCGCCCTTTTGACCGGCGTCTTCAACCGCCTGGCCCGCAGCTGCTTCTACGGCGTCGCCGTCAAGGAGGGCGACGAGAGCCCCTATCGCAACGGTTGCATCCCCGCCGGCGCCGCCTCGGCCACCGTGGTGGAGGCCGCCGAGCAGGCCGCCCTCGCGTTTGAGCAGGCCATGTACAAGTTCGAGACGCACCGAGCGCTCGCCGTGTGCGACGACTACCTGCGCGCCGCCAACAAGCGCTGGAGCGACGCCTCCAAGGCCGCCAACAAGCTCGAGGGCGAGCCAGCCAACGCCGCCATGACGCAGGCCCTCGTCGACGCCTTTACCGAGCTGCGCGTAGCGACCGTGCTCATGCACGGCATCGTCCCGGCCGGCTGCGAGCTCATCTGCGAGTACTTCGACGTCGATCCGGTCGCCTTCTTTAGCTGGGACAACATCTTTGCCTCCACGGACGAGTTCGTGGAGAGCCTGGGCGAGAAGCCCGGTGAGCACCGCGTGAAGCCGCTGCCCCCGCGCTTCGACTTCTTCAGCAAGCACGAGAGCCAGTACTAAAACAACACTCGACATGTAATGGAATGGGAAGGAAAGACGGATGTCCAAGCCGCGTCGTCGTAAGCAGAAAAAGCAGGTCAAGGCCGAGCTCAAGCTTAGGCAGTTTGCTGCTACCGAGCTTTCCGACCAGCTTGCCGCCCAACACTCCGCCGCCGACCTGCCGCGCTTTATGGTCGACACGGTCGCCGGTGCTTATGCCCCCTCCGATGCCGAGCTCATGATCGAAGGCTTTGGCGCTGCGGCCACACGCCCGGTCACGCTGCGCGCCAACACGCTCAAGGCGACTGCCGAAGACATCGCCGCCGCACTCGACGAGGCCGGCATCGCGCACCAAACCGTTACCTGGTATCCGGACGCCTTCATCCTGCCCGAGGCCCAGGTTTCCGACCTGTGGGACCTCGACATCTACCGCGACGGCAAGATCTACTTGCAGAGCCTGTCGTCCATGATGCCACCGTTGGTCCTGGGCGCTCAAGCCGGCGAGGACATCCTGGACATGTGCGCGGCCCCCGGTGGCAAGACGACGCAGATCGCCGCCCTCACCCAGGGCCAGGCACACCTCACGGCCTGCGAGATGAGCAATCCCCGCGCCGAGAAGCTCGAAGCCAACCTCCACCGCCAAGGCGCAAAAAACGTGCCCGTCATGCGCATCGACGCACGCGAGCTCGACGAGTTCTTCCGCTTTGACCGCATCCTGCTCGACGCTCCCTGCACCGGCACGGGCACCGTCATCAGCGGCAACGAGAAGAGTCTGCGCGGCCTCACCGAGCAGTTGCTCGGCAAGTGCGCCCGCTCGCAGCGAGCACTTCTGGACCGCGCCATGGGAGCCCTCAAACCGGGCGGCACGCTCGTCTATTCGACTTGTTCGATCTTGCCGCAGGAAAACGAGGACGCCCTGCAAGAGGCCCTCGACAAGCACATGGACTGCGAGCTTATCCCCCTCGACGGCACGCCGAGCGAAAGTGAAACGCGCCGTGCTCAGGAAGCTGGCGAAGAGCCGCGCGTCGAGTGCAACGCCCTCACCGAGGCCATCGCCGCCGGCCACGTCTCGTCCGTCGCCAACGGAATGCCCGGCACGCTGACCATTCCGCCCAGCCGCGACTTTGAGGGCTTCTACATCGCCCTGATCCGAAAACGCAGCTAGCGCACGGATTCAAAACTCAACAAACTATCTCTGTGCGCGCTTGTCCTGCTGGTCACGGTGCTGCTTAAGCGCCTCGCGTTCCTTGCGCTCGGCTCTTTTGCCCTTAATGGCCGTGACCACCAAGTAGATGATCGCGGCGGCAACGATTGCGCCCACACACAGGCCAATCGAGCCCAACATTGCTGTGAATTCCATACCGCGTCACCTCTCTTTTAAACGCGACATTCAAGATAGCACCTCAATACCCGCCACCACAGCTCCTTCACGTTCGCCGGTCCTTCGGTCTAACGGATGGCGCGGCGGGGAAAAATCAACTCGTCAAACGATTTAGCAAGTACAACGCTGTCGGCACCCTGCCAGCCACCATCGCATAGAATCGAGCCCCCATGGATACTCTCAACGATTTGAACGAGCGCGTCGACGCCTTTGTCGGCACCAGCTCCTTCGAGACGCCTGCCGCGACTAACGACCAAGCCCCCATCGATGTTCCCGCCGAGGTTCACGAGGACATCGTCGCCTCGGTCGACTTCTCCGAGGTTAAGCTTGCAGACGAATTTACTGAGCCCCAGGTGGCCGTAACTCCCAACGGCCTTTTGCCCATGGAGCCGCTGCCCATCGACGGGCGTCTGCGCAAGGCAGCCCTCCGTATGCCCGATGAGATCGAGGAGGCCAGCGGCTTTACGCTCTTTGGCCGCCGCATCAAATCGCTCATCTACACCACCGACGTGGCGGTCATCCGCAACTCCAATGCCGACGCCGTGTTTGCCGTCTACCCCTTCACGCCGCAGCCCGCCATTACGCAGGCGCTGTTGACCGTCGCCGAGTGCCCGGTCTTTGTAGGCGTGGGCGGCGGAACTACGACCGGCAAGCGCTCCGTACAGATGGCAGCCGTCTCCGAGATGCAGGGCGCGGCGGGCTGCGTGGTCAACTCCCCCGCTACCGCCGAGATGGTCGAGCACATCACCAACATCGCCGATATCCCCGTCATCGCCACGGTCGTTCGCTGCGACGATGATGCGCATGCCAAAGTGCGCGCCGGAGCCAAGATCCTCAACATCGCGGCCGGCAAGAACACGCCCCAGGTCCTGCGTGAACTGCGCGAGCACTATCCCAACTTGCCGCTCATCGCACCGGGCGGCAAGACGCCCGAGAGCATCCGTGAGACCATCGCCGCCGGCGCCAACGCCATCATCTGGACGCCGCCTTCGGCCCAGCAGCTGCAGACCGACATGATGCAGCGCTACCGCAAGATGAAAGAAGACGCCACGCCCGTCATCTCGCGCGACGATGTGCCCATTATCGACCAGGTCGCCGCCGCCGAGGTCAGCCAGGTCGAGAACATGAATCCCGACGTGCCGATTCCCGACGAAGTCATCGAACGCGTCGCTTCGATCCACGATCATATCGAGGAGCGTCGCGCCAACCGCGGACTCAAGCCCTCGCTGCACGGTTTCTTCTTCCGCGGAAAGAAACGCTAGCTGCAACAGCAAGGCCCGTCCCGCAAACAACGGGACGGGCCTTTTTCGCTTGAGCAATCATGCAGCGACGTGATGGGCCAAGTTAATCCACGCGCTTGTCGCCCATAAAGAAGAGCGCCACCGTACCAGGTCCGGTGTGCGAACCGATCAGAGCACCGATGCTATTGATTTCAATCTTGCCTTTGAGCTGCGGAACCTGTTCCTCAATCAGCGCCGCAACGGCCTCGGCATCCTCGCGGCACGCCGAATGGGACAAGATGCACTTACCCGAATAATCCACACCATCCTGCACGTGTGCCATCATGGTCTTGGCCATCTCGGATATCGCGCGTTTCTTGGTGCGGATCTTCTCACGTGGCGACAGCCCACCTTCGCAATCTACCGTCATAAGTGGGCAAATCTTAAGCGCCGTGCCGATGATCGCGCTCGCGGCCGAAATGCGACCGCCACGCAGGTAGCTCGACAGATCGGTCGAGAAGAACCAGTGGTGCAGGTTGAGTTTATGCTCCTCAATCCAAGCGGCCGTCTCATCGAGCGAAGCGCCGCTATCGCGAACGTCGGCGGCATATTCCAGCAATAGGCCAAAGCCCGAAGACGCCCCCAGTGAATCGATGACACGCACCTTGCCGCCCTCGGGATAGCGATCCGCGAGCATCTGTGCCGCAACGCAAGCCGAACCATACGTACCCGAAATACCCGACGACAACGTCAGGTGCAGCACGTCTTTACCCTCGGTAACAAACGGCTCCCAAAACTCCTCGTACTCACCCACGCTCACCTGAGACGTCTTGGGCATGGCGCCCGCGGCAATCAGGGCAAAAAACTTGTCCGGCGTAATCGACTGATACAGATCGTCCGTATAGACAACATCGTCGATCTCGTAATGAAAACACACGACAGGGATATTGCGCGACGCAAAGAACTCACGGGTTCGGTCGGCGGCGGATTCACAGGTCAGGACAAAATCACTCATATGAGGCTCCTTACTCATTGTTGCGCAAATTATCGCACAGTGAGCCTAAATGCGGTACATATGTCCACTATTTACCAATTCGAACCATTTGCATTGAATATCTTTATCATGAACACCCCCATCCCCGCTATGGGCCCATATGGGCAAAATCACCCCCTTCGTCTCCACCCAACCGACACATCAACCTCAACTAAATCGATTTACCAAACCGTTCAGCCGACAATTCAGCCGCCGGCGCAAAATCGAAACAAAAGCGGCGCATACTGATAAACGTTTGACGCTGTTTATCAGTTTTACCAGCCCCATCGGAAGGTGTTTCATGGTCGCATTCGATCGCAACCCGCAAGACTTTAAGTATCTGCGCCTGCTGTCGAGACAATTTCCTACCGAGCAATCCGCGTTTACCGAGATCATCAATCTCTCGGCCATTCTCAACCTGCCCAAAGGCACCGAGCATTTTATGAGCGACGTGCACGGCGAGTACGAAGCCTTTATGCACATCCTCAACAACTGCTCGGGTGTCGTGCGCGAACATGTCGACGAGATCTTTGGCGACACGCTCTCCTTTGACGAAAAGGGCGAGCTGTGCACGCTCATCTACTACCCGCGCGAGAAGATCGAGCTTGTCCGCAGCCGGCGCGAGGACTCCCCCACCTGGTACAAGACCATGCTCGACCAGCTCATCATGGTTGCCCGCTCGCTTTCGAGCCGCTATACGCGCTCCAAGGTGCGTAAGGCCATCCCGCGCGATTACGCCTACATCATCGACGAGCTGCTGCACACGCATCCGGACGAGAACAACTATCGTGTGCGTTATCACGAGCGCATCGTGGAGTCCATCCTAGAGACCGCCAGCGCCGACGACTTTATCGAGTCGCTCGCCTCGCTCATCAAGCGCCTGGCCGTCGACCACCTGCACCTGGTGGGCGATATCTTCGACCGTGGCGGCGGCGCTGCCAAGATTATGGACCGCCTGCTCACCTACCATTCGCTCGACATCCAGTGGGGCAACCACGACCTGCTGTGGATGGGCGCCGCTGCCGGCGAGCCCGCCTGCATCGCCACGGTGCTGCGCAACAACCTGCGCTACGACAACTACGAGATCCTCGAGGACGACTACGGTATCTCGCTGCGCGAGCTCGTCGCCTTCGCCGACGCCACCTATACCGCCGGTGAGTCCATCACCCCGCTGATCAAGGCCATCAACGTGCTGCTCTTTAAACTCGAGGGCCAGATTATCCAGCGCCACCCCGAGTTCGACATGACCGACCGCCTGCTGCTCGACAAGATCGACCACGACGCCGGCACGGTCACGCTTGCCGACGGCAGTGTATGGCCGCTCACGACCAACGATTTTCCCACCGTCGATCCGGCGGACCCCTACACGCTCACGCCCCAGGAGCAACACATCATCGACAAGCTTGTGTCCGAGTTTGTCACCGCCGATCATCTGCATCGCCATATCGATTTCCTCTACACCCACGGCTCGATGTACAAGGTCACCAACGGCAACCTGCTGTTCCATGGCTGCGTGCCGCTCAACGAAGACGGCACCTTTAGCAGTATGAACTGCCTGGGTACCTGGCACGCCGGCCGCGATTATCTCGATTTTTGCGACCGCATCGCCCGCCGCGCCTGGCGCGTGGGCGACCGCGACGCCCTCGACTGGATGTGGTACCTGTGGATCGGCTTTAACTCACCCGCCAGCGGACGCCTGGTGCGTACCTTTGAGCGCGCCTATATCGCCGATAAGAGCACCTGGGTCGAGCCGATGGACCCGTACTTTACGCTTACCAAGTCGCCCTCGGTCTGCGACGACGTCATGCGCGAGTTCGGCGTTGCCCCCATGGCATGTTCGCCGACCGGCCACATCATCAACGGCCACACACCCGTTAAAACCACCAAGGGCGAGCAGCCCATCCGCGCCGAGGGCAAGCTGCTGGTCATCGATGGCGGTTTCTGTCGCGCCTATCATCCCAAAACGGGTATCGCCGGCTACACGCTTATCTCGAGCTCACGCGGCTGCCGCCTCAAGTCGCACCGGGCCTTTACCACGGTTGCCGAGGCACTCACGCGCAACGTGGACATCGAGAGCGAGACCAACCGTTTTGACCAGGCCGACCGTCGCCGCATGGTGAGCGACACCGATACCGGTGCCAAGATCCGCAGCCAGATCCAGGACCTACGCCGACTGCTCGATGCATATAGAAACGGTGCTATCGAGGAGCGCGCCTAGCCCCGCCTGCGGGGATTAGCTAAACTTGCTGAGTTCGTCATCCCCGCGGCGCTCCGGCGCCACCCTAAGGCAGGTACCATGCAAAAGCTCCTTGCGCAGATCATGAAGTTTGGCGTCGTCGGCGTCGTCGCCACGGTCATCGACTTTGGCATCATGAATCTGCTCCACTACGGTCTGGGCCTTAACATCTTGATCGCCAACACTAGCGGCTTTATCGTCTCGCTCATCTTTAACTATGTCGCGAGCATGAAGTACGTGTTTGCGCACAAGGAGGGCATGAGTCGCCGCCGCGAGTTCATCATCTTTGTCGTGCTGTCCGTTATTGGCTTGGCCCTCAACGACGGCATCGTGCTGGCGCTCAACGCCGGTCTGGGACTCGAGGCCAATATCGCCAAGATTTGCGCCACCGCGCTTGTCATGGTCTACAACTTTGTGACCCGAAAAATCTTCCTGGAAGGCGACGAGACCAAATAGCCTGGCCTCCCCGTTGCACTACGGGGCCCACGGATGACGCACGTCGAGCGCTGCGTTGTTCGTGGGCCTTGCTCGTTTACGGTAAGATTTGCAACGTTTGCGGATTACCTCTTGAATATTTGGCGAGTTCGTATAGTTCTTGCCAAAGACCTTACGTTTCCCATGCAAAAGCCCTAAAGTATCTCGTTGCTCGATTCATCAACGCATTGGATGTGATTACGTGCGCAAGGCACTGGCACAACCTCATACTAAGCAGTTCCTCAAGTTCGCTGTCGTGGGTCTTATCTCCTTTGGTATCGACTGGGGCATGCTCATTGCGCTCGTCGAGCTGTTCCACCTCGACTTTTTGATGAGCACCACGATCTCGTTTACCACGTCCGTCGTGGTTAACTACTGGCTCAGCATGAAGTACGTGTTCGACCATCGCGAGGGCATGAGCCGCAAGCGCGAGTTTACGATCTTCACCATCCTGTCGGTGATTGGTCTGGGTCTCAACGACCTGTACATGTTTGTGGGCGTCACGTTTTTGAGCATCGGCTACCAGGCCATGAAGGCCATCGCCACGTTCCTGGTCACCTGGTATAACTACTTTAGCCGTCGCTTCTTCCTCGAGGGCGCGCAGTCGTAGTTTGCTCGACATTAGCTTGAAGGTATCACCGGTTGGAATTCTCGTTCCAACCGGTTTTTTGTTTGCCGAGAGACCCGGCGACCCAGTCCTCTACGCATGAAAAACGGGCGGCCCGGATGTTTGTCCGAACCGCCCGTTTGGCGCGTTATGTCGAGGTATCTAGCCCGTTACGTAATACCAGACTACGCTGTCGCCATTGGAAAGAACGTAACTGCTGCAAGCCATTTTGGGCGGTACGCCGTTGACGGAATACATCCAGCCGCTCGTGCTGCCGTGCTCCTTCTCAGCCAAGCCGCCGATAGCTGCGACATACGTGCCATACGGCGAACCATGCGCATTCACGGAAAGGCCCAGAGCGCACAGGGCATCGTAGACCGTAGCGCCCTCGTTAAAGGTGAACGTGCCGCCAGACGAGACAGGATTGCCCACGGCGCTCGAAGTTACCGAGACCGTCACTGTGACATAGCCATGCTGCTGCGAGCCGCCCTGATTGCCCGCAGAGGCGCTGCCGCCGTTGGATGCAGACCCACCGCCAGACACCGAGCCGCCGCCCGAAGAAGAGCCGTCAGAAGAACTCGATCCACCGGTGGATTCAGAGCCCTGTCCAGCAGATGCGTTGTTGGACGTCTTGCCGTCCTTGCTTTCGGACTTCTTCTCCTTCGAATCCTTTTTTGAGTCCTTCGACCCGTCCTTCGCATTGTCCGAAGATTTGGAGTCCTTGGGCGCAGCCTTGCCCGAAGCGGTAATCGAGCCGGAAACCGACGCATCCTTGGCAACGACGCTCTCCCCTGTCACAGCCTGAGCGATCCAATCGATGGACCATGCACCGCTGGAAGAAGGTTGGACAAAACCCAGCGACACAACGATCAAGACGATGCAGACGGCCGTCAGAGCGCCAAGCAGCGTCCTGCGCCGAGAGGCGGACGCCGCCGAGGCGGCGCCCTTTTTCTTTGCATCGTCGAGTTGAATGAACGACGAGTCGGGCTGCTTGGAGTCGGCGTCCTGAGGTTTATTGGACACAGTCCTCACCTACCGACGCTTGGTGAATACGAACACGCCGATGACGGCGAGACCGATCACGCCGGCCGCCACGCCAGCGATGGCGAGCGGATTGAAGCCAGACTGCTGCACAGGAGCCTCAGCGGACTTCTTATCAGACTTCTTGCTGTCCTTCTTGTCGGACTTGTCGGAATCCTTCTTGGAATCCTTGCCGTCCTTGGTTTTGGTCTCGGTCGTGGTCGACGACACAGGCTTCTGCCCAGGCGAAACAGCGCCGCCGCTCTGCTGGCCGTTTGTGCCGTTACCGGAGCCAGAACCAGCACCGGCATTACCCGAGCCGCCATTGGAGCCAGAGCCACCGCTACCGCCAGGGTTAACGGCATTCTTGATCCACTTGGCGTAGAGCGTCATATCGGCCGTCACGACGTCCTTGGCGAAGTCCCACTTCTCGCCTTCGGCAGTGTACCAGCCGAGGAACGTATATCCGTCGCGGGTAGGGGCGGCCGGCTCGGAAACCATCTTGTTCTTGGCAACATAGCGCGGTGCGACGTACGAACCGCCCTGTGCATCGAACGCAACTCTCCAGGACTCGGCACCCGCTAGCTTAAAGAGACGTCCCGAGTCATTGGCGTAGTACAGGTTGCCCTTCTCATCACAGATGATAGAAGCGGTGCAGTATTCACGATACTTTGCGTCGGGCGTGAATATCATTTGCGCCGCATCGTCGCCCAGTTTATAAGCGTAAACGCCACCGGGCAGAGCGTTGCAGGTGAAGTACACGTACGTGTCGTTACCTTGAACCGAGACGAGTGGGGTACTCTTGGACTCGCCCTTGTCTGCGCGGATGCTCTTTTTAACGCTCATAGTGCTCAGATCGATGACAGAGAGCGTTCCGTAACCCTCGATGTCCATGCCACAGACATACGCCAGGCCGTTGCTCACTGCCGGCGTAGAGGTGGAGATGGCAGCGAAGGCAACGGGCTTGCCCTCGAGGGTCAGCTTGTCCCCGCTGCGACGAATCTTGTAGAGCGTTCCGTTATCGCGGGAGACCGCGAGATACGTGCCGTCGCCGTTCTCGCCAACCTCGACGGCAATGATGCCGGAGCGAACGGGCGTGCCTACGCTTACGCTCGAGAGCTCTTTGCCGTTGGAGCCATCAATGAGGGCAACCTTACCGGACTCGTTACCGATGATGATGTCGTCACCGGAGGCCGCAGCGCCCGCCCAGTAGTAGCCCTCGTTCTCGTTGGTCTCGGACTTCTTTTTGTCTGTTGTCCAGTCCACTTTGCCGGAAGCCAGGTCAACGCACACGAGCGCACCTTCTGAACCGTCGACAACAGTGAAGCCTGCGTAGGCCTTGCCGCCGGAGATGGTCACGGACGTGAGAGCTTGGGTATCTTTGATCCCGAGCGAAGGGGTCTTGTATCGACAGGCTATCGAGTACTGCCCATCCTTCTTGTCCAGAACAAAAATGCCGAGCGAGCCGTCCTCAAAAGGAACAACCAGATAGCCGTCTTTATAGGCGGGACGGCAGAAGTAGCCAATGTTCGCGCCAATAGAGCAGCTCGCAAGCTCCTTCTTTCCGGTTTCAGAATCTATGAGCACAATGCGGTTGCCCTTAACCGCGCAAATATTACCGTCGATAATGAGCAAGTCCGAAACGCCTTTTGCATCGCCCTTGATATCCGCGGGCTCATCCCACGCAGATTCAGCCGCACCAGACGGAGTCGGCACTTCGGCAACCGAGCCATTGACTTTGCCGCCGGCAAACGCAGGCCAGGCAGAGTCGAAGTTAGACTTAGGCGCGTTGGGGTCGGTCGTGAGGGCATCGGGGTCAGGCAGCTTGTCGCCAGCCGTATAGACCCAGGCGATAGACTTCGCGTCCTTCAGCTGGACGCCGCCCGCGCCCAAATCGGAAGGCTTGCCATCGATAAAGAGCTTCCAGTAAGCCCCAGTCGTGGAGTCCCAAGCGAGCGTTCGCCCATCAAACGGCGATGTAATTGAGTTGAGGAACCAGCCCCATGCACCCGTACCATAATCCGCAGAGATGCCACTCTGCTTGAAGGCAAGTTCAGTCGCATCAGCCACGGTCGCGGTATCAACCATGGTGTAGTCAGCTGCAGGCGCCCACGTCTGAACATTACCGCCGCTGTCAACACCGATAATCTGCAGGGAAGCCTTTGTCTGCCCAGGCATAGTACCGTCAGAGCCGTAGACCCAGGAAACTTTGTCACCGGCCTTGAGCGTGTAGTTACCGGCGCCCACATTTGCGAGCTTGCCGTTGACAAAGAACTGCCAGTAATTCCAAGTGGAAGCGTCAACCTTTTCGGTCGAGAGCTTTACGTCCTCATCAAACGGAGAGGTGAGCGAGTTGAGGTACCAGCCGTAGGAGCCCGTCCCGGTGTCGGCGCCAATGCCAGCCTGCTTGAACACCTGCTCAGAGAGCTCAGCCGCGGTCGAGCCCTCCTTCACTTGGATAGTCGTGGGCTGAGCCCAGGTCTGCTGGCTACCGTCCTTAGCCTGGCCAACAACCTCGCAGCTCACGGAGAGCTGGTCGGTGGGCGCCGGGTCGCCGTACTTGGAGTAGCACCAGACGACCGAGTCGCCGGCCTCGAGCACGTAGCCGCCCGCACCAACCGATGCGGCCGTGCCGTTGATGAAGAGCTGCCAGTACGCTCCGGTCTGCGAATCATAGCCAAGCGTTCGGCCCGCGTCGACAGGCGAGGTGATGGAATTGAGGTACCAGCCCCAGGTTCCCATGCCGTAATCGGCGGTGAGGCCGTGCTTCTTGAAGAGCGCCTCAGAGAGGTCGGCGGCGGTAGACCCCGTTTTTAACGTGTACGGATCGGCGGCGGTCCAGGTCTGCTGGTTGCCATCGGCATCGATGCCGATAACCGAGCATGTTGCTGTAACCTCAGGAGCGACCTGACCACTCGTTCCAAGCACGGTCACTGTCGCAGAGACGTCCTGGTTGGCGAGCTTTGCGTACGTGGCATTATCCGGATAGCGCTTGGCGTAACGCGCGTACTTCTCACTGGAAAGGCGAGAAGTAATGGTGACCTTGGTGTTGTACTCAGGCTGCGTGACAAGAAGGTTCTCCGCAGAGACGACACCAGTGTCGCTCGACTTGAAGAGGCGCCACTGCTGGCCGCTCATGTCGTCGTAGCCCTCGAGCTCAACCGGGACGATGCCCGAGCCCGCAGCGTCGGTAGACGCCTTGTCGTAGCTCCACGCGAGCTTACCATCGGCGTCGAGATACGCCTTCTGGAAGGCATGCATATTTGCGGTCACGCCGGCGGCGTCCTGGCCGTCGAGGATGGCCTCGGCGTAGCCCGCCTTGGCGGCCTCCATGAGCTTAAGCTCATTGTCGAGGTCGGCCTGATCCTGCGGCGCAACCGTGAAGTCAAGCGTCTTTGTGGCAGTGACCTCAGCGTTGTTCTTATCCGTAACCGTGCAGGTGAGTTTCGTGGAGACGGCGCTCTTACCGGCCTCGGGACGGAAGACCGTGCCCTTATAGCCGTTGAAGGTCACGTCATCGGTGCTCGCGGAGTACTCGACCTTATAGTATTTTCCGTCGACGCCGAGCGTGCTCGTGCGCGGCATCTGGAGGTCATCGGTCAGGCCGTCCTTATTGGCAACCGCATCGGTACCGGAGTACTTGATGTTGTTGTAAATAAACGCCGCGTCGACCTTTTCCTGCAGTGCCTTCTTGTCGGCGGCGACCTTCTCGGGATCGCCCTTGACGGTCACCGTGAAGTCGTGCGCGCCCTTAACGTCAGACGGGCCACCGCTCACAAACGAAACGGTCGCGGTCAGCGTTACGGCGCGATCGCTCGAAACGCGCGTCACCTTGCCGGTGTAGTCGTCCCAGCCATAACCGGAAGGCCAAATGACATCGCCGTCGGAACTCTTCCATTCAACCTCGAACTTGCTCTTGGAGCCCGCGCGGTACGGAAGTGTGAGATTCGACGTGACGGACTCGGCCGAATCGCCCGAAGCGTAGCCTATGGCAATTTGCTCGGCAGCATCGTCGAGCATCTGCTGCACACGAGCCTCGTCCCAAGCAACCTGCACTGTCTTGCTGGGCTGATAGTATTCGGTTTCGTCGCCGCGTGACAGCTCAAACACGACGTCGGCGCTGCGCAGGCCGTCGATGTTGTAGCCGGTGTAATCGTTGGGATCGATGTAGAAGAACGTCACATCGCCGTTGGTCTTATCCTGGGCGTCGGAGATACCGACCGTGGCCTTGTCATCCTCTGCATTAAAGGCAACGCCGCCCTCAGAGATCTTGACGTCGATATCGGTAAATCCCAGATCGACAAGCTGCGCCTTCAGAACATCGTTGACGTTGCCGCCCTTGGCGCTGTAATCAACAGCGATCTGTTTGTTAGCATTGTTGAGCTTTTGGACTGCAGCCTCAAGCGAGCCTGCGGCGATAACCTTGTTGGTGGAGACGAGCTCGACCGTCGAGCTTCCGCTCGTGGCGACAGCCTTCAGATACTTGCCAGCAGCAGATGCCGAGACCGTCGCCTCGGCGCCCGACATATCGGACAGAAGCGTCCAGTCGGCCGCGGGAGCCTTCGCGTCGTCGGCCGCATACCAAGCAACAGTCGCCTGACCGGTGACGTCGATACCGTTAGTGGCCGAACCGTCGGCGCGCTTGGCCTGCGCCGTCGCCTTAACGCTATCGCCCGCGACGAGATGGGTCGAATCGCTATTGATCTGCGGCGCAGTGGTCACACGCAGCAGGTTATACTCCCCCGCCGCGGTAACACTGTCGGGCGAAACCCATTCAACCGTGTTGTCGAGAGCGCTTGCCGTAACTTTGATGCGCTTGCCGACAAGCGCATCCGTAATAGTCAGGCTGCCATCAGTCGTATCGACGCCGTCGGTGAGCTCGGTCCAATCGGTACCGTTCTCGCTCGCGTACCACGCCATGGTGAGGTCGGCATCATCGGGCACGTCCTTGGTCGAGCCCGACCAAGGACCCGGAACCTGCACGCTCGGTGTGATCTTTGAACCCACGCTCAGCGTAACGTTCTTATCGGCAAGCTCAATGCCCGCCAGCTTGTACTGGCCCTTAAGCGTCACGGGGCCAAGCGGAGCAACAGACTGCGTGCCGCCGGAGGAGCTCTTCTTCTGCGTGCTGAAAACGGTATTTTCGCTCGTCACCTTTACGCGCAGATACTTGCCGGCATAGGCGGCGTCAACGGTATAGGTGGCCTCGGTGGCACCGGGGATATCGGTGTAAGCGGAGTCGGAGCTCGAACTGCTATTTGCATACTGCCACTGGTAGGTCACATTATCGGTGCGGTCGATATAGCTGTACTTCGAGCCGTCCTTTTTGCGCACCTTGGTCTTGAGCTTATCGCCCACGTGCACGCCGTTGGTGGCAGGAGAGCCCTCAAACTGCACGTCGTAAAGCTCAACCTGACCCGCAACCGAGACAGGACCTGCCGCATAGTAGGGCTTCTCCTCGCCATAGCCGCCATTGGCCTTAGCCACTACGTAGTAGCCCTTAAGGGCGGCGGTCACCGTCAGGGTGTTACCGGTCTCACCCTCGATAGGCGTGTTGCACGAGCTCGCGTATTTCGCGGTGCCCTTATACCACTGCCACGTGACATGCGAATCGGTGGTAACGTCGGTGGAACCCGCCTTGGCGGTCGCCGTAATCGTGGAGCCCACCTCGACTTTGCCCGAAGTCGGGCTCATAGTCACGCTCGAGACATTAATTAAACCGGCGGCTGCAACGAGAGCGCCCGTCGAGTTGGTCGTGCTCGAAGAGCCGATCTTCGAAGACACCTTGCACTTGAGGTACTTGCCGCCCAAAGCATCGGTTAGCTCGAGGGTCTCACCCGTGGCACCCGCAATGTCGATATACTTGCCACTCTTGGTGCCAGAGCACTGCCACTGATAGTTGAGCTTGCTCGCGTCGATAAACGTCGAGGCGCCCTTCTCCTTGGCGCGAGCCTGGGCGGTATCGCCAACCGCGAACACGGAGTTGTTGGTCTTGGGATTGATGAGCGAAACCGCGTAGACGTCCACCGCACCGGCCTGTTTGACCTTGTTGGAGGTGGTCTTGCTCACCGTATTTACGCCAGCAGTAGCCTCGACTCTGATGTACTTGCCCTCGAGGTCACCGGTCACCGTGAGGGAAGCGCCCGTCTCGCCCTCGATCTTGGTAAAGCCCGAGTACTGCGAGGTAGATGCGGACCAGGTGTAGGTGACCTTGGCGTCGGAGCCCGCGGGGCTCGACCAATCCTTGTACGGCGTCGCCATCAGAGTATCGCCTATGCTCGGCGCGTCGCTACTCAGCTTGACGCTGTAAAGCTCCATTTGGCCGGCGCCCAGCACGGGGCCGGGGATGCTGTTAGGATTAATGCCCGAGCCGTACGAAACAGAGGGGCCGTAGTGGTCCTTGCCGTCTGCCGTCACCTTGCAGATGAAGTATTTGCCCTCCATCGCGTCAGTGATGGTGAGCGACTGCTCGTGGCCTACGACCTCGGTGTAATCGGCGGCGTCACTGCTGGCCTTGACCGTGCCGGCGAGCCAGGTATAGGTCCAGGCGCCGGGGTTAGCGACCGATTTGGTCTCGGTCGTAGGGTCGCCCCAGTAGTCCTCGGTCTCGACCTCATCGTACATATTGGCCCAGAGCGTATCACCCACATTGAGCGCGCCGGACTTCGTGGAATACGAGTTGTCTTTATCCTTGGCGTCCTGAATGAAGACCTTTGCCTCACCGGAAAGCGTTGTGGCGGATGCGGCGGCAACGGCGTTCTTCTGCTCCGAAGCAGCAGGCGCCGCCGCAGAGTTCTCGGACTCAGTTGCGTTGTCTGCGGCGGTGTCAGCACTATTCGCGGAACTCGCAGTTGCGCCCTGATCTGCGTCGGCGCCATCGTCAGCAGCGCTCGCCGGCGCACTGTTCGCGCCGGCATCGGCGGCAGTAGTGCCCTCGTCGGCCGTCGCGCCCTCGCCACCCGTCGTAGCCTGAGCCACGGCATCGGCAATGCCCTCAGCGCCCTCGGCCCAAAGTTGCGCCGGCGTGGTGCCAAAAGCCATGGCAAAAGCCAGGAACGCCACCAGACCGCGCTTGGCTACGCCACGGGCAATCGCTCCATGACGACGCCACGAGGCGCGCTGGCACTCGTCCTCAAACATATCCATTTGTCTCCTACTGTCTGCACTGGGAGCATTGCCCAGCGGCTGCCCCACATCATCGCGCATATTGCGCTTGAGTACCCCCATCGGGGTCCCCCTTCCCTCCAGAGCCCAACGCGTACCGGCGGCATGCGCCGCGCCCGCGTGCAAGATGGGAGGCGATCCGACTTAACCTTACCGACCCGGGCGCGTCGTCCGATCTGCGACGCGAACAACCCGGGCCAAGAGGAATTACGGTTACTGGTACAGCCGGGGACTTGCACCCCGATTCTCCCAAACGCGCAGGAAAACCGCGCATTCGTGCGTCTCCGCACCACCATCTAGGCCATCGATTATTACTGTCAGTATGGTATCACGCAAAAAGGCCCCGCACACAGGCGAAGCCCAAGGTAAAAGCTATGGTTTGCGATAGAAAAGGGTGAGGATGGAATGCCGAGCAAAAGGATCCGTCTTCCTCTGATCCCGCGAAATCGTTACCGCTTGCCGCCGTGACTGTTGCGCCAAATCTCGCGGCCCAGCATCAGCGCCAGCACCAGCGCGCTCAGGTAGCCCATAAAGCCAATGACCGGGATACCGAACACAACCGGCTCGATGCGCGCGTAGTACACCACCGACGAGCCGATAAACAGGCCGGCAATCACAATTGCCATCGACATGCGGTCGATAATTCCACCCAGCTGTCGCAGCGCCTTATCGCTGCTCATGATCTGCGTGTTTACCTTAAGCTGACCGCGCGTGAGCATACGCGACGCCAAGCCCAGATACTCGGCCGCCTCGAGCGAGCCTTTTGCCGCGCGATAGCTGCTCGCGGCAAGATCGCGCCCCATTTCGCGGACGCGCGCATAGGCGCTCTTCTCGTTTTTGATGTGCGCTTGGATGATCTGGATCATGTTGACGTTGGGCATGTACTCGGTCAGCAGACCCTCGAGCGTCACCATGCCGCGGGCGAACATCGTCACCACGCTCGGCAGCTCAACGTCGTTTTTGCGCGCCAGGTTTAGCAACGAGGTCAAAAACTCGCCGATATCCAGGTCCTTAAGATCGAGTCCTGCAAAGTCGGCTACGATAAAGTCCAAATCGGACAAAAAGGCCGAATGATCGAGCTCGGCCGAATCACCGCGCGTCACGGCAAAACGCATGAGCGAATCCTTGAGCTTGGGCACATCGCCCTCGGCCACGGCGAAAATCATATCCTTGACGATACCGCGGTCGTGGCTCGACATGCGCCCGACCATGCCCAGGTCAATAAAGTAGACGATGCCGTCCTTGAGGATGATGTTTCCCGCATGAGGGTCGGCATGGAAAAAGCCGTCATCGAGCACCTGCGTCGAATAGTCCTCGACAATCGCCGAGCCGATCTTTTCCAGGTCATAGCCCTCGGCCACCAGGCGCTCGGGATCGGCAATCGAGATGCCGTCAATGTAGTCCATGACCACGACGTGTTCGGTGCAAAGGTCCAAGTAGGATTTGGGACACGACACACCATGCACGCTCTTATGGAAGTCATAGAAATCGTTGAGGTTTTTGGCCTCAGCCAAAAAGTTGGTCTCCTCGCGAAACGAGGCCCACAGCTCCTCGACGACGGCGTGTAAGTCAACAAACTGGTCGGTGTTGACGAACTTGGAAACGATGCGCACCACCGAACGGATGATGTCGATGTCCTGTGCCATGACCTGTTGCGCGCCGGGGCGCTGTACCTTAACGGCCACGTCCTCGCCGGTCACCAGACGGGCGCGGTGCACCTGCGCGAGCGACGCACTTCCGAGCGGGTTGGGGTCGATTGCGTCGAACATCTGCCCCAGACGCTGGCCGTATTCCTCTTCCAGACAGCGAAGCACTACCTCATACGGCACCGGGTCTACGTCGGAGCGCAGGCGACGCAGCTCGTCGCAAAACCGCTGCGGCAAGATCTCGGACCGGTTGGCCAGAATCTGTCCCATCTTGACGAACATGGGACCGAGCTCTTCGAGCAGACGACGCAGGCGCACCGGCGTGAGGTTATCCCACACGCGGTACTTTTTGACCAGACGAACGATCTGCCCAATGCGTTCGCGGCGGCCTGCCGGCGTGAGCTGGTATTCCTCGTCCGGCGCCATCGCGTCGGGCTCTTCGGGAACCATATCGACAGCGCGCGGCTTCTTGCGAGCGCCCGAGACGGCGGCATCGACCTCATCGACAACCGCCGCCTCGTCACCCAAGGGATCTAGATTGTTGTAATCGGTAGTGGAATCTGCCATCTGCGCTGCTACTCGGCCTCTTCGGTGTCCTCTGCATCGTCGGGCTCAACGGACTCGACGGGCACCGAGGTCACGTTGTCCTCGACCGAATCGACAATGTCGCGCACATGGGCCAAAAAGGCCGTGCGCTCGGGGGCGGTCATAACGCGGACGCGAGCCAGGATGAGCTCGTCGAGCACACGCTGTGCCGCAGTTTCGCCCTGCATGCCCAGGCGCTCGGTGAGGTCGGAGATGGTGCCACCGGCCTGCTCGAACATATCGGACACACTGCGGGCGATATCGGGGGTGCCGGCATCCTTGCGGACCTGCTCGCCCTTGGTATTGAGGTCGTCGAGGACCTTCTTGCCGCCCTCGACGGCGACGGCAGCGGCGCCGAAGCCCACGTTGATAGCACCGTTAACAAGCTGATCGAGTTTCATAACCATGGTTGGCTCCAATCATGAACAACTACATTGGCCTTCTTGTACCCAAGATTGGGTGAACGACACAAAATCGTTTGTCGCCGGGATAGAAATCGAGCGGGGCAAAACCTTTGACGGCGTTTGCCCCGCTCACTCGTTGCAAGGTTGTCTTTACCTTACGTTATCGTTCATCGCGAAGGAGTTCTTCATGGCACAGCTCGTGGTGTAGAGCACCTTGCCCAACAGAGCATCGGTCTCCACGCGCACGAGCTCGGCAAAGGCCTCGTTGGCGCGGGCGAGCTCGGCAGGCACCTCGGCCTCGGGCAGTGCGGCTACGACAGCGTCAACGTCGTGAATCTGCTTGTGGCCCATGCCGCCGACCTTCTCCTGATAGTCCTCGACCGCGCGACCGCACTCGTGGAAGCGAACATCGGCCAAGGCACCGATCAGGCGATTTGCCCAATAGAAATTCTCGGACGTCACGCGAGCCTGCGTGTCGGCGTAGTACTCGGGCATGGTCTCGACATTGGCGTACAGCGGCACGAGCGCGTTAAACGAGTTAGAGCCAAACGCCATCCACTGCACGGCGCGATACGCCGGCTGCGCATAGGGGCGCAGCTGCAGCACGGCAAGCTGGCTGTTGCGGTTGATGCCGATGGGACGATAGGCGCCGCGCGTGGCGGGCGTGCCCTTGCTGCCGTAGCAGTCGTACTCCGTACCCTGGTAGTGGCTCGAAAGCACGTACTTGATATCCTCGATGGTCACCTTGCGCTCGGGCACGCGGCTCCAGGGGATATCGTCGCTCTCGGGCGTGTAGTCGGTGTCGGGGCCGTCCCACACATCGCTGGGGTTGAGGCAGCGCTGCATGTACCAGGCGCGCGGCGTGTTGTAAACGTGGTCGCTGTCACTGTGCGAGCCAAAGGCCTCGCGCGGGTTAAAGACCGCGGCGGGACCGTCGCCCTTAACACCCAGCGTAAGGTCCAGATGCCACTCGGCCATCCAGGAGCGCAGGTCGGCGGAGCACATGTGGTCGGCCTGGGCGCCCTCGGCATCGTCCAGGTCAAAGCTATCGATACCCAGCTGGTTGGGCATGGTCACATAGGCGTCGTCGGGCACGCGCTTGGCGATCCAGTGGTGGCCGCCGATGGTCTCGAGCCACCAGATCTCGTCAACGTCACTAAAGGCGATGCCGTTGTTCTCGTAAGTGCCGTAGCGCTCGAGCAGGTCGCCCAGGACACGCACGCCGTCGCGGGCGGACTTGGCATACGGCAGCACCAGGGTCACCATGTCCTCCTCGCCCAGACCGCCGGGCTGCGCTGGCACATAGCCGTCCTCGCCCTCGTTGCCCTTGGCGGGCACGTAGTCCACGAGCGGATCGGCGCCGCAGACGCGCTCGTTGGTGGTAAGCGTCTCGGTTGCGGACATGCCAACGTTGAGCTCGTTGAAACCGGCCTCGGCCCAAATGCCATGACCCGGGACAACGTCGGGGACGCTTGTGTAACGCATGGGATTGTCGGGCAGCTCAACGGTCAGGTGGCTCAGGACGCTCGTGTAGACGCGCGGCTGCTCGTCGGGATGCACCACGCGCATGCGCTTGGGCTCAAACACCCCGTTGGACGAGTCCTCGTTGCGGGCGACCAGCGTCGACCCGTCATAGCTCGCGTTCTTACCAACCAAAATCGTTGTGCACGGCATGTGCATCCTCCTTGAGCGAAGAAATCAAACGACAACAGTGTATCGCTTCGGCACGAAAAGGGCGAAACCGCGACCCCTCGGGACCCCCTCGGGACCCCTGCGTGCAAAAAATGCCAAATATGAGTACTGCCACCAATTTAGTAGTAGCAAATTTCCTTGTAACGAGTGCCAGAAATCCCCATTTGTCCAAAAGCAAGACAACGTTATTCCCCATAGGTTCCATAAAATGGGCTCCCTAGCGATAATTAATATCGCTAGGGAGCCCAAATCTCATAAAACATATGTAACTATCTTGGCAACAGTACTCATATTTGGCGTTTTTTGCACAGCGGGTATATAACTAGCCCCTCAAACAGCCCAAAACGCCTATTTCGATGCGCGCTCCGCCGCCTCGATCACGTGCTTGGCGAGAATCGCGGTGGTCACAGCCCCCACGCCGCCCGGCACGGGAGTAATTGCGCCAACAACCGGCTCCGCAGCATCAAAATCGACGTCGCCGACCAGCTTGCCGGCGGCCTCGTCCCAGTTGATGCCCACATCGACGATCGTCTGGCCCTCGCGGACCGCATCCGCGCCAATCGTGCGCGCACGTCCAACCGCGGCAACAACAATGTCGGCAGAACGACACTCGGCAGCCAAGTCGCGCGTATGCGTATGGCACGTCGTCACTGTGGCATTGCGAGCCGTAAGCATGGCGGCAACGGGACGACCAATCACCAGCGACCGACCGACGACCGCGACCTTGGCCCCATCCAACTCAACGCCGTAATGATCCAGCAACGCCAACACGGCCTCGGCCGTGCAGGGAGCAAAGCCCTCGCCACGACCCGAAAGCGTGGTAAGCAGCGAGGCCGGCGTCATGGAGTCAACATCCTTGGCGGGATCGAGTGCCGCGGCAACTGCATCCTCGTCAAGCCCAGCGGGCAACGGGCGAAACATCAGGCAACCGTGAACAGCGGGATCGGCATTGATGTCCTTAATAGCCGCCAGCAGCTCATCCTGCGAAACATCGACAGGAAGCAAAACGCGGCGAGCCTCGATGCCAACCTTCTCGCAGCGCTTGAGGGCGCCGCGCTCGTAGGATAGATCGTCCTCGCGCTCGCCCACACGAACGATGGCCAGTGTCGGAACAACGCCGCGCTCGCGCAGGGCGGCGCAACGAGCGGCAAGTTCCTCGGTCAAAGCACGGGCAACGGAAGCACCCTTGAGCAGCTCGGCCATGGCTATCCCCTCTTCCTGGCGGCGTCGGCGGCGCGGCGCGCCAGCGCATCGGCGCGCGGCAGCCACGTATCCAGCAGCTCATCGCACGCCGCCTCGAGCTCCTCGGCGCGCGCCCGGTCTTTCATAGACGTGGTATTGGCAAAGAGCGTCAAACTCGCGCCCTGCATGGCGGCGCGGCAGAACACGGCGCCGCAGGCCACATCGGACAACAGCTGGCGCGAACCCTTGTCGGCCATGTCCTCGAGCAGCGCCAGCGCGCGCCCGCAGGCATCCATGATCCGATACGGTGGCATGGCCGCCACGTGCAACGCGTCCTGAATCGCAGCCGGTCGAGCCGGGTCCTCGCGCGGAATACCGTATGCCGCAGACACCTGGCCGTACGCACGAACGTCCTCGGCGACCAGGTCCACAAGTTCCTGTGCCAACTCGTCTGCCTGGGCAAATGCGCGCGTCAGATCGTCTGCGCGATCAGCAAGCGCGGGATTGGTTGCCCCGTAGCGAGCGACCATCCCGCACAGCGAAGCTCCCAGCGCGCCCACAAAGGCGCTTGCGCTACCGCCGCCGGGAACAGGCTCGCGCGCGGCAAGCGCCTGGGCAAACTCGCGACAGGTTTTATCCATCATCTCTTGGCTCATACGTATGCACCTTCAAGTCATATAGATCGGTCGGGCGGCAACTGCCGACCAACCGCATCAAACACGTAATGATGCTAAGTCTAGCCCATAAGCACATGAGCGTCAGCACACCTGGCCATCGCGGATTTCTATGACGAACGATAGGCGTCGGCGCCGCAAACATGGGACACATGGCCCACCTTTCGAGACTCCCGAACGGCACAAACTGGGGCATATCTATAAGTAAGGAACCCGTTGGGGCACGGCCGCGCAACGGCCACAAGCGATGAACGGAGGCATAAGCCGCACAGTGCACAGAGACATCCGCCGCCAGCGCAATCAGTACCCCAACAGCATGCGGCGCCGTGATGTCATCGGCAGACAAGGAGGACGCCACCATGAAGAAAAAGACCCTATCGATCCTTTCCCTGTGCATCGCCCTCTTTGCCGCGTTTGCCCTTGTCGGCTGCGGCGGGAGCGCATCGGGCGTGGGCGGCAGTACCTCAAAGAGCGAAGGCAAGGAAAAGGCCCCCGTTGCCGAAAAGACTGACTTTATCTGGTTTAAGGTCGAGATGCCCGAGGGCGTTGGCGTAAGCGACTCCGCCGGCAAGAACGTCGACAGGGTCCAGCTCACCTTCCCCGAAGACGAGAACGGTTCGGCCGATCGCTTTATCCCCGTTTGGAAAAAAGCGCTGACGGCAGAGGAATCCCACGCCGACCAGGCAGAAAAGAAAGGTGATACGTTCCAGTGGAAGGATGGCGGGTCCGTCGAGTATAACGGCAGGACGTGGCTCGTCGGAACGTACGAGGACAACAGCGGCGTCTCAACCCTCCTCTTTACCGACGTTGAGCCGGGAAGTGTCTACGTCCTCATCTCGAACTTCGATCTGCATAAGAAAGAAGCCGAGGCGCTCCTCAACTCCATCGAGTTTCCCGATGACATGGCGAAGGCAGTTGCCGAGGCACGCGAAGTCGAGATTTCGAGCATCGAGATCAAGTAACGGGACACCCGCACGCGCCTACGCGCACCTGCTCACATGCGCCCCATTAAAGCAACGGGCACCCAACCCCGGGGAGAGCCGGCAGCACCGGCCCTCCCCTCTTTTGCGCCCGAGCATATTGCCACTTAACGGCGCAAATCCAGCCATCAGAATGGGACACATGGCCCACCCTTACGAGTCACTCGCGCGTACAGTAAAGGCAGGTAATCCATGGGCGGTTACAGATCGAGGAGGACACGACCATGAAAAAGAAGGCCTTTGCGATTCTCACCCTCTGCATCAGTCTCTTTGCCGCGGTTGCCCTGGTGGGTTGTGGCGGAAGCGGCGGCGCCACCGGCAGTGGCGGTGGCCGCGGCGCGGAAAAGCCAGCCGTGGATATGAGGACCGACTTCATTTGGTTTAAGGTCGAGGTCCCCGAGGGCGTCGAGATCACCGACGTCGCAGGCGACACGGCCGACAGGGCCCAGTTTAAGTTCACCGAGAGCGAGCACGCGAGCGACCGCTTCATCCCCGTCTTCGACCCTGACAAGAACGCCGATGAGCTGTTCGACTACGAGGCAAAGTGGAAGACCGACTTTGAGTGGACCGAGAATGATCCTGTCAAGTACAACGGCAAGTCCTGGCGTAACGCTTCCTACACGCACACTGGCGGCGTAACGACCGAGTACTTCACCGACGTTGACGGCGGCAGCGTGTATGTGCGCATCGACAATGTCGAAGAGCACAAGGACGCCGTCGAGACCATGATGAAGTCTCTGGAGTTTGCCGATGATATCGCCAAGGCAAAGACCGAGGCCATGGACGTCAAGCTCGAGGATATCGAGATTAAGCGCTAAGCGGCTCGCGAGCGCAACGGGAAACACGAGCGCAGTGCAAACAAGCAACGGTACCCCAGCGTTTCGTACTAAGGGAGGGCCGGTAAACCGACCCTCCTTTTCTTATGCCGGTAGCTGACGAACGCGAGGGATGTCGGACGGCAAAACCACCCCCAGCGCGGTAGCAGCACAAATAGACAAGCGTCCCAACGCGTCCGCCCGCCGATTTATAGCGCCGCGCAGACAATTAAGCCAACACGTTTAGACATCTGGGCAGTATAGTGAACAAAATGAGTGCATAACCGCACCCTGCGAACGGAGGAGTTATGACCGAACACCACGCCATCAGCCGTCGAGCATTCACGTTGGGCCTAGGACTCGCAGCATTGTCGCCATTTGTAAGCCTGCCCGAAACCGCGGGATTGGGCCTTCCTGTGCGCGCGGCATTTGCAGACGACGCTGCCACAGCGTCGGTCAGCCTCGACAATTTCGTCATTCGCCTTCGCCCCGCGGGCTATTTTCGCACCGCGAGCGTCAACGAAGATGGCAACGTCATCGGCAACGTCTGCCACCTGTTTAATGACGGCACGTCCAACAAGCTCATCCTCGAGCACGTGGCGACCGATACAGATAATACAAATTGGTATGCCATCCGCACCCTGCTCAATTTCGAAGAGCACAAGAAGACGGGCTACAGCATTTGGTCGGTCGATGGCGACTCGGACAAAGATGGAAAGGTCATCCACGTATGGAGTGGCGAGCATGACGGCAAGCCCAGCCGCTCTTTTGCGTTCGACCGCCAGCAAAACGGAACCTACATCATCCGAGACCGCACAAACGAGAAAAAAGACATTAATTACCTGGCCATAGAAAAGGACGGCAAAGACCAAGACAACAACAAGATCTGCCACAAGAGGAAGAGCATTCCGTGGGAGCTCGAGCCTGTCGGCTACAGCATGGACAAGACCAATGCCACAGTTAGCAGCATCGACTGGACCACGTATAGCAGCTACGTCGACGGACCATGTTGGATGAGCCACGTCGATGGCAGCAAGTACCTCGACGAGCTGAGCATCCCGGGAACTCACGATTCGGGCACCTGCAGCGTCGACAACGACACCGAGCCCCAAACCTCGCTTGCAAAGTGCCAGCAGGATTACATCCCCACGCAGTTGCTCGAAGGCATTCGCTATTTTGATATCCGACTTGGAAAGAACAACGATAAAGGCGACCCCGGCATCGACCATGGAATATGCTACTTGCTCAAAAAAGACGGGGGCTTTATACATCTCTCCGATGTCATCGGTTACTTCAAAACATTTTTGAACGAAAACCCGTCAGAAGCGCTCATCATGCTTGTGTCACGAGGCAACGACGAAGCTACCGACGAAAGCGTTACGACGGCTTTCGCCAATGTTATGGACAATAACTCCGATCTGTTCTATACGTCGAGCCATGTCCCCACACTGAACGAGGTGCGCGGAAAGATCGTCCTGCTGCGTCGATTTAGGCTCGCCGGCGACAGCGTAGACGGCCACACGTGGGGCCTCGACCTCACCGAATGGGACGACAAAATCAAGGCGCATTCCGGAAAGTCCATGTGCCTCGTGAAATACGAGCAAGGCTTTGAGGCTGCGGGCAATACGGGCGACAAAGAGCCCTATAGCACAGCGGTATATGCCCAAGACCATTACAACTGCACGGGGTCCAGTAAAATCGACTGGGTCGATATGGCCCTGAAGGCGGCGGCCGAGTTCAAGCGCGGCACCGTAGATATCACTGCCGCGGACGGGACAACGGTGCAGGCAACGGAGCGCTGCTGGTTTATCAACTACACGAGCTGCACGCAAAACAACCCTTTTACCGCGGCGCGAGTGGTCGACGAGCACCTGTACAAGAGCTCGTACATCAATCCCAGCGGCACCGGGGATACAAAGTCAGATTACCTCAAGCACATTGGCATCATCGCATCCGACTTTGTTGATGCGGCGCTGGCCCGGAGCATCTATCAGCGCAATTACGATACGGAGCACAAGCAGACGGCTTCGTACTATCTCCCGTACTATCTCCCGACCCGCATGCGCATGACGTACGGCGACTCGCTGAGCGATGCCTCGCTCCAGGATGGCAAGACCGTTGGCGAGGGTCATTTCCGCCTTGCCGACAGCAGCAAAGCGCTCAACGCGACAGCTTCGGGCGATGCGTTTGACATCAAATATGTGGATGTCGACGCCCTGGGCAACGAGACCGTTACGGGGCTGCAGGGCTCTGTGCCCATCGATATCGATCGACGCGCGCTGACGCCCCATTTTGAGGGACTCGAAGGCCTTAAGGCCGGCGAAGACGTGCGCGCCAAGATTGCGGCATCACTCGAGGGCAAGCTCGAAACCGATGCCTGCACGGCCCAGCTCGAGTTTACGCACGACGCGAACGGCGCTCCGGGCACGGCAATGGCCGAGGGCGAAACATTTGCCGCAGGGACGTACTGGGTGCGCGCGAAAGGCCTTTTGGGCGACGCGGAACAAAACTACATACTCGCCAGCGATGGAGCCGTAAGCTTTACCGTAGCGGCCTCGGGCAGTGCAGGCGGCACGGACGGTGGCACGGGTTCCAACGCAGGCAGCGCCGACAAGAACGGCAAGGGCAACAAGAGCAAGGGCTCGGGCGGAAAACTCGCCGGCACGGGCGACGGCTCTGGCATCGCCGCCGGGCTCGCCGCTGCCGCCGTGGCGACGACAGTCGCCGGCGCAGCAATGCTTGCCAGTGACCGCGAAAACGCTGGGGACGACAACGAATAGGCAAGCCCGCCTTTTAGACACATCGACTCAATCGGGGGCGCAGGACACCGTTCTGTGCCCCCGATTTTTACCTCGGCCCGAACGCCGACGTCGGCTACATCACCATGTTCAGCGCGTTCACAAATTCCTGGGCCTGGGAGCGGCTGCTCAGGCTAAAGACACAGGCAGTCAACAGCCTGTTGCGCAGAAAAACGTCGCGACCCTTGATCCTGCTGACCCCCGTGATGTCCTTAAGGTAGACAATCTCGGTGTGCTTGCCGCCGAAAGTGCCCTTCTTGAGCACCTCGATGCGGTTAGGGTAGATCTTGACGTCTTTAAACCCGCCCGAACCTTTGTCCTGGAACAGCAAAGTGTTGTTGTCCATGCGTGTCACTCCCATGGGGTTCGCAAAACCTGCCTCTATGGTCACATTTTAGTCACCGAAAGGCTCCCATGCGAAGGTGCCAGACAGCACAGCAATTCGTGTCCGCGCGAGGCTTTAAACTAAATACGATAAAGATGCATTCCACAAGAGGAAAGTGGGGCGACAGTGATGGGCGAACTGGTAAACCGTGGAGAATCGGCAATCGTGCCAGAAGTTTTTTACAAGCAGGTTTCCTCGATTCTCAACGCCGCTCGCGACAAGGCCTATACCGCCGTTAACTTTGCGATGGTTGAGGCGTATTGGGAGATCGGCAAGAGCATTGTTGATGAACAGGGCGGAGAGGAGCGCGCAGCATATGGAGAGGCATTGATTGCAGGCCTCTCCAGAAGGCTTACCGCGGATTTCGGAAGAGGCTTTGGCATCGCAAACCTTCGCAATATGCGTCAGTTCTTTCTTGCGTTTCCAATTCGCGACGCACTGCGTAGCGAATTGAGCTGGACTCATTACCGCAGGTTGATGCGCATTCCCGACCCTGATGCTCGCGCCTGGTACATGAACGAATGCGCCGATTCTCGTTGGAGCACGCGTCAGCTCGAGCGCCAGATCAACACCATGTTCCGTGAGCGCCTGCTTGCCAGCAAGGACAAGGAGGCCGTCACCCAGGAAATCCAAAAGAGCGCCCCGGCTCGTCGCCCCGAGGATATCATCCGCGACCCATATGTACTGGAGTTTTTAGGTTTCTCGGACGATACTGCGTTCCGCGAGAGCGATCTAGAGCAGGCGCTCATCACGCATCTTCAGAAGTTCCTGCTGGAGCTTGGCCGTGGTTTCGCTTTCGAGGCGCGCCAAAAGCGCATCACCTTTGACGGGCGCCATTTCTATATTGACCTTGTGTTTTACAACTATCTGATGCGCTGCTTCGTGCTCATCGACCTTAAGACCGATGACCTTACGCATCAGGACCTGGGCCAGATGCAAATGTACGTGAACTACTACACGCGCGAGCTCATGAACGAAGGCGACAATCCGCCTATAGGCATCGTGCTCTGCGCGGACAAAAGCGACTCGATTGTCGAGTACACGCTGCCCGAAGACAACGACCAAGTGTTTGCCGCCAAATACTTGCCGTATCTTCCAAGCAAGGAAGAGCTGGCGCGCGAGCTGAGTGCCGAGTACCGCGCCATCAACGAAGCGACTAATGGCGAAGCACAAGGATAGCAATACGTTGCGACCGACACCACCGATGGCGCTCCACATCACCCGGGATAAGAGGAGCTTTCCATGACAGACAGACCGAAAACAACACTGCGCGACTGCATCTATGGGCTCGCCGTCGGCGACGCACTGGGCGTTCCTTACGAGTTCAGGCCCCGCGGCACGTTTGAATGCGCGGACATGATTGGCTACGGCACGCATGGGCAGCCCGACGGCACCTGGAGCGACGACACGTCCATGACGCTTGCTACCTGTGACTCGATTAGGGAGCTCGGGCACATCGACACCGCGGACATGCGCGACAAGTTCGTCGGCTGGATTGCCCGTGACGAGTATACAATCGACGGCGTTTTCGATTACGGCGGCACGACCGCCCGCGCCTTGCACACCGGCAAAGGAGGCTCCGGCGAGCGCGACAACGGCAACGGCTCGCTCATGCGCATCGCGCCCCTGGCGTTCACCGATGCGACAGACGAAGAAATCCGTGAGGTCTCTGCAATCACCCACGCTCATAGAACATCGACCGAGTCATGTGTCACGTTCATCGAGCTGTTGAGGTCCGCGATGGACGGAGCGCTCCCCGAATGGGTACTCTGTCTGAAAGATGTACCCGAGCATGAAATCAGATCCGGTGGCTTCGTGCGCGACACGCTTAAGGCAGCCACCTGGTGCTTCGTCAACACTAACAGCTACGAAGAGTGCGTGCTTGCCGCCGTCAACCTAGGCGACGACACCGACACCACCGCAGCCGTCGCAGGCGCCCTCGCCGGCACGGCCTACGGTATCGACGCAATTCCGCAGGAGTGGATCGATACCCTGCGCGGTAAAGAGTTGATAGAGCAGTGTTTGTTTTAGGACACGCCTTTAACGAAGACAATGTCAGTCAACGCAAATGATTAAGGGACCGCATAAATGATGATTACAGAGCGCGCCGTCATGGGTCCGTTCGTCACAGAGCAAAGTACCGTGGGGCCGTACACCGTGTTGGTATTCGAATCCCCGCTGCCGCAGAAAAGGGCCGGTTGCCCCGGCCCTTTAGACATTAGCACCTGCGTTGCCCGCGCTTCCAAAGTTGACCGACTGAGGAGCGGGTTCCGCGGCACACCTTGATTTTGCCCGGTGGGGCGGCTCTTTTGCAGCCGCCCCACCGTTTATTTAGATCTACCACGACGGACAGCTCACACTACTGCGCACTGTCCCGTACCGTTCCCCTACTTCCCAAAGATCGCTGCAAGCAGCCCCTTGCGTTTGGGCTTTTCTTCTCGGTAGGAACCCTCGGCAACCGCTGCCACCTGACGCGCCTGCTCACCGTCTCCACGACGCACGATCTGGTACAGGAACGGCGACTTGACGTATTTGACCTCGATGGGCGTAGCGTGCACGGTGCTTTCTCCGGACAGATGCAGGCTTGGGTTGAGCGGCGCCACAATATGTGTTTCGTGCTTGTCGCTAAACACCACCGCGACCGCGCGGCCCGTCTGGCCGTTTACGGCAATGCGCACCTGCTCGCCATCGCGGCTGTCCGTCGCCGGGCGATCGACAAAATAGACCGGCACCATCACCAGGCCGTCCTTATGCTTGCGGGCCTTGCGCGCCCAGGTGCGGATGCTCTTTTTATTGAGCCCCAGCACCGCCTCGGCATCGTTGCCGGCAACGTCGAGCGCCAGCTTATCAATGACCACCTGGTCCTTGGTAGACGCATCGACGGAGACAACGCGGAAGTCGCCTTCCTGCATGGCCGGGTCAAACGGCCCAACCTTGGCAAAGTCCCACGGCTCCAAAATGCCCATAAGGCGAACGTCCAGGTAGTTTGCCCGCGGATACGCCCAGTCGAGCACCTCGTAGTACACCAGGGTCTCCTTGCTCAGCCCCTTGCCTGGGAAGGACGCCATCATGCGCAAATCCGCGAGCGCCATGGGGAAGTAGAAGAGCATCATGTCATTTTGAATCGCGTCTTCCACGTCGTGCCCGGCAAAGGCATCGGGATACTGGCGCACCAGCTGCAGCGCGTTGGCACGTGCCTGCTGCGGCGTTATCTCGCAAGGAATACCCTGCTCAGGCACGTACTCGGCACCAACGCCCATGGTCAGACGCTTGCTAAAGGTACCGGGCTTGAGTAGGTCGGCAACGCCGATCTTATTACCGCAGGACGGGCACTCAAACACGCGCTGGGTCGATGACCCCTCAAAGGACGCACCGCAGAAGGGGCAGGGAATGCTCACGTGCGTAGCTTCTTGGAACTCCTGAGCCGTACCGCGGTCCTCCCACAGCAGATGCTCCAGAACCGACTGGTTGCGCCAGTACGCATTGAAGAAATACCAGTCCGGGTCCTCCGGGCGCTCGAGCTGCGACACGTGGGTGAGCTTAAGCAGTCCATCGACAACCGTCAGCGGCGTATGGCGAATGCCCAGGGCGCTCTTGGGCTCCCCCGCATCGGCCTGCCACGGAACGACCGTGCCGCAATAGGCGCACTCAAAGCTGCGTTTAGCCTGGTGTGAGTACATAGGGCCGCCGCAGTTTTGGCATTTAATGGCAAACATCTCGTCCATGGATACGTCCTCCTTTGCGCAGGGGCTGTCGACATTAAGTATGTCGGGCAGGCAGGTACATGCCCATACCCATGTGGCCCAAAATGGAGCACCAGGTCGGACAAGAAGGGCCGCTCGTTAGCTCCAGCAGACCATTGCTGCATTTTCTGAGCATCGGCACACGGTGCGCCCATGCGAGCTACACTATCCCCTTAACCATGATTGTGAGGACGATTGCCATGCTGTTTGTAAATCGGCTGGTACATACGCTTGTTCCCGGCAGCGACGGCGAGCCGGTCGATACATCTTGCCGCACCAACGCGGGCTTTGCCGCAAGCCTCATTTGCATTGGCCTCAACATTGCCCTGTGCCTAGCCAAGGGCATCGCGGGTCTGCTCGCCGGCTCCGTCTCGCTCATCGCCGACGCCTTCAACAACCTCTCCGATGCTTCGAGCAACATCGTGAGTCTGCTCGGGTTCCGCCTTGCCAGCCGCCCGGCAGACGAGGGCCACCCTTACGGCCACGGCCGCTACGAGTACCTGGCCGGTCTGTTTGTCGCCGTCCTGGTTTGCGCCGTCGGCATCAACCTGGTGCTCGAGTCCGTTACCAAGATCATCAAGCCCTCCCCCACCGCTTACACACTCGTTTCCCTTGCGGCACTGGCTACATCCATGCTCGTCAAGTTCTGGATGGCGGCGTTCAACCGCACGCTGGGCAACCGCATCGACTCGGAGACGCTCATCGCCACGGCGCAGGATTCCAAAAACGACGTCATTGCCTCGGGCTCGGTCTTGGTGGCAGCGCTTATTTCGCAAACGACAGGCTTTGATCTCGATGGCTGGGCGGGCCTGGGCGTGGGCATCTTCATTTGCATCAGCGGCATGGGCCTGGTGCGCGACGCCATCAGCCCGTTGCTGGGGCAAGCGCCCGACCCCAAGCTCGTTCAAGCGATTCGCGACAGGATCATGTCATACCCCCAGGTCCTGGGCACGCACGACCTCATGGTGCACGACTACGGCCCCGGCCGCCAGTTTGCCAGCGCACACGTGGAAATGCCCGGCGAGGGCGATGCCTTTGAGCACCACGAGATTCTGGACACCATCGAACACGACATCAAACGCCAGATGGGCATCGGTATCACGCTGCACTGTGACCCCATAGCCACCACCGGTGACGACCTGCGCGGCTGGGTCAAGCGCGGCGTAGCGCAGATCGACCCCACGCTTTCCATCCACGACCTTCACGAACACGACGGGTTCGTTTCGTTTGACCTGGTGCGTCCCGACGGCTTTGACATATCCGACGAGGAGCTGCTTGAGCTCGTCACGCGCATCGTGCACGAGCGCCGGCCCGATGCGTCATGCGTCGTCACGTTTGACTCGGGCTTTAGCTCGCCCGACCGTCCGGCAGAGCAACTGTAACCGACAGCAAAACGGGACGCAGGACTGCCGACCAACGCGCCTATGCGCCCGGTCACGCGATCCTGCGTCCCGTTTTTGTTTGCACTGCTAAGGCTCTAGCCGCTCGACCGCTAGTTTCCCTGTGCGCCCGAAATGCCGTTTTGTAGGGCGTTCCAGGCATCCGTCGCCATGTCTCCCAAGTTCTGCGCGGTATCGCCCAGGTTTTGTGTCGTATCGCCCAGCTCTTGCGCCTTGTCTCCCAATTCCTGCGCCTTGTTGCTCAGGTCCTCCAGCATGTTGGAGCTCGAGCTGTCGGTGCCGCTTTGGCCGTCGGACGAGTTGCCCGAGCTGTTCTTGTGCGTGAGTTGAATTTCAAGGTTACCGTTGTCGTTATAGTAGGCAGATGTGACGACCCAGTTGGCATCGACGACGGGCGTTGAGCCATCATCAGTCAGGACCACGGCATTCGAAAGATCGGCACCGCGCGACTTGAGGAGCTTCTTGGCGTTGGACCAGTACTGCCCCGGGATATCGCTCAGATCGACGGTGCTAGACGAGGCGGACTCGGTTTGCCCGGCAGTGGTATCGGCCGTTGAACTCCCCCGCTTGTTGAGCATGCCCGACACAATGGCGAACACAATCGAGAGGGCAAAGAAGATCGCCAGCACAATCAGGATTTTCTTGATCACACTCGACGAACGCGACGGCGCCTCTTCCTCGTCCTCACCATACTGCGGAATCGATTTGGGATAGTCGCGATAAGGTTGGCGCGCATACGGATCGCGCGACTCATATCGAGGCTGGGCCTGTGCCGTGCGCGGCATATACGTCGTCTGCTGAGGCTGCGGAATGGGATTTTGCGGCAGGTTATTATAAGCGCCTGCCGCCGCATTGCCATACGGGTCCGGCGTCGCATTGCCATACGGGTCCTGCGGTGCATAATCAAACGGATCCCGCGGTGTATCGCCATAGCCCATAACTCGTGTGGGTTCGGCGGACGCCTGCGTCGCATCGGGGGCAGCATTGCCGGGGTTCGACACAATGCGGGTCGCATCGGCGCTGCCGCCAGCCTGCGCGGAACCATATCCGCCCATCACGGTCGTCTTGTCCTGGTCCATGCAACGTTTCCTCTCCGTCGCCTGTAAACATCAAGTTATCCATGCATTCTACCCGCGCAAAAGCCTATGATGGGCAAAGCCCGCCGGTATCTACAAGACATGCGCGTGCCTAAGGATCAAAAAGCCCCGCCGGGCCTTGGTAGGCGCGGCGGGGCGGGCAAGCGGCTATGAGCAGCAGACTTAGAACAGGCCGGTGATGTTGCCGTCGTTATCGACGTCGATGTTCTCGGCCGCGGGGACCTTGGGCAGGCCCGGCATGGTCAGAACGCTGCCGGTCAGCGCGACCACAAAGTGGGCACCGGCGGAAACCTTGAGCTCGCGCACGGTGATGCGGAAGCCCTCGGGAGCGCCCAGCGCCTTGGCGTTGTCGCTAAAGCTGTACTGCGTCTTGGCGACGCATACCGGCAGGTTGCCAAAGCCGTTCTCGCGCAGCTCGGCGAGCTGGCGCTTGGCAGCCGGCGTAAAGTCGACACCATCGGCGCGGTAAACCTTGGTGGCGACGGCCTCGAGGGCGTCGGCCACATCGGCACCGTCCTCGTAGGCAAACTTGAGCTCGCTCGGCTGCTCAATCAGGCGCATGACCTCATCGGCCAGCTCGAGCGCGCCCTCGCCGCCCTTGGCCCAGACCTCGGAAAGCTTAACGTTGACGCCGAGCTTCTGGCACTCGGACTCGATGAGCTCGAGTTCGGCCTCGGTGTCCGTCGGGAAGCGGTTGATGGCGACCACGCAGGGAAGACCATAGACGCTCTGGATATTGTCGACGTGGCGCAGCAAGTTGGGCATGCCGGCCTTGAGGGCATCGAGGTTCTCGTCGTTAAGGTCGGCCTTGGCAACGCCGCCGTTGTACTTAAGCGCACGGGCGGTGGCGACAATCACGACGGCGCTGGGGCGGACGCCCGTCATGCGGCACTTGATGTCGAGGAACTTCTCGGCACCCAAATCGGCGCCGAAACCGGCCTCAGTAATGGCGACATCGCCAAAGCGCATAGCCATGCGCGTAGCCATGATGGAGTTGCAGCCGTGGGCGATGTTGGCGAAGGGGCCGCCGTGGACAAACGCGGGCGTACCCTCAAGCGTCTGCACCAGGTTGGGCTTGAGCGCATCCTTAAGCAGCGCAGCCATGGCGCCCTGAGCCTTGAGGTCGCGGGCGCGGACGGGCTCGCCGGCAAAGCTGTAGCCGACGACGATCTCGCCCAGGCGCTCCTTGAGGTCATTGATACTCGTGGACAGGCACAGGATCGCCATGACCTCGGAGGCAACGGTGATGTCGAAGCCGTCCTCGCGCGGCACACCTTGGGCCTTACCGCCAATGCCATCGATAACATGGCGCAGCTGACGGTCGTTCATGTCGACGACGCGCTTCCAGGTGATGCGCTTAACGTCAATACCGAGCTGATTGCCCTGCTGGATGTGGTTATCGAGCATGGCGGCCAGCAGGTTGTTGGCAGCACCGATGGCATGGAAGTCGCCGGTAAAGTGCAGGTTGATGTCCTCCATGGGAATGACCTGGGCCCAACCGCCGCCAGCGGCACCGCCCTTGACGCCAAAGACGGGACCGAGCGAAGGCTCACGCAGGGCCACGGCGCTCTTGATACCGCGACGACGCAGGCCATCGGCCAGACCGATGGTCGTGGTGGTCTTGCCCTCGCCCGCGGGCGTTGGGTTGATAGCGGTCACGAGGACGAGCTTGGCCTGGTGATCAGTCGGCTCGTTGAGCAGTGAATAGTCGACCTTAGCCTTGTCGAAGCCGTACGGAATAAGGTGCTTAACGTCGACGCCGGCGTTCTTGGCCACCTCGGTAATAGGCAGCGGCGTGACAGAACGTGCGATTTCGATGTCAGTAGGCATGGGCGGTCCTTTCGTTACCGAATGAGAAAAAGACCAATTCAGCATAGCACGGGCGCGCAATAGTAAAACGCCCATAACCGATGAACGGCGATATGTTTACCCGATGCCCAGCGATAGTCCAACAGCCCGCCAAAACAAAACGCCCTAAACGGTAGGTTCAATCCCCAGGTGCTCAAAGGTGCGGAGGGTTGCCTGACGGCCCTGCGGCGTACGAATCATCAATCCGCACTGCAGCAAATAGGGCTCATAGACATCCTCGAGCGTGCCCGGGTCCTCGCCCACCGCGCTGGCAAGGGTCGTAAGTCCCACGGCGCGACCGGAGAACGTCTTGGCGAGCGTCTCCAAAATGCGAATATCCATCCAGTCCAGACCGAGCTCGTCGATCTCGAAGAACTCGAGCGCCTGGCGACAGATATCGAGCTCGATGGGGCCGTTGCCGCGCACCTGTGCGTAATCGCGCACGCGCTTGAGCAGACGGTTGGCAAGACGTGGCGTGCCGCGCGAACGCGAGCCGATCTCGAGTGCACTGGGATGGTCGATCGTCACGCCCAGGATAGTCGCCGAGCGCGTCACAATCTGCGCGAGCTCCTCGACCGTGTAGTAATCCAGGCGATATGAAATGCCAAAGCGGTCGCGCAACGGGCCGGTCAACATGCCTGAGCGGGTCGTTGCCGCCACCAGCGTAAACTTGGGGATATCCAGGCGAATCGAGCGCGCCGCCGGACCCTTGCCAATCACGATATCGAGGGCAAAGTCCTCCATCGCAGGGTACAGGACCTCCTCGACCGAACGGTTGAGGCGGTGGATCTCGTCGATAAACAGCACATCACCCGGCTGCAAGTTAGTAAGGATGGCCGCCAGGTCGCCCGTGCGCGCGATGGCAGGGCCACTCGTGGTCTTGATCTGAGCGCCCAGCTCGTTGGCGATAACGGTGGCCAGCGTGGTCTTGCCCAGGCCCGGAGGACCCGAGAAGATCACGTGGTCGAGCGTCTCGCCACGGCTCTGCGCCGCTTCGATCAACACGCGCAAGCTCTGCTTGATGTGCTCCTGGCCGCAGTAATCGTCCAGGCGCTGAGGGCGCAAAGTGCGGTCGACATCGAGATCCTCGGCCGTCAGCTCCGAGCCCACCATGCGCTCGCCGTGCGCCATGGATGCCGCCGGCGAGTTACCGGGCGTCGCCCACAAGTCCTGAGAGTCATCGGCTTCCCACATCACGCATCCATTCCGAGTCGCTTAAGCGCCGCGCCGAGCAGATCCTCGACACGCATATTCTGCCCATCATACCCGCTCAGGGCAACATCGGTCTCCTGCGGGCTAAAGCCCATGGAAAGGAGCGCCGCACGGGCATCATCGATCACCGAGGGAGCGGCAGCGGGCACGGGCATCGCAACCTGGCCGGGAATCACGTCGACCGGCACAAAGCCCTTGTCCTTGGCAAAGGTGCTCTTGAGCTCCAGGATCAGACGCTGCGCGGTCTTTTTGCCCACACCGGGAACCTTGGCCATACCCTTGTCGTCCTCGGCCATCACCAGGGAATACAGCTGTCCCACGGTATAGGTGGAGAGCACGGCAAGCGCCAGGCGCGGGCCAACGCCCGACACGGACACGAGCCGGTCGAACATCGTGCGCTCGTCCTTGGAGGCAAAACCAAAGAGCGTCATGGCGTCCTCGCGCACCTGCATACGGGTATAAAGGCGCACCTCGCCGCCGGGCGTCGGCAACGTGGCCGCAGTGCTGCCCGAAATACCGAGCTCAAAGCCCACGCCCGATACATCGACAACGGCCGAGCTCATCGTGGCCTCGACAAGCGTTCCATGGAGCTGGGAGATCATCAGTATCCGGTTCCTCTCTGTTGATAGAACTCGCCGCCGGTAAGTGCCCGGGTGCGGCTGAGGTTAACGTGGCAGATGGCGCAGGCCAGGGCATCGGCGGCGTGGTCGGGATGCGGGTCGTGGTCGAGCTGCGTGAGCGTGCGAACCATATACGCGACCTGGCGTTTGTCCGCGGCACCCGTGCCCACGACGGCCTGCTTGATCTGCATGGGCGTGTACTCGCCAATCTCGAGCGCGCATTCCGAAAGCGCCACGAGCGCGGCGCCGCGGGCATGCGCCGTAGGAATGGCCGAGCGAACGTTGGCGCCAAAGTAGATACTCTCGATGGCGGCGGTATCGGGGCGGTAGCGCTCGACGACATCCTTGAGGTCACGGGCGATGTGAGACAGGCGCACCGCGAGCGGGCTTCCGGCGCTGGTCTCGATACAACCGTAGGCACGGCAGCGAACCTCGCCGCGCCGCTCCTCGATAATCCCCCAGCCCGTATGGGCCAAACCGGGGTCGATACCCAAAATGACCAAGCCAACCTCCCCTCGCCACAAGCACGACGCAAGACAAGGCCCCGCGCACTATTCACGAACGTCTGTTCTAGAATAACACAACGGGGCCAAGATGCTTAAAGCAAGATAGATTCGGCAGAAGCAATGTGTGTGAGGGAATCCCTCGCACAATGTTTCCGTCTGTACTAGTTCTGGCTAAAGAACGGGAACTGCCTCGGATCCACCGGCGGTTGCGGCATCGGCGTGCCCTGGGGCCCACCCTGCGGGCCACCCTGGCCGCCCATCATCTTATCGATGGCGTCCTGAACCTCGCCCTCGAACTTTTTCATTCCCTCGTGTAAACGACGCTGACCGTCCTCAGAGCGCAGCTCCTCCATTTGCTCGGGCGAAATACCCAGTAGCTCGCCCAGCACGCCCATCATCTCGTTTCGCACGCGCTCGCTCGTATCCTCGTCAGCAAAACGGCGCACCTCGGCGCGCGCCAGCGAATCGACCGTCATACGCTCCTTGCCGTTAAGCCCCAGGTCGGACCACGCGAGCATATACGGCCAGGCACGCTCGGCAAACGAACGGGCCGAGACGATCGGCGCCATCGGCAACATGCGGCGGGCGGCCTCGCCCTGGCGCACGAGCATCAGCAGCAGCGAGCAGACCTCGGGCTTGGCGGCGGCCATCGGGATGTCGTCGAAAGGTCGATTGCGGTCTACGTGCGACTCAAGCGCACCATCGACCTCGCCCGGCTCAAGCCCGCCAAGCAGCTGTGCCGCACGATCGAGCATGTCAACCGGACCGGCGAGCGTCGAGAGCGCCTGCGCCAGCACGCGATCCATGCAATCCTCTACCGCGTTGAGCGTCACGAGCTCTTGGGGCACCACGGCCGAGGCGCGGTTGCGCACGCGCGCCACAAACTCGAGCGTCGACAGATACACATCGCCAAAGGGCGCATAATCGCCCTGGTAGCCACCGCAAAGCGCGGGCGCCGCCAGCGCGTACTCGGTCTTGGAAAGCGGGCTCAGCGCCATAGCGCCCAGCTCGAGCGCCGTATCCTCGAGCATCAGGCCCAGCGCACGCGAACGCAGGCGTTCGGCATCGCCCGCCGACACGTCGCGATCGAGCACGCGCGCCGCATCCGGCGCATCGCGCTCGACAGTGCGAATGTGCAAGCGCTCGGCGATTGAGCGAACAACGGAACAACGGGCGGCCTCGGCCTCCTCCTGCGCCGGCGTAAAGATGCGATTGCGCCCCAGCACCAGGCCAATCACATTACGCGGACCCAAGGCATCGACGGCAAGTGCCGCCAACAGGGACGACGGCAAATCGCCCTCGAGCGCCACCACGGCACGCGACGCACCGCGGGCGCGGGCATTGTCGCGCACGGCAAGCACCAGCGCCTGCCACAGCCACTCCTCGGAGCGAAACTGGGGCAGCTCATGGTCCTCCAGGGCATCGAGCATCACCCCGCGCTGAATCTCCTGAACCAGCAGGCTCTCCTCAAAACACGGCGCCTGGGCCACCACGCGACCGCAGTCGTCGAGCACAAACGAACCGCCGGTATACACCGACTCGTCATAGGCACCGATCGGCGCCATGCAGGCAAACCATACGCTGCGCTTGGACGCGATCTTGCGGTAGGCGCCGCTGCGAACGGCAGCAATGGCGGCAGTCTCGCGGTCGGTCATGTCAAACGCGTTGAATTGGAAATACGCAATGAGGTCAACACCGGTCGGCAGCATCTCGAGTTCGCGGTCCAAGTCAAAAATCACGGCGATGCGCACGCCGTCCACGTCGAACACCGGCGGCGCCCAACGTGTGTCGTTGTTCTCGCCACGCTGCAGGGCAATGCTCGAACGCGCCGGCACCACATGACCGTCCTTGAGCATCATGTAGTCGAGCAGGGGCTGGCCCTCAAACGAAACCGCAGCGGGCACGATGCAGATCATGTCGAGCTCTTGGATGCGCTCGGCAACGCCCGTCAGACCCGTCAGCATATCGTGCTCAAAATCGGCAGCGCCCACCAGGCCACCGGGCATGGCGCCCATAAAGAGTGGAGCCGGAACGCACAGCATGCGCGCGCCGCGCTCATGAGCCAGGCGAGCCTGGTCCTCGATGCGGCCGCAGATGCCCTCAATATCACCCAGGCGCATATCGATCTGTGCAAGTGCGAGCTTCATGGCCCAGCCCTTTCCGTCGTAAATCGTCGTTGTCGTAGTAAAAGCGCCGGCCGCATAATGCAGCCGGCGCTCGCATGTGCATATGCTAGCTATGATACCCCGAGCGGGGGCGTGCTCCTAGAACGTCGCGGACCACAGCCCATGCAGGTTGCAGTAGGCATAGACGGTACCGGCCTTGGAACCGCCAGCGAAAAACGTCGTGGGCTTCATGCCGGGCTCAAGGTAATGGATCTCCAGGCGGCCCTCGGCCTCAAGCGCGATCCACTCGATGTAGTGCTCGGGCAGCATGGGGTGCTCCGTCGAGCCCACGCGCGCACGAATAACGTGGCCGTCGCGCTCGATCTCGACAACAGGCACGTGCTTCTCGTGCGCCGCATCCTCGGTGTTTGCCGTCAGCTCCGTGCAGCCGGCAGGGGTCGCAACGCCGTCGCCAAGGGCGGCAATGAGCTTGCCGTCGGAGTCCTTAAAGAATTTCGCCATGATGTTCTCCTTTGCTGATGTGCCGATGTTCTCGATGGTTCTTATGCCCAAAGGCAGGCGAACCATCCACGGCATGGCAAATGAACACATAACGGGCGGGAACGGTGGGGCGGCGCGTACTATCCGCCCCGGCGGCCCCACCCGAGCGGGTTAACGCCCGTCGCCGCCGAGCAGCGCCAGAACATCCTCGCGGGCAAACAGCGCCGAGGAGATGCCGTCGCCGCCGAGCACGCTGTTGACCAGGTCGCGCTTGGACTCCTGCATCTGCATGATGCGCTCCTCGATCGTGTCCTTGGCGATGAGCTTGTACACGGTCACGGTATGTTGCTGGCCAATACGGTGCGCGCGGTCGGTCGCCTGGTCCTGCGCGGCCACGTTCCACCACGGGTCGTAGTGGATGACCACGTCGGCCGCCGTCAGGTTGAGGCCCACGCCGCCCGCCTTGAGCGAGATCAGAAACACCGGCACCTCGCCCGCCTGGAACTGCGCGACCATCTTGGCGCGGCTCTCCTTGGACGAAGTGCCCGTGAGCTTAAGAAAGCCGATGTCCTCCTTGGCCAGGCGCTTGCCAATGATATCGAGCATGCCCGTGAACTGGCTGAACAGCAGAATGTGGTGCCCGCCGTCGAGCGCACCGTGCACGAGCTCCATGCAAGCGTCGAGCTTGGCGCTCCCTGCCTTGTAGTCCTCGTAGTGTAGATGCGGGTCGCAGCAGATCTGGCGCAGCTTGGTGAGCTCGGCGAGCACCTTGAGCTTGTCTTTCTTAAACTCGGATGCCTCGCGATGCTGCACCTGCTGGGCGATACGGTCTTGGTTGGCCAGGTAGAGCTTGCGCTGCTCGCCGGTGAGCTGTGCCATGACGGTGTCTTCGATCTTCTCGGGCAGGTCGGCCACCACGTCTTCCTTAACGCGGCGCAGCACAAACGGCGACACGAGCGCTTGCAAGCGAGCGGCGCTGTCACCCTCGGCGTGCTCGACCGGGCTTTCGAAGCGCTTGGCAAACGACTCGCGCGAGCCAAGCAGGCCCGGCATCAAAAAGTCGAAGATGCTCCAGAGCTCGGACAAGCGGTTTTCGATGGGCGTGCCCGTCAGGGCAAAGCGCACGCCGGCAGGCAGACGCTTGGCGGCGTGCGCCACCTGCGTGAGCGGGTTTTTAATGTACTGGGCCTCGTCGAGCACCACGCGGGCAAAGTCCTGCTCGGCATACTCGTCGATATCGCGCCGCATGAGGTCATACGACGTTACAACCACGTTATGCTCGTCAGCGCCGGCTATCTGCACGCGGCGCTGCGCCTTGGCGCCCACGATAGTGCACACGTCGAGCGAAGGCGCAAAGCGCTCCAGCTCGGCGGTCCAGTTATACACGAGCGACGCAGGGCACACCACGAGCGTGGGCTTGGCATCCCCCGCCTCCACGCGCGCCAGGATATGCGCGATCATCTGCAGTGTTTTGCCCAAGCCCATATCGTCGGCCAAGATACCGCCGAGGCCCAGATGCTCAAGCGAGCCGAGCCACTGGTAGCCGTCGACCTGATAGCCGCGCAGTGTGGCCTTGAGCGAGACCGGCACCGTAAAGTCCATCTTGCCGAGCGTATCCAAGCGCTCGACGGTGCGACGGAACGCAGCGTCGCGATCGGCTTCGAGCGCGGGCGTGCGCGCAAGCATGCTGTCGACAAACAGGGTACTCGACGCGGGAAGCGACACGCCGTCGAGCAGGTCGACGGCACCGACGCCCAAGTCCTCGGCAAGGCCAAACGCGGCACGAGCGCCCTCGTCCAGGCGAACGATGTCGCCGGATGTAAGGCGCGCAAACGTCTGGTGACGCTTGTAGGAGTCAAGGTAGATGGCAAGGTCTGCCGCCGAAAGCCCGCTCGCACCCAGCTCGACGTCGAGCAAGTTGCTCTTGACGGTGGCGCGCACCGAGAGCTTGGGCGCAGGGCGTACCGAGATCTGGCGCAGGCGGTCGCTGAGCATGACCTCGCCCAGCTCGGACAGGGCAGACAGGCCCTCGGTCAGCAAGTGGAACAGGCGGGCGTCGTCGCGCTCCTCAAACGCCAGGCCGCCCTCGCAGAAATCGAAGTACAGGGCCGCCGTGTCCATAACGCGAAACTCCGCCACGGCATCGCGGAGCGGAACGCCGGGGCGTTGCTCTTCGAAAGGACTGCCCGGAGCACCAAGACTAAAGAGATCTGCCGACCAATCGCCGTAGGTCACCGTAATCTTGCAGGTCACAAGACCATCGTCGACGCCAATCGCCATGGCAAAACTCGGCTCGGGTGCCACGGCGCCGAGCGCGGCGGGAGCGGTCAGGTCGGTATAGTCGCGCAAGATAGGCAGCGCCATGCGGCAGAACTCGCCCACCTGGTCGGCGGCGATATGGACCGGCGTGCGGCAGGGCAACAAGTGCGAAAGGAACGGCGCCGCATGTTGGGCAAACGCCGTGTCGGTACGGCGCGCGCGGCGCGTATCGACCAGATAGGCTGCGTCGCCCGCGACAAAGCAGTACATATCGGCCGGAAGGCGCAAGTCGTAGCTGCCTCCCGCCGCCGGTGCAATCTTGGCGGCAAGGAGCAGCGGGCGCTTAGCCGGGACTTCGCCCTCCCCCTGCGGCGACGGCTCGACTGCCACCTCGTAGGAGCGATGCGTCGTCGTCCCCCGCGACCAAGCGGGCTCAAAGGACATGGTCCTGCCGCGCAGCAGGTCCAGCACGGACACGACGGAATACTCGGATACCGGCAACTGACGCTCGGCGACAAAGCCGCTGCGGGCAAAGTCATACGATGCCGAGCGCGAGCTCGTAATATCGCCTAGGTAGGCGACCGTCATTGCGATAAAGTCGAGCAGCTTTGTCGACACGTCATCGAAAGCCTCGGGCACATGGGCAAACGTAAGCTTCTTGCCATAGGAGAACGTACCGCCGCGCACATAGGCATCGGCCATGCCGTCGATATCCTTAACCACGTAGGACACCGAACCGCAGCGAATGCGAAACTCGAGCGCCCAGTTAAAGCGATCGACAAACAGCGGATTGTAGTACGGCACCAGCGAGGGCTCCAGCACCGCTTTGGGCGCATCGGGGGCAATGGTGCCGGCGAGCTTGCGACGCATGGCCACGAGCTCGTCCATGCGCGCGTCCGAAAGATCGGAAAGCGCCGCCACAAGGCTCGGGCTCGTGGGGACGGGCGCCGGGAAGGGAAAGTTGGGGTTGACCGCAGATGCGGTAGGCGCGGGGCGTGTGGGCTGCTTGGACTGTGCGGGCGGTACCGTAAACGTGCGGACCGGCGTGCGCAAACCCTCGACGGGCTCGGCGCCGCTGGCATCCAGATACGCCAACGCCGTGGCGATGGCGTGCTTGCACATGCCGGAATAGCGGAAGGCGGCGGGGCAATCGCAGTTGTAGTCGATAACCTCGTGCTCGTCCATATCGAGCGCCACGTGTGTCTTATACAGGTCGCCGCGCGAGCCGCGCACCGTGCCCTCGATAGTCACATTTTTGGAGAAGCGCGAGCCGGAGTCCTCAAACGACAGCACGGCGCCGTTGAGCATGAGCGAGCGCCCCTTCATAAAGGTACTGCTGAGCGCCGCCTCCTTACGGAGCGCCTGCGCAAACGTCCCCTGTGCCATCACTTCCTCCAATCTCGCGCGGACCAGCAAGGTCGCCCTTAGATCACCGTCACGCGACCCTGGTTACCCACGATGGCTTTTGCCTCTGCCAACAGCGGAATCGAGCGTGCGTTGACCTTGGCCGGCACCTCGGCACGCAGCACACGCCCGTCCACCTGCTCGATAAAGATCTCCACGCGGTCGCCGCCCGGGTTGGCGGTAAGCACCGTGGCAAGACGCGCCATATTGCCCTGGCTAAAGCGGCTGTTGGGCACCATGACCTCAAACACCTTGGGCTTGTTGTTCTCCTCATTAAGCTCCAGTGGCACGATCTCCTGCGCGATGATCTGATCGCCGCGGTCCGAGCGCTCAAGCTTGCCCTTAATGCGCACAAACGCATCGGACAGCTGCGCGCCGGTCTCGGGATCGACCTCGCCGTACAGGTACCCCTCGGCCTCCTTGTAGGTCTTGGGGAACACCACGACCGTGGCCTCACCTTCCATGTCCTCGAGCTGCACGATGCCCATGGGGTCGCCGTTTTTGGTCACGCGCTTGGACACGCTCGAGACCATACCGGCCCACCACAGCGCCTTGCCCTCGGGAATCTCCTGGTTGATGGTACCGCCCGTGGGGTTTTGCACCTCGTAACCGGTGTCGATCTGCGAGAACGAGAAGTCGCGCGCCTTGGCTAGCGCATACTCAAACGGGCGCAACGGGTGGTCCGAGACATAGATGCCCAGAACCTCCTTCTCCTGGCTCAGCTTAAGGTGGCGGTCCCACTCCTGGCCGTCCGGATCGGGCACGCTCACCTCAAAGCCCGAGCCCTCAACGTCGCCGAACATATCGAAGAACGACGTCTGGCCGCTCGCGCGATCCTTTTGGCGCTTCACGGCGGCATCGATGATGTTCTCGGGGTTGTTCTTATCCACAAAGTGCATCATCTGGCGACGCGGATACCCCGTGGAGTCGAAGGCGCCTGCCTTGATGAGCGATTCGATCACGCGACGGTTGGCCTGGCTCGAGTCCACGCGCTCGACAAAGTCGTGCAGCGTCTTAAACGGGCCGCCCGCCTCGCGCTCGGCGATAATCGCCTGCGCCACGCCGGTGCCCACGCAGCGGATGCCGGCCAGACCAAAGCGCACGCCCTCCTTGGTAGCCGTGAACTCGGTACCGGACTCGTTGACATCTGGCGACAGCACGGGGATGCCGTCGTGACGGCATGCCGAGACGTAGTGCACGATCTTGTCGGTCTTGCCCGTATAGGACGTCAGAACGGCCGCCATGTACTCGTGCGGATAGTGCGCCTTGAGCCACGCCGTCTGCATAACCAGAATGGCGTAGCCGGCGGAGTGCGACTTGTTGAAGGCGTAGGACGCGAACTCGAGAACATCGTCCCAAATCTTCTGGGCGACCTCGCGCGTGTAGTTGTTCTTGATGGCGCCGTTCATCCAGTGGTCGTAGGTGGTCTCGTCGGAGCCATCCTCCCAGTGGAGCACCGTCGACGTGAGCAGCTTGATTTTCTTCTTAGCCACGGGCTTACGGATACGCGAGTCCGATTCGCCCTTGGAGAAGCCGCACATCTCGACGGAGATGAGCATAACCTGCTCCTGGTAGACCATGGTGCCGTAGGTTTCGCCCAGGATGTCGTCCAGGCGGTCGTCGTAGGAGACCGCCGGCTCCTTGCCGTTCATACGGTTGATGTAGGACGAAACCATGCCGGCGCCCAGCGGGCCCGGGCGGTACAGGGCGATCAATGCTACGACGTGCTTGTACTCGGTGGGCTTCATGTTCTTGATCGTGGCCGTCATGCCTGCGGACTCGACCTGGAAGACGCCGGCGGTGTGGCCGGAACCCATGAGCTTAAAGATCTCGGGGTCGTCAAAAGGAATCTCTTCCTCTTTGATGTCGATGCCGAAGTTCTTTTTGATGTTTGCCTTGGCCTTGGAGATAACCGTCAGCGTGCGCAGGCCCAGGAAGTCCATCTTGAGCAGGCCCATGTCGGCAACGGTATGACCCTCGTACTGGGTAATCTCGACGCCGCCCTTGGTATCGAGCTTGGTGGGCACATGCTCGTTGACGGGATCGCGGCAGATCAGGACGGCGCACGCGTGCACACCCTCGCCACGGGTGAGGCCCTCGATCGAGAGCGCCGTGTCGATGATACGGCGGGCGTCGTCATCCTTTTTATAGGCCTCGGCAAAGTCGGGGTTAAACAGATCCTCTTTGCCGGGTTGCTTTTCGAGCACCTGCTTGAGCTTGACCTTGGGGTCGCTCGAAACCATCTTGGACAGGCGCTGGCCCATGTAGACCGGGTAGTCCAGAACGCGTGCGGCGTCGTTGATGGCCTGCTTGGCCTTAATGGTCGAGTAGGTGATGACGTGGGTGACCTTCTCGGGGCCGTAGAGCTGGCGAACGTGCTCCACGACCTCGAGGCGCCGCTCATCGTCGAAGTCCATATCGATATCGGGCATCTCGGTACGCTGCGGGGACAGGAACCTCTCGAACATCAGGCCGTTCTCGAGCGGGTCGAACGCGGTGATGTTCATGGCGTAGGCGACGATAGCACCGGCGGCCGAGCCACGGCCGGGACCGACGCCGATGCCGTTGTCCTTGGCCCATTGCACGTACTCGGCGACGATCAAAAAGTAGGCGGCAAAGCCCTTGTCGCAGATGACCTTGTATTCGTACTCAAAGCGCTCTTTGATGTTGACGCCACAGATCTCGCGCGTGGCCCAGTCGTCACCGTAGTGTTGGCGCAGGCCCTTCTCGCACTCGCGGCGGAACTGGCTCTCGTGCGTCTCGCCGGGATCGAGCAACGGGAAGCGCGGCAGGATGATGGAATCCCAGTCCAGCTCCACATAGCACTTGTCGGCAATCTCGAGCGTGTTGTCGCAGGCCTCGGGGCAATACGGGAACATCGCCCGCATCTCCTCCTCGGTCTTCATGTAAAACTCCGAGCCGGTCATGCGCATGCGGTTGGGGTCGTCGACCTTGGCGTTCATGCCAATGCACATGATGACGTCCTGCACGGGCGCGTCCTCGCGGCGCAGGTAGTGGAAGTCGTTGGTGGCGATGACCTTGACGCCCACCTGCTTGGCGATGTCGATGAGCGTGCGGTCCATCTGCTCGTCGGTCAGGCCGTTGTCGGTGGTGATGCCGTGTTCCTGGATCTCGATATAAAAGTCGCCGGGCTCGAAGGTGTCACGGAAAGTCTCGGCCCACTTGATGGCGCCCTCCATATCACCGCGGTCGATGTACTTGGGAATGATGCCGGCGATGCAGGCGCTGGTGCAGATCATGCCCTTGGCATGGCGGCGCAGGTTGTCGAGCGTCACGCGCGGCTTGTAGTAAAAGCCCTGCACGGCGGCCTCGGAGACCGTCTGCATCAGGTTGACGTAACCCTCCTGGTCCTTGGCCAGAAGGATCATGTGGTAGAGCTCGGGCTTATGGTCGCGGGCGAGCGTCTCGTCCGGCGTAAAGTAGACCTCGCAGCCAAAGATGGGTTTGATGACCAGGGGTGGCTTGAGCTCGTCGATATTGCCCTTCTCGTCCCACATGGCCATGTCCTTCACATACTGGGCATGCTCGCGCGGGTTTTCCTCGGGATCGGGCTCCACCAACTCGTCGCGGCGATCCTTTTCCAAGAAGGCCTTGTCGTGGCTCCAGGTTTTGTACTCGGGCGTGTTGTGGTTGACGGCGTCGCAGGCCAGCGCCAAGTCGGGCACGCCATACATGTAGCCGTGATCGGTAATGGCCACGGCGGGCATGCCCAGCTCTACGGCGCGATTGACCATATCCTGGATACGGGTTGCGCCGTCGAGCATGGAGAAAACAGTGTGATTGTGCAGATGGACAAATGCCATGTGATGAGCTCCGATGCGGGTTCGTGATCTTAGGGTTACGATTCTACCGCACGGCGCGGACGGCACCCGAACCTAGCCCAAACCCACACGGCTCCTATTGAGTTGCGGTGAAATAGTTCCCGCTTGGGCCACCTGGGCCGCAATACAGGAACTATTCCACCGCAAGTTATCTGAGGACTAGAAATTGTAGGTGACCACCTGAGGCTCGGCGGGTTCGACGAAGATGGTTGGATCCGGCTGCTCCACGCGGACGAACTTGACGGTCACGGCCTCAAAGCCCGCCTTGTGCAGGACATCCGAATAGACACGTGCCTGCAAGGCGTGCTTCTCGAGCAGCTGGTCCGGCGTCTCGTCCGGCGTGCCGCCCGTCTTGTAGTCGATGACCAGCGCGCATGACGAATCCGCCGGGTTCGTCGCCAAAGCGTCGATGGCGCCCTCGGCATAAGCACCGTAGCGAGCGATGTCCTCGTCCTCGCAGCCCAGTGAAAAGAACGGCACCTCGGCGCGAACGCACGGCCACGCGAGCAGGTCGGCACGAACAGCCGACTTGAGCCAGCGGTCCAGGGCAACGTCGAAGCGTTCACACTGCTCCGGCGTCAGGCACCACAGGCGCGCCAGCGCATCGGCACGCTCAGCGGGCAGCGCATCGGCACCCATCTCGATCAGCCACTGGCAGGCGGCATGGAACGCCGAGCCCAGCGCCATGGGGTTGCCGGCGGGCTCAACGGCGGCCACGTCTGCATCCGTCATCTCCGATCCATCCGACTCCGCATCATCGCCGGCCTCGTCCATGGGAACACGCGCCTCGGCGGAACGATCTTCCGCCTCGGCATGGAGCGCCGCGGCGATTGACGAGTAGCTATACGAATCACGCATCGGATACGGACAGATGCCCATGCGCACGCCCACTGCCTGGGGATACACAAGCTCAAACGAATCGGGCTTGGGGTCGGCAGGACCGGGAACGATTGTACTGGCCGAATCGTCGGCAGTATCTGTATCGACATCGCCGCGAACAAGCCTGCCCTCGGCATCCAGCGAAGCGTTAGCCTCAAACGCCTGCTCACCAAACGTAAAGTCCGCCAGCGAGATGAGCTCGTAATCGCCCGGCTTGGAGTTGTCGAACACCAAACGGTCACTATCGAGCTGCGGCATGTCCAGGCTGCCGGTCGGCAGGATGCGGCGCAGCACGTCGTAGGTCAGATCGGTCTCGACATCGAAGGTCGGCGCCGTCACCTTGCCGCGGCTCACGCCGGCATCCATCGCCAAGATCACCAGCTCGCGCGCTCGCGTCATGGCGACATAGAGCAGACGAGCCCGCTCCTCGAGCGAAAGCTGCAGGTCGTCGTTACGCAGGCGGGCAAATGCCTCGGCGGGAGAGCCCGTCGCGCATACGTCCTCCATAAGCTCTGGCGGCAGCCACAGCGACGTGCCCTTGCCCTTAAACGCGTGTTCAAACTGCTTTTTGACGTCATCGCCCTTCACGAAGGTTCCGTCGGCAAGCTTAACGCCATCGAAGCGCGCCGGCAGCGCCACGACTTGCGCTCCGCCCTCGACGCGACCCATCTGTGCCGCACCGGACGATTTGCGCACGCCAAAACACTCGGCAACCGCCACGACCGGATACTCCAGGCCCTTGGACGCATGCACGGTCATGATGCGCACCGCGCCGTCGCCCTCCTCGTTGAGGGCGCCCGGGGCCTCCTTGCCCGCCAAGAAGCGGTCGAAGGCGAGCGCGATGGAGCGCGGAGAATTGCCGAGCTCGGCCTCTGCCTCGGCCACGGCGTCGAGCGCCTTGAGCACGTTGGCGGCAATGGCCTTGCCCTCGGGGCCGCGCTGCGCCAGACGCACGAACCAGCCGGAGGCATTGACCACATCGCGCGCGATGGCGGCGAACGAATCGCGTCCCACGCGACGAAGCGCGTAGCGCAGCACCTCGCGGGCACGCGTCACGAGCGGCAGGTTCTGCAAACCCGGCACATCGGAATCGCTCATGATGCCCACATCGATATTGCGGCGCGACGTCTCGCCCGTCTGCTCGTCGAGCTTGGTCGCCAGCGCCAGGAACTCCTGGGCGCCGAGTGCAAACATCGGCGAGGCCAGCAACGGCATAAGGCCTTGGGCCGTATCGGCCGGATTGGCGAGCGCGCAGACCAGGGCACGCACCGTCTGCACCTCGGCCGCCTGGGCAAAGACCGAGCCGCCTGCGATGACGCAGTCGAGTCCTTGGTCGCGGAAGGCCTGCGCGTAGACGCCGGCATTGGTCATGCGACCCAGCAGCAGCACCATGCCGCCCTGGGGCTGGCCGGCATCGGCAAGCGCATGGAATCGCTCGGCGATCGCACGGGCCTTGGCCTGCGTGCGCTCCTGCATACTGCCGCCGGCAACAAAGAAGGCCTGGCGGCGCGAGGCGTCCGCCACCAGCGTGTCCTTGTGGCCGTCGCTCGCCTCAAGATCCAAAAAGCCCTGCATCAGGCCGCCGTCATCGCCGTCGAAGACGCGTGCCACATAGCGCAGCACCTCGTCGTGGCTGCGGAAATTGCGCACGAGTTTGACGAGTTCGCCGGCAGGGGCATCGGATGCGACGGACGTCTCGGGCGCAGCAGAGGAGCCCACCTTGCGCTCCTGGCGACGGAACACCTCGACCTCCGCCCCGCGGAAGCGGTAGATCGACTGCTGTGCATCGCCTACGGTACACAACGCGCGCTCCCCCGCACCCGTCAGGTAACGGATCAGGTCGACCTGCATCTGATCGGTATCCTGGAACTCATCGATCATGACCATCTTAAAGCGACCCTCGTATGCCGCTCGGATGGCCGGGTAATCGCGCAGGGCCTCGTAGGCCATGCGCAGCAGATCGTTGTTGTCGAGGGCAGACTGGCCGGCCTTGAGCGCGCGGTACTCAGCCTCTACAGCACGGGCAAGCCCCACCAGTGCCTCGAGCGCGGGACCGCCGCAGGCCAGCACGATATTGATAAACGCATCGGCGGCCTCTGCCTTGAGTAGCTCCACCTGCTCCTTAGGGAATGCCTTGCTCGCGCGCGGCATGGTGCACGACATCATGAGTCGCGCCGCATCGGCCATGGTCTTGCCGCTCGCCTCGAACGCGTCGATGGCATCGAGCGCCGTCTGCGCTTTTTCGGTCGCGGCCTTGCTTGCGCCCAACGCCGATCGATAGGCATCGGCAAGGGCCGAGGTGTCGGCCTGGCCGCGCGCCACGCGCACGTCGTCCATACCGCCCGGCAGCTGGCTCGAGAGCTCCAGCAGGTCGCGCACCAGACCCTTGATGGTCGTGCCGGCGCCAAAGGGACCGCCCTCGCCCGCCATGGGATACCAGGCGTAGAGGGCCTTGAGCGATGCCGCGAGCTCGGGGGCGGCATCGGGCGCCGTCGCGCGGGCCAGCACATGCTCAACAGCCTGATCCATAAGCTCATCGGTATCGGTAAGCACCGTGAACTCGGGATCGATGCCCAGCTCCAACGCATGCGCGCGCAGGATGCGCGAACACATACCGTGAATGGTCGAGATCCAAGCGTCGTCGACGGTCAGGGCCTCCTCGTCCATACCCTCTTCGATAAGCGCGCGACGCACGCGGTCACGGATCTCGGCCGCGGCATCTTTGGTAAAGGTAATGGCGAGCACCTGGTTCAGATGCTCAACGAACGGACCGGATTCGGGCGAGAGCGCGTAGACGATGCGGCGCGTGAGGGTAAAGGTCTTGCCCGAACCGGCGCCCGCCGAGACAAACAGCGGACGGTCGAGCGTCTTGACGATCTGCAGCTGTTGCGGCATCAAGGTCGAAAGATCCATGGTCTACACGTCCCTCCTTACAAACGTTCCTTCATGGTTATACGAGCAGCGCGCATGCGCGGCCTGCGTCGACGCCGGGTCGACAGCAGCCACGTTGCCCGCCTCGAGCTCGCGCAGGCGCTCGGCGATGCCGGCCTCCACGCGGTCGAGCAGCGCATCGAAGTCCATGTTGCCGCCCTCGCCGGGAAAGCCCTTCTTAAGCCCCGGGATGCGACCGTCGCCGCGCTCTTCCTCGAGCAACTCGGCACTCGCCGCGCCGCGCAGCGCGGGCTTGCCGCCCTTGGTCGAGAAATAGAGCGCAGCACGGGTATCTAGGCCCAGCGCCCGGCGCATGGCCTGGGCGTAGATGAGCGTTTGGGTATGTGGCGGTAGCCACCGCGGGTCGTCGATGGCAGCCTCACCCGATTCCTCGTCGCGCACCGTAGGGTCGGCGAGTTTAAACTCCTCAACGCCCGTGCGATGCTTGTAGTCGATTACCACGGCGCGATTCTCGGCGTCCACGTCCACACGGTCGATGCGCCCGCCAAGCGGCCAGCCGGCATACTCAACGTTAAGATCGTTAAAGGCAAACTCCAGGTAGCGCGGAACAAAGGGGGTCAGCGCCTCGGCTTCATAGGCAAGCACGCCCTCCAGCTGCGGCAGAATCTCGGCCACCTGGCGCTCCTCCACCGGAGAGAGCGGCACGAGCGGGCCCTCGTTGCCACGCTTGGAGGCATGCTCGGCCAAGGTCTCGTCAAAGACCTTGCGCAGCAGCTCCTGGGCACGTGGCAGGTTCTCGGGCGTCACGCGCTCCATGCCCTCTTGGGGCAGACGGGCGTGCAGGTGCTCCAGCACGTCGTGGACAAAGTTGCCCTTCTCCATATTGCCAAAGCCGGCGTCGATCGACTGGGGCTTCACGCGGTACGAGACGAACCAGCATAGCGGGCAGGTCGAATAGGCCTCGATCTGCGAGGCAGACGTCAGGCGCGGCACCAGCGGCGCATCCTCGCCCTCGCCATCGCGACGGCGCAGGACCAGATACGGAATGGCCTCATCGCTCAGATGCTGAGGAGCTTCGCAGGTCACGCGCTCGCGCCTAAGACCTTCGCCTGCAGCGGGATCAAAGTCGGCGATAATATCGCCCTCGCCCACGCACGTAACCTTGGCGGCGCCAGCGGCCTCGGCATGCGCCCGCAGCTCGGTCCATACGGCTGCCGGGTAGCACTCGCGTGCCTGGCGATCGTGCGTCACGCGGGCGAGCGCAACCGGACCGCTCGCCGCCTGCATTGCACGGCCAAAGCGCACGCGCAGCAGGGCGGCGGGCTCCAAAGACACGCCGTCGCGACGCAGCTCGGCCGTCAACGTGGCAAGCGGGCCCTCTTCGTGCGAAAGCGGGTAGCTGTCCAGGTCGACATCGGCAAACAGCACGGCATCGTAGTCGCCGGGACGCAGGACCGACGCATCGGCAAGCGACGCGAAGCGTACTTGCGCCCGTGGCGTGCGATCGACCTCGTAGGTCACGTAATCGTAAGCGGTACTGCGCTTGTCCACCTTGGTTCGAACGCCGTCGAGAACTGGCACGGTCGCGGCCTGCGACACGTCGAGCGCGCGAGCATCGTTCATAAGGATGTCGATGGCATGGCGCAGCAGAGCCGTCTCTGCCTGGCGACGGGCCTGGCCGTCAAGGCCGCCTAGAGCGCGATCGGGCAGCGCCTCGGCAACGGCGAGCATGGCCTTGAGCGCCGTCACGGGCTTGTCGCGCCACAGCGCCTGAAACACGTCCGAGACCACGCATGGCACGTTCTTAAACCAGTTTTCTTCGCTGGCGGCCTTGCGAGCGCCCCTCACCTGACCCTGCACGCTCTGCAGCAGGCTCTTGACGCCCGCCGTGGTCTTGTTGCGCGACAGGCGCATGTTCTTGTCGAAGCCGCGGGCGCTCGCGGCGTCGGCACCCGAAAGCGGACTATAAATCCAGTCGGCAAGCTCTGGAGCGGGCCACCACTCGGTCTTGGAAGCGGTACCCTCGTCGGCGGCTTTCATACGCTCGATCAGGTTGGCGAGCGCCGTAAACTGCCTGCCCGCGATGGACTGGGAAAACGCCGTAAACTCAGTCATCTCGGCCGCAATGTGACGCGCCGCCAAACGAGCAGAGAGTTCGCCGAACAGCTGGGGTGCCCGGGCGGACACCACGAGTACGCGCACGGGATCGACGGGTGCGGAGGCGGCATCGTTGACCTTGGACTCCTTGCGCGCTTTCACCATCTTATCGATGACGTCCGCATAGACACGGGCACGGGCATGGGGCCCGGCGACTTCCACAAAGGCAGGACGTACGACGGACTTTGGAGCAATCGCGGGAGCGCCGGCATCCTCGTCCAGCGGCGCGATCTCAAACAGCACACCGCGGACATCAAATGCCGCGGCAAGCTCCTCGCGCATCGCCGCTTGCTCGCGAGCAAGCAGCACGACAACCTCTCCCCCGTTGTTTGCCACGGCGGACAGCAGCTCGAGCAGGCTATACGTAAATGACGTGACGCTGCGCACGCAAACGGCGCGGGCGCACCCCGGCAGGTTGTCGGCCAAAGCGCCGGCCATAATGTCAGCCGCCTCGCAGGGCTCGACCATATCTCGACGGTCCAAACCGCGCGCATAGGCGCACAAAAGTTCAAACACGCGAGCCTCGGCGTCGCTTCTGGGCTTGGGCTTGCAAACGTTGTCGCAGCAACGCTCGGCACCTGTCCCTGCCACACCCGGCAGCACATCGCGAGCCATACGCGCGAGCATACGCACCGTGCCCTGGCTGCGCGAAAGCGGCTGCAGGTCGGCGTCGTCGAGACGCGCTACCATGTCCGAAAACAGCATCTGGCGCTGCAGGTTGTCGACGAAACCGCGCCCGTCGCCCAAAAGCTCCCAAAGCGAGCGAAGCCACGATGTAGGCGTCTTGTAGTCAATACCCAGCGAAACGCCGGCTTCCGCCGCATCATGACGGCACAGGTCGAGCTCGGCAAACGTTGGCGCCAGCAGCACGGCACGCCCGTGGCGGGCAATAAGGTCGGCAAGCAGCGCCGCCTCGGCATCGCTCAAATCCGCGCCGGCGTTGGTGGTATAGATTCGAACAGGCATGGTCCTCCACTCAAACCGTTCGCAATATTCAATGCTTCCATCCTACCCGCCCACGCGGACAGATTGCTACCTCAGCTCCATGTTTTGGTGCAAAGCAACCTGACCCCAACGCACCAGCCGATTGCGGGCATATAAAAACCGCCCCCGAAGGGACGGTTCTGCACAATTCGTTTGTTGTCGCTGGCCTACTCGCCATCCTCCAGCTTGATGAGGATCTTGCGATAGCCGCCGTACTCGCCGTTCAGCGCCTTTGAAACGCGGCTCACCGTAGTGGACGAAGCGCCGGTGCGGGCCTGAACCTCAACATAAGGCTCGCCCTCATCCAGATAGCGCGCAACCTGCAGACGTTGCGAAAGATCGCAGATCTCGCGCGGCGTGCAGATATCGGTCAAAAACGCTTGGATATCCTTCTCGTCATCCAAAAGACTAAATGCGTGGACCAGCTGCTTGACATCAGGCTTGTCAAACATGTTCTCGATATTCATCGATCACCGCCAAACCCGCCATAAGGCATCGAAGTTGATACTGACATCGGGCATCGTTCGCCCGTTCTATGCAATAGGGCAACGCCTGTGGCTTTTGCCCGTAGCAGTTTAGCACACCACCAAACTAAAGCGACAAAACTCTCTGCCAGCGGCGCGTTTTCTAGGACGAACGCCGTTTTGAAACCGAATGCGCACGTAAGCTCCACGAATATCTGAGACAATGGGCGGCCGAACAAGGCGGCACACCCGAGCGGCCGTCCAAGCTGCCGCAGCAAACCGCTTCACGCGACACCGACGCACCCTGCGCAAGAAAGGATTCACACCATGCGCTTTATGCTTAACTGGCTCTTTACCTCGATCGCCATCGCGATTGCCACGTTCCTCGTCCCCGGCATCCAGCCCTTCGGTTTTGCCGAGGCCTGGGTCTGTTTCGCCTTCGTGGGACTGTTCCTGAACATCGTCGATTCGCTCGTCAAGCCGTTCCTGACGGTTATCTCGCTGCCGCTCACGATCATTACGCTGGGTATTTTTCAGCTCGTAGTCAACAGCTTTATGCTCGAGCTGGCCAGCTATCTGTCGGTCAATCTGCTGGGCGCGGGCATCTCCATCGCCAGCTTTGGATCGGCCTTTATGGGCAGCATCCTGGTGTCCATCATGCGCAGCATCCTCGACAGCATCGCCGAGGGCTAAAACGGCCATTCCGGCCGCGCCCGTCTCAACAGCCCAAAACGAAGGCCGCCCATCACAAAAATGGGCGGCCTTCTTATTTGCCAAGTCTCAAAGGGCGAGAGAATCTGCCATTTCCACCCCGTCCCCAAATGGCAGGTGGGCTAGATCACGTAGTCGTAGCCTTCGTTGGGAGCGACAAGTTGATCGAGCGTCACACCGTCGAGGTAGTCGTTGATAAGCTTGTCCAGGTTCTTCCACACGTCGAGCGTGGGGCACTCGTCAGAGCGCGAACAACCCTTGCAGTCGCCATCCAGGCAGGCGACCGGCGCCAGGCTGCCCTCGGTCAGGCGCAAGATCTCGCCCACCGTGTACTGCTCGGGCGGGCGCGTGAGCACATAGCCGCCGCCCTTGCCGCGCATGCCCGAGAGCATGTTGGCGCGCACGAGCGTAGCCAGAATATTCTCGAGGTACTTCTCCGAAATACCCTGACGCGCCGCAATCTCTTTAAGCGGGATACGGCCTGTCGCCTGGTGCTCGGCCAGGTCGACCATAACGCGCAGGGCATATCTGCCCTTTGTGGAAACCAACATATATATAGCTGCCTTTCGGTCTTTTAATTCGTAGAAATTCTAGCCGAAAAATTGGTTTTGAAAATACCTATTCCCGTCAAGATGGTTAATCGACTCGTAATAATCTTCTATTTCCTATTGCGTTACTAGGCTTTGGTGTCTACTATGCTTGCCAACAGCAAAACGAACAACCTATAAGGTTTGTGGGTTTCGCTGCCACACACACCGTGAAACCACACGGCAACCAGCAACTTGAACACTTTGGAGGTTCACCATGAGCAAGGTTTACACGTCCATCGATCAGCTTATCGGCCACACCCCGCTCCTGGAGCTCACTCATTTTGAGGCCGACGAGGACCTCAAGGCTCGTGTGCTCGTCAAACTCGAATACTTCAACCCCGCCGGGTCAGTTAAAGACCGCGTCGCCAAGAACATGATTGACGAGGCCGAGAAGGCAGGCAAGCTCGTGCGCGGCGGCGACTACACCATCATCGAGCCCACGAGCGGCAACACCGGCGTCGGCATCGCCTCGGTGGCGGCCGCCCGCGGCTACAAGGTGATCATCACCATGCCCGAGACTATGTCCGTCGAGCGCCGCAAGCTTATGCAGGCATACGGCGCACAGCTCGTGCTCACCGACGGCTCCAAGGGCATGAAGGGCGCCATCGCCAAGGCTGAGGAGCTGCAGAAGGAGACCCCCAACAGCATTATCGCCGGCCAGTTTGTGAACCCCGCCAACCCCGCCATCCACAAAGCCACGACCGGCCCCGAGATCTGGGATGACACCGACGGCAAGGTCGACATCTTCGTCGCCGGCGTCGGCACCGGCGGTACCGTGACCGGCGTGGGCGAGTTCCTCAAGGAGCAGAACCCCGAGATTCAGGTCGTCGCCGTCGAGCCCGCCACCTCCCCGGTGCTCTCCAAGGGCCAGGCCGGCCCGCACAAGATCCAGGGCATCGGCGCCGGCTTTGTGCCCGACGTCCTCGACACCCGAGTCTACGACGAGATCATCCCCGTCGAGAACGAGGACGCCTTTGCCACCGGCCGCGCCGTGGGCCACAAGGAGGGCGTGCTCGTGGGCATTTCGTCCGGCGCCGCCGTGTGGGCCGCGCTACAGCTGGCCAAGCGCCCCGAGAACGAGGGCAAGACCATCGTGGCGCTGCTCGCCGATACCGGTGAGCGCTACCTGTCCACGGCACTCTTCCAGGGCTAGGGCCCGTCGCCCATAGGTTGAGCCCAGGGCGAACCGGTCTCCCCTCTCCCGGTAGCCTGAGCCCATCCCATCAGGGTGTCCCACGAGACGTCCGAACTTGCTACGATGTCTGCGGCGCGGAACCAGCCTCCCGCGCCGCTTTTCTTTTTTGGCCACATGCCACCAAGGAGAACCTCCCCATGCACAACAAGCGCGTGCTCGTCGCCATGAGCGGCGGCGTCGATTCCAGCGTGACTGCGTACCTGCTCAAAAGCCAGGGCTACGAATGCGTCGGCGCCACCATGCGCCTCACCTGTCCCGCGCCCGATCCCGTCACGGGCATGGGTAAGGTCGATCGCGACATCGCCGATGCAAAGGCCGTCGCCGAGCGCCTGGGGATACCCCACCATGTGCTCGACCTACAGCAGACCTTCGACCGCAATGTTATCGAGCGCTTCGTGACCGCCTACCAGGAGGGGCTGACGCCCAACCCGTGCATCATCTGCAACCGCCATATTAAGTTTGGCGCGCTGCTCGATGCGGCACTCGATATGGGCTGCGACTACATCGCCACGGGTCATTACGCCAAAACGAGCCAGGCGTCCGACGGAACCTGGCAGCTGCACCGCGGCGAAGATCTCAAAAAGGACCAAAGCTACTTTTTGTATTCGCTCACACAAGAGCGCCTGGCACGCACGATCTTTCCGCTGGCTGGGCTGGACAAAGAGCGCGACGTGCGCCGCATTGCCGCCGAGCAGGGCTTCATCAACGCCAAGAAGGCCGAGAGCGAGGATATCTGCTTTATCGCGGACGGCGACTACGCGGGCTATATCGAGCGCCGCTGCGGACATGCCGCTGCACCGGGCGACATTGTGTGGCGCGACGGCAGCGTGGTCGGACGCCATAACGGCGCGTTGCGTTATACCATCGGCCAGCGCAAGGGTCTGGGCGTCGCGATGGCGCATCCCGTGTACGTAACGGGCGTCGATGCCGCCAACAACATTGTGCATCTGGGCGAGGCCGAGGACCTGACGGCCACAGCGCTCACGGCCAACGACTGGATCTGGAGCGCCCCCGCCGACCGCATGGAGGCAGAGCTCAATGCCGGCGGCATTCGCGTGGGCGCCAAGTACCGCTACCGTCAGAAAGACCAGGCAGCGACCCTTACGCGTGACGAAGACGGGCAAATGCTGCTAACTTTTGACGAGCCGCAACGAGCCATCGCCCCCGGCCAGGCCGTTGTAGTCTACCACGGCGACATCGTCCTCGGCGGCGGCACGGTGACCGGCGCACTTAAGTAGCCCCATCCCCTTCATAAATTGCGGTGAAATAGGGACTGTTTAAGCGTTTAAAACCGCCAAACAGTCCCTATTTCACCGCAACTTAGAGAGGACGGCCTCGGTCGGTACTGCCGTATCAGCCGAGGCCGCTGCATCGTTAGCGCTGAACGTAGGCTCGGACCAGCTCGTAGGTGTTGCGCACGCCGTCCATGTGGCTGCGCTCGTAGTTGTGGCTCGCGTACACGCCGGGGCCGATCAGGCCATGGCGAATGTCGTAGCCAGCCGAAAGCGTGGCCTCGACGTCCGAGCCGTAGTGCGGGTACACGTCGATGGCGTAGTCAAGTTCAAGCTCGCGCGCGATATTGGACAGCGTGGTCACCAGGTCGTAGTTGTACGGACCGCCCGAATCCTTGGCACAAATCGAAACCATGCGCTCGGTGCAGCCCAGATCATCGCCCACGCAGCCCATGTCAGCGCTGATCATCTCGCGCGTGTCGGCCGGCACAAAGGCACCGCCGTGGCCGACCTCCTCGTACACCGTAAAGAGCAACGAAACCTTGCGCGAAAGCGTCACCTCGCCTTCGGCGACGGCGCGGGCCAAACCCAGCAGAATCGACGCGGACAGCTTGTCGTCAAGGAAGCGACTCTTGATGTAGCCGCTCTCCGTCACCGTGGTGCGCGGATCCATAGCGATGATGTCGCCGGTTTGAATACCCAGCTCGAGCACATCGTCCTTGCTGTCAACGTTCTCGTCGAGCAGGATTTCCATGTTCTTCTCGATGGTCTTGACCGGCTCATCGGCCACGTGCGCCGAAGGCTCGGTATTGAGGACCACACCCGTGTAGACATTGCCATCGCGCGTATAAACGGTGCAGTTCTCGCCATCGGCCGTAGACCACTGATGCCCGCCGAGCGTCGTGGGGCGCAAGCGGCCATTGTCCTTGATGGAGCGCACCATGGCGCCCAGGGTATCGACATGGCTCGCCAACACGAGCGGCTCACCCTCACCACCAAGCTCAACGAGCACATTGCCCTTGTTAGAACGCTCGGGCCCAAAGCCCATATCGCGCAACGTCTCCATCAGATAATCAGTCGCCGCACGGGTATAGCCCGTAGGCGAAGCGATAGAAGTCAGCGCCTTAAGCTGTCCCGCGATATAGGAGAGTGTCTCCTCTAGAGAAGCATCAATATTAGAAGCCATATGCGTCCTTCCAAGTAAAACTAAGACCGAGTCCCGATTTTAACCGTTCTGCACGGTCAATGCCCTAGGAGCCGAGCCGCCTCCCGACGTCCCCGCACCGGTTTTGTGCACGCGCACGTCTTACAATCCCAATCTTGCATAAATCCTATCGGTATCTGCATAGAAATGAGGAATCTTTTTGCTTCGTCTCAGGGTACCCCACCTTGGGCCGTGCAAAAAACGGAGTATTCAGCACCGTGGGCCCCAACGACCCCATCGCGAACGACAAAACGACGTGGTTACAGCAGTGTTGCAGGTCGTCGCAAAGCAGAAACTCAGTAACAACCCCCTCCACTCATCGATAGCCCGCCCACAATGGCTGTCGATGAGCGCCTGCGGGCCACTCGGCCCATTCACAACGTTATGCATTTTTAAGAGCTTGCTGAATACTCCCAAAAATGCACGCGGGAAAGTGCACCACCTATCCGTAGCGGGCAGTACGCCTTGGTTTTGCCCGTCTCAGAACATTGACGCAGCACAAAAAGCCCCGCCGTGCGTAGCACGGCGGGGCCAGCGGCAAGTCAAAAGACCATACGCCTACGGGCGAAGGACCACCAAACTGGGTTAGGCAGCCGGGCAAATCTTCTTGAAGAGCTCGATGACGTCGTCGAGCGTCGCCTCGCGCGGGTTACCCGGGAAGCAGGCGTCGGCCATGGCGTCCTTGGCCAGGACCTCGATCTCGTCAGCCTTCATGGCCTCGCAGACGTGCGGGATGTTCACGTCGGCGGAAAGCTGCTTGACGGCGGCGATAGCGGCGTCGGCAGCCTCGTCGGTGCTCATGCCCGTGGTGTCAACGCCCATGGCAACGGCAACCTTGGCCAGGCGCTCGGTGCAAACCGGCTTGTTGAACTCCATGGCGATCGGCAGCAGCATGGCGCAGGCGACACCGTGCGGGGTATCGTAGTGAGCGGACAGGGTGTGAGCCATGGCGTGGTCGATGCCCAGGCCGACGTTGGAGAAGCCCATGCCGGCGACATACTGGCCAAGAGCCATGCCCTCGCGGCCGGAGCCGGGCTGACCGGACTTGGCCTCGGCGACGGAGTCACGCAGGTTCTCGCTGATCAGCTTAATAGCCTCAAAGTGGAACATGTCGGAGAGCTCCCAAGCACCCTTGGTGGTGTAGCCCTCGATGGCGTGGGTCAGAGCGTCCATACCAGTGGAAGCGGTCAGGCCGGCGGGCATGGAAGCCATCATGTCAGGATCGACGACGGCGACCTCGGGGGCGTCGTTGGTGTCGACGCACACGAACTTGCGAACCTTCTCGGGGTCGGTGATGACGTAGTTGATGGTCACCTCGGCGGCGGTACCGGCGGTCGTCGGCACGGCGATGGTGAACACGGCGTGGTTCTTAGTCGGAGCAACGCCCTCGAGGCTGCGGACATCGGCGAACTCGGGGTTGTTGATGATGATGCCAATGGCCTTAGCGGTGTCCATGGAGGAGCCACCACCAATGGTCACGATAGCGTCAGCCTCGGCGGCCTTGAAGGCCTCGACGCCGTCCTTGACGTTCTGGATAGTGGGGTTGGGCTTAATCTCGGAGTAGAGGCTCCAAGCGATGCCGGCGGCGTCGAGCTCGTCGGTCACCTTAGCGGTAACGCCAAACTTAACCAGATCGGGGTCGGAGCAGACGAAGATCTTCTTGTAGCCGCGACGCTGGAGCTCGCCGGGGATCTCCTTGATGGCGCCGGAACCATGATAAGAGATGGTGTTGAGAACGAAACGATTAGCCATTGATAGCCTCCCATCGTGTGCGGGGCATCCATTACGCCCCGCGCTATAAGTCCCATCCTAACGCTTTTGAAACAAAAAACGCGTGAGAACGTCAAAAGTGTTAAAGCGTTTCAACAGAATAACGGAGCCCTAGTCCTTCCCTCCCGACAGCAGCGAAGGCTAGATTATGGGAGCAATCGCCCAAAGAATACGACCGACTCAGTCTATAAATTGTTTCTGTTTTAGCAATATATGTTTGACAATACGTTTATAAAAAGATACTTTGTAGTGAATAACATGCATGCAGCAAATAACGTCATTCATTTTGTTAGAAATTGCCCATGCGGTTATTGCAGCTGCATCTACTGCAACGTACAGCGTAATTCTCCGCACGAAGCAGAAGACGGTTCCAATTCGATCGAGGCGATGACACATGGTGGCTAGTTGTCCTAAATCGAGCAAGACGGCTACAAACGAATATCAAATCTCAATTGAAGGTAACCCTTATCCGCATACTCTGGCTCTCATCAACCCAGCAGGAGACAACCTCAACATCAAAAAACATGGGTTCACGGGTCCACTAGGACAGCTATTGAGTCTTAAATATACCGTTTATGACGATGCAAATGAAAAACTCTTCACTGTCGTCGACGGTGGTTTTAGCAACATGCCCAGGGTTGCGCTCATCATCGAACACAAGGAAGTTGCGGTGTTTGATTATGGCCTAAACAGACTTGAGATGAAGTGCGTAACGAACATACCGAATTACACAATAAAAGGTAACTTCCTATTTGGAGATTACGATATATTCAGCCAACGGGAAGTGAAACTATCTTCAGTTATCGTCCTTCAATGTGATAAACAATCGTGCTTTAGCATACAGGTTTTGGATAAAGCCGATTTAGCCGCCGCAATTGGAATACCTACAGCCATTGCCCTTCTTAGGGCTCGGATTGAAGAGCATCTCGAATAAATCGCAAAAAGCAGTTCGTAGCAACATTCAGGAGCTGGATAGTTTTTTCTGGCTCCTGAATGTTGTTACGAACATGCACCTTAGCGCTTAAGACTCGCGGTCTGCCAGTCAGCTATGATGCGGGCCCATTTCCTGTGCAAATCGCGCTCGCGGTCGATAAACATGATGGCAAACGCGACAAACAGCAGCAAGCTCGCCACGACGATGGCATGCAGGCCCATGCGCTCAATACACCAGTTGCCCAGCACGGCGCCAAACACAAAGGTAAAGATCACGCCAAAGTACAGCACGCCGTTTTCCAAAAAGCCGCGCTTGTGGGTGATGATGTAGTCGTCCACGTTTTGCAGCGCGTTGCGCAGGTTACCGATGCACATGGTCGTGGCGATGCCGTGACCATGTATCTTGCGGAAGCTCTCGACCTGCATGCCGCAGGCAAACGAGGTGAGGCAGTTGGCGAGCAGGTTGTAACCGCCACCGGGGATAAAGCTCACGCCCAGCAAGATGACGGCTTCAAAGAACACCGTCACTTGGCGCCAGTGAATCACGCTGCCAAACCGCTCGTGTACCAGGTCGGCAAGCATAATACCCACAGCAAACGACACCACAGGGAAGAAGTAGCGCCCCGCAAGTGCCCAATTGCCCTCCGAGATGCTCACGCCCACGAGCAGGATGTTGCCCGTCTGCGCGTTGGCGAAAACATGATCGCGCCCAATGTACGAATACACATCCATAAAGCCACCGGCGAGCGCCAAGATGATGCCCAGCTCGATGGACTCCGATATCTGTTTGGCACGCTGCATCGTCGTGCATCCTCCTTGTTGACGACTCTCTCGTGCGTTGGCGGAAACATAGCCGCCGTTCATACTGTAACCCATTGACAACATGGCATGCGCGCGAGACGGGTTCTCCAACGCGCAGATACACAGTCTGGAAACAAACGGCGGGTGCGACACACGCATCGACGTGCCGATCCGCCAGCCCATGTACTCCACCAGTCTTTTTAGCGCCGTCCCAAAAAGACTGGTTACAATTACGTGCAGCATACTAACAACGGGAGGAATCGTGGCAAAAAAGCCCCAGGACGCTCAGCACAACCAGCACGGCAAGCATGCCCAGCGCGGCCAGCAGCAAAAGCGCGGCGGTAAGGCGCAGGCCACGGCCTCCCCCGCCACCCGGGTCGCGCACACTCCGGCTGCGCCCACCCGTCCCTGGCGACCGGGCCGCGATAAGTTCCTCCCCGTCAGCCGCGCCGACATGGATGCGCGCGGCTGGGACCAGTGCGACTTTGTCTACATCTGCGGCGACGCCTACGTGGACCACCCTAGCTTTGGTATGGCCATCGTCAGCCGCGTGCTCGACGCACACGGCTACAAAGTGGGCATTATCTGCCAACCCGACTGGACTGACCCCGCCAGCATCACGGTGCTCGGCGAGCCTCGCCTGGGCTTTCTCGTCAGTGCCGGCAACATGGACTCCATGGTCAACCACTATTCGGTGACCAAGCACCGCCGCCACACCGACGCCTATACCCCCGGTGGCGAGGAGGGGCGCCGTCCCAATCGTGCCGTCACGGTCTACGGCAACCTCATTCGCCAGACGTTCAAGGACGCTCCCATCATTATCGGCGGCATCGAGGCAAGCCTGCGTCGCCTGGCCCACTACGACTACTGGCAGGACAAGCTCAAGCGCTCGGTACTGCTCGACTCGGGCGCCGACATCCTCATCTACGGCATGGGCGAGCACGCGATCGTCGAGATCGCCGACGCGCTCGACGCGGGACTGCCCGTCGATCAGATCACCTATATCAACGGCACCGTCTACCGCACAGGCTCGCTCGACGAGGTCTACGACTACGACCTGTTGCCCAGCTGGGACGACCTTGCCGCCGACAAGCTCAACTACGCGCGCAGCTTTAACGTGCAGCAGCAGAATATGGACCCCATCACCGGGCATCGCCTGGTAGAGCCCTACCCCAACAGCGTCTATGTGGTGCAGAACCCGCCATCGGCGACACTCACCACCGATGAGATGGACGAGGTTGCCGAACTCCCCTACGCACGCGATTGGCATCCCGACTACGACGCGGCGGGCGGCGTGCCGGCCTTTGCCGAGATCAAGTTTTCCATTAGCTCCAACCGCGGCTGTTTTGGCGAGTGCTCGTTTTGCGCCCTCACCTTCCACCAGGGTCGCGTGTTGCAGATGCGCAGCCACGACTCGATCATGCGCGAGGCCGAGCTGCTCACGCGCGATCCCGAGTTTAAGGGCTACATCAACGACGTGGGAGGGCCGACGGCCAACTTTAGCCGTCCTGCCTGCGACAAGCAACTCAAGCACGGCGTATGCAAGAACAAGCGCTGCCTCTGGCCGAGTGTATGCAAGAACATGGTGGTCGACGAGAGCGGCTACACGCAGTTGCTGCGCGACCTACGCCAGCTGCCGGGCGTCAAGAAGGTCTTCGTGCGTAGCGGCATCCGCTTTGACTACACCATGGCCGATGCCTCGGACGAGTTTTTACGCGAGCTGCTGGAGCACCATGTCTCGGGCCAGCTGCGCGTAGCGCCCGAGCACGTGAGCGATGCGGTGCTGTCCGTGATGGGCAAGCCGAGCCGCGCTGTCTACGACGCGTTCTGCCGTAAATTTGAACGTTTGAATCGCGAATACGGACTCAAGCAGTACGTGGTGCCGTACCTGATCTCGAGCCACCCCGGTTCAACGATGAAGGAAGCCGTGGACCTTGCCGAAGCCGTGCGCGACATGGGCTACATGCCCGAGCAGGTGCAGGACTTCTACCCCACCCCGTCCACCATGTCGACCTGCATGTACTACACCGGCGTGGACCCGCGCACCATGGAGCCGATCTATGTAGCGCGCGACCCGCACGAAAAGGCCATGCAGCGCGCGCTGATTCAGTATCGCAAACCCGAGAACTACAAGCTCGTGCGCGAGGCGCTGGAAAAAGCCGGCCGCCGTGATCTGATCGGCTACACCAAGCATTGCCTGATTCGCCCCGTGCCCCCGCGCCCGGGCGAGACATCGGCCAGCGGCGGACACGGGACCGGCAAGAAGGGTGGCAAGGCCCACGGTGGCGCTGGCGGCGCCGGCAAGGGGCCCAAGGGCAGCAAGGGCCACGGCGGTATGTCCCGCGCGCAGAACACTGCTGGTCGCAATCGCGCGGCCCAGGGACGACAGGGCGCCAACGGCGGCGGCAGGCGCAACTAGCGCGGCGAGGGCCAGCCGGCGTCTCATGGCCAGCCGGCGTCCTTTCATCGGCCAAGCGTGTTTTCCCTAGGGGGAACACGCTTGGGCTGACTCCAGTCATGTTTTCCCTAGGGGGAACACGCTCAGACACACCTAGTCGTGTTTTCCTTAGGGGAATCACATTTACTGACGGGAGCGAGCCAGCTGGCACGTCAGCTTGAGCGACCGCATCGCCTCTATCAGCACAAAGCCGGCGATGGCAACCGTGACCGCCACGTCGAGCGGCGTGTTCACAAACCAGAGCAACGTCATGAGATACGACCCGGCGTTAAAGGCAAAATGCAGCAGGATCGTGTAGCGGAGCTTTCCGGTGGTCACGAGCACCCAGCCAAAGACCAGACCGGCGGCACCGGCGTAGCAGCCCTGCACCCAGTTCATGTGCATAAAGCCAAAGATGGCCGCTTGCAGCACAATCGCCGCGGCGATGCCCCAGGTACTCGGGGCCGCCCAGGGCACTATGGCGCCGTCCTGAGCGCTCGCACGACGCCGGCGCTTCCAGAGCGGACGGCACTGCGGGTTAAACGCTCGGAGCGAAAACTCAAAAATGATACCGCGCACCAGCAGTTCCTCGCAAAACGGAGCGCCGAGCACCGTGGTCAGGACGGCCAGATAGCTCGTGTCGCCCATGCCCGTCTCCTCGACAAGTTCGCTGTAATCGGCCGCCGCCTCGGGCAACAGCGACAGCACAGCGTCGGTCACGTAGCCAACGACCACCTGCAGGGCAAGGCCGATCACGATAACGCAGGCGATGCGCTTCCATGCAGCATTTGCTCCCCCACCGAGCGGGCGCTCACCTTGCCGGCGCGCCAGAAAGGAGCGCGGCCACAGATAACGCCACCACAGCAGCGCCATCAAAAACGACGCCGCCTGAGCAGCAGCCTGAAGCAATTGAATGTCGAGGTCATCGATTGAAAAACCCATGAACACCGATGCGACGCCAAGGGCGGAGAACAAAACGACGCTCAGGGCTATATCGGCAGCGACAACGCCAAAACAGGCAAGCGCCCAAATCATCGCATTGAGCATGCCAACCTCCTCAAAACCGTTCCCTAGTTCTACCACAACTCGGCAGAGAGCTGATTCCATGGGGACGGAGGAAAACGGATCACTTATTGATAAGAATCGGGCGCAGTGCCAAAGGCCCCGCTGGGCGAGATGTCGAACGGGAAGGTGCCGCAGCGATTGAACGCGGCGATAAACATGCGGATGGCGTTGGACGGCGTGGTGCCCACGAGCTGGGTTGCCGCCGCGAAGGCTGCCTTCTCCTCAGGCAAGACCTTCGCGACTACGGGGGTCATGTGTTCTGCCATGGCGCTTCCTTTTTGAAACGACGGTAGTGCGGATAGATGCGGGCCACGCGGCTGGGCGACGGGCTGTGAAGGCAACCCGATTGGCCCACATCTGGAGTTTGTTTCTACGGCGTTGGTATTACTTGGTATTCCTAAGTATTACCCCGCAGATAGAATACCATACCCGACCCCATGGGGACGGAGGAAAACGGATCATTTTGTTGCTGAGTTAGCATTTAGAGCGTGATGATATCCGAGATATTGAAGGCCCGAGCGTCGACGGCATCGTGCGTGGCAAGCAACAGCATGCGGCCGTCGAGCAAGTCGAGCACGACCTCGGCGCACGCATCGCGCGCGGCGGCATCCAGGCCGGTAAAGGGCTCGTCCAGAATCACCGCGTCGCCTGGGCACAGCAGGGCTCGGGCAATCTCGACGCGACGGCGCTGCCCGCCCCCATATCAGCCCTTTGCGCAAAACGGCAATGTCCCGCCCACGCAATCACGTGGACGGGACATTGCTCCAGGCATGCGGTCAGCGGCTCTTTTGTGCCAGCGACCTTCTGTCTTTAGCTAAGCTCGGGCCAGTAACCCTTGTTGGCCTCGATCATGTCGTCGAGAACTTCCTTAGCAACCTTCATCGAAGGCACGGTCTTGTTGAGCGTAAAGGCCTTGAGCGCCTTCTCGTACGAACCCTCGATCGTAGCCTCGACCACGAGCTTCTCGGAGTTCAGCTGCTGCATCATAAGACCCTGCTGGAACAGCGGAATGTTGTCGCGGCTGATGACCTCGGGGCCGTTCTTGCCAATGTAGGCAGGCAGCTCGACCATGGCGTCATAGGGCATGTTGGGGATGGCGCCCTTGTTCTCGCAAATGACCAGGAAGCGCTGCTTGGTGTCGTTCTTCAGAGCGATGGCCAGGTCGGCAATCCAGTCGCCGTGGCTGCCCGCATAGAACGTGCTCTCGTCGATCTCGCCGGTCTTCTCGTAGTGATCGATACCGTCGAAGAGGTTCTTCTCGCGCGTCTCCTCAACCTCGTTAGCACGGGTGCGCTCGGGGTTGGAATGCTCGACGAACTCCTTCTGCTGCAGGTAGTAGTTCAGATACGTGTTGGGCAGGTACTCCGGGAAGCACTCCATGATCTCGTACTCGCCCTTCCAGACGTAGTACCAGCTGCCCTTGGTGTGACGGTTCTGCTCGGGGTGCTCGTCAGTGGCCTCCTCGGGCTTCTTTGCCATGAGCGAGCCCATACCCTTGAGGTAGGAATCGGGCAGCAGGATCTGGTGCTCCTTGATGTACTCGCGCAGCTGCGGGAGCACCTCCTCGCCCTTGTGGCGGATCGAGGTGAACCAACCAAAGTGGTTGAGGCCAAAGTAATCGTACTCGACATCCTTCTTGTCGATATCGAGCGCGGCGCAAACCACGTCGATGATCGCGATCGGCATGTCGCAGATGTTGATGATGCGAGCGTTGGGACGCAGCACACGGCAGCCCTCGGAGACGATGGCAGCAGGGTTGGAGTAGTTGAGAATCCAGTAATCCTTCTTGGCGTACTTCTCAACGTCATCGATCAGCTCGACCATGGGGAAGATGGTGCGCATGCCGTAGGCAAGGCCGCCGCAACCGCAAGTCTCCTGGCCCACGCAGCCGTGACGCAGCGGAATCTTCTCGTCCTGCTCGCGCATGGCGTAGCCGCCCACGCGCATCTGGGCAAACACGAAGCTCGCGTCGGTAAAAGCCGTCTTTTTGTCGGTGGTCACCGTGAGCTTGATGTCCAGGCCGAGGTCCTCGTGCAAAATCCAGTCCACGAGCACGCCGACCTTGCGCTGGCGCTCCTCGTTGATGTCGTACAGACGAATCTCGTCAACGTCGAGCTCGTCCTTGCGCAGGGCGATGGACTTGACGATGCCGGGGGTAAAGGTGGATCCGCCACCACACAGAGTAATGATCATTGTTTACTGCTCCTTCTCAATTGCGTTTTCGACCTTGTCGCGCATCTCGGCGACCTTCATGCCAAAGATGATCTGGATATTATTGCCGTTGCGGTTGATGCCGCTGTTGGGCACGTGGTTGATGAGGTCCTCATTGATGAGGTCCGGGTTCTTAACGTTCACGCGGAGACGCGTAAAGCAGTTCTCGAGCTCCTCGATGTTGTCCTTGCCGCCAAGACCTGCGACCAGGTCGGCAATACCTGCATCGACGCCCTCTGCGGGAGCCGCGGCAACGGCGCCCTGCTTCACCGCGACAGACGCGGCGGCCTCGCCCTCGGCAACGGACTCGGCGAGCTCGGACTCCTCCTCGCGGCCAGGCGTGTGGAGGTTGAGCTTCTTAATAAGGAAGGTGAAGAGGAAGAAGTACAGAGCGGCGTTTACGACTCCAAGCACCAGCATAACCGGCCAGTTGGTCTTGTCGACACCGAGGACCAGGTTGGAAACCACGATGTTGATGATGCCGCCTGCAGTCGAAGCGGGCACGGAGAGGACCTTGAGCAGAACCAGGAAAATACCGGAAAGAATCGAGTGAACGACAAAGAGCACAGGAGCGGCAAAGACAAAGAGGAAGTCCATGGGCTCGGTGACGCAGGAGAGCACGGCGGTGATGATCAGCGGGATGATAACTGCCTTGGTCTTGTCCTTGTTCTGCTTGTAGGCGGTGAAGATAAAGGCGAGACCGATGCCGATGTAGGGCCACAGGTTGTTGAAGGTGTAGCTGTTGAAGTAGGTGCTATCGGAGAAGGGCTGGCCCGTCATTGCCATCTCGGCGACACGGATGGGATAGGCGCCGGCGATAACCTGATCACCCAGCGTAAGGGTGCCACCCACATCGGAGAACTGGAACGGGGTGTAGATGAGGTGGTGCAGACCGGTGGGAACGAGCAGCTTGTTGAGCATGCCGTAGATAAACAGACCGATGTTGCCCGACTCCTTAATGATGCCGGCAACGGAGGAGATGGCACCCTGAACCGGAGGCCAAACGATGCAGAAGCCAGCGCCCATGATCCAGGAGATGATGATCATGATCAGGAACGGGAAGCGAACGCCCGAGAACATCGAAAGAGCAATGGGGAACTGCTTGTTCGAGTACTTGTTGAACACGGCACCGGTGATGCAACCAAGAATGATGCCGCCAAACACGCCGGTATCGAGCACCTGAATGCCCATAACGGTGCTCTGGCCGGTTCCGGTAAGGCCGAGCATGCCGCTCGCTTCGGCAAGAGAGCCGGTGGCGTTGAGCACGATGTTGTTAGCCTGTAGGAACAGGAAGAACGACATCAGGGCAATCAGCGAAGCATGGCCCTTGTTCTTCTTTGCCATGGCGCCGGCGATGCCCACGCAGAACAGAATCGAGAGGTTGTTGATGATAAACATCAGCGACTGATAGACAACGGCGCCCACAAGCTGGAACGGGCCGGAGCCCAGCACGGGGACCACGGCGCAGATGGTCTTGTTGGTCAGAATGATGCCCACGATGAGCAGGATGCCGGCAACCGAGAGATACATCATCGGCTGAACGATCGACTTCGCGAACACCTCCAACGGCGCTTTGAAATTGAACTTCTTTTTTGCGGTCATAGCGGTACTCCCCTTCCTTTTCCGCAAATTGAGATAGGTGTGCCTGGACAAGACCGTGAGCCTTGCCTTATATCAATCGATGTGTGGGCACGTTATGCCTAGAGACCAGGTTCTCCAAGCAGGTTAACAATGTGATATGCGAGATAACTCTTCTCGGCATCGGTAACGACAACGTTATAGGTAGACGACAAGTGGGCGGCTATGGCGTCCGCGCACGAGAATGCACACGGATACGCCGTTTCATCGATTCGGAACAGCGCGTCGCCATTGATTTGCCCGGCCGCGGGATCGAGCGCTCGCTGCGCGAAAAACTGCAGATGGCGAACGAAACGCTCATAGAGCAGCGAGGTGTTATCGAGGGTCGTAGCATAGCGCTCGGAAACAATCGCGAGCACATCGCGAACGAGCTGGACCGAGATGATGAGACGGTCGGAGCGTTGCGGCATGGTGGCGTTGACGATATGCAGCGTAATAAAACCCTGCTCTTCTTCGCTCATCTGGATGCCCATATACTCCTTGACAATCTGCAGCGCACGGCCCGCAAGCGCATACTCCTTGCGATAGAACTGCTGGATCTCGAGCAGCAACGGATTCTCGCAGGGGACGCCCTTGCGCTCGCGCTCCAAAGCAAGGCTGATATGGTCTGCGAGAGCAATGAGAATCTTGTCGTTGATATCAACATTGAGCTCTCGACGAAGCATCTGAACGATATCCTCGGAAATCACGAGGTTGACGGTGGGGATGGACTCTAAAAGATGTGCCAAGCGGTCAATCGTACGCGAATCCTGAGAAGTTCCCTCCTGCAACGCGTAGGTCTTTTCGACCGATGCCTCGTCGATGGCATCGCCGGCATGACGGCCAAAGCAGAGGCCTCGACCGATGACGATGAGCTCAGAGCCATCGTCCGAAGTGACCATTGCGACGTTGTTGTTGAAAACTCGCTTGATAACCACGGTACCCACCACAAGAATTTACTCGGAAAGCCAGACGACAGGCTCTTTAACAGCAACAGGGCCGGAAGCGTGCTCACGAAGAGTCGAGTTCTCCGAACGCTCGCACACGATAACGAAGACCGTGGGATCGAAGCCGGCGGCGCGGACCGCGTCGAAATCGACCTCGACGAGGGGCTGGCCCGCGTCGACATGGTCACCCTGGGCAACAAGCGCATGGAAGCCCTTGCCCTCAAGCTTAACAGTGTCGATTCCGATATGCAGCATCACCTGAGCAGAGCTGTCGTCGGACATGATGCCCAGCGCGTGCTCAGTCGGAAACAGCGCCGCGACGGTGCCGGAAACAGGAGCGCACACCGTTCCCTCTTGGGGAACCACGGCAACGCCATCGCCCACGGCACGGCTGCTAAAAGCGGGGTCATTGGTATTTTCTAGATGAACAAGCTCGCCGGCAACGGGAGCGAGGATTTCGAACTCGGAAGCTGCAGTCTTCTGCTCATCCGAACCGCCCATCAGGCGAGAAAAGAAACCCATGGTGGCATGTCCCTTCATAAATATAGCCCAACCAAAATCAATCGAATGCGCCCCTTGAGACGCACGCGATCAAAGACTTTGGTTAGGCCCACGTCCAAGGGACTCGGTAACCTTCCGCATTTCTTTTCACTGAGGTTATTGTAGACAAGCCCAAAGCCGGAACAATCATTATGACCGGCGAACGGTATTTTTTCTCCGATAAACGGTATTTATGCGGCACTTAGGGACGTTCCTTTTCTGCCGGCACCCAGGGACACTCCTTGCTCTGGCCCCTTTGCACCAATCATGAGTTGCGGTGAAATAGGGGCTGAAAAGCCGCTCAAAAGGCCAAAACAGTCCGTATTCCACCGCAGCTTCAAAACGTTGGTGCATATGAACCTGTCCCCCTTGCACCAAAAAGGGCCCCGAGCAAAACATGCCCGGAGCCCTCTGGTCGCCTCGACTTACCGCGCGACACGTGTGTTACTTGCGCTTGCCGCCGCCGTCGCCGGGACGACGGGAGCTGCCGCCGCGCTTGCCGCCGCCGTCACCGGGGCGACGGGAGCTGCCGCCGCGCTTGCCGCCACGATTGTTACCATAGCTGCCACGGTTATCGCGACCGCCGGCACGACCGCCGCGGGAGCCGGCCTGGTTGCCGCCACGCCCGCCGCGATAGCCGCCACGGCGCTCCTCGCGGGTGTCGTCGTAGTTGCGCCAGTCATCGCGACGATCGCGGCTGGCACGCGGGTCGCGACGATCGCGCGACTCATTCGAACGACCGGCGCCGCTGCGGCCACCGTTGCCACGAGCGCCCTCGCGACGCTCACCACCGCGGCCGCCCTCGCGGCCTCCGCGCTCGTCAAAACGCTTGCCACCGCGGGACTCGCCGCCGCGGGTACCACGCTCGTCACGCGAACCACGGCCTTCGCCGCCGCGGCGCTCATCGCGCCCGCCTCGTTCGCCATCGCGACCGGAGCGACGACGGTCACCCGATCCGCGCTTGCCGCCACGCGAGCCACGGCCCTCGTCCTCGCGCTCGACACGGCGACGACCGCCGCGGTCCTCGTCCTCACGGCGACGGCGGTGTGCCTCGCCCTGGAACTGCTTGGCACGACGCTCGGCGCGGTTGCCGCGCGGGGCCTGCTCAACGGCACCAGCACTGACGCGCTCCTCGGCAGCCACCTCGCGGGCCACGCTCTCCACAGCCTCGTCCACGCGAGCCTGAACGCCCTCGCGCACGCGGGTCTTGCCGCCACGCTTGGGACGGCTCGGACGCTCGCCGTCGCCGCGACCACGGTTGGAACGACCGGCCACATCGCCGTAATCGTCGCCGTTGCGCTTGCCGTCGCGACGCGCCTGCTCAAGCTTCTTCTTGCTCTTGGACTTGCCGCGCTTGGTCTTCTTCTTCACCTTAAAGGCCGCAGGGTCGCGCTCGGGGTCAACCGCGGGCGGATTGGGACCCACATGCAGGTCGCCGGCCTCGTAGATGTCGGCCGTCTTGTCCATGAGCTTCTCGATCTCGTAGAACTCATCGACATCCTGCTCGGTCACAAACGTAATGGCCCAGCCCAGCTCGCCGGCGCGGCCCGTACGGCCAATGCGGTGGATGTAGTCGGTCGGCTCGGCCGGCACGTCAAAGTTCACGACGTAGCGCACGTCGCTAATGTCGATGCCGCGGGCGAGAACATCGGTCGCCACCAGTACGTCGACGGTGCCGTCGCGGAAGGCCGAAAGTGCGCGCTCGCGCTGAGCCTGGCTGCGGTTGCCGTGGATCGCGGCGGCCTTGATGCCCTTACGCTCCAGACGACGGCAGCAGCTGTCGGCGCGGTGCTTGGTGCGCATAAAGACGATAGTGCGCTCCGGGCCCTCCTTCTTGAGGAACTCGGGCAGCAGGTTGTTCTTGGCCTCGATGGACACCGGGAACACAAACTGATCGACGGTGTCGGCAGTCGACGTGGCGGGCGCAATCTCCACGCGTGCCGGGTCGCTCACCAGGTCGGTGATCTCGCCCACGGCCTCCTCGTCGAGGGTCGCCGAGAACAGCAGCGTCTGACGCTCGGCCGGCGTCTCGCGCACAATGCGGCGGACGGCGGGCAAAAAGCCCATGTCGAGCATGCGGTCGGCCTCGTCGAGCACCAGCACCTTGACCTCGTCCAGGTGGCAGGCACCCTGCTCGATCAGATCGACCAGACGGCCCGGCGTGGCGACCAGGATGTCGCAGCCGTACTTGAGCGCCGCGGTCTGGGGCTTGTAGCTCACGCCGCCCACGACGGTCACGGCGACATGACCGGTGACGTCGGCGATTTTGCTCGCGACCTCGTCGATTTGCTGGGCAAGCTCACGCGTGGGGGTGATGACGAGCATCACAGGGCCACGGCCGTTGCCCTCGGGCTTTTTAGCACCGCGACGACGGTTGCGACCGCCGCGCCCACGCACGGGTTTGGGCGGAGCGATGTGTTCCAGGTTGTTCATGGTCGGCAGCAAAAAGGCGGCCGTCTTGCCGGTGCCGGTCTGAGCGGCGGCAAGCAGGTCGCGGCCCTCGAGCACCACGGGGATGGAGCCAGCCTGGACAGGCGTGGGTGCCGTGTAGCCTAGGTTCTCGATGGCACGAAGCATCTCGTCCGAAAGTCCCAGCTCGTCAAAGGCGGGCAGGTTCTCGGTCGCGGACTCGACGGTCTCGGCGGCGCTGGCCTCGTCGGCAGCATCGAAGGCAGCCTGGGTCATGGTCTCGCGGATCTCGTCCAGAATCTCGGCGTCCGTGACGTCGGATACAGAATTACGCATATGTTGTTGTTCCTTATCTGCACGCGCAATGGGCGCGGCATGAGGCCGCGCGGGCGTGCTTGGTAGTGCGCTAATACATACAAAACAGGTGCGCACAGAGAGGACGTTGCTCAGCACGCTGGCGATCGCTTTGGCAGCCTTTCACGCGCCGTCCAGACGCAGCGGCCCTAAGCGATGGAGCAGATTCGCCGCCGGTTAGTATACCCTCGGTTCGCATGACCCCACGTAAACCACAGATGACGGGGCGGATGGAGCGGGCCTGCCTTGATTCTCATTTTCATTGCAACAGCCTCAGGACTCAGCGCAACGCGTTGCGCTGAGTCCTGAGGCGCGAATCCGGGTAGGCAACCCCAGAGGGGCCGGAATCCCCCGGCCCGCGATGGAGGGAGGCCGGCATGTCCAGACCCAAGCCGTCCGGAAGGTCGTACGGGAGGCTCACGAGGCACGAGAGGAACACGGTCGAGAGGATGCTCGACCGCAACCGCAGCGCCCGCGAGATCGCCGCGGAGCTCGGCAGGTCGCCATCGACCGTGACCAGGGAGGTGGCGGCGCACCGCTACGTCACCGCGCCGCGCTCGCGCTACGGCGAGCCCGCGCCCGCGGACCTCTCGGGGGCCTGCCCCAGGCTCTCCGCGTGGCCGAGGTGCTGCAACGGCTGCTCGCACAGGAGGGGCTACGGCTGCTCGAGGAGGCCCAGGGTGTTCTACAGCGCCAGGAGGGCGCAGGAGGCGGCCGACGCCGAGCTCTCGGCGAGCAGGTCCGGGATCGACGAGACCGAGGAGGGCGCCGCCGCCAAGCTCGCGGCCATCAGGGACGGGCTCGCGCGCGGGCTCTCCCCGCAGCAGATAGCGGCGACGACCCCCGGGCTCAGCGCCTCCACCGTCTACAGGTGGGTGGACGCCGGCTACGACGGCATGACGAACATGGAGCTCAGGCGCAAGGTCGGCTACAGGCCGAGGTCGCGCCGGGCCCCGAAGAGGGCGACGTCCCACTCGTCGCGCAGGTCGCACGCGTCGTTCCTCGCGCTCGGCGAGGACGCCTGCGCCGCGGCCTGGGAGATGGACACCGTCGAGGGCCCCAGGGGCGACTCCGCCAGGCTCCTCACGCTCCTGCACCGCCCGAGCCACTTCCAGCTGGCCCTGCCGCTGCCGGACGGCACGTGCGCCTCGGTCCTGGCGGCGCTCTCCTCCCTGCGCGGGGTCCTCGGCGAGGACGGCGCGAGGCGCGCCTTCGGCGCCGTGCTCACCGACAACGGGAGCGAGTTCGCCGACGAGGGCGCCATCGCGGCGCTGATCGGCGAGCGGGACGGCGAGACCAGGCTCTTCTACTGCGACCCCCGGCAGAGCCAGCAGAAGGGCGCGTGCGAGAAGAACCACGTGGAGATCAGGAAGCTGCTGCCCAAGGGCGCCGGGGCCAGGTTCGACCGGCTGACGGCGGCGGACTGCGCGCTGCTCATGTCGCAGGTGAACTCCGAGCCGAGGGGGGCGCTCGGGTTCCTGACGCCGGCGCGCGTGCTGCGGATGGCCCTCGGGGAGGACGCCTCCGCCCTCATGGACGCGTTCGGGATAGAGGAGCTGGCGCCCGGCGAGCTGGACCTCACGCCCGGCTGCATCGACAGGGCCAGGGCCGCGAGGAGCGAGGGGCCGCTGGCGGGATAGGCGGCGGGCCGGGACATGGGCCGGAGGGCCCGTTGCGCTGAGTCCGGAACGGCTGCGCGGCGGGCTGGCGGAGCATGCGGCGGCGGCATGGGGGCACCGGCCTCCATAGCCTCTCCACCTGCGGAAACGGTGCGACGGCCAGGTGCCGGGGGCTATTCCCGCGTTGCGCTAGCTGCGGAAACGCGAGGCCCGTTCAGGCTGTTGCGTTGAGATTGAAAATCAACCATTTACAAAAGCGACTCATAGAATTATTTCCTCCCGTTAAATAATAGATAACTATTAAAAATAGACAATACTTGCTCATAAGTAACGGTACTTAAATTGTTTACTTTGGCGTGTTTCATTGCTTGATGAAACTGATTTTTAGTAAACAGTTGACGATATTCTCGATTGACCCATTTTGAAACAAAGTACGTATATAGCTTCCAATATTTATCTGGAACATCTGTGGTATGGCGGGTAAGTTTTATTAAGACACTGTTTACTTTTGGTTTAGGATGAAAGCATTCCGCTGGCAGCTTAAGCAATTGCTGAATCGAGACTTGAGTGTGCAAGAGCAACCCTAGTGTTCGGTGAATATCCAAGGTACGCTTGTAGAATCCTTCTTCAACAATCAGATAGATGTCAGACGCATGGCTTTCAAAAACCACTTTTTTAATAATTTGTGTGCTTAAATGGTAAGGAATACTCCCAACAATTTTATACCTCTGTTTGTTAGGGAATTGAAACTGTAGAATATCTTGGTGAATTAAAGTGACACGAGTATTCAGTTTTAATTTTTCTGACGATAAGTTGAATAGATGACTGTCTAATTCAATAGACGTTACCTGTTTACTTATTTTAGCCAGTTTCGTCGTTAAATGCCCTTTACCTGTTCCAATTTCGTAAACGGTATCGGTTTCTTTTAAATTCAATTGTTTTATTATTTGGTTGAGTACTTTTTCACTCGTTAAAAAGTTTTGAGAATATTTTATATTTTTGTTCATGTAATCACTCCTTCTTAGTATGTGATACCGGAAAGACCTATCCGGATGTCCAAAGCCTGCTGCTTCTAAGCGACCTCTTCGGCGTCTCCATCGATGAACTTGTGAAAGGAGACGTGGTTTCAATGAAGGAAGTCGTAAGCAAGGATGCGCTCGAGATGGAGCGATTGGCGATGGGGTCTGCTGCCCTGCTGCTCGCGGGGATTGCATGCATGGCAGGCATCTACGCACTACTGCCCGAGCCATCGTTCATCCCGCATATGTCCACAGGCGCGCTGATCGGGATACTCGTGTTTGTTGCATCCTGGATCCCGTCGCTCGTATGCACGTCGCGCATCGAGAGGATCAAACGCGAGCATGACCTTGTGACGTTCCGTGAGATCAGCGCGTTCATGGACGGCGAGGAGGCTCCGAGCGAGACCGATGCGCTTTCCAGACGCAGGTCACGGCTCAGCCCTGCGCTCAAGATGGCCTGCGGTGCGGGGTTCGGCTTCCTCATCGCGTTCCTGATCACGGCACTAGTGAATGCCTTGCACTAGATGCACGCCTCTTTGACGGACTCAAAGCCAGCTAGGATTCCGGGGGCATGTAGGTCTTTAGGTACTCCAGCACCGTTTCGAGATATTGCCGATAGACTGCGCTGTCGTTCTGGAGCCCGTGACCCGAGTGCTCCGCCACAAAGCAGTCGTGGGGGACGCCGTTTTCGGTAAGCGCCCTATCGAGGCGTACCGATGCCTTGAAGGGCTGCATAGTGTCGTGAGTGCAGTAGGCCATGACCGTGGGTACCGCGTCCTTCGTCACCCAGAGAAGCGCCGAGGCGTCCTTGACGGCGGCGTCGTAGGCGGGCGTACCGAACATGTCCGGCGTGAGCTTGGCACCCGTCATAACGCCGAACAGGCCCGCCGCTTCTGCTTGGGCTTCCGGCTTGTCCAGCCCGTAGTTGTCCCAGTCCTCGGGGTAGAAGCTGGAAGGCCCCACGGCTTCGAACACGAACCTCACCGGCACCGGCGATTCCGCAGTGTCGCGGTAAGCGTACAGCAGGGCGAGGCACCCGCCGGCCGATCCGCCCCCGATGGCCATCTCGTTCACGGGGTAGCCCAGCTTGGCCGCCTCGGCGACCACCGCGTCCATGCTCTCTTGATTTCCAGAGACTGCGTGAGGATGTTCGCCCCGGGGTGCTGCTCGCTGAAAAGCGTGTAGTTGATACCCGCAGCCACGTAGCCCTGAGCGCAGAGCCAATGGAGGGTCCGCGCGTCGTCGGCCTTGTCACCGCTGGTGAACCCGCCGGAGTGCAGGTACACGACCAACCCGTAGTGCTGCCGCGACCGGTCGGCGGGTACATAGAGGTCGAACTTGTTCGCGTCGCCGTCGCCGTAGGGGATGTCGGCATAAACCGTTCCCACCGAGTCGTTCCAAACGACGGAGAAATCGTCGCCGAGGGGATTGCTCACCAGCTTGATGGCCGCCGAAAGCGTGAAGACGGCAATGAATATCCCCACGTAGAGGAAGCCCCAGAGAATGCGGTGGCGCTTTTTGGATGGCTGCTCTGGCGCATCGGTGGCTTGGAGAGGAATCGCAGGATCTCTAAAGCCCATTGACAAGCCACTCGCTCCAATTCATCCAACTCTTAGCGCGTGACCATCAACGAGCTGTTCGATCAGCCATCTCGTTTGCCCTACAGCTTCCGCCAACCGGATATCGTGCGTGACCAGAAGGATCGCCCCGGGGAATCCAACGAGCAGTCTCTGCAATGCCTCTATCGAGCCGATATCGAGGTGATTGGTCGGCTCGTCGAGCACGAGGAAGTTGGGTTCCGCAACCAGCTTCTCCGCGAGCATCAGCTTTCGGAGCTCACCGGGGCTCAGGTCGTCGCCATCGAGCAGTCTATCGGGGTCGGAGTTCAGGCGTGCCACGATGGACAGGATACGCCCCTTTTTCTCTTGCGTATGCTTGCGCAGCTGCTCAAGGGCACGCTCTCGCTCGACCGACGCAACAACCTGAGGAACATAGGCAACCTTTATATTCTCGGGGACGGAATCGATGATGGCACGCACCAATAGACTCTTGCCCGTCCCATTTGCTCCGGTCAACACCACATGGTCTGTTGGAGAGACCCAGAGCTGAGGCACATTCAAGCAGAACTCGCCCGCTAAGAGCCGAGTAGGACCAACGCGCGCAACGATACTCGATCTGGCGGCTTCTCCGAAATCGCTAATGCAGTGGTCGTAGCGCTTCGGCACAGAGTTCTCCGATAGCGTCGACTCCGCCCTCGCAAGACGTTCATCCATGGCGGCTGATAGTTTACCGGCTACACCGTCCTTCCCAGAGACTATGGCGCGCCCGATCCGCGCGCGCCCGTCGCTATCTCTCTTGTCCAGACCGCGCTTGCTGCGCTTGCCCTTCTGACGTGCCGCCTCCTCGCTCCTGCGCTGCGCCTCCGCCTTCAGCCGCTTCACTTCGCGCATAGCCTTCTCTCGGTCGCGCAGCGCGGTGGCACGTTCGCTTGCCGCCTGATCGCTCGCCTTCGAATAACCGCCCGGGCGCATGATCCAGCGTGCGCCGTCGCACAGGAGGCTCTGATCGACGAGGCCATCGAGCAATTCCCTGTCATGGGAGATGAGGATGCCGACTCCATCGAATGAGGCTAGCGCCTCGCTCACGATTTCACGCGTCGGGGCATCAAGATCGTTCGTCGGCTCATCCATGACAAGCACGTCGGGGCGAGCATAGAGCGCGCATGCGATCTGGAGTCGTTTCTGCTGGCCGCCTGAGAGCGTGTCGTAGCGCCAGGGCCAATCGTCTCCGATATGCAGAAGCGCCTTTGCGCGCTGCGCTTCTTGGTTCCAGTCTGACGCGAAGTCTATGAGGTTCCCAGGTTCGAGCGAAGAATCCTGCTGGCAGTACACGGAGAACAGCTTCGAGCCCACCGTTCCGGAATCGGGCTCGATAAGGCGCGTGGCGATTCTCGCTAGCGTGCTCTTCCCGCATCCGTTGTCACCGATCACGGCAGTCCATCCTGAGGAAAACGTGACGCCGACATCCCTTACAGCGGGAGAGACCGCACCAGGATAGGTGTAACTAATGTTTGTGAGATTCAACTGCATGGCGAGCTCCTTCGAAAGGAGACCGCGCAGGGGTTAGGCACGCGAGGTGTGGAATCAAGACGAGAAGATACTGAAGCGACGCGGAACCCTAACGAGCGATCGAGCGTACAAAATGGTCGTTTGGGACCCTTAGCGGGCATCGCTAGTTCTTCATCTAACCTAACCTAACTCGAAGCGTCGCATGGCAAAGGCTCCGCTGATTGAATGATATTCAAATTATAGCACGCGTATTGAATTATAGCACGCGTATTGAATTATAGCGCGCGTGTTGAAAATAGGTTTGAACCACGAACAAGCTGGGATAATGCATCATCGCCCACAAACCACCTGAAATTCTGCCAGCGAGTAATTCTAGGAAACGAATGTATCAACTGTGGGCAAGTATGATTAACTAAAGCAACACAAGGAGACGAATTGCAACACCAACAAGCGAAAATGGCTTAGCGATGCATCGCTAAGCCATTGAATCGCCTCTTTGCAAAGTGAGAGAAATCCCAATGCGTTTAAAAAATCGTGTCAGAAAAGTACACCTATTTACAAAGAAGTTCAAAGGAGCAAACTAATATAAAAAGTGCCTCTGAACTGGGGGTTTACTCCCACTCCACCGTGCCGACGGGCTTGGGGGTCAGGTCGTAGCAAACGCGGCAGATACCGGGGACCTCGGCGGTAACGCGGGCGGTGATGCGCTTGAGCAGCGCCCAGTCAAGCTCGGGCACCTCGGCGGTCATGACATCGACGGTGCTGATGCAGCGGATGATGCAGGGCCAGTCGTAGGCGCGCTTGCCCTCGCGCACGCCAGTGGCGCGGAAGTCGGGCACAACGGCGAAGTACTGCCAAATGGTAAGACCGGCCTTGTCGATCTCCTCACGCACGATGGCGTCGGCCTCGCGCAGCGCCTCAAGACGGTCGCGGGTGATGGCACCGAGGCAATGGACACCCAGGCCGGGGCCGGGGAACGGCTGGCGCTCAACCATGTTCTCGGGCAGACCGAGTTCGCGGCCCACGACGCGCACCTCGTCCTTGTACAGCAGCTTAACGGGCTCGCAGAGCTCAAACTGCAGGTCCTCGGGCAGACCGCCCACGTTGTGATGGGCCTTCACGCCGTCCTGCGACTCCAGGATGTCGGGATAGATGGTGCCCTGAGCGAGGAAGCTGACCTCATCGCCCACCTTTCGGGCCTCTTCCTCAAACACGCGAATGAACTCGGCGCCGATAATCTTACGCTTGGCCTCGGGCTCGGCGACGTCGACGAGCTTGTCGAGGAAGCGGTCGGTCGCGTCCACGTAGACCAGATTCGCATCCATCTGGTTCTTAAAGACGTCGACGACCTGCTCGCTCTCGCCCTTGCGCATAAGGCCGTGGTTCACGTGCACGCAAATGAGCTGCTTGCCGATGGCCCTGATGAGGAGCGCCGCGACAAGACGGTCGAGAACTACCTCAAAGCCCTCGAAAGCGCCTACATCCTGAGCGAATGCGAACAGAACGGCATCGCCGGCAAGCAGGTGCTTAGACCCCAGCGCAAGTTCTATCCCATCGACACCGGCTTGCGCAATCTAGCTAGCAACTATGCCCCAAAGGGCCTGGGCGCTCAGCTCGAGTGCGTGGTATTCAACGAGCTCGTGCGCCGTGGCTACAACGTGACCGTGGGCGCACTGCTTAAAGGCGAGGTAGACTTCGTGGCCGACAAGCACGACGAGCGCCTCTACATCCAGGTGACCGAAACGCTTGCAAGCCCCGAGACATACGAGCGCGAACTGGCGCCTTTTTCCCTCGTAAACGATGCCTTCCCCAAGCTGGTGCTCACCACCGATCGCCTGCGGCTCGGCACCACCGAGCAAGGCGTGCGCATCGAGAACCTGGTGGACTGGTTGCTCAAAGGCTGGAGCTGAGCGACGCAAGTGTCCAGCACGCACCTGGACAGGACCCGCATGGCGCCCTCCGCCGCCAGACGGCCGCGGCAGGCCTCCTGCAGGAACACGTATGCCGCCGCCTCGAGCGTGAAAAGCTCCTCGCCGCGCATGCCCTCGCCCCGTCCAATAAACGTTCACCGCGCTAAAGGAGAGCGCGACCGTCAATAAAGAGCGCTTTTGCGCACTAAAAATCAGTGAATCTGAACTCAGAAACGCTTGTTGTCCACGAAGCATCGAGTATCGTCCCGTCCCGCACATCGTCCGTCGGGCTGGAAAGGGAGATCGGTGCGTCTCCCCCGCCCGTTCCGGATTCGACGCAAAGCAGCACGGGCGACGCGCCCTTCCGGCCCACGCCCCTCCCCTCTTCCAACTGGCCTTAATCCGCCGAATCGCATCCTTCTGCCCGAATGTAGGCCACAATCATCGACATATCGTCAGCCGCACGCCGCCGGGGCGGCTCCCGCATCGTGGCAAAGCGGGTCCGCGCCGGGGCGTCGGTTGACGGCTCGGCCTACAGCTCGCGCCTTCCGTACAGCCCGAGAGAGACGACGGCGGAGGCGGCCAGCATCAGAAGCGAGGCCGCGAGCAGCGCCGCCATCGAGGCCGCAAGTCCAGCGGGGGTCTCGACGAACGTGAGAAAGTCCGTCACGAGCCCGAACGCGCCGCCTTCGAGAATCCCCGAGTTCCCGAGAAGCATGGGGGTGACCACGAACAGGCCGACGGTGACGGTTGGCAGAAACTGGGTCGCCTTGGTCTGGCCGAGCTTGAAGTACACCGGCGTCACGACGGACGCGACGGCGGAGCCGATCAGGACGCAGACTGCGGTGGCGAAGGCCATGCCGGCGACCCTCTCCCCGCTGAACGCGAGGAACTCGGAGAGGCCTCCCGGCAGCTCCACGGCGGACGCGAGTCCCATGACCGCAAGCGATACGGCGAAGCCGACCGCCGAGCCGATGAGGCCGAGCGTCGCGATGGCGGCATAGCGGCTCAGGACGACGTCGCGCTTCGAGACGGGAAGGGTGAGGCGATAAGAGCCCCATCCGTTCTGGTCGTCGTAGACGGAGAAGCCGATCGCACCCATCATGAGGCACATGCTGGCGAGGACGGCGGGGCGGCCGCGGGCCCGCCGCCGGAGAGCTCGCGCCTCCTCCTCACCCAGTCGCCCAGGGTGCTCCCCGCCATGCCGAGCTCTCGGGCGACCTCCCTGACGGGCCGCCCCGCCGCGATGACGTAGTCGGCCGTCTCGTCCCGGTAGTCCTTGGGGAACTACTCGTACTTGGTCCCAGGCTCGGCTCCCATGGCCACACCCTCCTACGGGGCAGGTTCCTCTGCCGTCCAAATTATCAGGTGTCCACGGTTTCGACAGGGCTCAAATGCAAACAGGCGCTGGTCGCGGGCGGCATCGCTGCGGGCTGGTTCATCACAAGCCGGGGCGCTGCGGGGTCGGACGGCGGCCAGGTGACCGACTCCCAGTCCGTCGGAGGCGTCCCCGACTCCGGGCAGATGCCGCCCGACGCCAAGCAGGTGCCCGAGGACCAGCTCCAGGGTGGCGGAGAGGTGACGTTCTCGAGCTAGGACGTCCAGTTGAAAAAAACGGGCCCCATGGCAACCATATTGCCATGGGGCCTTTCAAAAAAAGACCCAAGCATTCAATCTGAAGCGTCAGTATCTTGAGTAACCATTATGAAACTGAGTGTGTGCAACTCAGAATCTCTATCCCATTCAAATTGAGCCATGAGTTTTCTTCAGTAGCTTTCGCTCAAAAAGCACCAAGCCAATCGCTTCTCCGATTTCAGCGCACCCAAGAGATCTGTCCACCGTATCGGTTAACGACGATTCCGGAACGAGGCCTGATTCCAATAGTGATGATAGACATCGAAACGCTCATAACATCAAAGCATGAACGAAGTTGTACTGTTATTTTGATATCGAATCGGAGGAACGATTCTCTACGATGTTATTCTCTCCATAGCTAACTAGATATCCACTGCCTACTGCCGCCGGAAAAGCAAATGACCATATTGGGATTCCATTATTGCTAGATTCTATAATTATCTGAAAAAAAATTCATAGATGAAAAAAATCCTTCTACGCCAGTAGTGGCCTTCTTTGCAAAAAGAAATCCATAACATCTAAGATACGAATCCCGTCAATCTCCCTTGGATAACTCCCCCGGGCAGCAATTACGAATTTCGGATATGCATCCCGTATGGCGCGCAGCGGCCTGAGCTCACGCTCCATGGTGGCCGAGTCAGTCATATCCTCGGTTACCTGAATGTACGCACGCCCGTCTGACCTCGACGCCACGAAGTCCACCTCACCTGAGCGCAGCTTTCCAACGCTCACCTCAAAGCCCTCGTAGCGAAGTTGCAAATAGACCATGTTCTCAAAGACACGCCCCTGATCGGAATCACGGTAGCCCTGCAGATAGTTGCGGATTCCCGTGTCCACGATGTAACGCTTTCCACCCGTCTTCAGGAGATCCTTGCCCTTGATGTCATAGCGCCGAACAGGATAGAAGAGATACGCCTCATCAAGCGCCCCCATGTATGCGTCAACAGTACCGTTCGCAGCCTCGACGCCGTCAGCCCGCAACGCTCCGGCAATACTGTTGACAGAATTCTCGTTACCGATATTGTCTGCAAGGAAGCGGCATGTCCGCTCCAGCAAATCAGGGCTTGTGAGCTGCCTGCGGCCACGCCTGCGATCGCGCTCGAGAATATCCCGGATGACGACCGTCTCGTACAGTGACCTGCAATAGGCCTTATGAACCGCCCCGTCTAGCGTACCCAAGGATAGGTACGGCAGCCCGCCGTAGCGACGATAATGATCAAACAGGCCAACCGCCGTGCTAAGCGAGCCATCCGGCAACTCGAAGACATCCATCCCAGCCGCAGCGCGAGAGGACAGTGACGCTCCCCGGAAATCGAGAAACTCCGAGAAGACGAGCGGCAGCATCTCGACCTCCACATAACGCCCCGAGAGCAGCGTGGCAAGCTCGCTCGACAGCAGATAGGCGTTGGACCCCGTGATATACATATCGCAATCAAGGTCAACGTGCAGGGAATTAATCGCGCGCTCCCAACCCTCGATCTCTTGGAGCTCGTCAAAAAAGAGATAGGGATGGACGATTCCCTCTGTCCGTTTGCGAACAAGCTGGTAAAGCCCGCGATAATCCAAGCCATCAAACTCCATGGACTCCATCTTGAACGTGAGAAGTCGCTCCCGGGAAACGCCCTCCCTTGCCAGATGCTCGCGCATCATGTCCAGAAGGGTCGACTTCCCGCAACGACGAACCCCCGTAACGACCTTGACGAGGTCTCGATCCCGAAAGGCGAGAAGCTGGTCAAGGTACTTTTGACGGATAATCATCACGCCTCCATGTGAAAGATCTTCATCTAATGCAAATTTTTAACATTGTAATCTAGAAGCTCTCAGAATCGAGGGAGATGCGGCGCGATTCATTTTCCGGCTCCTTCCTCGACGCAGCTTATGACCTCCACTTGCAACTGTATCCCCCACCCACGCTGGTGTGGTGGCACCAGAACCGAGACCGAGACTGCCATCTGGAGATGGCAACCGACTGGCGCGCGGCGTCGGGGCGCACGGGCGGTGGTTCCATGGGTGGCGTCGAACGGACGAGTCGGTGGGCGCGGAGCGCCCGCCCGAAGGGAGGTGCCGCGCATGGCTGCGGCGGAGGTGAGGGCCGAGGGCGTCAAGCGCTGGGCCGACACGGGCGAGGAGCGCGTCCCGGTCCTCAGGGGCTGCTCGCTCGCGGCCGCGGGCGGGCTCACGGCGATCGTGGGGCCGTCGGGGGCGGGCAAGACGAGCCTCCTGTACTGCATGAGCGGGCTGGACGCCCCGGACGAGGGTCGTGTGCTGGTCGCGGGCCGCGACCTGTACGCCATGGGCGAGGGCGCCCGCACCCGCTTCCTGCGACAGGCTGCGGCGTTCGTGTTGGATTGGCTACACTGGTGTGGACAGTTCCGGGAGGGGCGCAAGAGACGGGAGGGCCGTATATGAGGGACCCCAGGCACCCGAGGCATTTCACCGACGAGTTCAAGAGGCAGATAGTCGACCTCTACAACGCCGGCAAGCCCAAGCGCGAGATCATGGACGAGTACGACCTCGGCAAGAGCACCGTGGAGAGGTGGATCAAGTCGATAAACGCGACCGGCTCGCCGCGCGCCGCGGACAACCGCACGCCCGAGCAGAACCGGATCCTGGAGCTCGAGCGCGAGAACCGCAGGCTCCGGATGGAGGTCGACGTCTTAAAACAAGCGGCGCTGATATACGCTCGAAAGTGAGGGCCATAGCGGCCAACGAGGGCCGCTACCCCATACCAGCGCAGTGCAGGCTCCTCGGCGTCGCGAGGTCGACGTACTACTCCATGCGCTCGCGGCCCGACCGGCCCGCCGCGCCGGACCCCGCCGCGCCGGCCGTGGTCGCGGCCCACGCCGCCAGCAAGGGCCGGTACGGCTCGCGCAAGATAAAGGCGTCGCTCGAGAGGTCGGGCGTTACCGTCAGCCGGCGCCGGGTCTGCCGCATCATGAGGGAGAACGGCCTGGTCAGCGCATACGCCAGGAAGAGGTTCAAGGTGCACCCCGGGGCGGTCAACGAGGCCGACGTGCCGAACGTCGTCGCGCGCGGCTTCGGCGGCAGGGCGCCGCGCACCCATATATGCAGCGACCTGACCTATGTGCGCGTCGGGGCCTCGTGGAACTACGTCTGCCTGCTCGTCGACCTCTACAACAGGGAGATCGTCGGCCACTCCGCCGGGCCCAGGAAGGACGCCCGGCTGGTCAAGTCGGCGTTCGCGACGCTCTCCTTCCCCATCTCGGACATCGAGGTCTTCCACACGGACCGCGGCAGCGAGTTCGACAACGCCGAGATCGACCTGATGCTCGAGGCCTTCGGCATAGAGAGGTCGCTGTCGGCCAAGGGCTGCCCCTACGACAACGCCGTCGACGAGTCGACCAACAGGATACTGAAGGCCGAGCTCGTCCACCGCGAGACGTTCGGCACGACGCGCGAGCTCCGAGCCAAGCTCTCGGACTACGTGCACTGGTACAACAACTTCAGGATCCACTCGACGCTGGGCTACATGTCGCCGGTCGAGTTCAGAAAGGCGGGGCTGTCCCTCCCGGAATCGTCCAAATAGGTGTTGCCAATCCAAGTCGTCCTCGTCGTAGGTGGTGAGCATGAGCACGCGGACGCCCGGCCAGCGGCGCGTGATCGCGGCGGTGGCGTCGATGCCGTCGAGGACGGGCATGCGCACGTCCATGAGGACGACGCGAGGCAGGTCGCGCCCGAGCTCCTCGGCCCGCTCGATGCGGTCGATGGCCTGACGGCCGTCCTCCGCCTCGAGCACGATGGCGAGGCCCGGGTCGCGCCGCACCATGAGCGCGAGGCCCAGGCGGGTCTCGGGCTGGTCGTCGACGATCATGACGGGGATGCGCGCGGACGCGGCCGCTCCCGCGATGCCGCTATTCGTCGCCATCGGGCTCCCCCTCCCCTTCGCCGGCCCCCACCAATGACGGCAGATGCGCCTTGAGGCACCAGCCGCCCTCGCCGACCGGACCGGCGGAGAGGGTTCCGCCCGATTCCCCGACCTCTCTGCGCAGGCGGGAGAGGCCCATGCCGGTGCCCGGACCCCCGGCCCCCTCGCCAGGGGTTCCATCGTCGCGGATTGCGACGTCGGCAGAGCCATCCCCGCCGTGGTCCACCGAGACCGTGAGCCGCGAGAGCCCCGCGGCGTGGCGCAGCGCGTTCGTGACGCCCTCGCGGCAGACGCGGAAGGCGAGGCCGGCCTGGGAGGGGTCGTCCGGGCGCACGCCCGTCTCCGTGAGGGCGGCCGTGACGCCGGCGGCGCGGACGGACCCAAGAAGAGCGGCGATCTCGTCCCAGCGATGCCGCTCGGCCGGCTTCTCGGTGGGCGCGGAACCCGGCAGAGCGGATGGCGCCGCCGTGCTCCTCGCCTCGCCCGCCAGCGCCCGCACGGCGCGGCGCGTGTCGGCGAGCCCCGAGCGCGCCAGCTCGTTGATGCTCGCGATGGCCCGGTCGAGCTGCTCGTCCCCGGTCGCGCCGGCGAGCCCCTCCGAGAGCGCGACGATGGCCGTGAGGTCGTGTCCCACGGAGTCGTGCAGCTCGGCGGCGATGCGGCTCTTGGCGAGCGCGCGGTCGCGCTCCGCCTCGGCGCGGGCGGCCGCCTCCGCCTCCCGGAGGCGCTGCAAGCGGAAGCGCGAGAGCAGCGCCGCCCCGAGCACCAGCATGAGCGGGTACCCGATGCCGGCGAGCGTCATCGCAAGCGAGGGGGAGGGCGATGCGGAGGCACCCGCGAACCCGTCGACCACGGCGGAGAGCGCGACGGCCGCAACGGCGGCGACGCCGCCCGCGGCCGCCTCGCGCCGGGGCGCGCGGGCCACGCAGGCGTAGAGCGCGACGAGCGGGAGGAAGTACACGTACGCGAGCGCGCCCATCACCGAGGCCAGCAGGCCAACGACCGACTCGAAGAGCACGGAGACGACCGGAAGGCGGTAGCGCAGGAACAGCGCCGCGCAGCCGACGGCCATGAGGACGAACAGGGCGGCCTGGGACGAGGGCGCCGACAGCGAGGGGTCCGCCCCCGCGAACACCACGCGGGCGAACATCGCCGCCTCCCACGCCACGCAGAGCACGGGCGCGGCGAGCCGCAGAAGGGGCGCGTCGTCCCACGCGTCCAACGGCGCGGCGGCGCCGGAAAGGCCCGGCCCGCATGGTCTCACGTCCAATCCCATCACCTCACATCCCGACACCACATTGTACGAGCACGCCGGGCGCTACTTCGCCGCGACGACGTCGCGCGTGCGGAGCCAGGCCGAGGCGAAGGCGACCGAGCAGGCCACGTAGACGACGCTCAACACGGCGATCTGGGCGATGTGCGGCGCGTCGAGCACCACGAGGGCGTTGCTGTTCATCCCGGACTGCATGAGCGCGTACGGGAAGACGTAGCCAAGGCCGCCCATCGCCGCCATGATCCCCAAGATCCCGCCACCCAGCCCGACGCCCACCGGCACGGCGAAGTTGCGCACGAGCATGGAAACGACGAGCTGTATGCCGCAGATGGCGAGGCTCCCAATCCAGCCCAGCACCACCTGCTCGGCGAACGACGCCACCGGGAAGGCGCCGGGCACGTGCAGGACGATGCCGCTCGCGACGAAGAACGCCGTCATGGCCGCGAACGCGACGAGGTCCAGGAGGGCGAGGACCGCGAGCTTGGCGACGAACACGTCGCGCGCGGGCACCGGGGCGACCATGAGCTCGTTCCAGTTGGAGCCCATGTGCTCGAGCCGCCACAGGTAGCTCGCGCCCGCGCCGATGAGCGCCGGGAGGAAGAAGTAGCAGATGAACAGGGTGTGCTGGGTCCAGAGGTTCTCCCAGCCGGGCGTGAGGAGGTCGAGGTTGGCCACGTAGTTGGCGCTCCCGATGAGCGCGGAGACGGCGGGCAGCGCGGCGAAGGCGGCCCAGACGGGCGCCCGGCGCATCTTGATGAACTCGGCGGATATGCAGGATGCAAGCATGATCAAACCTCCCTACAGCTCGCGGGCGGCGAAGGCGCGCCTGGAGGCGATGAACGCGGCGACGGTCACGGCGACGCAGACGGCGAGCCCCGCGGCCGGGAACGGCGCCGCCCAGAACCTCATGTGCTGCGAGGCGTCGTAGGCGCCGTCGACGAGGCGACACACGAAGAAGTACGCGCTCGGCACGAACCAGCTGAACACCGGAGGCAGGTAGGCGATGAAGAGCCCGAGGAAGCACAGGCCCACGCCCACGATCATCGGCGCGAACTGGTTGGCGGTGGCGAGGCAGACCGCCTGCACGATGGTGATGAGCATGGCGCACACGACGAACGTGCTGATGGCGTAGCGGGCGAGCAGGGCCGGCCCCGGCAGGTTCTGTTGGAACCCGATCCCGTACGCGACCGCCGCGACGCCCGCCGTCTGGACGCCCACGACCACGGCGAGGATCAGGAGGCACGCCGCCCACTTGGCCGCGACCACGCGCCCGCCGTCCTCCATGGTGAGCAGCAGCTTCCACATGTTCGCCCGGTTCTCCACGTCGGTGACGGTGGAGGCCACGATGGCGCAGAGCAGCGGCAGGACGATGGCGTTCAGCTGCGGCAGCATGTAGAGGATGCCGTCGAAGTCAGGGTTGTGGCGCACGGTGTTGGAGGCGCCCGCGACGAGCCAGGCGAACTGGAACGCGAGCAGGCCCAGGCTCGCCAGCCACAGGTGCTTGCGGCGCGCCTTGGCGAACTCGAGCGCGACGGATTGGACGAGGCCGGGCTGGCCGGTGTCCGATGCAACAACTTGAGATGGCATATGTCTTCCTCCAGTCGAAGAATGTGAACTGCGATGTTCCATGCGAAGGGTTTTCCTGGTGCCGCAGATTGCCCCGAAAGAGGAGCGACGCGTACTTTGGTACGCGAGCAACGGTTTGATGGGCAAGGTGCGGTACCAGGGGAAGCCGCAGCGAAGCCGCTACAGCGTAGCCTCCATCCCCGTGAGCTTAAGGAATATGTCCTCCAGCGACTCGGCGCGCTCCTCCAGCCGCACGACGCCGATGCCTCGCTTCGCGAGCCCGAGCGTCACCTGCCCGGCGGTCGCGTCGTCCACGGCCTTGATGCGCAGCCACTCCCCGTCGGCCACCGCGCCCGGCAGCGCCCCCGCCGCCGCGGCGTTGTCCGTGGTGCGCAGCGCCAGCCATCGGCGCGCGCGGGCGTGCAGGTCGGCCATGCTCCCCTGCCAGACCATGCGGCCCCTGTTGATGATGCCCACGTGGTCGGCCATCTGGTCGATCTCGGAGAGCAGGTGGCTGGAGACGATGACCGTGCAGCCGAAGCGCCCCGGCATCTCGCGCACGAGCTGGCGGATCTCGTGGATGCCGGAGGGGTCGAGGCCGTTCGTCGGCTCATCCAGGAGCAGCAGCCTTGGGTGCCCCATGAGCGCGGCGGCGATGCCCAGGCGCTGCCTCATGCCGAGGGAGAAGTGTCCGACGAGCTTCCGCTGCGTCTTCGCGTCGTCCAGGCGCACGACCGAAAGGACCTCGTCGATGCAGCTCTCGGGCAGCCCGCGCAGGCGCCGCACGATCTCGAGGTTCTCGCGCGCCGTGAGGTGCGGGTAGCAGCTGGGGGCCTCGATGAGCGAGCCCACTTCGCGCAGCACCTCGAGGCGGTTGTCCGGGGTCATCTCCCGCCCGAGCACGACGGCCTCGCCGCCTGATGCGTGCACGAGCCCGAGCAGCATCTTCATCGTGGTGGACTTGCCCGCCCCGTTGGGGCCGAGGAAGCCGTAGACCGCGCCCTCGGGCACCTCGAGGTCCATGTCGTCCACGACCGTCGCGTCGCCGTAGCGCTTGGTGAGCCCGCGGGTGGATACGGCGAGGGACTCGCCCGAGGCGGCCGGCGCCGGCGCCCCCTCGACCGTCCCCGCCGGACGTTCCAGTACCTGAGAAGTCATATCGTGTCCCCTTCTTGTGAATGCGTTCGTACGCGCCGTCTCTGTCGGCGCGGTTACATTCTTTCGCGGAAGGGGCACGGAGCCGGCGCCGCTGGGCCGGTTGACACCTTAGGGTGACAGCGGGTTTCAGAGGCGGAGATGATGTCGATGAGGGTCGCGTACAGCGTCCAGCCGTTATCGCACCCCGTCATAATGCGTCCACATGCGAACGACCTTGACCGCACCCTCATAGAGGGCGCCGTCCCTCTCAATCTCCTCTTTGATTACTTCGTAAACGAAGCGGTGTTGCAGGCTGATGCGGCGAGAGTAGAGGCCAGATAGATTGCCAACGAGGGCCTCATAGCGCGGAGGAACCTTGAAGGGGTCCTCCCGCACTGCCGCGACGAGCGCCTTCGCCTTGCCGGCAAGCCCCGCCGCCTTGAGCTGCTTTGCATCCTTCTGGGCCTGCTCGGTGAACACGACAAGCCACATGGCTACCAGTCCAGCGCGTCTTCGGTGGCGCAATTCTCGACCGGCTCCGCCTTCCCTGCAACAATCGACTCGGCAACGCCGGGAACACCCATGAGATAGAGCGTCTCCTCGATAGAGGCCCACTCATCCTCTCCGACGAGCACGGCACCCTTACCGCGACTGTTCGTGATGGCCACCGGAGCGCAGTCCTCGTTGACGCGCGCGATAACGTTGTACAGGTCCTTGCGTGCCGCCGTTGCCGTAATAGAAGTCATGCGGCCTCCCTTCCCAAAAGCGTACGCTTTTACGTACGTCTATGGTAAGACGGAGAGACAAGGGTGTAAAGTCCCCTCGCTGCGCACGCCCACATCCGATATGGATGAAGAGTCGGCTGGGGCAGTCAGGCATCCCCGTCAATCGGTTCTATTTCACTGTTGCGCACTTCGGAGCTTAGCCTCGCGAATCCGCATCGGGTTCCGACCGCCCCTCGCCGTCCCGCTCGTCCTCCCGCCAGGCGGCGATGATGTCGATGAGGGCCGCGTCCAGGCGGTGGGTGGCATCGAGGATGGCGCGGGCCTCGTCGGCCTGCTCGCCCCGGAGCCGCCCCTCCTCGAGGTCGGCGGCGAGGAGCTCGGCGTTGCCCTGGATGAGGGTGAGCGGGGTCTTGAGCTCGTGGGCGAGCGTCTCCATGCGCTCGCGCCGGGTCTCCTCGGAGGCCATCTGCTCCTCGAGCGAGCGTTTAAGCGAGACCCGCATGCGCTCCATCGCGGCGAGCACGTCGTCGACCTCGGCAACGTCGCTCGTTCCGACGGGCCTGTCGAGGTCGTCGGCGGCAACGGCGTTCGCCGCCGCCACGAGCGGCTCCATCTTGCGCGTGAGCACGCGCGCGGCGCGCAGGGCGACGAGAACGACCATGAGAACCGTGCCGATGATGGTCGAGGCGAGCCAGAGGTCCTGGGGGTTCGGCCAGGACGCGTCCCGTGCGCGGTCGGCCCAGTGGGGCATCATGTCCCAGGAGATTGCCGCCCAGGTACCATCGGCGAGCTTCACGGCCGCCACCCGCGCGTACGAGCCGGACGAGACGTCGGGGCCGGGGCGGGCGGACGTCTCACCGGCGGCAGCTGCGGAGGAGACCGACGTCTGGGCGCTGGCGAGTGCCTCCTCCCCCATGTCTGAGAAGAGGACGCTGCCCACGGCCGAAAGCCGCGCCACGCGGTATGCGGTGGAGAGCGAGTCGGGATCAAGATGACCCGCCGAAGCGATGTCGCCGACAGTCTCGTCCGCATGGGTCGAGCCCCAGTCCGCCGGGAGCACCTCGCCGCGCGCCATCGCGCCGAAGAACAGTGCCCAGGGCCCGCCCACGGTCAGCAGCGCCCCGAACAGGACGAGGGCGAAGTAGCGACCGACTACGAGGGCAAGCGGGACGCGAATGCGGCCGTCCAAACCGCGAAGACGGCTCATCTCCCCGCCTCCCACTTATATCCGACACCCCACACGGTGGCGATGGGGTCGACGCCCGCAGCCCGGAGCTTGGCACGCGCCTTGCCCACGTGGACCGAGACGGCCGCGTCATCCGCCTCGCTCTCCCAGCCCCGCACCGCCTCGCGAATCTGCGACCGGCTGTAGGCGCGACCGGGATGCTTGGCGAGAAACTCGCAGATGCCATATTCGGTAGGCGTGAGGGGGACGGGCGCGCCGGTCGAGCCGTCGGGAGCTGTCACGTTGAGCTCGCGCGCCCCGAGGTCGAAGCGTGCACGTCCGAGGTCGAGCACGCTCCGGCGCACCCGGCGCTCGCGGCGGAGCGACGCAGCCACCTTCGCGCGCAGCTCCGCCACGCCGAAGGGCTTGCGCACGTAGTCGTCGGCGCCGAGGCCGAGGCCCAGCACCGCGTCGTCCTCGGTGACCTTGGCCGTGAGGAACATGATGGGCCCGTCGAAGCGGCCCCGGACGAGGCGGACCAGTTCGAAGCCACCGAGACCGGGCATCATCACGTCCGTGAGGATAAGGTCGTAACGAGAGAGATCCATCGCAGGGACCGTCGTTGGGTCGTCGGCGCACTCGACCTTGTGACCGTCGCGGGAGAGAGCCCGCTCGAGCAGCTGAAGTATGGCGCGGTCGTCGTCGACCGCAAGGATGCGGGCCATCACACTCCCCCTCAATAGCGGATTTGCTCGTTCCATCCTAGTTCATGTTACCCGTGCGAGATCGAACGATGGCAGACGCGTGGCGAGCGGAACGGCAGGCACCCCCGCGAGCTCACTCGCCCTTCCTCCCCTCTTCGAAGAAGCCAATCCAGACGAGAAGGACGACAAGGCAAATCGCCGTGACCACCAAGGCAAGGACAGAAGTCACCTCAAGCTGCCATATCACCGCGCGCAAACCCGTATCCGTGGCAAGCCCAAGCTCCACGAGCAGCGACCCCAGCCGCTCCGCCCAGGCGAACGGCACGTAGCCGAGCACACCCGACGAGGCCGCGGTGAGCTCGCCGGTGACAAGCCCGTGCGCGAGGCCGCCCACGGCGAAGAGGGCGCAGGCGAGGCCCGCCGCGCCGACCCCGATGGCGGCGTTTCTGCCGAGGGCGAGCGCGAGCCAGGCCGACGCGACGTAGAGCACGAGCGAGCCCGCCGCCATGCCCGCGGCGGCGCGGGCGTAGACCCCTGCCGAGAACGCGTCGCGCCCAAAGGCACCGATCACGCCGGCAAATGACCCGAGCGCCACCGCCATCGCAATGATGCCGAGCAGCCACAGCACGAGCACGCGCGCGGCGAGGGCGATGCGCCTCGACGGCAACGCGAGCAGGTTGGAAAGGCCGGACGCCTCGCGCTCACCGTCGATATCCAGGCCGCACACGATCGCGACCATGAGGGGCATGAGCGCGCCGATAAGCTGGACGAACGCGTCCGTTCCAAGTCGCGGATCCCACGGCGCCACGCCGAAGTATGCCCCGCAGGCAACGCCGGCGATAAGGCCGCACGCCAGGTGCAGCGCGATCAACGGGGAGCGCTTGAGCCGCACGCACTCCGAGAGCACGGCGCGCCATAGGGACATCCGGGACGTCTGGCCAACGCTCGAGCCAACATGCCTTCCGCTTCCCATCACAGTTCCTCCGATCCCCTGAACCAGACCGCACCGACGAACGTGAGCAGCACGAACGCCGCCGCGCAAACCGCGAGCGCCGCCGCCTGAACAGGCCCGAAGGACCCGATCGCAGCCGCGAGCCCGGGCGACGCCGAGAGCGGCTCGGCCGTGGGCAGCACAGGCAAGAAGGCGCTCGGCATGATGACGGAGGCCGCCGGCGGAAGCGCCCACCACAGGCCTCCCACCGCGGACCACGCGAAGCCCCCGCCGATCTGCACCGCAAGCGGGCCCAGTACGCCAGCGAGCATGCCGACCCGGCAGACAAGGAAGAGCGTCACCGGAATCATCCACGACGTCGCGATGACGCTCGTCACCGCAGCGGCCGCCATCGCGGGAACCGATGGCCCACCCGGGTTCACGACGGCACCCACGAGGTACACGGCGAGTACGCAAGCGTTCGAGAGCGCCGAGAGCGCGAGGCACCAGAGCGCCTTCGCCCACCAGGCCTGTCCGAGCGGAGCCGGGCTGGAGAGCGGCACGTGGCCGCGCAGCCGCGCATCGTAGTTGGCCACGCACGCGGAGATGAGCGTGAGCGCCACGGGCAAGAGCAGCACGTAGTAGTAGTTCCATGCCGAGAACGAGAGCCCGGCACTCATGCCGAAGCGCCCCGAGAGCGGGCCGAAGAGCAACGGGAACGGCAACGCAAGCGCGATGGCGACCTTGACCGGCGCCCCGTGGGAGCTCTTCAGCGCCTCGGAGCGCAGGGCGCGGAAGAGGCCGGGACGGCGCGCTGATCCCGCCTGCGGCACCGGCTTCTCGACGCGCTCGGACACAGCAGCAGACCGGCTCATGCGGCCACCCCCGTCCGTCGGCACACGTCCATGAACAGGGCCTCGAGGTCCTGGCCCCTCTGAAGCGGCGCCTGGTAGGCGAGCCGGCCGCCCGTAATGATGCCGATGTCATCGGCCGTCTGCTCCACCTCACCCAGGATATGGCTCGATACGATGACCGTGATGCCGCGCTTGGGGAAGCTGCGGATGAGCCCGCGCAGTTCCTCGATGCCGATGGGGTCGAGCCCGTTGGTGGGCTCGTCCAGGATGAGAAGCCGCGGGCTCGCGAGCAGCGCGATCGCGATGCCGAGCCGCTGCTTCATCCCCAGGCTGAAGCGCCCGGCGCGCTTGGACCCGGTGTCTTTAAGGTCAACCGTCTCGAGCACCTCGGCGATGCGACCCTCGGGGATGCCCAGCAACGTGGTGCGCACGAGCAGGTTCTCGCGCGCCGTGAGGTTGGGGTAGAGCGGCGGCTGCTCGATGAGCGAGCCGATGGAATACAGGTCGTTTCGACTCCACGGATGGCCATCGACCAGGATCTGCCCCGAGGTGGGGCGCAGCATCCCCGTGACCATCTTGAGCGTGGTGGACTTGCCCGCGCCGTTGGGGCCGAGCAGGCCGTACACGCGCCCCTCCCCCACGTGCAGGCTCACGCCGTCGACCGCCATCTGCGCGCGGCTGCCGCGGCCGAACCGCTTCGTGAGCCCGCGCGTCTCCAATACGTATGCCATGAGAGCCTCCATCCCAAGGATTACTTACTTGCAATTCCTAGGGTGAAGGCCGTTTCTAAAGAAGCGTTAAAGGCCGGAAGATAAACTCACGATAGCTGCCCGGGACAAGGGTCAACTGCAATTGGGGCAGGCCGCACAGCGCCTGCGGGGGCCTGCCGCCGATGTCGCGCATCGTCGGCGTCAACAACGTCATGGCACACAACACCTAGTGCGGACGGCGATCGAAAGACGGTCGCCGCCCGTCTTTCGTCTTCTACCTTCTGCGTCGTAAACGACAATACTCAACGGTATACGTGGGCAGCGCGGCTATCATAGTACCTTATCGATATCCGCACTGCCCACGTATACGCGCGGCAACCCATGCCAGACAAAGGAACGCCATGGATACTACCGATAGCGCCTATGGCGACAAACTCATCCGTCTCGATACGTTCGATACCGCCGTGGCGGTCAACCCCAGCGCCGAGGACGACGCCAAGCGTCGGTTTATGACGCTTATTCTTCAAACGACCCGTCGCAACAACGGCAACATCGGGCACGTACTGCGCGCGACCAACACGAGCGGCGAAGCCTTTGCCGTCAAGCTACTCAAGGACAACGCCATCCTTTCCGGCCAAGCCCTCGACCGCTCCGCCGAGCAATCGGCCGCGCACCTGGCCAACACCGCCGCTCTGTTCGAGGAGTACCGTCATCTGTGTACCGTCTCGCACCTGCGCGGATTTCCGCGCGTCTATGGCTACGGATCGTGCGAGGATGACCCGCTCATCCTCATGGAGTGGGTCGAGGGCACCTCGCTCAAGCAGGCGCTGCCCCTGCTTCCGCGCGACGCCTCGGGCGGGCTGACCACCCAGATGGTCGCCGCCGTCGGAAACGCCGTGCTTCGCGCGCTCTTGATGACCCAGGGGCTCGTGAATCCGGTCGTCCATCGCGACCTGTCGCCTGCCAACATCATGTTCCGCACCACCAGCCGAACGCTCGAGTAGCAGATCGTCGATTGCTCCTTTGACCCCTGCCTCATCGACATGGGCTCCGCGACCATGGCCCTCGGCGACGACACGATCACCCGGCGCGCCGACATCTGGCGCTTTGCCACGCCCGCATACGCCGCGCCCGAGATGCTCACGCAGGATATCGAAGGCATCGCGGCCCTTCGCCGCTCGCCCGCGATCGACGTCTATGCGCTTTCGAGCATTCTGTACCAGCTCTACAGCGGTCGCAAACCGTTTGACTTTGAGTCGACGGACGCCGCTGCAACCGGCTCGTTCTATCTCGTAAAGACCAAGACCAAGCCGGCACCGCTCGAGCCGCGATGCAATGACGACGAGGCGCTCGTCCAGATCATCATGAAAGGCATCTCAGTCGAGCAGTGCGATCGTCCCACCGAGCAGCAGATGCTCGAGGTGCTCTCGGCATACCTCACCGATGCCAAATCCGAGGGCTGCGAGGGCGTAGGAGACGAGGCCGCAATTGATACCGATTCCGGCACGCACCTTAAGGTCGACGTCGCCGGCGAGCGCGTGCGAGAGGTCTTGGAGCAGGCCCGGCACGATGCCATGACCCGCCGCCGCTTTATTATCGGTAGCGTCGTTGCAGCCGTTGCGGGGCTCAGCGTCATTGGGGCGGCGACCCATGGCTTCGGCATCCCCGACTACCTGGACGGCATCCGCGGTACGCTTGACGACTACACCTGGGATCAGCTGAAGGAGATTTCGCTCAAGATTAAGGCGGCGAAGAGCAACGCCGAAGCTCGCAAGATCGCCAAGCGTTATCATCTGCTCGACGACGACGGCCGTATTCCCTACCCGAGCACCAAGCGCGTTACGCTCACCAACGGGCTGGAGGTCGGGGCGCAACTCGTGGGCATTCTTCACGACGACCTGGCGGATACCAACGGCAAGGCCGGTCTGTCATTTATCTTTGACGCAGGTATTGCCGAGCGCGATGCCTCAGAGCACCCGCTCAACGGTGGCTGGGAAGACTGCGAGCTGCGCACATGGCTCGATGAGGACGGCATTAAGCTGCTTCCCAAGGAACTGCAATCGGTTATCAGTCCGGTCAAGAAGATCTCGAACAACGTCGGCGCCACCAAAAGCACTTCGTGCCTGAGCGAGTTGCCCGCGACCCTTTGGCTGCCCGCCATGGTCGAGCTGTGCGGAGTGCAGCCGCCCGAGTCATTTGCCGAGGACTTTCACTACCTGGCCGACATCTATAACGGCGAGGGCAAGGAGTACCAACTCTTCCGCGAGCTCAAGGTGAGCCCGTATTCCACGAACGAGACGATGGTCCGCCAGTGGAAGGGCAAGGACACCTGTTGGTGGGAACGAACGGCGAGTCCCGACACATCGGAGAGCGAAGGCACACTCTATATGAACCGCGTGGGGCACGACGGCGACGTCTTTACGTACGCAACGCCTGCGGAAAAGCCAAACAAGCGAACCTGCGTGATTCCCGGATTCTGCATCTAGGCAGCGGGCGTCTTGCCGTGACGAGACCCCTCCCCGGCAATTGTCTCGATCTGTAACATCTACTCGGCAGATACAGGTCTAGATGTTACAGAACGAGACAAAACCCCAGCCCCGCGAGACAACATCTCAATCTGTAACAGTAAGGGGTTAAAAACCTCTCTAGATGTGGCAGATCAAGACATTTGAGTCGACCGCGGACGGTCTGTCTCGATCTGTAACAGTTAGAGGTCATATTTGCTGCTAGATGTTACAGATTGAGACATTGAGTTTTCTGCCAACTGTTTGTCTTGATCTGTAACAAATACTCGGCAAAACGGGGTCTAGTTGTTACAGATCGAGACGTTTGGCAGAGACGGCCACCGATTGGGCAGCCACCCTCATCTGTAGCGAGATGTCATACATTAATTCTGTACTGGACACCCCCAGGGGGTATGGGTGTATAGTATCGGTTGGTTAACATTTCCGACACTACGTCACAGAAAGGAGAAGCCATGGCTCAAGATACGTTCGACGTGGGCGGTATGACCTGCGCCGCCTGCCAGGCGCACGTGGACCGTGCCGTGAGCAAGCTCGACGGCGTCGAGAGCGTCGCGGTCAATCTGCTCGCCGGCTCCATGCTGGTCGACTACGACCCCGCGCAGGTCTCCCCCAACGATATCTGCGCTGCCGTCGACCGCGCAGGCTACTCGGCCTCGCCCGTCGACGCGGGCGGCGCCGGCCCAAGCGGCAGCGCACAAGCCGGGTCCGGCGCCGCCCATATGGAGTCCCCTACCAAAAAGCTGGAGGCCGCCGCCTCCGTCATGCGCACCCGCCTCATCGTCTCGATCGTCTTCCTCATCCCGTTGTTCTATATAGGCATGGGGCACATGCTCGGCTGGCCGCTGCCCAGCGTCTTCACCGACCACACCCACAGCATGACGCTCGCCCTCACCGAGCTCGTCCTGCTCATCCCTATCGTCTACGTCAACGACGCGTACTTTATCAACGGGTTTAAATCGCTCGCACACGGCGCGCCCACCATGGACGCCCTTATCGCCGTTGGCGCCACCGCATCCATCGCCTGGTCGCTCTACGCCATGTTTATCATGGCCGACCAACTAGCCGCAGGACAGGTCCGCGAGGCCATGATGACGGGCATGGACAACCTGTATTTTGAGAGTGCGGGCACGATCCTGTCGCTCGTCACCGTGGGCAAATACCTCGAGACACGCAGCAAATCCAAAACCGGCGGCGCCATCGAGGCGCTCATTGACCTGGCGCCCAAGACCGCGATCGTCGTGGCCGAGGACGGTACCGAAGCCACCGTCGACGTCGACAGCATCCTTCCCGGCCAGGTGCTGCGCGTGCGTCCCGGCGAGTCCATCCCCGTTGACGGCGTGGTGCTCGAGGGCAGCTCGTCCGTGGACGAGAGCGCGCTCACCGGCGAGTCCATCCCCGTGGAAAAGACCGCCGGCGACACCGTCAACGCCGCCACGGTCAACCGCACCGGCTCGTTTACGTTCCGCGCCACGCGTGTGGGCGCCGACACGTCGCTCGCCAAAATCATCAAGCTCGTCGAGGACGCCAATGCCACCAAGGCGCCCATCGCCCGCCTGGCCGACAAGGTCGCCGGCGTGTTCGTGCCCGCGGTGTTCGTAATCTCTGCCGTAACTTTTGTGGCGTGGATGGTGCTGACCGGAAGCGTCAACGAAGCGCTTACCTCCGCCGTCGCCGTGCTGGTGATCAGCTGTCCGTGCGCACTGGGCCTGGCCACGCCCGTCGCCATTATGGTGGGCACCGGCAAGGGCGCCGAGATGGGCATTCTGTTTAAGAGCGCCGAGGCGCTGGAGAACCTGCGCAGCGTGGGCACCGTGGTGCTCGATAAGACGGGCACGGTCACCCGCGGCAAGCCTGCCGTGACCGATATCGTGGTAACCACGCGCGCTGACGGCTCGCCCGCCATGAGCGAAAAGGCGCTGCTCAAGCTGGCCGCCGCGTTGGAGCGCTCGAGCGAGCACCCGCTGGCCGAGGCGATTATGGCCGAGTGCGAGGCGCGCGGAATCGTCGCGCGCATGGTCGAGGACTTTGCCGCCGCGCCCGGTCGTGGCGTTACGGCGCGCGAAGGGCAAAACGCCATTGCCGCCGGCAACGTGCGCCTGATGAACGAGTTGGGCGCGAAGGTGCCCGCCGGCCTTGCCGAACAGTTCGCCGCCGAAGGCAAAACACCGCTGTTCTTTGCCAAGAACGGCGAGCTTGCCGGCACCATTGCCGTGGCTGACGAGGTCAAGGAGACGAGCGCCGAGGCCATCGCCGCGCTCCGCAAGCTCGGCGTCGACGTGCGCATGCTCACCGGCGACAACCGCGTGACGGCCGAGGCCATCGCCCGCCGCGTGGGACTGAACAGCAAGCAGGTCATCGCCGACGTCCTCCCCGCCGACAAGGAACGCCACGTGCGCGAACTGCAGGATGCGGGCAGCAAGGTCGCCATGGTGGGCGACGGCATCAACGACTCCCCCGCCCTGGCGCGTGCCGATGTAGGCCTTGCCATCGGCACCGGTGCCGACATCGCCAAGGAAGGGGCAGATGTGGTACTCATGCGCAGCGACCTCATGGACGTCGCCCGCGCCATCGAGCTTTCGCGCGCCACGATCCGCAACATCAAGCAGGACCTGTTCTGGGCGCTGTTCTACAACGGCATCGGCATTCCGCTGGCGGCGGGCGTGTTCTTCCCGCTCACGGGATGGCAACTCTCGCCGATGTTTGGCGCCGCGGCCATGAGCCTGTCGAGCGTGTGTGTTGTTTCCAACGCTCTGCGCCTACGAGCCTTTAAGCCCAAGACGGCGCACTGATGCACCCGACCTTGCCCCTCAAACCGTCGCTCGCGTACCCAAGTACGCTTCGCTCCTCTTTCGGGGCAATCTCGGGCACCTCAGCGCACCTTTAAGATGACGCTGTTCACGACTAAACTGTCAGATAATCTCAATCGATAAGGAGTACACCTATGCGATACACAATCAAGACTTCCGGCCTCATGTGCGGCCACTGCGACGCCACCGTCGAGACGGCGTTGCTCAACGTGGCCGGCGTGACCGACGCCGACGCCGATCACGAGACCCAGACCGTCCAGGTGGAGTGCGCCGACACCGTGACCGCCGAGCAGCTCGCCGCCGCTGTCGAGGGTGCCGGCGAGAAGTTCCACGCCCTATCCGTGACCGCCGCGTAGCAGCTACCAGAAGCATTCGACCCCATCGACCAGAAACGAGGACCCGCCATGATGGCAGACCACAAATCGGTGACCCGGATGCTCAAGACGGCACGCGGCCAGATCGACGGCATCTTGCGGATGGTCGATGAGGACCGCTACTGCGTCGATATTTCCACGCAGCTCATGGCAACGCAGGCGCTCATTGCGCGCATCAACGCCGATGTGCTCAAGGCGCATATCGAGGGCTGCGTGACTTCGGCAATCGAATCGGGCGACGAAGACCTCAAGGCCGCCAAGCTCGCCGAGATCGAACGCGTCGTCGACAAGCTCTCCAAGTAATTGGGGCATTGGGGACGGACTGCTTTGCACCTTCTTGGTGCATCGGGGACAGGTATGTTTGCACCACCTTGGTGCAGATTGACCTGTCCCCCTTGCTCTAAATCGGGTATAAAGGCGTGCAGCATATCGAACGAAAGGCAATTTGCATGAATGACTTTATGAAGGGTCGCAATGGCGCCGATGAGCTCACCATCGTAATGGGTTTTGCCGGCATCATCATCGCGATGATCGGATCGATGGCACGCATCCAGTGGCTCAGCTGGATCGCCATCGCCGTCATCGTGCTCGGCGTGCTGCGCGGCCTGTCCAAAAACATCGACGCACGTCGCAAGGAGAACGACGCCTTTGTCGCCGCGACTGCCAATGTTCCCGGCTTGGGCAAGTTCGTCGCCAGCTTGGGCGGCGGCGCTGCAGCGGCCAGCACCTCACGCGCGGCCGGCACCAGCAAGGAAGACTTTGAGCGTGCCAAGCGCACGGCAAAGAAGATGTGGAAGGGCCGCAAGACCACGGCATACCTCAAGTGCCCCAACTGCGGCCAGATGCTCTCCGTCCCCAAGGGCAAAGGCAAGATCCGCGTCACCTGCCCCAAGTGCCATGCCAAGATGGAGACGCGCTCCTAGCCGCCATACCATGGGACAAATAAAAGCCGAGGTCTCGCACTGGGACCTCGGCTTTTTCTAATTATGACAAAAGGATTGCCCCCCTTGTCGCATCGCCATATCGCGCGCTTACGCCACACCGTCGCGGGCCAGCTCCTCGGCAAGCGCTTCTGCCGGCATGGCCATAATCGCGTCGAGCTCGGCATCCACCTCGGGAATACGCTTCACCTTGAGCTTGCGCACCAAATCGCCACGGCACATCACATGCATCGGCTCACGCAGGGCGCACAGGTCATCGAGCGGATTCTTGCGCGTCACCAGGATATCGGCGGCCTTGCCGCACTCGATCGTACCGGTCTCGCCGCCCAGCCCCAGCAGCTCGGCATTGACCTGCGTGGCCGTATGCAGCGCAAAGGCGTTACTCACACCCACGTACTTGGCAAAATAGGCTACCTCGCGCCACATGTCGTACTGTGTCACAAACGGGCAGCTCGAGTCTGTGCCCAGGCCCACCTTAACGCCAGCTTCCAGTGCAGCACGGGCGCTCTCGATGATGCCCGAACACACGATATCGCCGTTCTTCTTTTGTGTATCGGTCGAATGGGTCTTTTCCGGGTCGAGCAGCACAAACGGCAGCGCCGGGCTGATAGTGCAGGTAACGCTGGGTGCACGATCCTCAAGCTGAGTGCCCGCGGCGCCGCGGTACAGTTCCAAGATCTCGGGCGTCATCGGGGCACCGTGCTCGATCGTATCGACGCCGGCCTGAAGCGCAGCCTTCACGCCCTCGGTGCTCTCGACATGAGCCATGACCGGCAGGCCCACCTCGTGCGCCGCTTTGCACGCCGCCGCGGCAACCTCGACCGGCATGCGCAGCACGCCCGGCTCGCCCACCTCGGTAGCGTCGAACACGCCGCCCGTCACGAACAGCTTGATGACATCGGCACCGCGCATACAGGTCTCGCACCTGCTCGGCTGCCTCGACGGGGCTGTTGGCCACCTGGGCGAACAAGCCCGCGCCATGGCCGCCCGGCACCGTGACGCCCGTTCCCGGCGCTACCAAGCGCGGACCCTGATACTTGCCGGCGTCGATAGCGTCGCGCACGGCAATGTCAGCAAACAACGGGTCGCCCGCGCCGCGCACCGTGGTCACGCCGCTTGCCAGCTGCTGCTGGGCACTGCCCTTAAGAATGTGGCGCACGATGGCGCGCCCCACGGGATTATCGAGCTTCTTCATCAGCGCGCCCGCATCGCCGGCCGAGACAGGCTTGCCCGAGCCGCACAGGTGCACGTGCATATTGATGAGACCGGGCATGAGATACGCACCGCCCAGGTCGATAACCTCGGCACCCGCGGGCGCCTGCGCCACAGCACTCGGCCCCATCCAGGTGATGACGCCGCGCTCAACAGTCACGGCCATATCGGGTTGCGGCTCCATATGCTCCGAACCATCCAGAATGGTCGCATTGATAAACAACGTGGAACGATCGGCAGATGCCATATCGAGCTCCTCCCTCACGATTAACTTGAACATTTGTCCATTATCACCTAGTCCCGCTGGATTGCTGCAGACGCATCGGTTAACGGAAGAAAGAGGGGATGTGGGGAGACGGAACACGTTGCAGTCCCACCCCAGCGACACCAGGGAAATGTCTCGATCTGTAACAGGTACAGGGTTATTAGGCCCCTTGATGTTACAGATCGAGACATTCGGTCGACGTTTCACCGGCTTGTCTCGATCTGTAACAATTACGAGCTCAAACAACCTCTAAACGTTACAGATCGAGACAAAACCTCTCAGCGCCCATACCACTGGCATCTCCACTCCTCAGCCAATTCAACCTGCCGAGGAATACCCGCCAGCCTCATTTTCTCGATCAGCTTCCCCGGATTCTTGAGCTCATCAAACGTAAACCGAAGCACCTTATGCCCGAGCATTGTCAGATGAGATTCCCGCTGACGCTCTGCCACGAATGGGTCGACCGACTCCCGACCCTCGCCGTTCCGCAAGGTATACTTCCCCTTTCCGTCGAGCTCGCCGATGACACACGTCCCGTCCTCGAGCCGCCAAAAATAGTCGACGCGAAACACCTGGCTCGGATCGAGCGGGTCGCGAAACTCCACCTGCAGCTCCGGAACCGGAAAGCCGTACGCAATAAAGAATGCTCGGAACCGAGACTCGCCGCCGTTTTCAGACAGCCCGTCCGCATACGACGCAATCACCTGTGCCCTGCGATACCCTCGCCTGCCCTCGCAATCGGCGCGGAGGCGCTCGCACAAATCCCCACGTGATACGCCTTTCGCCCGCAGTGCAGAATCGGCAATCGCCAACCCGTAGGAGAACGGTGCACGCAGTAGGCAATCCTCCACCGTGCGCCAAAACGACGTCACCTGCACGCCGTCGACTTGTTCAAGTGCGCCCGCCGCCTGCGGACGCAACAGCCGACATCCTGCACTCAGCGGCACCGAGCAACCTGTCTTAACAAGATATCGTGGCCCAAGCAGATCATTCGGCACCTCCAGACCCCACAAAAGTGCCGCGTCATAGCCCCAAAACGCCCAATCGGGATGAAACTCCGCAAGCCCTTTGATGGCCCGCAGCGCTCGCTCCGTCGGCGTCAGCGCATCCCAGTCATGTTGAAAGCAGAACAAATACGGCTCGGGTTCCGCGATATCGTCGGTTCCAACATGACGCCGCAGCCACATGAGCTCGGCATTGTCATGCGTTGCGAGCAGCGCACCTTGCTCGGTCGCCTCCGTGAGTCGCGCGAGCATCCTATTCCGCGCCAACGTGTTGCGAGTCGTATGCTTGTGCTTGAAAACGGTATTAGACACTTCCATCACCACCACATCGGACAAATGGACCATCGTCACCGTTGCCTCCACCGACAAACGTCTTGATCTGTAACAAGAAGAACGATTTTTGGACTGTAGATGTTACAGATTGAGACATTCCCCCCAGCCAGGTGCCAAACGTCTCGATCCGTAACAGTAAGACGTTCTTCAGGCCCCTAAACGTTACAGATTTAGACAAACCAGCGGCGCCCAAGCATTCGTCTCGTTCTGTAACAGGTAGACCGGTTTTTTGTCCCCAAACGTTACAGATCGAGACAAAAAGGCAAAAGGCAGAGCAGGCGACAACTACCCATCCCCTACTCCCACTCCTGCTCGTAGATATTGAGCGACTTTACGTACCGCCCCTGGGCACCCATGATGTCGCGGACCAGACGCAAGAAGAAGCTGATGCACGAGGTGTCAAAGCCATCCTGCAGGTCCTCGGGATGCGCCGCGCCCGGTCCATCGACCGCCGTGTCACTCAGGCGCGCGATGTCATACAGATAGAGCTGTCCCGCCGCCAGCCAGACATCGTCGACGCAGGCGAGGCGCACCGCAATCGCGCCGTCGCTCCAATGCTCCTTTTGCACGATATGCGGGTCGTAGACATCAAAGCGATGATCGGTGCGCGTGTCCTTCAGCACGACCATGCCGGACGCAGGATCCTTGTCCAAAATGCCAAAGCGCGAGAAATACTGCGTGTCGCGTACCTGCTCGAGCCGCTTGAGCGAGGCAGGCGAAAGCGATGCCGGCGGCTCGTCAACATATAGCTCGAGCAGCGTTTTGCCATGGCGATAGGGGCGCTCGAAGAGCAGCCAATCGGTAAACGCCATGTTGTAGGCCATGATTTCGTTTTGAGAAGGCCCCTCGCAATAGCTGAGCCACGGGTCGACAATGACCTCGAACTGTTCGCGCGCCGGCTCCAGGAATTGAAACTTCCGCAGCATCCAAAAGTGAGCCATGTCGGCAATATCGTTGCCGACGGCTTCAGCCAGCTCTGCTCGGTCAAAAGCGTGGTCAGTCATGGCATCCTCCTCAAACTGATGGACCTCAATTTGAGCTTACGAGGAGGGTGGGCAGCCACGACCAGCGCGGGCAAAATAGGCCTCCGGCTGCAAACCAGATGCTGACCAAACACTTGACGAAAAGCTTGACCGAAAATGCGCGCCGCAACAAAACCGCAGGTAAACATCGACGGCCAACCCGCCCTTTTGAGCCAGATGCCCGCAGCCACCACAGAAACAACAGGTGACCACAGCCCAAGAAGTCGACAAATGAACACCCGCACGTCGACAAACGAGCAAACTGCTCGCAAAGAGTGTCCCCAACGACTAGACAAAAAAGGCTAGTCATTGGGGACGTTCTTAAATGACTACTTTACAGTTCCAGTGCCTCGGCGACTTCGGCTGCGCAGGCCAGGGCATCGGCCATGGCACTCACCACGAGCGAGCTGCCGTTGCGGGCATCACCCGCCACATACACCGGCGCGGCATCCGCGGCGACACCCTCCGTGCGAGCCGCGAGATGCGAGCCCTCGGCAGCCATCACCGGCAGCGGACGACCAGCGGTGGCAACAGGCACGCTCACCGCATCGAACACGCCGTGCTCCGGACCCGTAAAGCCACAGGCGATGAGCACCAGCTGGGCCGGCACCTCGTGCTCGGAGCCCGCAATGCGTTCGGGCTTGCCGGCCGACCAATCCAGATCGACCACGCGCAGACCCGCAGCCGCGCCCTTCTTGTCCAGCAGCACCTCGAGCGTGTCCACGCCCCAAGCGCGCATCTCGCCGCCCATGGCAGCGATAGCCTCCTGCTGGCCGTAGTCGGTCTTCTTCACGTTGGGCCACTGCGGCCAGGGGTTGCTCGCCGCGCGCTTATCGGGCGCAGCCGGCAAGAACTCAAACTGGCGCACGCTGCGCGCGCCCTGACGCACGGCGGTACCCACGCAGTCGTTTCCAGTATCGCCACCGCCAATGACCACGACGTCCAGGCCGCGCGCGTTCACCGCGGGCTTGCCGCCATCGAGCACCGAGACGGTCGAAGCCGTCAGGTAGTCCACGGCATACACCACGCCCGGGGCATCAATGTTCGCAGCCGAAAGTCCACGCGGAGCACGGGCGCCGGCAGCCACCACGGCGGCGTCAAAGTCGTCGAGCCTGGCGGTAACCTTGGGATCGCTCACGTCGGCGCCCAGCTCGAACACAATGCCAAGCTCACGCATAAGTGCCACGCGACGCTCGACCACGGACTTCTCGAGCTTCATGTTGGGAATGCCGTATATGAGCAGGCCGCCCGGGCGGTCGTCGCGCTCAAACACCGTCACGCGGGCGCCACGACGCGCAAGCTCCCATGCCGCCACCAGACCAGCAGGACCGGAGCCCACCACGGCAACCGTGGGTGCGCCCTCCCCTGCCGGCTCAAAGCGACGCGGACCGCCGTTGGCCCACTCATAGTCGCTGATCGCGCGCTCGTTGTCGTGAATCGTCGTGGGCCGGCCATCGACCGAGCCCAGGTTGCACGCGGCCTCGCACAGCGCCGGGCACACGCGGCTCGTGAACTCAGGCATGGGCGAGGTGAGCGACAGGCGCTCGGCAGCCTCGTCCCAGCGGCCGCGGTACACCAGCTCATTCCACTCGGGAATCAGGTTGTGCAGCGGGCAGCCGCTCGGGCGTGCCTTGCCAAAGCTCGCGCCCATCTGGCAAAACGCCACGCCGCACATCATGCAGCGGCTCGCCTGGGCACGGCGTGCATCGTCGTCAAGCTCCACGTACAGCGGATCGAAATCGCGGCTGCGCTCTTCCACGGGGCGAAGCTCGTGGGTCACACGATCGATATCAAGAAAAGCACCGGGCTTACCCATGGCACTTACGCCTCCTTCTTGGTCGAAGCAACAAAGCTGGCAGCCACGGACGCAGCGCCCGCAGCACCGCCCGCAATATCGAAGCGAGCGACATCCGCGGCGCTCGCGCGACCGGTCACAATGTCAAACGCCAGCTCCTCTGCCTGCGCATGCGTCTTACCGGCAGCCTCGCTCGCAGCGACAATCGCCAGCACACGCTCGTACTCGGTCGGAATGACCTTCACAAAGTGCTTGCTCATCGTCTCAAAGCTGTAGAGCAGCTTGATGCCGCGCGGGCTCTGCGTCGCGTCCACGTGCTCCTGGATGAGCTCGCGAATCTGCGCCAGCTCGCCGGCAGTCGGGGCCTTGAGCTCAACGCTCTCGTGGTTCACGCGGGCATCGAGCGTGCCGTACTGGTCAAAAACATAAGCCACGCCACCCGTCATGCCGGCAGCGAAGTTCTGCCCGACCTCGCCCAGGATGAGCGCCAGGCCACCCGTCATGTACTCGCAACCGTGGTTGCCGCAACCCTCGACCACCACGGTGGCACCGGAGTTGCGTACGCCAAAGCGCTGGCCGGCCAGGCCGTTGATGAAGCCACGGCCGCTCGTGGCACCAAAGAACGCAACGTTGCCCACGATGATGTTTTCGTCGAACTTATAGGTCGCATGCGGGTTGGGGCGCACCGACACCTCGCCGCCCGAAAGGCCCTTGCCAAAGTAGTCGTTGGCGTCGCCGCACACGTTGAGCGTAATGCCGCGCGGCAGGAAGGCGCCAAAGCTCTGACCGGCCGAGCCATCGCAATCGATGGTGATGGAGCCGGCGGGCAGGCCCTCGGGATGCGCCTTGGTCACCGCGTTGCCCAAGATGGTGCCCACGCAGCGGTTGACGTTGGCGATATCGGCGCGGAAGCGAATCGGGCGCAGTTGCGCGCGAGCGTCGGCCGTGTAGGGCACAAACAGCGTGGAGTCGAGCGTCTTGTCGAGCTCGCTGTCCGCAGCCATCTGGGGCAGGAAGTGACGGCCGTCGGCACCCGGGATATGGGCACCAAACTCACAGGTCGCACCTGCCAGCACGGGCGACAGATCCAGCAGGTTAGCCTTGCGGTTGCCCGGGACCTCGATCTGGCGCAAGCACTCGGGATGGCCGACCATCTCGTCGACGGTGCGGAAGCCCAGGCTCGCCATGACCTCGCGCAGCTGCTCGGCAACAAAGAGCATAAAGTGCTCGACATGCTCGGGCTTGCCGCGGAAGCCGCGACGCAGGCGACAGTTTTGCGTCGCGATGCCGGCGGGGCAGGTATCCTGCTGGCAGTCGCGCTGCATGAAGCAGCCCATCGAGATGAGCGGCATGGTCGCAAAGCCAAACTCCTCGGCGCCCAGCAGGCAGGCGACGGCAACATCGGTGCCGTCCATGAGCTTGCCGTCGGCCTCGAGCACCACGCGTGAGCGCAGGCCGTTTTGCAGCAGCGTCTGCTGGGCCTCGGCAAGGCCGAGCTCCAGCGGCAGGCCGGCATGCCAAATGGAATCGCGCGCCGCGGCACCCGAGCCGCCATTGTGGCCGCTGATCAAGATCTTGTCGGCAGCGCCCTTGGCCACACCGGTTGCGATGGTGCCGACGCCGGCCTCGCTGACCAGCTTGACCGACACGCGCGCGCCGGGGTTGGCATTCTTAAGGTCAAAGATCAGCTCTGCCAGGTCCTCGATGGAGTAGATGTCGTGGTGCGGCGGAGGCGAGATCAGGCCGATGCCGGGCGTGGACTGACGGACCTCGGCAATCCAGGGGTAGACCTTCTTGCCGGGCAGGTGGCCACCCTCGCCGGGCTTGGCGCCCTGGGCCATCTTGATCTGAATCTCGAAGGCGCTGCACAGGTAGCGGCTCGTCACGCCAAAGCGCGCACTTGCCACCTGCTTGATCGCGGAGTTCTTGGAATCACCGTTAGCCAGCGGGGTCTCGCGACGCGGATCCTCACCGCCCTCGCCGGAGTTGGAACGGCCGTGCAGGCGGTTCATGGCGATGGCCATGCACTCGTGTGCTTCCTTGCTGATGGAGCCGTACGACATGGCGCCGGTGTTAAAGCGGCGGACGATGTTGAGCGCGGGCTCGACCTCGTCGAGCGAAACCGGCGTGCGGCCGCTGGCATCAAAGTCGAGCAAGTCGCGCAGACGCACGGCACGGCCGGTGCGGTGCAGGCGGGCGCTGTACTCCTTAAAGGTGTCGTAGCTGTCCTCACGGCAGGCGGTCTGCAGCAAGTAGACAGTCTGCGGATCGATGAGGTGATCCTCGCCGCCGAGCGGGCGCCACTTGGTCAGACCCAGTGTGGGCAGCTGATCGGGAGCCGGGCTCTTAAGGATAGCGAGCGCGGCGTCGTAGCGCTCGTTTTGCTCGCACTCAACGTCCTCGACACCCATACCGCCCACACGGCTCACCGTGCCGGCGAAGTACGCGTTGACGAACTCCGGCGTAAAGCCCACGGCCTCGAAGATCTGCGCCGAATGGTAGCTCTGCACCGTGGAGATGCCCATCTTAGACATGATGGAAACGATGCCGGCGGTCGCAGCCTTGTTGTAGTTGGCGATGCCCTGCTCGACCGTCACGTCCAGGTCGCCGCGTGCCGCCAGATCGCGGATGCACGCATGTGCGTTGTACGGATAGATGCCGCTCGCGGAGTAGCCCACCAGTGCCGCAAAGTCGTGCGGGGACACGGCGTCGCCGCACTCCACCACGATGTCGGCAAAGGTACGCACGCCAGCGCGAATCAGGTGGTTGTGCACACAGCCCACGGCGAGCAGCGACGGCACGGGCACCTCGCCCGCAGCGGCACGATCGCTCAACACCACAATGTTCACGCCGTCGCGGACCGCAGCCTCAACGTCCTCGGCAAGCTGTTTGAGCGCAGCCTGCAGCGCGCCCTCGCCGGCATCGCGGCGGTAGACGGCACGGAAACGACGGGTCTTAAAGCCAACACGGTCGATGGCACAGATATGCTCGAGCTCTTCCTCGTTGAGCAATGGGCGCTCCAAGCGCACCAGCTGACAGGCCGTGCGGGAATCCTCGAGCAGGTTGCCGTGGTTGCCCAGGTAGAGCGTGGTCGAAGTCACCATGTGCTCGCGCAGGGCATCGATCGGAGGATTCGTGACCTGAGCGAACAGCTGATAGAAGTAGTCAAAGAACGAACGCGTCTTCTTGGACAGGCAGGCCAACGGCGCATCGATACCCATCGAGGCGAGCGGGGCCTTGCCCTGCTGGGCCATGGGGCGCACGACCTCGTCAACATCATCCCAGTGATAGCCGAGCTTGGCCATGCGCACGGCGGCGGGCACCTCGGCATCCTCGGCGGGCGCGGGCGCGGCGGGCTTGTCGAGTGCGTCGACGGTCAGCGTCTCCTCGGCGATCCAGTCGCGATAGGGCTTTTCCTTGGCGTAACGGGCGCGCAGCTCGTCGTTGTAGATGACGCGGCCGCGGGCAAAATCGACCTCGAGCATCTGGCCCGGTCCCAGGCAGCCGCTCGTCAGGATGTTCTCGGGGCTCACCTCGATGGTGCCCACCTCACTTGCCAGCATAAAGCGACCGTCGCGCGTCACATAGTAGCGGGCGGGACGCAGGCCGTTACGGTCGAGGGCGGCACCCAGCGTGCGACCGTCGGTAAAGGCGATGGCCGCCGGGCCATCCCACGGCTCCATGAGCATGGACTGGTAGGCATCGTAGGCGCGGCGTTCCTCGCTCAGATTGTCGTTGTGGTCCCACGGCTCGGGCAGCAGCATGGACGCGGCACGCGTGAGCGGGCGACCGTTCATGACCAAAAACTCGAGCACGTTGTCCAAAATCGCAGAGTCGGAACCCTCGCGGTTGATGATGGGCATCACACGCTCAAGATCGTGCTGCAGCACGGGGCTGTACAGATTGGGCTCGCGGGCGCGAATCCAGTTGACGTTGCCCTTGAGGGTGTTGATCTCGCCGTTGTGGATGATAAAGCGGTTGGGGTGCGCGCGCTCCCAGCTGGGCGCGGTGTTGGTGGAGTAGCGCGAGTGGACGAGCGCCACGGCCGTCTTGACGGCGGCGTCGTTGAGGTCGATGAAGAAGCGGCGCATCTGCGTGGCAACCAGCATGCCCTTGTACACGATGGTGCGCGAGCTCATGGAGCACACATAGAAGATCTTGTCGCGCAGGGCAAACTCGGCGTCGGCCTTCTTCTCGATGGTGCGGCGGCACACGTACAGGCGACGCTCGAAGGCATCGCCAGCGGGCGTGTCGTCGGGGCGACCCAGGAAGGCCTGCAGGATAGTAGGCATGCAGGCGCGGGCCGTCTCGCCCAGATCGTGCGGGTCGACCGGCACCTCGCGCCAAAAGAGCAGCGGCACGCCGGCCTCGGCGCAGCCCTCCTCAAACACGCGGCGGGCATCCTCTACGCCCTTGTCGTCCTGCGGGAAGAACAGCATGGCCACGCCATAGTCGCCCTCTGCCGGCAGAATCTGGCCACACTTTTGAGCCTCTTTACGGAAAAAGTGATGCGGAACCTGGAACAGGATGCCAGCGCCGTCGCCAGTGTTCTTCTCGAGTCCTGTGCCGCCGCGGTGCTCCAAGTTGACCAGAATGGACAGCGCATCGTCCAGAATCTGGTGATGGCGCTCACCGTTGATATCGGCAAGCGCGCCGATGCCACATGCATCGTGATCGAATTCGGGGCGATAAAGGCCCTGCTGCTGAGCGGAATCTGCCTGCATCGCGATCCTCCCCTAGATATTTAGACAGTCAGTTGACTAGGCATACTAAGAGCATAGCCAGCCCGTTGTGTTTCCCGCCCGTTTCGAAACAATCGCGTAACGCGCGCCCTATGAGTGGACACCGCCGACCTCAAGGGCGACAACAAGGGCCCCAGGTTCGGCCTGTGAGCTCGCCGCTTCAAACATCTCAATCTGTAACAGGAAGACCCAATTTCGACGCCTAACTGTTACAGATTGAGATGTTTTCGAGAGACAGTTCCGAATGTCTCGATCTGTAACACGAAGGGCCGCTTTCGGCGGTCAGCTGTTACAGATCGAGATTTTCCATAGGACCATTTCTTCCTGTCTTGATCTGTAACACCTAGACCCAATTTCCATCCCTAGTTGTTACAGATCAAGACATTTCGGCAACCCCCCTTCCTCATCCTATTCAAATACAACAATTTTGTTAGTCTTGGTTAACTATTTGGCCTAAAACGGGTATCCTTTGCGGAGTCAAACAAACGGCACGCAGGAGCGCACCATGATCAACCATCTCAAACATCACTTTGGCTCCCCGCGCACCGGCGATCACGGAGGCCTAGACATTGCGCGGCATATCGGCCCCGGGCTGCTCGTGACCGTCGGCTTTATCGACCCAGGCAACTGGGCCTCCAATATGGCCGCGGGCTCGCAGTTTGGCTACGCGCTGCTGTGGATCGTCACGCTGTCCACGATTATGCTCATCGCGTTGCAGCACAACGCGGCACACCTGGGTATCGCCACGGGCACCTGTCTTGCCGAGGCCACGACACGTTACCTCCCCCGCTTCGTTGGACGCACGGTGCTCGCCAGTGCCTATCTCGCGACCATCGCCACCGCCATGGCCGAAGTCCTGGGCGGTGCGATCGCGCTTCAAATGCTCTTTGGCCTGCCCGTGCGCGCCGGCTGCATCATCGTCGCGGCGGCATCGATTGCCATGCTCATGACAAGCTCCTACAAACGCGCCGAGCGATGGATCATCGCCTTCGTGGGCGTGGTGGGACTTTCGTTTTTAGCCGAGCTTGCACTAGTCAAGGTCGACTGGCCGCAAGCCGCCACAAGCTGGATCACACCCAGTATGCCCACCGGCTCGGCCGCGATTGTCGTAAGCGTCCTAGGCGCGGTCGTTATGCCCCACAACCTCTTCCTGCACTCCGAAGTCATCCAATCCATGCACTTCGAAGGCCAAGGCGAGCGAGTTATCGAAGAACGTCTGCGCTACGAGCTCTTCGACACGCTCTTTTCGATGGGCGTGGGCTGGGCAATCAACTCGGCCATGGTCATCCTGGCCGCAACGACCTTCTTTGCGCACGGCATGGTCGTAGACGACCTCGCCGTCGCAGCGGCCACGCTCTCCCCCATTCTGGGCCCGGCAAGCTCAATCATCTTTGCGGTGGCACTGCTGTTTGCGGGCATATCGAGTAGCGTGACGGCGGGCATGGCGGCGGGCACCATCACCGCGGGCATGTTCGACGAGGAATACGACATCCACGACCGACATTCCTCGATCGGGGTGGCGGCCTGTTTCGTCGGCGCAGTGGCGGCGTGCCTGGTCGTCCCGAATCCTTTTGAGGGTCTCATTTGGAGTCAGGCACTGCTGTCGCTTCAGCTGCCGATTACGGTCTTTGTGCTCATACGACTCACCAGTTCGCCCCGCGTCATGGGCAAATACGCCAACTCGCGCCCGCTCAACGCGTTGCTCGTAGGGATCGGCGCCATCGTGACGATTCTCGATGTCGTGTTGTTGACAGGGATGTAATGGGACGGGGCACCTACCCAGACAAACGTCTCGATCTGTAACATCTAGACACGCTTTTGATGTCTAGATGTTACAGATCGAGATCATTCCGAGGGACAGCTCCGTTTGTCTCAATCTGTAACACGTAGACCCCGTTTTGACTGCTAGATGTTACAGATTGAGATCTTCTGCCGGACGGTTTTGGTTTGTCTCGATATGTAACAAGTGGGCCCAATTTCCACTTCTAGATGTTACAGATCGAGACATTTCTTCAGCTCCAACCTTTTGTCTCAATCTGTAACAGGAAGACCCGTTTTGAACCGTTAGATGTTACAGATTAAGACCAAAGGTCGGCCGGACTCACGACAGGCAGAATCGGCTAACAGCAGCCGTGTTCCCTTGGGGACGGAGGAAAAGGGCCCCCGGCCGAGAAATCGACCGGGGGCCCTTGGACAGAGCTATGTTCGGCTTTCGCCGTGTGTCTGCGAGTTACTCCTCGACGAGCTCAAACTGATCGGGACCGACGCCGCACACCGGGCACACGTAATCCTCGGGCAGCTCGGGCGTGTCGACCTCAACCTCGTAACCGCAAACGGTGCACACGAACTTATACGTCTTCTTCTCCTCAGCCATGATGTTCTCCTCTCGAACGTGACTGCTGGTGTACTTGCTTATTAGTATATGTTCTCAATAATATAATGCAAGTATTTTTAAAACATTTCTAGCCTTGATACGAGGACGCCTTCGGAGGCGTCTTGCCCTTCAGCACCTTGTGGTAGTAGTCATAGGTCAACGGTGTCTCGCCGCTCAGACGCTCGGCATCCTCAACCTCGCCGATAAACAGCAGGTGCGTGCCCACGTCCACGGTGTCGATCAGACGGCAACTAAACAGCGCTGCCGCGTGCTCGGGCACATAGGGCATGCCAAGGGCAGTCTCGCGGGTCTCGTACTTGGCAAACTTGTCATAGTCGCTGCTGGTGCGGAACCCAAAGTTGCCAATGTAGAGCATATCGGCCGTCTGATCGATCACGGTCAGCGCAAAGGCCTTGGCGGACGAGATAACACCAGACGTGACATTGTCCTTGTTCACGGCAACCGAGATGCGCGGCGGCGTAGACGTCACCTGCACCGCCGTGTTGATGACGCAGCCGGCGCGCAGTCCATCGGCCGCGGCGCTCACCACATACAGACCGCTCGGCATCGTAAAGAACGCAGTTTTATCCATAACGATCACTCCCCTAACCCGGGTTGGAACCTCATGGAAGTATGTACCCACAAAAAAGGCGGCGCCCATAACGGATGCCGCCTTTGAGACATATGTGTCAGAACAGTAAGCAAGATGAGACGCCCACAGTTGCGGTGAAATAGGGACTGAATAGCCCCTCAAACAGGCAAAACAGTCCGTATTCCACCGCAACTTATGAAGGGTGGTCAGCGGTTGCGTTCCTTGAGCGCACGATCAATCTCGCGCTGAACGTCGCGCTTGGCCATGTCTTCGCGCTTGTCGTAAAGCTTTTTGCCGCGGCCCAGGCCCAGTAGCAGCTTTACGCGGCCGTCGGTATTAAAGTAGAGCTCCAGCGGCACCAACGCATAACCGCGGTTGCGCAGCTTGCCATCGAGAAAATCGATCTCCCTGCGGTGCAGCAGCAGACGGCGCCGGCGATCGGGATCACGATTCCACACACCACCGTGGCTGTAAGGGTGAATATGCAGACCCACCAGCCAGCACTCGCCGCCGCGAATCAGCGCAAAGGTATCAGTGATCTGACAGGCGCGCTCGCGAATCGACTTGACCTCGGTACCACTCAGTTCAATACCGCATTCGAACGTCTCGTCGATAAAGTACTCGTGATGCGCCGAGCGATTCTTGGAGATGAGCTTGCGCTCGCGCTTACTGGGCATCGCCGGCCTCCTTGGCGCCATCGGAACCCTTGCCCGTAGCTTCGCGCTTAGCCTTGCGCTCGGCGTTGAGCTCCGCGTCGCTCTCACGCACCAGCTTGATAATCGCCGCGCAGGCCTCCTCGCCCACCAGGTCGCGGGCACGGACCGTCAGACGCGTAGCCTCCTGCTTGTCGCCATCGCTCGCAGCATCGGTCGCACACATGATCAGGCAAATGGCAATCTCGGCCGAAGGCGAGGTCGGCACGCCTTGCAGAGCCAGTTCACCCATCACGTGGTCGTCGCTCTCATCGGCGGCATCCGGATAGGTGGTATGAATCTTGTTGAGCAAGCGCGTCGTATGCGCATCGTTGGGCGCCAGGCGCAGCGCCAGACGCGCGCAGCCCACGGCAGCCGAGACGTTCTCGGTCTCGGGCTCCAAGAAGTACTGGCCCAGGTTGGCATAGGCGCGGGCGGCACATTTACCGTCGCTCGCACGCTCCAGCACCGAAAACGAAAGCGATGCCCACTCCTGCTTGTCCTCGAGCGCGCGGAACAGCTCGGCCAAATCCAAGCGATAGTTGCAGTTCATGGGGTCCCAACGCACAGCCTGCATCAGGGCATTACGAGCGCTTACATAATCCTGCTGACGAATGTAGGCAAACGCCATGTCAGAGTACAGGCGGTCAAACGGCACCTCGACCTGCACGAGCTCACGCGGATCCTTCTCCACGCGGCGATAGGCCAAGCGCTCAAACTTGCTATCGAAGCTAAAGTATTGGCGCTTCTCCTCCGTCTTGCACTCGGCGTCGATATACTCCTCGGCGAGCTCCACCAGGCGCTCCAGCAGCGGCGTCGCCGTAGCCAGGTCGCCCTGCGCCAGATAGTTCTCGGCATACGTGATGTCTTGCAAGCTGATGGGCAGGTCCATGACAACTCCTCGGTCCGGGCGGCAGACTCAACGCGCGCCTTAAACATCGGTCAATACACAAAACCCGGGTCTCTTACGAGGCCCGGGCGTTCAATTTTGGTAGCCCGTACCAGATTCGAACTGGTGATCTCCGCCTTGAGAGGGCGGCGTCCTAAACCGCTAGACGAACGGGCCATATGTAGCAAATGCAATGGCTGGGATGGAGGGAGTCGAACCCCCATTGACGGAACCAGAATCCGCTGTCCTGCCATTAGACGACATCCCAATGACTGCATCGCTGCGCTCGGCTGTGCCTTTGCGCAAGAAAGAAATATACGGGAAGTCTCGCCGTGACGCAAGCCCCAATTTTGACTTTTTTGAAATTCAGTCAAATTGGCCTAATTTAGTCCAACCCGTGAAGGACCTGTGAAGCCAACCGCTGTACACGAAGGGCAAAACGCCGCGAGCGGTAGCCGTCAACCGTTGGCAGATTCTACCGTGAAAACGATAGCACCAGGCAACACAATCGAAGTATCAATGATCACGTAGATATCGAGGCGCCATGGACGAAGAGCTTGATTACCTATGGGAGACCCTGGGCCTCGAGATCACTGCTGACCTTTGGCCCGAACGGGACAAAATCCATCCCACACTGCGCCCCGCCATCACGGTGATGCAGGCAAACTACCGCCGTGCATCCTTTTTGATCATGCGGATGTCATGGCACGCGGCGCTCCCCGACCTTAAGCGAATCCAGGCAAGCCTCGTCGAGCTGTCCGGCATGCCGACCGTCATATCCGAGGCGCACCTGGAGCAGCGCCAGCGCGAGCGACTGCAACAGCAGCGGATTCCCTTTATCTGCCCCGGCGTTCAGGCATATCTGCCCTTTATGGACGAGGAGTACTGGAGCGGCAAGCCCAACAAGCACGTAAAGGTCTACGATCCGCACGAATGGGCACAGCTCGAGGATTGAGCCGAGCGAGCCCGCCGATGGAAAACACGTCCCACTCTGAGCACTCAAAACGGGTCGCACTTTCCGCAGCCGCTACAGTAACGCCTCGGCCCAGGCCGCTTCCTTAAAGCCAGGAATCGCAAAGTCATCGCCCACCAGCAGCGGACGCTTGACCAGCATGCCGTCGGTCGCCAACAGCTCGTAACACTCCTGATCCGTCATCCCCGCATCCAGGTGCGCCTTCAGGCCCAGCTCTCGATATTTCATGCCCGACGAGTTAAAGAAGCGACGCACCGGCAGCCCCGAACGCGCAATCCAGGTCGCAAGTTCCTCAGCCGAAGGATTGTCTGTAACAATATCGCGATCGACGTACTCAACCCCATGCTCGTCCAACCAGGCCTTGGCCTTTTTACACGTCGAGCATTTGGGATATTCAACAAACAGCACTGCCATGGGGATTCCCTTCTTAGAAAAGACAAGTGTCTGGCAAACAGCGCATCGATGGCCATCTGCGACCGATGCCGATATTGTAGCCAGCGCCGACGTACAGGCGGTCGCGGTTTTCTATCTTGAGGTTAACGTTTCGTATGGGCGCCAATGGGACAGGTCGCGCGCTGAACCAGCACAGCGGCCAACAGCACCAACAGCATGGCGACAACGTAGCCCGCGGCGTCAAAGCCTAAGTCGATAACGTCAAAATGACGGCCGGGAACAAAAATCTTATGCACCTGATCGCCGACGGAGCAAACGGCGCAAAAGGCCAGGACGGGTACGCACCGCAATCGGGTGAGCGACGCGCGCTTATCCAAGCACACCGCCGCCAACGAGACAAACAGCCCAACAAAGAGAACTCTACGGTATGGGCGACACGACGGATGTTGGTGCCCATCCATATGCGAACGGGGGCAAGCGGGTCGGGATGGGCGGCGGTGGTCGCTGAGTCCGCATCCCCGGCTCCCCTACTCCGTCTCGCGCATCCAGCGATCGAAGGTCCCCACGCACACACCTAGGCGCTTTGCCGCCTGACTCCGGGTAATATTGCCCGCCTCATAGATATCGCGCACTCGTTCAAATTGCGGAGGGCACGGCTTGCGGGGTCGACCAAAACGCACGCCGCGCGCCCGCGCCGCCGCAATTCCCTCCGCCTGACGACGGTGGATGTTCTCTCGTTCCACCTGCGCCACATAGCTCAACAGCTGTAAAACGATATCGGCGATCAGCGTGCTGGTCACATCCGATCCGCCGCAATCTCTCGCACGCGTATCGAGCAACGGCATGTCCAGCACAACGATGGCCGCACCAAGCTTCTTGGTTATACGACGCCATTCCTCGAGTATCTCGCTGTAGTTTCGGCCCAGCCGATCGATGGAAAGCACCACCAACACGTCGCCGGAAGCCAAGGCATGAAGCAATTCCCGATACTGTGGGCGATCAAAGTCCTTACCGCTCGCACGGTCGGCAAAGACATTCGCCGGCTCCACGCCATAGGCGCTCAGCGCATCCAACTGGCGATTCAAATTTTGATCGCGCGAGCTCACTCGCGCATACCCATATACCGTTGCCACAACATCCCCGCTCTCTCGTAAACCTGCCAAATAGGGACAGGTTTGTTTTGGTAGGTCCTATCTCCCAAAAGCATATGAAGAAGCGGCCGAGCTCATGGCAGGGTAATCAAGAGACACGCAAAGAGGGCGGCCCCGAAAGACCGCCCTCTACGCTCTGCCGATACTCACTCCGTGCCGGTTAATGAATGAGCTTAAAGTCCAAATGTCCGCGAGTAGTGTTGACGCGCGAGACCTCGATAATCACGCGCTGCCCCAACTCAAAACGACGCCCCGTGTCGGCACCCGTCAACGTGAGCGCGTCCTCGTCAAACTCAAACCACTCGTTACCCAAACTCTTAATGGAAACCAGTCCCTCGACCTGCGTTAGATCAAGGCGCACAAATAGCCCCATGCTGCTGACCCATGAGACCGTTCCGGCATAGCGCTCGCCCAGGCGATCCTCGTAGTACTGCGCAATCTTGATTTTTTGCGTCGCATGGCTGGCAGCGTCGGCCGCACGCTCGGCATCGCTGCACGCGCGGCAGATTTGCGGCAGGATGCGCGGAAGCGACTCTCGGCCTTTTCCGATCAGCCTCGGCGTACGCACCAAGGCGTCTTTTCCACCCAGCTGCTCGTATGCCAGCTGCAGCTTGAGTACGCGATGCACCACCAGATCGGGATAACGGCGAATGGGGCTTGTAAAGTGGCAGTAGCACGACGCAGCGAGCGCAAAGTGGCCCTCGTTGCGAGGCTTATACAACGCACGCTGCATACTTCGCAAAAGGAGCGTGTTGACGAGTGGCGCGTTAGCCGTGCCGGCAGCGGCGTCAACCGTCGCCTGCAACTCATCAGGACTTCCCAGGGCAATACCCGCCGCACGGCGATCATCGATGATACCGAGCTGCGCCAGCGCCACGGCAGCACCGTGCAGACTGTCGGGGCTGGGGTCATCGTGCACGCGATAGCACGCCTCGATATCGCGGTCGGCCAGCCACTCGGCGACGCACTCGTTAGCCAGCAGCATAGCCTCCTCGATAAGCGAAGTTGCGCAGGAACGCTCGCGTGCCACGATCCGCACGGGCACGCCGTCCTCATCCAGCAGCGCGCGAATCTCGGCCGTATCAAAGTCGACCGAACCGCGTGCGCGACGTATGCGACGCCGAAGCTCCGCGAGTTCGTTTGCGGCGACCAGGAAATCGGCCAGGTCAACGTTACAGCCGCGAGCGGTGTCCTCGCACGCAAGCCCACGCTCAAGTGCTTCCTCGCGCGAGGCTTCAGCCGCAGCGACATCCTCCGCAGCGCCCTCCAACACGGAATACTCAACTGCGCCGGCACGCACCAGCAGCGCCTCGGCGCCGTCGTAGTCCATACGCACACGCGAACGAATCACACTGGGATAGGGGTCGTAATGGCGCACGCGGCCCTGCGCGTCAAGCTCGATGTCGACGGTAAACGCCAGGCGATCCTCGTCGGGACGAAGCGAGCACAGGTCATTAGACAGGCGCTCGGGCAGCATGGGAAGCACACGGTCGGCAAGGTAGACCGACGTCGTGCGATGGCGGGCCTCCAGGTCGATATGTCCGTCCCAGGCAACATAGTGCGAAACGTCAGCGATATGCACGCCCAGCTTATAGCCGCCCTCGAGCGTGCGCTCGAGCGAGATGGCATCGTCAAAGTCGCGCGCATCAACCGGGTCGATGGTGATGACAAAGCGATCGCGCAGGTCACGGCGAAGCGGGTCTTTAAGCGCTGCAGTCACATCGAGCGAAAGCGCCTCTGCCTCTGCCAGAGCCGCCTCGGGATAGCCGTCGGTATAGCCATAGCGCGCCATAACATATTGGACGCCCAGATCGGGCGCATCGTCGCCGCCAATGCGGCGATCGATCGTCACCGTGCCCGACTCCAAGCGCGTCGGGTAGGTCAGAATACGCGCGACGACGACATCGCCAGGGCGCACGCCCAGGCGCTCCGCCGAATTGTCCTCAGGCAAAATAAAGAAATCGGCTTTGAGACGCGAATCGAGCGGTTCGATCACACCAAGCGGGCCGGCCGTCTGATACGTACCCACCACGCTGATGGCGGCACGCTCGATGACGCCCTCGATCACGGCGCGACGATCCCCGCGCGGTCCCGCCTTGATGCTTACGGCCACGGTATCGCCGTCCATAATCTCACGCTTACCGCGACCCATGACCTTGTAATCGCCGTTGTCGGTCACGACATAAGCGCTGTGCTCATGGAGCTGAACGCGGCCAGTCATGCTCGGGCGACGCTCGCTGCGCACCGGCCCGCGTTTATTGCGTGCGCTACGCTTATGTTTGTTATTGCGCCCCATGGCGCCTCCTTACTATCGATAGCCGTTAACACCCCAAGAGTCTACCCAAATGATCCCTAGGGGACGGAGGAAAACGGATCATATAGATAGACCAGCGCCGCGATGATCCGTTTTCCTCCGTCCCCAGGGGATCAAAAAACGGGCCGCCCCTGGAAAGGGACGACCCGTTGCAGACGGCATATCCGCAGCGCTTACACGCGCAGATAACGGCGCATGGCGATGGCAGAACCAAAGAGACCGATAATGACACCGACGAGAATCAGTGCGGCGTAGGTCACCAGATAGTACTGCATCGGCAGCGCAAACGACATCCAGCCGACGCTCGCCTGCAGGCGCGGAATCATCAGATTGCGCAGCAGCTCCAAAACACCGATGGAAAGCAGCGAGCCCAGAATGGCCTGCAACACGCCCTCGGTAATGAACGGCCCGCGAATGAAGCCGTTGCTGGCGCCCACCAGGCGCATAATCGCAATCTCGCGACGACGCGCCGTAATGGACAGGCGAATCGTGTTGTTGATAAAGATGAACGCGATAAAGGTCAGCAGACCGACGAGCACCACGGCGGCGATACGGATGTAGTTGGTCACCTGGAACAGGCGGCTCACTTCCTCTTGGCCATACAGAACGCTCGCGTTGACGTCGCCGTCGTCCGCGATCTTTTGGAAGTCGGCATTCTTCTTAAGCTTCTTGGCCGTGCTCTCGACCTGAGACGGATCGTCCATCTCAATCGCGAACGAGGCAGGAAGCGGGTTCTGGCCGTCGAGTGCGCTCATGGTGGCGTCGGCGTTGCCCGACATCTTGCTCGTGTACTCGGCCAGCGCGTCGTCCTTATCCTTATAGGTCACGGACTTGACGTTGCTCCACGCCTTGAGCTCGGCCTCAAAGGCCTGGACGTCTGCCCGATCGGCATCATCGCTAATAAAGGCATTGATGACAACCTGATCCTCGACGGTGCCGATCACGGAGTTCAGCATCGCGGAACCCATAATGAACAGGCCGATGATAAACAGCGAAAGGAAGATCGTGATGACGGCGCCGAGCGAGGTGGTCCAGTTACGGAAGAAGTGGCTGATAGCCTCTTTGAGCGAATAGCCCACGTTAGTTGGTGCCATAGTTGCCGTAACCTCCCCTCTCCTGGTCGCGGATTACGTGGCCGCCCTCGAGGGCGATCACGCGACGGTGCATGCTATCGACCATCTCGCGATCGTGCGTAGCGACGATCACGGTGGTACCGGTGCGGTTAATGCGCTCGAGCAGCTTCATGATGCCCAGCGAAATCGCCGGGTCGAGGTTGCCCGTGGGCTCGTCGCAGATAAGCAGCGGCGGGCGGTTGACCATAGCGCGGGCAACGGCCACGCGCTGCTGCTCGCCACCGGAAAGCTGATCTGGCAGCGAGTCCATCTGGTCGGCCAGACCGACCAGACGCAGCACCTCGGGCACCTGGCTGCGAATGACGCCCTTGGGCTTGCCAATGCACTGCAGGGCAAACGCCACGTTTTCGTAGGCGGTCTTTTGCGGCAGGAGCTTAAAGTCCTGGAACACGGCGCCAATCTGACGACGCAAGAACGGAACTTTGCGGTTCTTGATCTTCATGAGATCCTGGCCGGCGACCAAAATGCGACCGCTTGTGGGCTTGACGTCGCGGTTGAGCGTCGACAGCAGCGTGGTCTTACCCGAGCCGGAGTGACCGACCAAAAAGACGAACTCGCCCGGATAGATCTCGATGTTGATGTCGTCGAGTGCGGGCTTGTTGGGCTGCGCCGGATAGATTTTGGTGACGTGCTCCATAAGGATGACGGGCTCGACACCGGCCTGCTTGGCCATCTTCTTGCGGCTAGCCTGCGGATCGATGGGCGCAAACACCGACGTAAAGTCGGGATTGTTGAGCGCATTGTCGAGGCTTGCGACCTCGGCGGCCTGATCGCTCTCGACTACGGGAGCCGCGGGCTGCGTAGGATCGGGAATACCGGCAAAAAGACCGGACTGCGCAGGCTGTGGCGCCGGAGTCGCAGGAGCCATAGGATCGGGAATACCGGCCATGACAGGTTGCGGCGCGACAGCGTCCGCCTGGGGCTGATCCACGCGAGCGGTCACCTTCTGCACGGGCTCAAAACCCGCGGCCTCGGAAAGCTCGACATCATTGGTGGGATTGTAGGCAAAGGGATCTGACGCCGGCTGTGCCTGATCTGCCGGCTGTGCGGGGATCGGGCTAAACAGCTGATCCTCTGAATCCGGGGTGGCGAAACGAGTGCCCGCGGCGCCTGGCTGCGTCTTGGGGGCGTCATCGCCCGCACCGGAGGTACGGAAGTGGTTACCCACTGGTGCTCCTTATCGTCGTACGTTTAAACTACATGAGCGCTTCGTATTTTAGCAGCATTAGCTTCGCTGCACATAAGAAGCATGGCGGGGTTTTGGTCCCACCGGCCGCGCGCAGGGTTACCTCCCAAATCGTCCTCGGACATGTCGGAGCCCCCGCTGCGCACTACGTGCGGCGGGGGTTCCTCCGTCCTGCGGAAAGATTTGGGAGGTAACCCTGCGCACGGCCTGCGGCTACTAAGGGGCCGCCGCGTTTATCTTAGGGTGCCACATCACCATGCTGGGTGGGCTGAGTGGCACTTTGCTGATATGGGTCCTTTTCCCGGTAGAGACTTTTGTTTGACGCGTTTTTGATTTGATTGTTGCGCAACTTGGATTTGGATTGTCGATTTACAGTGGCCTCGATGGGAACGCCTATGGTTGTGGGGGCCAGTATGAATTGTCCTTATTGTGGAGCTGAGTTACGCGATGGCGTGAGGTACTGCACAGCGTGCGGGGCTGCCGTCAATGGCATCTCTGCTGATTCTGAGCTTCGGGTAAAGCCTCGGAACCACGTTGCGGTCATCCTTACCTGCATGCTGGTAATTGGCATTGTCGGCGGTAGCTGTATGGGCCTTCATCTGCGGCAGGTGTTGTCGCACTTCGTATCCGCCCATTCGGAGCACGCCATTGTGCTGGATGTCGCGGCTGCGGGCTGGGACACCGATAACGGGGCATCGCGCGTTCCGATACATATTACGGGCAAGTCCATCGACGGAATAACGGTCGACAGGATTGAGTTCGTCGCCTCCGATGGCTCTGGCATCAATCTCATACAAGGTGTCTACACGCTCGAGGCAGCAGGTTCCCCTATCGCTGCGGATGGCACGATCTATCAAATTCCATGCACGAGTGCCACACTCGTCCTCGATGATGCCTTTGCCATGGGTGAAACGATCGATCTGGCCGAGCTTGCAGAACAGGATTCGATTCTCGCCTTCTGCCCCATTGATGCCGCCGATGTGACCAATGATGAAATCTACGATGCCGCTTTGCTCGCCATGACATACAGAGGCAGCGATGCCCCCGATGTCGCTGCACTGTGCCAAGCCGCAATCAATCGTCGCGATGGAGCCAGCACAAGCGGGAACGCCTTCGGAAGTTGCGGTGAAATACAGATTAATTGAGCCTTTAGGCTGGCAAAACAGTCCTTATTTCACCGCAACTGAAACAGGGGCGCCCTCCAAGAGAGTGCCCCTGCCGGGTTTCCATAGTACTGGCGAAGCAGTTTTATAGTACTGGCGAAGCAGTCCTTGAGATCCGCCTTGCCTTATGCCAAGAACTCCTTGGTGGTCGCCACGATGTTGGCGGCGTCCAGGCCGTACCTGTGCAGGAGCTCGGCACCCGGGCCGGACTCGCCGAACGTGTCGTTGACGCCGATCTTCTTGAGCGGCGTCGGGCACTGCTCGCACAGGACATCGGCAACGGCGCTGCCCAGGCCACCGATCACGGAGTGCTCCTCGACGGTCACGACGTGGCCGGTCTTGGTGGCGCTCTTGACGATCAGGTCGGAGTCGATGGGCTTAATGGTGTGCATGTTGATGACCTCGGCGTCGATACCCTCGGCAGCAAGCTGCTCGGCAGCCTCGAGGGCCTCGCCGACCATCAGGCCGCAGGCAATGATGGTAACGTCGGCGCCCTCGCGCATGATGATGCCCTTGCCCAGTTCAAACTTGTAGGTCTCGGGGTCATTAATGACCGGCGAGGCCAGACGGGCAAAGCGCATGTACACAGGGCCGTCGCACTCGTAGGCGGCGCGCGTCACGGCGCGGGCCTCTACGTCGTCAGCGGGAACGATGACGGTCATGCCGGGAATGACGCGCATAAGGGCGATATCCTCGCAGCACTGATGCGTGGCGCCATCCTCGCCCACCGAGATACCGGCGTGTGTGGCGCCGATCTTGACGTTGAGGTGCGGGTAACCGATGGAATTGCGGACCTGCTCAAAGGCGCGGCCGGCGGCAAACATGGCAAAGGTGCTCGCGAAGGCAACGCGGCCGGTGGTTGCGATACCGGCGGCAACACCCATCAGGTTGCTCTCGGCAATGCCCACATCGAAGAAGCGGTCGGGGCAGGCGGCCTTAAACTTGCCGGTCTGCGTGGCGGCGGCCAGGTCGGCGTCGAGGACCACAAAGTCGTCGTGCTCGTTGGCGAGCTCGACGAGGGCCTCGCCGTAGCTTACGCGCGTGGCGATTTTCTTGACGTCTGCCATCCTAGAGCTCCTCTCCGGCGGCCGTGAGCTCTGCCATGGCCTGCTCAAACTGTTCATCGTTGGGGGCCTTGCCGTGCCAACCTACCTGGTTCTCCATAAAGGAAACGCCCTTGCCCTTGGTGGTCTCGGCGATAATGGCGGTCGGCTGACCCTTGGTGGCGCGGGCCTCGGCAAAGGCGGCGCGGATCTGATCGAAATCGTTGCCGTCGGCAAGCTCCACCACGTGGAACTTGAAGGCGCGGAACTTGTCGGCGAGCGGCATGGGGTCGTTGACTTCCTCGACGGGGCCGTCGATCTGCAGGCCGTTGTGGTCGACGATCACGCAGAGGTTGTCAAGCTGCTGGTTGCCGGCAAACATGGCGGCCTCCCAAACCTGGCCCTCCTCGCTCTCGCCGTCGCCCAGCAGGGCGTAGGTGCGATAGTCGTCGCCCCAGTGCTTGGCGGCAACGGCCATGCCCACGGCGGCGGAGATGCCCTGGCCGAGCGAACCGGTGGACATATCGACGCCCGGGGTGTCGTTCATGTTGGGGTGACCCTGCAGGTGGCTGCCGATGTGGCGCAGCGTCTCGAGATCCTCCTTGGGGAAGAATCCGCGCTCGGCGAGCACAGCGTACAGACCAGGCGCGCAATGACCCTTGGAAAGCACGAAGCGATCGCGGTCGGCCTTGCGGGGGTCGGCCGGGTCGACGTTCATTTCCTCAAAGTACAAATAGGTCATGATGTCGGCAGCGCCGAGCGAACCGCCCGGATGGCCAGACTTGGCAGCGTGCACGCCGGTGACGATGCCCTTCCTTACCTCGTTGGCAACCTTTTTGAGCTCTTCGTCGCTCATTGTGCCTTCCTTTCATCCTCTTAAGACAAGATGCGCACGGCACCGAAGGTAATCCCAACACAGCCGCAATGCACGTACGTCATTCATTATGCTGGAAACCGATGGCTTTACCAGAGTTTTTATCATTATTTGAATAATTTAGCAGGCAGAACCGCTGATGAAACGGTTTATCAATGTGAACGTCTTTTGGATGCGGTGGCTACCTCTCGCCCCGGCACAAAAATGATCCGCAAACCGAAATTCAGCCTACGCGTTAATGTCCTTGAAACCCTCACCGAAGGCTTCCGTAACGTCGGCGACCGTCACAATGGCGTGAGGATCGCGCTCGCGCACGATCGTTTTGAGGGTGTTGAGCTCTCGACGGCTAACGATCACCATGATCACCGGCTTCTCGACGCCCGAATACATACCGGTCGCCTTTAATTTGGTGCAGCCGCGGCCCAGACCATACATGATGTCGGCCGCGATATCGGGAAAGTTATCCGAGATGATGAGCACCATACGACGCTTATTGCCGCCATCGACCACAGCATCGATCACATAGCCGCTAATCACCATCGAAAGTCCTGCGTATAGAGCATTTTCGAGCGAGAATACCGGAGCAGATGCCGCACATACGGCAACGTCGATTGCCATGACGGTCGAGCCCACCGGCAGCGAGGTGTTACGCGAGATGATTTGGCCAATCGTGTCCGAGCCGCCGGTGTTGGCGCCGGCGCGCAACACCATGCCGTAACCAATGCCCGTGATAATGCCGCCCCACATAGCGGGAAGCATCAGGTCCGCATGTGCCAAAGGCGCTACAAACGGGGCAAACAGATCGGTAAAGAAGCCCAGCAGCACAAAGCCCGTCGCCGTCTGCACTACATAGAACATGCCGCCCTCGCGCATAACGATCAGCAGCAGCAAGGCATTCATCACGATGGTCTGGATACCGACAGGAAGCGACACGCCTCGCGCTGCGCCGACTGCCTGGATAATCGTCGCAAGGCCCGTAACGCCACCGGCTGCAAGACCGTTGGGAATCAAAAACAGGTCGGTCGCGATGGCGGCCAAGGCGCACCCCAACATGATCTGGGGTAGATCGTGAAAGAAGTTCATCGAAAGAATGCGCTTGATGTCCAGACGATATGCCATGCTGCCTCCCTCAAAAAAGCGCACCCCATCGGATGCGCTTTGAACTTCTTCATGTATTCGATTCTACCGATTCGCCAAACAAAAACCACCCCTGTGCAGGGTTTGTTCTGGATACAAAACCGTCCTGCTCGGAAGGCCTTGATCCATTTCCACATAAACCGAGCGGTTTAGGCAGACGGGGCCTCCGCGTCAGCGTTGCCGGTAGCCCAACGCTGATAGCCAATCACAAACGGATCCAGGTCGCCGTCGTCAAGAACTGCCTCGACGTTGCTGGTCTCCACGCCCGTGCGCAGGTCCTTAACCATCTGGTACGGGTAGAGCACGTAGCTGCGAATCTGGTTACCAAAACCGATCGTGGTCTTGGGTCCACGAATCTCGTCGAGCGCCTCGGCGCGCTTCTCGAGCTCGATCTCGTACAGACGGGCCTTGAGAATCTGCATGCACGCGGCCTTGTTTTGAATCTGGCTGCGCTCGTTTTGGCAAGTGACCACGATGCCGCTGGGGAAATGCGTCACGCGCACGGCGGAGTCGGTGGTGTTGACGCCCTGGCCGCCCGGGCCGCTCGCGTGATACACGTCCACGCGGATATCGTCGGGACTAATCTCGATGTCGATATCATTGGGCAGCACCGGAATGACCTCAACGCCGGCAAACGTGGTCTGGCGGCGCTTCTTGTCGTCGGTGGGACTAATGCGCACCAGACGGTGGACGCCGGCCTCGGCGCGCAGCATGCCAAAGGCATCCTTGCCTTCGACGGTAAAGGTCGCGCGATCGATGCCGATAACCTCGGCCGCGGGGCAATCGTTGATGGTGACCTTCCAACCGCGGCGCTGGCAGTACTTCATGTACATCTTAAAGAGCATGAAGGTCCAGTCCTGGGCCTCCAAACCGCCCTGCCCGGGCTTGATGGTCACAATCGCGTCGCCATGGTCGAACTCCCCGGTAAACCAGCTCGCAAGCTCAAGCTCGTCGATGGCGCGGGAAAGGCGCTCCGCCGTGGCAGCAGCCTCCTCACGCAGCGCGGCAGCATCGGGGTCATCGCCCATTTCCTCGGCAAGCTCCAGCGCGGCGCGAGCATCGGAAAGCTCACCGCGCGCCGTATCCACGGCGGCGATATCCTCCTTGGCGCGTGCAATTTCCTCCATCGTGGCGCGAGCGGCGTCGGCATCGTCCCAAAAGCCTGGGGCGACGCTTTTGGCCTCGAGCTCCGCCACGCGGGTGCGCTTCTCGTCCAAATGGAGATATGACTCGACCTCGCCGAGTCGGTCCGCAAACGCGTCCAACTCGGCGAGCGTTACCTCTAGAGCCTCGGCCATTAACGATTCCTGCCGTGGCAGTACTTAAACTTCTTACCGCTACCGCAAGGGCACAGGTCGTTGCGGCCCACGTTGACATAGGGGTCATCGCTCTCGGACTTGCGGTAGGTCGTCACCTTGCCACCGTTGTTAACGGCAGCCGGACCACCCTGGACGGCGGTGCGGGCCTGCACCTGAGCCTGCTTGCGCAGTACCGAATCGCTGTTGTCGCCATCGACCTCGGCGGGACCAGAGAAGCGCGCACCCTTAAGGGCGGGGTCCTCCTTGTGCTCCACAGCCTGCGGGGCAGCTTTGAGCTCAATGCGCAGAACAGTGCGCAGGTAATCCTCGTACATGGTATCGACGAGTATCTGGAACGCACCGTAGGCCTCGGTCTTGTACTCAACCAGCGGGTCGCGCTGGCCAAAGCCGCGCAGGCCGATACCGGTCTTGAGGTAGTCCATTTCCTGCAGGTAGTTCATCCAACGCGTATCGATGACGCGCAGCATGACCTGGGTATTGAGCTCGCGCATCAGGTCCTCGCCCAGACGCTCGGCCTTCATGTTGTAGCACTTCTCAACATAGGCCAAAACATCGGCGGCCAGGGCCTCAAAGTCCTCGTCGGGGAACTGAGGGGTATCGATATGCCCGGTCAGCTCGACGACCCATTTGCGCAGACCCTCAAGATCGCGCTCGCCCTCGTGGCTGTCCTTGGTGCAGAACTCCTGAACACAGCGGTACACGGTATCGTGCATGACCTCGGTGATGTGGTCGGTCAGGTCCTTGCCGTCCAGAATCTTGTTGCGCTCGGCGTAGATGACCTGGCGCTGCTTGTTCATGACGTCGTCGTACTCAAGAACGCTCTTACGCATGGAGAAGTTGATGCTCTCGACCTTGTGCTGGGCATTCTCGACGGCCTTGGAAATGATCTTGTGCTGGATGGGCATGTCGTCGCCCATGTCGGCCGTGACCATCATCTTGGAGACGCGGTCCATCCTGTCGCCGCCGAACAGGCGCATGAGGTCATCCTCGAGTGACAGGTAGAACTGGGTCTCGCCCGGATCGCCCTGACGACCGGAACGGCCACGCAGCTGGTTGTCGATACGGCGGGACTCATGGCGCTCGGTGCCGATAACGGTCAGGCCGCCGGCGGCAAGCACGCGCTCGCGCTCGGCCTTGCAGGTCTCCTTGGCCTCGGCGTTAAACTGCTCGAGCTGCTCGGGCGTCACGTCCTCCATGGTCAGGCCCTCGTGCTCCAGGCGCTCGCGCACCAGCTCGTCGGGGTTGCCGCCCAGCAAGATGTCTGTACCACGGCCGGCCATGTTGGTAGCGATGGTCACGGCGCCATAGCGACCAGCCTGGGCCACGATATGGGCCTCGCGCTCGTGGTGCTTGGCGTTGAGGACCTCGTGCGCGATACCGCGCTTAGTGAGGGCGGCGGACAGTTTCTCGGAGCTCTCGATGGAGACGGTGCCCACCAGGACCGGCTGGCCCTTGGCGTGACGACGCTCAACGTCGTCGGCAACGGCGTTGTACTTGGCCTGGATGGTGCGGTAGACCAGGTCCTCGTGGTCAACACGCTGCACGGGCTTGTTGGGGGGAATGACCTCGACGGGCAGCTTGTAGATCTCGCGGAACTCAGCGTCCTCGGTGAGTGCCGTACCGGTCATGCCGGAGAGCTTGTCATACAGGCGGAAGTAGTTCTGCAGGGTGATGGTGGCAAGGGTCTGGTTCTCCTCGCGCACGAGCACGCCCTCTTTGGCCTCGATGGCCTGATGCAGGCCCTCGGAGTAGCGGCGGCCCTCCATGATGCGACCGGTGAACTCGTCGACGATCTTGACCTCGCCGTTGGTGACCACGTACTGCTTGTCGCGGTGGAACATGTACTGGGCCTTCAGCGCCTGCTGCAGGTGGTTGACCAGCTGGCCGGAGAGATCGGCATAGATGTCATCGATACCCAGGCGGCGCTCAATCTTCTTAAGGCCGCGCTCGGTGGCGGCAATGGTGTGCTTGGCCTCGTCCATGACATAGTCGCCCGTGGGCTCAACGTCCTCGGTGGCGGTGAGCATGTCGTGCGAGACGTCCTCGCCGCGCTCAAGGCCGCGCACGGCGCGCGCGAAGTCCTTGTAGGTGCTGGCGGACTTGGTGCCGGCGCCCGAGATGATGAGCGGCGTTCTGGCCTCGTCGATCAGGATGGAGTCGACCTCGTCGACGATGGCGTAGTTGTGGCCGCGCTGCACACGCTGCTCGGGGCGGGTGACCATGTTATCGCGCAGGTAATCGAAACCGAACTCGGAGTTGGTGCCGTACGTGACGTCGGCCTGGTAGGCCGGGCGCTTGAGTTCGAGCGGCATGTTGTTCTGCAGCAGACCGACGGTCATGCCCAAGTACTTGTAGATACGGCCCATCCACTCGGAGTCGCGCTTGGCCAGGTAGTCGTTGACGGTGACGACGTGCACGCCCTTACCGGCGATGGCGTTGAGATAGCCGGCCAGCGTGGAGACGAGGGTCTTGCCTTCGCCGGTCTTCATCTCGGCGATGTGGCCCTCGTGCAGCGCCATGGCGCCGATGAGCTGTACATCAAAGTGACGCATGCCCATGGTGCGCTTAGAAGCTTCGCGCACGGTGGCAAAGGCCTCGGGGAGCATGTCGTCGAGCGACTCGCCGTTGGCGTAGCGCTCGCGGAACTTATCAGTCTGGGCGCGGAGCTCCTCCTCGGTCATCTTCTCAAACTGGGGCTCAAGACCGTTGATCTTGTCGACGATCTTGTAGTAGCGCTTCAGGTCCTTATCGGATCCAAAGGACAGCAGCTTTGACATGAATCCCATGTGGTTTTCCTTTTTGGCCATCGCCCGTGGCATGAAACCTTGGACGAGTTAAACACAGATATTTGTACTTTAGCCAAACAAGGCGCCGCCTATGCGGTCGACACGCTCGACCACGTAATAACTACGACAGCCTGCCAAAAAGGGACTGGTTTATTTTGGCAGCTTTTATCTGGGAAAACGCTGCCTCTCTGCCATTTGGTGCAAACCAACCTGTCCCCTTCGCGCCAACCTGGTGCAATGGGGACAGGTTGGTTTGCACCAATAAAAAGATAAGGGCCGCGCACCCAAATGGATGCGCGGCCCTTTTGCCATGAATGCGAGTGTTTGCTCGGCAAGCTATTTACTCAGCAGCCTCGGTGGTCTCGGCCTCGGCAGCGGCCTCCTCGACGGGAGCCTCTGCGGGAGCCTCGGCGGCCTGCTTGGCAGCCTCCTCGGCAAACTTAGCGGCACGCTTGGCCTTCTCGGCAGCCTTAGCCTCAGCGGCGGCCTTGCGAGCGGCCTCGGCCTCAGCAGCCTTGGCGGCCTTGGCAGCCTTGGCCTCCTCGGCCTTCTTGAGCTGGGCGGCAGCGGCGCCACCGAACTTGTCGGCGAAGCGCTGGACGCGTCCACCGGTGTCGACGAACTTCTGCTGGCCGGTGTAGAACGGGTGGCACTCGTTGCAAAGCTCGACCTTCATCTCGGACACGGTAGCGTGCGTCTTGAAGGTGTTGCCGCAGGAGCACGTCACCGTGCACTCGACATACTGGGGATGGATACCCTGCTTCATGGTAGGACTCCTTATTGGTCAGGCGCTGGTTACCGATCAGCGCATAAGGCGTCTTGGTTTCCGACCAAGACAACAAACTTGGCTATGGTACCACGGCGTCGAGCGTCCCACAAAAGGTTCACGGTCTTTGTACTGTGCATCGCGCCCAAGACACAGCAGACGACACGACGAATCGCGGCAAACGGGCGCCTTTGCCCCTTCTCCCATGTTGCAGACGTGTAACGCCGCAGCAAAGGTGCCCCTTTTGGCGCCAGACAGGTACAATGATGAACACTGTACCGTAGCGGAGCGCCCCCGCGCGCCGCAACCACGCGAAAGGGTTTCCCATGGCCGAGATCTCGTCCTCCCGCATCGTCATCACCGTCCTTGGCAAGAACCGCCCCGGCATTGTCGCCGGCGTCACCCGCGTTCTGGGCGAGGCCAACGTCGACATCCGCGACATCACGCAGTCCATTATCGAGGACATCTTCACCATGACCATGCTGGCCGACACCGCCGAGTCCAAGCTCGACTTCGCCGAGCTGCAGAAGGCCCTGGCCGAGGCAGGCGAGCTTTCGGGCGTCAACGTGTCCATTCAGCGCGAGGACGTCTTTAACTTTATGTACCGCCTGTAGCGAACAAGCCGCTCGGGGCAGCTTGACGTCATATCGTCCAAGCGCGCCGCCCCAAAGCGGACCGGAGAGGAGCGCACATGGCCTACGACGCCAAGAAAATCTACTACCGCTTCGACGATCACCTGAGCCGCCTGGTTCTGGACTACGAGGCGAGCCGTCAGATTTCGCCCGAAAGCGAAAACCTCTACCACGGCCTGCCGACCGCCCCGTACGACGAGGGCTTGTTCGTAGAGCACAACGTCAAGCGCGGTCTGCGCAATGCCGACGGCTCGGGCGTGGTCGCGGGCCTCACCCGCATCTCGGATGTGCATGGCTACAACAAGGTCGACGGTAAGGTCGTGCCCGATCAGGGCAAACTCACGCTTCGCGGCTACAGCATCGAGGATCTGGTCAATAACGCCCAGGCCGAGAACCGCTACGGCTACGAAGAGGTCGCCTATCTGCTCATTACGGGCTCTCTGCCCACTAAGGAAGAGCTTGACGGTTTTTGCGAACGTCTGGGTGCCTTTAGGCACCTGAGCGACGAATACGTCCGCGAGTTCCCCATGACCACGGTGTCGTCGAGCATCATGAATGTGCTTCAGCGCGCCGTGCTGCTGCTCTACGCCTTCGACGCCGAGCCCGACGCCATTACACCCGAGCACGAAATCGACGTTGCCATCTCCATGCTCGCCCGTCTCCCCCGCATCGCCGCCTTCGCGCATATGGCCTCGGTCGCCAAGCGCCGCGGCTCCGAGGTTCATGTACCGCACCCCACACCCGGTCTCTCCACCGCCGAGACCATCCTGCAGGTGTTGCGCGGCGGCATGGCATTCACCCGCGATGAGGCGATGCTGCTCGATGTGATGCTCATGCTGCATGCCGAGCACGGCGGCGGCAACAACTCCACGTTTGCCTGCCGCGTGCTGTCCTCCTCGGCCACCGACCCGTATTCCGCCTACGCCGCGGCTATCGGCTCGCTCAAGGGCCCGCGCCACGGCGGCGCCAACGCCAAGGTCGTGTCCATGCACGAGGACATCCGTGCGCATGTCTCCAATTGGGAGGACGAGGACGAGGTCGCAGCCTACCTGGGCAAGATTCTCGACAAGCAGGCCTTCGACGGCACGGGTCTCATCTACGGCATGGGCCACGCCGTCTACACGCTCAGCGACCCGCGCGCCGAGGTCTGCCGCCACTACGCACGTTCGCTCGCTGCCAAGAAAGATCTGGGCGATGAGTTCGCGCTCATCGAGCGCATCGAGCGCCTGGCACCGCAGGTGATGCGCGACCACGGCATGACCAAGCCCATCTGCGCCAACATCGACCTGTACACAGGCTTTATCTACAAGATGCTCGGCGTACCCGAGACGCTTTTTACGCCGCTATTCGCCGTCGCCCGCATGGCCGGCTGGTCGGCACACCGCATGGAAGAGCTCTTCTGCGCACACCGTATTATTCGCCCGGCCTATCGTCCGGTGATCGAGCCGCTGGAGTACAAGCCGCTCGCCGACCGCTAGGACGCGGACCGTTATAGAACTCGAGCGTGGCCAGGGCATCACCGCCCTCGGCCACGCTTTTTATGCCAGCAGAAAGGACTACATCAAATGATTGTTTTTTCCGATATGGATGGAACGCTGCTGACGAGCGATAAGCAGATGAGCGATGCCACCTGGGCGATGCTCGACGACCTTGCGCGCCGCGGTATTGAGTTTGTACCCTGCACGGGACGTCCGCTGTCGGGCATCTTTGAACCCATCCTCGCCCATCCCGCCGTGCACTATGCCGTTTGCGCCAATGGCGCCAGCGTCTGGCAGCTCGACGACGATGTGCCCAACGATGCCTCGCGCGCCACGCGCATATTGAGCCGTCCGCTCGATCGCGGCATTGCCCATCGCATCCATCGCATCGCCGCCGGCCACGATGTGACCTTCGATATCTTCGCGGACGGGCAGTGCTTCCTCCCCCGCTCGCTCTACACGCGCCTGGATGAGTTCTGCGGCGGCGACCCCCACATCGCGGCCTCGCTCAAGCGCACACGAACGCCGATTGACCTGGATATCGACAGCAAGATCGACGAGGTCGAGACGCTCGAACGCATCGCCATGTACTGGCACGACCCGGCCGATCGCGACGCCATCGCGGCGGCGCTCGACACGCTCGGAGGCATTGAGGTCACGCGTTCGTACGCCATGAATATCGAGGTCATGGGCGAGGGCGCCACCAAGGGAACGGCCCTCACGTGGCTATGCGAGCACCTGGGCGAGCATCTCGCCAACGCCTGGGCGTTCGGCGACAACATCAACGACATCCCCATGCTGCAGGCAGCGGGCCACGGCATGGCCATGATCAACGCCGAGCCCGAGGACCGCAAGGCCGCCGACGCCATCACCGAATACGACAACGACCACGACGGCGTCGCCCGCACCATCATAGCCGCCCTCGCCTAGTCATCGGGGACGTTCTTAGTCATTGGGTGTTCTTAAATGACTAGTCGTTGGGGACACTCTTCGCGAAAAAGCTGCAAGGACTGTCCCCGGCTGCCGGCAGAGACGATATGAGCAGGACATAAAAACATTGGGAGCCCCCGGCATGAAAGACCGCGGATTAGGCCGACAATGGTGAGTGTCTAATTCAGCCGCGGCGGCCACGCCGCATTCATGGAAGGGGCTCCCATGCTCGATACTACCACCTTCGTCGGCCTCGACGTCCACGCCCGCTCGATAAAGGCCGTCTCCCTCGACGTCATGACCGGGGAGGTGCGCGCCGCGACCTTCGGCTACGACGCCGGCGCCGTCGCGGAGTGGGTCCGCTCCGTGGACCCCGGGGCCAGGTGCGTGTACGAGTCCGGGGTCACGGGCTTCGACCTGCAGAAGAGGCTCTCCGGCCTGGGTGTCGACTGCGTGGTCGGCGCCGTCTCGAAGATGATCAAGCCCAGCGCGGACAGGCGCAGGAAGAACGACCGCAACGACGCCGAGTTCCTCGCCCGCATGCTGTCGGTCGGCAACGTGGTCGAGGTGTGGGTCCCCGACGACGAGTGCGAGGCCGCCCGCGACCTGACCAGGGCGCTCGAGGACGCGAGGGACGACCTCTCGCGCTCGAAGCAGCGGCTCTCCAAGTTCCTGCTAAGGCACGGGCTCGTCTTCGACGAGAGGACGCCCACCGGCCGCAGGAAGGGCAACTGGACCCGGGCGCACTGGTCCTGGATCGAGTCGATTAGGTTCGCGGAGGGGGCCGACAACGACGTGCTCGCCTACTACGTCGACGCGGTCAGGCGGGCGGCGGAGGAGAAGTCGAGGCTCGAGGGGCTCGTCGAGGCCGAGGCCCGCAAGCCCAGGTGGCGGAAGAGGGTCGACTCCCTGCGCTGCCTCAAGGGCGTCGACACCGCGTCTACCGCCGACCTCGTGTTCGAGGCCGGCGAGTTCTCGAGGTTCAGGAACGCCCGCTCGTTCGCGGCGTGGGTCGGCCTGACGCCCTCCGAGCACTCCAGCGGGGAGAGCGACCGAAGGGGCGCGATCACCAAGGCCGGCAACAAGCACCTGAGGAAGACGCTGGTCGAGGCCGCGTGGCACTACCTGACGTGCTCGGGGCGGCCGAAGGACCTCGCCAAGGGCCAGGCCCCGGACCGGGGCGCCCGGAGGCATGCCGCCAAGGGCGTGCGGAGGCTGGTCGAGAGGCGCGGGGCCCTGCTCGCGCGCGGGGTCCACAACAACAAAGCGAACGTCGCCACGGCGCGCGAGCTCGCCTGCTGGGTGTGGGCGGTCGGCCTCATGGCCGAGGAGGCGTAGGGGGCGGCCCCCCGCACATAAGCCAGTCACCCCGGAAGCGGTTCGATCCGAAGCCGTTGAGGCGAACCTCAGGTCCCTTTTCTGCGAGCGCCCAGGGCGCCACACGCGTGCACAGACTGTCGGTTCGACGTAGAAGCCTCAGCCGTAGCAACGGATTGCCCAGCGAGAGATCGCCACGGGCGGATATTAAACTGCAAAGACGAGCGTCGGTAAGACACGCCGAGGTCGCCGCGGACGGGTTGATATAGGGAGAGGGCCTGACCCCATATCGTTGGGGCCAGGCCCGATTTTGCCTCTTGACAATGTCCTGCTCATATTAAAAGGAACGTCCCTAACTGCCGGATTAGGCGAGGCTCTCCAGAACACGGCGAAGTTCCTGCTGGACGGCGTGGTCGCGGTTGCAGCCTACGACGCGATCGGCAACCGCTTTGAGCGCGGGGCGCGCGTTTTCCATCGCGCAGCCCGTGCCGACAAAGCGAATGATCTCGTAGTCGTTCATCGAGTCGCCAAACGCCATGACCTCGTCGCGTCCAATGCCGTAGTGTTCCGCGAGCTGCGCGATGCCCGAGGCCTTCGACACACCGGGCTGCATAGCATCGATCCACGCGTTGCCCGAAGGCGCAAAAGTAAAGAGCTGACCAAGTTCGCGCTGTAGCACGTAGGCGCTGTCCATAACGACACCGTCATCGCAAAAGATACTCGCCTTGATGATATTTACGCTGGGATCGGGCAGCTCCCAAATACGCTCGGCATTGGGAAGGTCCTTATCGACCTCACGCACGAACTTGCACTCGTCATCGAGCAGGAAGGACTTGGTTCGGTCAAAGAGCGCAAGATGCAGATTGGGAAACGTCGCGACTGCTTGGGCGAGCTTTCGAATCGCCAGGTGCGAATACACCTCACGGTCTACCATTTTGCCGTCGGCGTAGACCTGGGCACCGTTAGCGGCGACAAAGTCCATCTTGTCGCGAACGGGCGCAAAGAACTCGCACAGGCGATCGTAGCGGCGACCTGACGATGCGGCAAAATGCACGCCATGCTCGTGTAGCGCCAGAATCAGTTCGTAGGTCTCGGGAGGCACCTGGCTGTTTTCGTCAAGCAACGTGCCGTCCATATCGGATGCAATCAGTTTAAACATGGAAAAGCTCCCTTCGGACTTGTTGGAATCGAACGTGTATCCAATTCCAACGTACCCAAAGGGAGCTCAGGTAAGACTCCGCGGGCGCAAACGTTACAAGGACCTAGCAAATAGCCCACGCGCGTCAGAGGTCCCACGGTCGCAGCGTCAGGCAACACGTCAAAGAGTGTCGCAGGCGACTAGACGTTTAAGAACGTCCCCGATGACTAGTCGGCGTAGGTGAAGGTTGTGACGTCGAACATGCCCTCGGGGCGGATGCGGAGCGTCGGGATAACCGGCAGGGGCAGGAAGATGATGCCCATGATGGGGTCGAGCGGCGGCTCAATACCCATGGCGCGCGCCTTGACCATAAAGTCGTCGTGCTGCGCGGCGACATCCTCGGCCGTGCCTTCGCTCATCAGGCCGCCGAGCGCCAGCGGGATGCGCGCCACGACCTCGCCGTTGCGCACCAGTACGTGACCGCCCTGGCCCACGGCCTCGACGGCAGCCATCATATCGGCGGCATTGTCGCCCACCACGCATACGTTGTGCGAGTCGTGACCGATCGTCGAGGCGATGGCACCGCCTGTGATGGTGAAGCCACGCACCCAGCCGCGACCGATATGCTTGCCGACCAGGCCCAGGCCAGCGGGGCCATCGCCGTCGGCGCCCTCGGCCTGCAACGACACGCCGCGGCCATGGCGCTCGATCAGCATAATGCGACGCAGGCCCTCGGCGCTCTCGGGGCGAGCCATACCCGTGATGGCCTTACCCGGCACCACGTCAATCACGGCCTCGCCCGGCTTAAAGGCATAGTCGAATACGTCGAGCGAAAGCTTCGGCAGCTTAACGGAGGCGCGCAGCTCATCGGCAAGGGCCGCAACCTCGGCCATCTCGGGTGCAATCTCGCCCACAAAGGTACCGTCCTGCGCCACCAGGGCACCGGCGGCATATACGCGATGCGGAGCCGTGGCAAACGTCAGGTCATTGAGCACCAGCAGGTCGGCACGCTTGCCCGGGGCGATGGCGCCACGCAGCTCGTGCGGGTCGCGGCAACCGTGGTCCAGGCCAAACGCCTCGGCCGTGGACAGGGACGCCATAGAGATAGCGACCACGGGGTCGATACCGGCCTCAATCGCCACGCGGCAGGCGTTATCGATCATGCCGGTCGCAAGCGCGTCGGAGGGAGCACGGTCGTCAGTCGCAAAGCAGCAACGGCGGGCACGGGCAGGATTCTCCAGCAGCATCGGCGACAGGTTGGCCAGGTCATGGCTGCACGTACCTTCGCGCAGCATCACGTACATGCCGCGAGACAGCTTGTCGAGTGCCTCCTCGGGAATCGTCGACTCATGGTCAGCGATAATACCTGCTGCGGCATAGGCGTTGAGGTCCTTGCCGGCAACGAGCGGCGCGTGACCGTCAACCTGCTTGGACGGCGTCTGGTTGGCAGCGTCGATTCGAGCGCAGGTCTCGGGATCGGCCATAAAGACGCCCGGCAGGTTCATCATCTCGCCCAGGCCAAAGACATCGCCCGGATGCTCGGCAAAAAACGCCTGCATGTCAGCGGCGGTAATCACAGCGCCTGCTTGCTCATCGGGCAGCGCGGGCACGCACGAGGGCATCATGTACTTGATGGAAATGGGCGCGCGACGGCCGTCCTCGATCATAAAGCGCAGGCCGTCCAGGCCGGAAACGTTGGCGATCTCGTGGCTGTCGGCAATGGCAGTGGTGGTACCGCGCGTCGCCGCCATGCGCGCATACTCGGCAGGGCGGATGTTCGAAGACTCGATATGCAAGTGTCCGTCAATAAAACCGGGGGCAAGATAGCGGCCCTGGCAATCGATGACCTCGGCAGCCTCATACGTACCGGCGGCATCGTCGCGACCATCGTAGAGCACACCGACGATCACGCCATCCTTGACGGCAACGCTACCGGGCGCCACGCGCTGGCCGTACACATCGACAATCTGTGCGTTGGCAAACAGCGTGTCAACGGGCACACGACCCTCGGCGGCCTCGATCACAGATCTCATGACCTCAACGGACATACATACTCCTTTAACCGTAGAAAAAAGCTGCGGAGCGGACAGGCCTTCACCGCAGCAAACCAATAGCCATTGTATGCCCAAACGATGGGTCAGCAATACGCCTCCCCGCTTAACGGCACACGCCGCTTGGCGCAATGGGGACAGGCTGCTTTGGGTAGTCGTTGGGGACGTTCTTAAACGACTAGTCATTCAAGAACGTCCCCAACGACTACCCAACAACTACTAACTGCCGTCCCGACAACAAAAACGCCGCTGTTTTGGCAACGACAGACACTATGACCCAATCCGAGGGCACTAAATAGATAGGAGCCCCCGCTCGTGACCGCGGGTCGGGGCTGCGACAATGATGTTGAAGTGCCATAGGCGCAGCCGCGCCGCAACGAGGTTGGGAGGCTCCCATGCCAAAGTATTCTACCGCGTTCGGGATGGACGTCCACCTGAGGTCGACCACCGTCTGCGCCCTCGACGCGGACACCGGCGAGGCCGTGACGAGGAGATTCCCCGGCAACCCCTGGGGCGAGATCGCCGCCTGGATGGACGGGTTTCCCGGCCCGTCGCTCGCCGCCTACGAGAGCGGCTACCTCGGCTTCGCCCCGCAAAGGGAGCTCGCCGGGCTCGGCGTCGAGTGTGTCGTCGCCGCGGTCTCGAAGATCCCCAGGTCGGCCGCCGACTCGGCCTCCAAGAACGACAGGAACGACGCCGCCAGGATGGCCAAGGCGATACTCGCCCACGACATCTCCCCGGTGTGGGTCCCCTCCCCCGAGGTCGAGGGCATCAGGGACCTCGCCGGCGCCTACGACGGGGCGACCGCGCGCCTGGCGACCGCCAAGCAGCGGCTGCTCGCCTTCCTCGCAAAGCGAGGGTTCGCCTACGGCGGCACCACGCCCGCCGGCAACCCGAGGAAGTACTGGACCTACGACTTCCTGAGGTGGCTCGACAAGGTCAGGCCGGAGGACGATGGCGGGATCCGGACGCTCGCCGCCCTGAGGAACGAGGTCGAGGCCGCGGCGGAGGCCCGGGCGGACCTGCTCTCCGAGTACAGGGCGGCCGTGGATGCCAGCCCGATCGCCGCGGAGGTGGCCGCCCTCCAGTCGATCAAGGGCTGCGCCTTCGCGCTGGCCGCAGCCTTCTCGGCCGAGGTCGGTGACTTCACGAGGTTCCGTTCCGGAAGGCAGGTCACGGCCTACTTCGGCCTCGCGCCGAGCCAGAGGTCGAGCGGCGAGTCCGTGCGGCTCGGAGGCATCAGCGGTGCGGGCAACGCGCTCGTGAGGAAGCTGGCCGTCGAGGGCTCATGGTGCTACGCCGCGGCGCGGCACCAGCCGAAGCTCATGCCGAGGGACACGGGCGTGCCCCTCGAGATAAGGATGCACGGGAGGAAGGGGTCCGAGCGGCTCCTGCGGCGGCGCGAGGAGATGCTCGCCCGCGGCATGCCCCAGGCGAAGGCCAACGCGGCCACCGCGGCCGAGCTCGTGAGGTGGCTCTGGGCCCTCGGCATGATGTGCCGGGAGGGCGCGGAATAGACATAGCCCCCGTCCCGGCGAGCCGGGCGGCCTTCGGGGACACCCCCTATTTCGCTGTGCGCGCGGAGCCCTCCGCATACGCCCCGACAGACTTGGGGAACCCCGCCGAAGGAATGGAGTGCGGGCCGACAGAACGGTATCCGCGGATATGAGACTGAGCCGAAGGCGTCGATGACATGCCGGGGGCGGACCGGGACGGGTTAACGGCAGGCCCCGCCGACCGATTGCAAGCGGTCGGCGGGGCCATTGTGGCTCTTGACAGTGGATTGGGTCATATGAGCGAAAACCCGCCAGAGCGAGCAAGGTGCCTTGAAACGAGGCGGCATTGACCTTCTGGTCATGCCGCCGAAGTTGAAAGGCAGATTGCCGCTCTGGCGGGTTTGCAGCGTCGAGTCGTTACGCGGTTTGGTAAAACCGCGTAACTAAATCAACTTGAAGCCCTTGCGCTTGCCTACGGAGAGGGTGTCGCCCAGCTTGAGGGCGCTGGGGTCGATGTTGTAGCTCTTGGGAGCCACGGCCTTGCCATTGATCTTGACGCCGCCGCCGTCGATGTCGCGACGGGCCTGGCCGGCGCTGGCCGAAAGGCCCAGGTCCTTGAGCAGACCGGCGAGGTAGATCTGGCCCTCGTCGTTAACAGTCAGCTCAACATGCTTCTCGGGGAAGTCGGCGAGCTGGCCCTCCTTGAACACGCGGTCGAACTCGGCCTGAGCCTCGTCGCCGGCACCGGCGCCGTGGTAGGTGTCGCACAGGTCGCGGCCCAGAGCGCGCTTGAGCTCGTAGGGGTCGGCGGAACCGTCGGCCAGGGCGGCGTCGATCTTGTCGACCTCGGCCGGGGCGAGCGAACTGGCCAGACGATAGTACTTGCCAATCATCTCGTCGGGGATAGACATGGTCTTGCCGAACATATCCTTGGGAGCGTCGGTCAGGCCGATGTAGTTGCCATAGGACTTGGACATCTTGCGCACGCCATCGGTACCCTCGAGCAGCGGCATGGTGAGCGCGATCTGCGGCTCCATGCCCATCTTCTCCATGAGCTCACGGCCGGCAAGCAGGTTGAAGAGCTGGTCGGTGCCGCCCATCTCCACGTCGGCCTTGATCATGACCGAATCGTATGCCTGCATCACGGGGTACAGGAACTCGTGCAGGGCGATCGGCGTCTGGGACTGGTAGCGCTTGGTAAAGTCGTCGCGCTCGAGGATACGGGCGACGGTGAACTTGGAGCACACCTGCAGCAGACCAGCCAGATCCATCGACAAGATCCAGTCACCGTTGTGCACGATGGTGGTCTTCTCGGGATCCAGGATCTTCATGGCCTGGCTCACGTAGGTCTCGGCATTGGCCTCGATTTGCTCCTGCGAAAGCTGCGGACGGGTGGAATTCTTGCCCGAAGGGTCGCCAATCAACGCGGTACCGTTGCCGATGATGAGGGTGACGTTGTGGCCCAGGTCCTGGAACTGACGCATCTTGCGCAGCGGCACGGCGTGGCCCAGGTGCAGGTCGGGGCTGGTGGGATCGACGCCGAGCTTGATGTTGAGGGGCTCGCCCTTCTCAAGCTTCTTGCGAAGGTCGGCCTCGGGGACGATCTGCGCGACGCCCGAGGTGATGATACGCATTTGCTCGTCAACAGACAGCATTGGGTATCCTCCTTTTGCTATAGCACCCTCGCCGAAAACGGCGGTGCTGGAAGTCCATAAACTCTCTTATGATAACAAACTGACGCGACGCAGCATCTACGACAGGAAAATCCTCGTCCTGCCGCATGCGTCGATGGCAACTGGCAGACGCGTACCGTCACGCTCGACCAGATAGCGCACCTGCCGACGACGCAAGCAGTCGCGGCAACGGACCTGCCCCGTCGCATCGGTGGCGCAGACGCCCTCGGCGGTCAGCAGGCAGTGCTCGCACACCATAAGCTCGGGACAGTCGGCGTCGAACGGACCCAAGACGCCGGGTTCAGCAGCCAGCTCGGCAATACGCTCCCTGTCATTGCTGAGCAACTCGGCAGGCAAGTATACCCACCCCGCGCCAAGCCCGCGCAGCCAGGCAAGCGTGGCCCGATTGGCACAGAACACCGGCGCCGCCACGTCAAACGCCGTGCCCAGCTCGCGGGCCATCGCCACCTGCCCCAGGTTGCGGCAAACCACACGCCCGGCACGCTGCATAAGCGCCCGAGTCCGCTCGGCGTCGCCTGCGCGGCACACTTCGTCGAGCACCACCGTCGCATCGGACAGATCCCGCTCATCGCGCGGATCCACATCCATCAGTTCCCAGGCAAAGACCATACGAGCAAAATCCTCGCGCTTTGCCGGCTCCCCCGGCTCCGCCAACTCCGTCGGCACATCACCATCTGCCAGAACGCCCTCAAACGGCAACACCTCAACGGACCGCTCAACAGGCGCGACCGTATCTGCCTCGACCCGCATACGCTCCAACACCGCTGCCGTCTGCCCCAGCACGCCTGCGCTGCGAATCAGATAGACCTCGCAGCCCGCATCCACCTTGCGCTTGCAATGGACAACGACGCGCTCTCCCGCAGCGGCATCCACGGGACAAGGCACCTGTGGCCAGCGCTTGGGCACATCGGGACGCGCGTCGGCACCCGGGTAAAATCGGATCTCGAGCGTATCGCCCGCCGCCACGGCGGCATCAAGCTCAACCGTCACCTCTTCGTGACCCACCGCCACCAAGTGGCCCACGCGCACGCCCTGGTTGATCGCGCGTTCAAAGCTCATGAGCTCGGCGCCCGAACGACCCCGCAGATACGCATCGGTAAAGCCGCGGTTGAACGACCTCCCCAGCTCGCGCTCAAGCGTCGGCACCGCATCGGCATCCCATGTGCCGTCGCGCAGCATATCGAGCGCCCGACGCCACACCCTCACCACGTTAAAGACGTAGTCGGGATTCTTCATGCGGCCCTCGATCTTGAGCGATGCCACGCCGGCGGCAACAAGCTCCGGCAGGCGCGCGATACCCAGATAGTCACGCGGACAAAGCAGGCGGTCCCCTTCGACAGCAACAACACTCTGCCCCGCCTCGTCCGCCAAGTCATAGGACAGACGGCACGGCTGTGTGCAGTCGCCGCGCATCGCCGACCGTCCGCGCCGCAGGGCCGAAAACTCACACGCGCCTGAATAACCAATGCAAATAGCACCGTGACAGAACACCTCTATGGGCACGCCAGTAGCGCAAAGCGTCCCAATCTCCGCCACGTTCAGCTCGCGCGCAGTCGTCACGCGCTCAACTCCCAACTCCTTGGCAGCCAACTGCACGGCGCCCTCGCTGTGAGCGCCCGCTTGGGTGGACAGGTGAATCTCGACCCCCGCAATCGCCGCACGAAGCGCACAGGCCAGCCCGGCATCGGCCACAATCAACGCATCGGCACCCAACGCGTGCGCATGCGCCCCCAACGCCACGGCGTCGGCAAGCTCATCATCGAACACGAACACGTTGAGCGTCACGTACACACGCACGCCATGGGCATGGGCCACGGCACAACCGCGCGCGAACTCATCATCGCTAAAGCCATGCGCGCTCACTCGAGCGTTGAATCCGTCCAGCCCCGCATAGATGGCATCGGCACCCGCCGCAATCGCCGCGAGCATCTGGTCGAGTCCGCCAGCAGGCGCCAGCAGCTCGGGCAGCGCCACTTCAGCCGCCGCCAGCTCGCTTTCGCATTGTCCACTCGGTTCCACCGGCCGAATCGCCATCGGTAAACTCCTTGCCAAGGTGTGCTTTCACTCTGAAAAATACTGCCAACCAGCATACACGAGGCCCCGCGTGCCCCGATTGGTTTATCGTGTAATAACTTATGTCCATCCTGCCCGGCAGCATACCTGCCGCCTGGCACGACATACCTGGAGGTCAATATATGGGTCCTCGCCAACGACAGGGGCGCGGTCGCTCCAAGACGCATGCCCTTCCCATGATCTTGCTCTCGTTTTTGGGCTTTCTGCTTATCGCGGGCGTAGCGTTTGGCATCGGCATGATCGGCAACGTCAACCGCTGGCTGTCCGATCTGCCCGACTACACCGATGCCAACGCGTATCTGGCGAGCGAGCCCACCGACATCGTCGACTGCAACGGCAATACCATTGCGAGTTTCTACACGCAAAACCGCAAGTCCATCACCAAGGACCAAGTGTCCCCGTACGTGCTGCAGGGCACCGTTGACGTTGAGGACGAGCGCTTCTACGAGCACGGCGGCATCGACCTCTGGGGCATTGCACGCGCATCGGTGGCAACCCTCACCGGCGGCCACGAGGGCGCATCGACCATCACCCAGCAGCTGGTTCGCAACACCATCTTGCAGGAGGAACAATTCGACTCGACCATCGAGCGTAAGGTGCGCGAGGCCTATATCGCCATCAAGATGGAGGATATGTACTCCAAAGACGATATCCTCATGATGTACCTCAACACCATCTACTACGGCCATGGAGCATATGGCATCGAGGCCGCCGCCGAGACCTATCTGTCCAAAACCGCCGCCGACCTCACCCTGAGCGAGGCCGCGCTGCTGATCGGCCTTCCCAACTCGCCCTCGCAGTACGACCCCACGGTTAATCCCGACTTGGCGCTGTCCCGCCGCAACAAGGTTCTGGACAACATGCTGCGTCTGGGCCACATCACGCAGGAAGAGCACGATGCCGCGCAGGCTGAGCCCATCACGCTTAACGTGACCGAGATTTCGGGCAGTGGCGTCGATGTGTACTCTCAGCCCTACTTTGTCGCCTACGTTAAGCAGCTGCTTGAGCAGGAGTTCTCCACCGACGTGCTCTTTAAGGGCGGTCTGACCGTCAAGACCACCATCGACCCCACCATGCAGCAGGTGGCCGAGGAGGCCGTGCGCTCGCAGCTCGACACGCTTTCGCTCGACGGACTGGACATGGGCATGGTCGTCGTTGACCCCAAGACCGGCTACATCAAGTGCATGGTGGGCGGCTACGACTACAACGCCGACGAGAATCACGTGAACCACGCTACGGCAAAGCGCCCCGTGGGCTCCACGTTTAAGGCCTTTACGCTGGCAACTGCCATCCAAAACGGTATGAACCCCAACGTCACCCTCAACTGCAACTCGCCGCTCAAGGCCAAGGGCACCACGACCGAGGTGCAAAACTACGGCAACCAGAGCTATGGCAACATCACGCTTAAACAGGCAACGGCATACTCATCCAACACCGGCTACATTCAGGTGGCCGAAGCCATCGGCAATGACAAGATCATGTCGCTCGTCAAAAAGCTTGGCATCGATCCCGCCAAGGACAATATCGAGGACGTTCCCGTCATGACGCTCGGCACCGGGTCCATCTCACCGCTCGAGATGGCATCTGCCTACGCAACGTTTGCCAACGGTGGCTACTACCGTCAGCCCATCGCCATTACCGAGATCGACTCGCGTACCGGCTCGGTTCTGTACCAGCACACTGACAATCCCACGCAGGTGCTCACCGAAGGCGAGGCTGCCGCGGTTACCGACGTTCTATCCGGCGTCATGCAGGGCAGCGGCACGGGTGCCGCCGGCGCGCTGAGCGTCAACCAGCCCTATGCCGGCAAGACGGGCACCACTGACAACACCACCAACCTGTGGTTCTGCGGCTTCACGCCGCAACTGGCATGCGCCCTGTGGACCGGTTATTCCGCAGGCGAGATTCCCATCCAAAAGTACGGTTCGGACCTGCTGGGCGACAGCACCAACCTGCCCGTCTTTAAGAAGTTCATGAACACCGTTCTTGCGGGCACCGAGCGCGAGGAATTCTCGACCGGAACGGCTCCCACGTACAAGAACAATAGCGTCTGGAAGTTCTACGGCACTAGCAACGCCAAGAAGTCGGAGGACAAAGACGACAAAGACGACAAAGACGAGGGAGCAACCACCACGACGACTACCACCACGACGACCGAGACCACGGGTGGCGATACGACCGGCGGCAACGGTACCACCGGCGGAGACGGTACGACCGGCGGCGGCGACGGTAGCGGCGGCGAGGGCGGCTCTCCTACCCCCACCCCTACTCCCACGCCCACACCCGATCCTACGCCTACCCCCGATCCTACGCCCACGCCCGACCCCTCTACGGGCCAGTAAGCGCAAAAAACGACTGACACCAAGGCGCCCGAGCAGCATATACGCTGCTCGGGCGCTTCTTTATTTCGGCAGATACCACAAGATGCCACGACGGCCCCGGCTACAGGACCGACAGAGCAACAGGCACTGGTATGCAAAAAGGGCGCTGACCTTCGTCAACGCCCTCGGCAATTACCTATAGCAACAATCGGCACAGCAGCAGTGCCACGCATCCCCTACTTGTGAGAGTTACTCAGCTTGTTGATGAGCGCCTCAAGGCGTTCGCCGTCCTCGGCCGTCTGCGCAATGACTAAGATCGTGTCGTTGCCGGCAAGCGAGCCAAGCACGTCGGGCAGCTCCGCGGCATCGACCGCTGCGGCAATACCAGAAGCCGTACCGGGCTGCACCTTGATCATAACCAGATTATCGGTGCGCAGTACGCCAGTAACTAACTCGGAAACCATGCGCTGCAGATGCAAGTCCTCGGCAAGGACATAGATGCCCTCGGGGAGCTTACGCAGTCCCATGTCCGCGATGTCGCGCGAAACGGTCGCCTGCGTGCAATCGAAACCCATGGCGCGAAGCTCGTCTACCAAAACGCGCTGCGTACGTACGTCCTTATTGCGAACAATATCTCTGATGGCATCCTGGCGCCCATTGCGTTTTTTGGCCATACAAAACCTCACTCCAAAAGATGGTGGAGACAATCACTTAGTGATTGAATAGTTTAGCGCTATTTGAGGGTTTTAGTGAATAAGAACGCATTTCGAAACAATTCCATGCAATTTATTTCGAAAAACACGCTACTAGACAGTCCTGACGCCCGAACGATTGAAAAAGGCCACCAGATGCGTATACAACGCGCATCGCATAGGCTTGGCACTAGCTATCGAACCATAGAGCAGACCTAAGCCCCGATGATTGCCCTTAAGAGCCGCAACCATCTGACGGGTACGCTGCGCTTCGAGCATATCATGCAAACGGGCCGAACGCTCTATTGAAGACACCCCATGGGGGCTCAGACACAAATTTTCGATGCAGGCAACCAGGCCGGCGTAGTAATACCGCTGGCAGACCAGCTTCAACTGATCGCCACCGCCCGCGACGGCAAGCGAGTCGGCAAGCCTGTCGAGCGCCCCGATATCATCAGAAAGCCTGGCAAACATTGTGGGGTCAAACGTCTCCGTAATCGACGGCGCCACTGCATGAAAACGGGCATGGCCACATCCCGAAACGCGCTTTGCCTGCGAAAGCGCGAGCGTCAAAAAAGACACCGTGCGAAACGCATCGCCATGCGCAAGGCACGCCTCAAAAAGGGCGCGATCATACAGCACGCCAGAGGTCTGTCGGATTAAACCACAGGAAACCAATTGGGTCAGGCAAGCCGCCCGGTCCTCATCTTCAGAAACGGATATCGCGTCCAAAACTCGGGAATGACGTTCGCGGTGAACATCGTAGCGATCGAGCGAAACAGAGGGAAACACGATGTCAGCAGAAGCGTCGCAGGAGCTTTCGACCATCTGCGAAAGGGACTGCGGCGCAAACCACTCATTGGCATTCATCGCAATGATCTGGGAGCCGCGCGAAGCCGCAAAGCCGGCACGCAGGCAGGCGCCAGGCACTGGGTCCTCAACATCAATCAAATCAATATGAATATCTCTGTCGGCAGCAACTTCGAGCGAATGACGCACACCAGCTACCACGCCGCGGCAAACGACGACAATCTGCAAATCGTAGAGGTCTTGGTTCTGGATGCTCTCGAGAGCACGCATCGTATAACTGGGCGAACCCTCAACAATCAGGATCACCGAAAGTCGCGGATGCGAACCACGTCGAACCAAGTTTTCCGTCCTCTCGACAGCCAGTAACAAACTGCCGTTCATGGTACACCCCGTCAATTAATGCGGGCGGTCGCCCGTCGCGATGCACGTCAAGAACAGATGTTGCACACGCCCCGCCCACAGGCGCCGCACACAAAGATCGCCCTCTGGCAGTCTCTCCCCTAATCGAGGACCGCAAGCTCAGCGGGGTCGTAGTCCACACCCATAAACGTAAGACCGCATGCAGGCGCCGTAGGACCAGCAGCGGTGCGATCGCAGGCATCAATTACCTCGCGCATCCACTCGGGATCGCGGCGATGCATACCAATCTCGACAAGGGTGCCCACAATAGTTCGCACCATCGAATGCAAAAACGCATTGCCCTCGATGGTAAACGTGAGGATGTCCTCGCCAAAGGCGGCCTCATGGCCAAACTCGGCACGCATTACGCAGCGGTGCGTAGGTTTGCCCACGGCAGAGGCGACCTTGCAAAAGCTCTTAAAGTCCTGCTCGCCCAAAAGCGCGGGGCAGGCGGCCGCCATCGCATCGACGTCGAGGGGATAGCGATACCACCACACGGCCCCGCGTGATAGCACGGGCCGCGCATCACGATCGGCAATGCGATAGGTGTAAGTGCGAGAACGCGCGTCAAAGCGCGCAGAAAAGCCCTTACGAGCCTTGTAGACCTCGTTTATGGCGATATCTTTGCCCAGGAGGGCATCCATAGCCCTCAGCCACCTACGGCGCGTATACGCAAGCTCAGCGTCCGTTACGGGCACGCTGATGTATTGGGCCACCGCGTGAACGCCGGCATCGGTACGCCCCGCGCACGTCAGATCGATTGGGCGGCGCAGCAACGTCTCAATGGCACGGCGCAGCTCGCCCGCAACCGTCGTCTGGCCCGGCTGCTCGGCAAATCCGCTATAGGAGGAGCCATCGTAGGCCACGCGAAATACAAGGGTGGCGTCGAGCTCGGGGGTCGAATTGAAATCAGACGGCGCAGTCATGGGCGCTCCCAACAAACTAGCAACGGTATTGCGACAAAAAAAGAGGGGTACGCGAACGTACCCCTCGAATATAGCCTATGCAGACAGAATGTCTACTCAGCGGTCTCCTCAGCAGGAGCCTCCTCGACAGCCTCAACCTTCTTGGGAGCAGCGGCCTTCTTGGGGGCCGGAGCAGCCTTCTTGGCCTTAGGCGTGCAAGGCTCGGTGACGAGCTCCATGATAACGATAGGAGCGTTGTCGCCCTTACGGTTACCGAGCTTCATGATGCGGGTGTAACCGCCGTTGCGGTCCTGCCACATGCCCTGAGCAGCCTTGTCGAAGATCTCGGCAACGAGCTGCTTATCGCCGAGCTTGGCGATAGCCAGACGACGAGAGTGCAGGTCGCCCTTCTTGGCCCAGGTGATGATCGGGTCGACGACCGAACGCAGCGCCTTAGCGCGGGTCTCGGTGGTCTTGATGCGGTCGTTCTCGAAGAGGGCCTTAGCAAGGCTCTTCTTCATGGCCTTGGTGTGGCTCGCATCGGTGCCGAGCTTCAGGCCCTTCTTAACGTTGTGACGCATGGTCTAGTTTCTCCTCAAATATGCGAAGCATTAAGCCTTCAGGCTCAGGCCCATGGACTCAAGCTTGTCCTTCACTTCCTCGATCGACTTAACACCGAAGTTACGGATGTTGAGCAGATCGTTCTCCGAGAACTCAACGAGCTGACGGACCGAGTGAATGCTGGCGCGCTTAAGGCAGTTGTAGGAACGGACGGAAAGGTCCAGGTCCTCGATCTGCTTGTCCAGCTCGGCGTTGTCGTTGGTGACCTCGGGAGCGAAGATCGAAGCCTCCTCCTCGACCTCGGGGGTCTCGGCAAGGTTCATAAAGGCAGCCATATGCTGGTTGATGATATTGGCAGCCTGGACCACGGCGTCGCGCGGGGCGATGGAACCGTTGGTCTCGATCTCGAGGACAAGGCGGTCGTAGTCGGTATGCTGACCGACACGGCAAGCCTCAACGAGCTTGGCGCAACGAGACACCGGCGAGTACAGCGAGTCGACGTTGATCACACCGATGGGATCGTTGTCACGCTTGTTAGCCTCGCCAGAGACATAGCCGCGACCATAGCCGATGCGCATGCTCATGGTGAGATGGCCACCCTCGGTGAGCGTAGCAATGTGCTGCTCGGGGTTGACCAGCTCAAACTCGGACGGAATAAAGAAGTCCGCACCGGTGACCTCGCAGGGGCCGTCAACCGAGATGGTGGCGGTCGCCTCGTCGGTCGTGCCGAGAGCCCTGAAGACAAGACCCTTGACATTCAGGACGATGTCGGTGACATCCTCGACCATGTTAGGGATGGTCATGAACTCGTGCTGCGCACCATCGATCTGAATGGCCTCGACGGCGGCACCCTCGAGCGAGGACAGAAGAACACGACGAAGCGAGTTACCCAGCGTATCGCCGTAGCCACGCTCGAGCGGCTCGACGGAGACACGAGCAGAGGTCTCGTTGATCTCTTCGACCTGAACCTGAGGCCTAATGAATTCTGACATGTATTACCTCCAGCCTCAGCAGCCCGGATGGACTACTTAGAGTAGAGCTCGACGATGAGCTGCTCGTTGATATCACCGCTGATCTGCTCACGCGTCGGCAGAGCGAGCACGTTACCAGACAGCTTCTCGATATCGACCTCGAGCCAGCCAGGGACCTCAAAGCGCTCGGAGGAAATCAGGGCCTCCTTGATGGGGAGGAGGTCACGGAACTTCTCGCCGACAGCGACGACGTCGCCGGCCTTGACGCGGTAGGACGGGATGTCCACGCGCTTGCCGTTCACGGTGAAGTGACCGTGACGGACGGACTGACGAGCCTCTTTGCGGGTGCGGGCGAAGCCAAGACGGAAGACGACGTTGTCGAGGCGAGACTCAAGGATGATCATGAGGTTCTCACCGGTGACGCCGTTCATCTTACGGGCCTTGTTGAAGTAGCCGTGGAACTGCTTCTCCAGAACGCCATAGATGAACTTGACCTTCTGCTTCTCACGCAGCTGCATGCCGTACTCAGATTCCTTGCGACGGCGCTTGGGCTGACGGATAGATTCCTTCTTGCTGCTGTAACCGAGCTCAGCGGGATCGATCCCGAGCTGACGGCAGCGCTTAAGAACAGGAGTCCTGTCGATTGCCATATTGATACGATCCTTTCAGTTACACGCGGCGACGCTTCTTGGGGCGGCAGCCGTTGTGCGGAATGGGGGTCTTGTCCTGGATGCTCGAGACCTCGAGGCCAGCAGCCTGGAGGGAGCGGATGGCGGTCTCACGACCGGAGCCGGGGCCCTTGACGAAGACGGAAACCTTCTTCATGCCGTGCTCCATGGCCTGCTTGGCAGCAGCCTCGGCAGCCATCTGGGCAGCGAACGGCGTGGACTTACGGGAGCCCTTGAAGCCCACCTGGCCAGCCGACTTCCAGGAAATGACGTTGCCCTGGGGATCGGTGATCGAAACGATCGTGTTGTTGAACGTAGAACGAATGTGAGCCTGGCCCACGGAAATGTTCTTACGGTCCGCGCGCTTCAGACGGGCAGCGCGAACGTTCTTCTTAGCAGTAGCCATCTATCTAGCGCTCCTTATTTCTTCTTCTTAGCACCGATCTGACGCTTCGGGCCCTTGCGGGTACGAGCGTTAGTGTGGGTGCGCTGGCCGCGGACCGGGAGGCCCTTGCGGTGACGAAGGCCGCGGTTGCAGCCGATGTCCATAAGGCGCTTGACGTTCTGGTTGCGCTCACGGCGGAGGTCGCCCTCAACCATGATCTGATTCTTATCGATATAATCGCGGATGGCGTTAACCTCATCCTCGGTGAGGTCCTTAACGCGCGTGTCCACGTTAACGTTGCACTCGACGCAAATCTTCGTCGCAGTGGTGCGGCCGATGCCGTAAATGTAGGTCAGACCGATCTCAACGCGCTTCTCACGCGGGAGGTCGACACCATTAATACGGGCCAACGTAGTCTCCTCTCTTAACCCTGACGCTGCTTATGACGGGGGTTCTCGCAAATGACGAGGACCTTGCCATGGCGCCTAATGATTTTGCACTTATCGCACATCTTCTTGACCGAAGGACGTACCTTCATCGTTCTTCCTTTCGGTAGCGCTCAAACTACTTCCCTACTATCTACTCGCCCAGCCGCAGGCGTTTAAAACTATGGCTGGTCTTCACACGCAAACCGACCGTAGGTTGAGCTAAGCCTGCAGTCGGAAAAGAGCGTGTATGCGTGTCGCTATTTATAGCGATAGGTGATGCGACCGCGGGTCAGGTCGTACGGGGAAAGCTCCACGATAACCCTGTCACCGGGGAGAATACGGATGTAATTCATTCGGATCTTGCCAGAAATGTTGCACAGAACCGAATGACCGTTCTCGAGCTCGACCTTAAACATGGCGTTGGGCAGCGGCTCCTTTACCGTACCCTCGAGCTCAATTGCGTCTTCCTTCTTCACAAGCAATCATCTTTCTCTAGAAAACGACAGCGATTGAGTATTCTACAATACGCATGCACGTATCGTAATATCTTCGTAATGGCTCCACATCTAAGTGGAACTTGTTACATTTGAAATGTAAATGCCGACGAATTTGAACGCGGCCTCTACATCTCGCCTCCTTGCAAGGAACACCAAGCGCCCTGTGCATCCGTGGTAAGAATCACCGGGCCGTCATTGGTAATGGCGACGGTGTTCTCGTAGTGCGCGGCGGGCAGGTGGTCGTTGGTCGTAACGATCCAACCATCGGAGCCCGTGCTCACATGATTGGAACCCATCGTTACCATCGGCTCGATAGCGATGACCATACCAGCCTGGAGGCGAACGCCCCTCCCCTTCTTTCCATAGTTAGGAACGTTGGGGTCCTCGTGCATCACGCGGCCAATGCCATGGCCCACGTAATCGCGAAGCACGCCGTAACCGTGAGACTCGGCGAGGGACTGAACAGCATACCCGACGTCCCCGATATGGTTACCGGGAACAGCCTGCTCGATGGCAGCCTTTAGGCAATCGCGCGTAACCTCGCACAGGGCCTTGGCCTCGGGCGTGGGCGTGCCGACGAAAAACGTCCAAGCGTTATCGCCGACCCAACCGTCGACGACAGCTCCCGTATCGATGGAGATGATATCGCCATCGCGCAGGATCATATCGGGGTTGGGAATACCGTGGACCACGGCATCGTTTATTGATGCGCAAATGGTTCCGGGGAACCCGCCGTAACCCTTAAAGGCAGGGGTGCCGCCATGCATGCGGATAATCTGCTCGGCAAGCTGGTCGAGCTCGAAGGTCGACACGCCGGGGCGAACCATGGCTCCAACGTGGCGGAGCGCCATCTTAGATAGCGCTCCTGCCTTCTTCATCTGCTCAATTTGCGTTGCAGACTTAATCTTGATCATAGACCGAGAGCCTCTTTGACATCCCCGTACACGGTCTCGCGAGCCTGGTCACCGTTGACCGACTTGAGCAGACCCTGGCCACGATAGTAGTCGACGAGCGGGCTCGTGGACTTCTCGTAGACGTCGAGACGATTCTTGATGGTCTCGGGCTTGTCGTCGTCGCGCTGATACATCTCGCCGCCGCACTTGGGGCAGGTGGCATCGGCAGCGGTGCCGGTGTAACCGCAGGCGCGGCAGGTGCGACGCGAAGACAGACGATCGATGATGACCTCGGGGGCCACATCGACCAGAAGAGCGCAGTCGATCTCGCGACCCATAGCGGAGAGCTCGGAATCGAGCGTCACAGCCTGGGCGGTGTTGCGCGGGAAGCCGTCGAGGATGAAGCCCTGCTGGGCGTCATCGGCGGCAAGGCGCTCCTTGACAAGGTCGATCACGAGCTGGTCGGGAACGAGCTCGCCAGCGTCCATGTACTTCTTAGCCTGAATACCAAGCTCGGTGCCACCCTTGACGGCAGCACGCAGCAGGTCGCCCGTGGAAATGTGAGCGACGCCAAACTCGGCGACGAGCTCCTGTGCGACGGTGCCCTTACCGGCACCCGGAGCTCCGAGCAATACGAGGTTCATGAGCAATCCTCCTCTAGCCTATTTAAAGAATCCATCGTAATCATACATCTTGATCTGGCCTTCGAGCTTATCGACCGTGTCGAGCACGACGCCGACCATGATGAGGATGGACGTGCCGCCAAACGCCTGGATCAGCTGGTTACCCGTGAAGGAGAAGATGATCGAAGGCACGATGGCGATGAGCGCCAAAAAGACAGCGCTGGGAAGCGTGATCTTGTTGAGCGCGTTCTTGATGTAGGCCGCGGTAGCCCTACCCGGACGGACGCCCGGAATAAAGCCGCCCTGCTTCTTAAGGTTGTCGGCCGTGTCATCGGGGTTGAACACCATGGAGGTGTAGAAGTACGCGAAGAATACGATGAGGACAACGTTAAGCACCCAGTTGAGCCAACCGGTTGAAAGCGCAGAGGCAACTGCCTGGATCCAGCCGATGCCGGGGAAGAACACGGCAATCTGGGCCGGGAAGTACAGCAGCGCCGAAGCAAAGATGATCGGCACGACACCCGCGGTGTTGACCTTGATGGGCAGGTAGGTGGTCTGGCCACCCATCATGCGACGGCCCACGACGCGCTTAGCGTAGGAGACCGGAATGCGGCGCTGGCCGCGCTCAAGGAAAACGATTAGCGGAATAACCAGCAGGATGATGGCGCAGATGATCACCATGGTGATGATGCCACCGGCATTGCCCTCGGTGCTGGAGAAGATCGCCTGCGGCAGACCGGCCATGATGTTCGCAAAGATGATCAGCGACATGCCATTGCCAATACCGCGCTGGGTGATGAGCTCACCAATCCACATGATCAGCATGGCGCCCGCGGTGAGCGTGCCGACGATCATGAGGTCGAAGATGATCTCGGGAGCGCCGGCGCCAGTAAAGCTGATGCCGAAGCTCTTAAAGAGGAAGAGGTAACCCACGGAGTTGAGGATTGCCAGAGCCAGGGTGAGGTAACGCGAATACTGCGTAATCTTGGTCTGACCGACCTCGCCCTCGCGGGCAAGCTCATGCAGGGAAGGCACAACGGCCTGGAGCATCTGGAGGATGATCGAGCTGGTGATGTAAGGCATGATGCCCAGGGAGAACACCGAAACATAGCTCAACGCGCCACCAGAGAAAAGATTCAGGAGGGCCATAGCACCTGCGGCGACCGAATTGTTATCGGTCGAGAAAAGGCCCAGCATCCCCTGGAAGGGAATGCCGGGCACAGGAACGTGCGCACCAATGCGGTACACGACGAGCATAGCTATGGTAAAAAGAATCTTTTCGCGCAATTCTTTGATGCGGAAAGCATTCTTAAGACCATTTAGCACGGCAGCTCGACCTTTCCGCCGGCGGCCTCGATCTTGGCCTGCGCAGAAGCGCTGACCTTGTCGACCTTGACCGTGAACTTCTTGGTGAGCTCACCATTGCCGAGCACCTTGACGGGCTCGAACTCGCTCTTGGTGATGCGAGCGGCCTTAAGAGCGGCACCGTCGATCACAGCGCCGTCCTCGAACTTGCGCTCGAGACGCTCAACGTTAACAGCGGTGTACTCGATACGACGGGGGTTGCGGAAGCCCGGAAGCTTGGGCAGGCGCATAGCCAGCGGAGTCTGGCCACCCTCGAAGCCGGCACCCTTGGTGCCGCCAGAGCGAGAACCCTGGCCCTTCTGACCGCGGCCAGAAGTGGTGCCGTGACCCGAAGAATTGCCACGGCCGACGCGCTTGCGGTTCTTGGTGGAACCGGGCGCGGGAGTAAGATCGTGAAGCTGCATTTGCTACTCCTCTACAATCTCGACAAGGTGCTTGACCTTGAAGATCATGCCGCGGACGGACTCGTTGTCAGCAATCTCGCGAACCTCGCGGATCCTGTGGAGACCGAGGGCACGGACAGTACGGACCTGGTCCTGCTTGCAACCATTGGTGCTGCGGACCTGCTTGATCTTGATGGTGTCAGCCATGCTTAGTTCTCCTTACCGACGAACATCTCGGAGACCGTCAGGCCACGGCGAGCCGCGACGTCCTCAGGGCTGGAGAGCTCCTTGAGGCCCTCGACGGCAGCCTTGATGATGTTGAGGCCGTTGTCGGTACCGAGGGACTTGGACAGGACGTTCTTGATGCCAGCAAGCTCGAAGAGGGGACGCACAGCGCCGCCGGCGATAACGCCGGTACCCTCGACAGCGGGCTTGATGATGATGCGGCCGGCACCAAAGTGACCGAGAACCTCGTGCGGAATGGTGCCCTGATCGGTCACCGGCACGTGGAACATGTTCTTCTTGGCATCGAGAGACGCCTTGGAGATGGCCATGGGCACCTCAGCGGACTTGCCCATGCCAACGCCGACGTTGCCCTTGCCGTCGCCGACGACGACGAGAGCGACGAGGCTCATGCGACGACCACCCTTGACGGTCTTCGACACGCGGTTGATGTAAACGACGCGCTCCTCGAACTCGGAGGCCTCGCGCTGCTGCTTCTGATTACGAGCCATGTGCTACATACCTCCTAGAACTCGAGACCGGCGGCACGAGCACCGTCGGCGAGGGCCTTGACGCGGCCATGGTAGATACGGCCACCACGATCGAAAGCGACCTTGGTGATGCCGGCCTCGATGGCACGCTTGCCAACGAGCTGACCGACCTTCTCCGCAGCCTCCTTGTTCGAGGTGTGGGTGCCCTTGAACTCGGCCTCGAGGGTCGAGGCAGAGACGAGCGTCAGGCTGGAGCCCTTGCTGTCGTCGATGATCTGGGCATAGATGTTGGCGTTAGTACGGGTCACGCGAAGACGCGGACGCTCGGCGGTACCCGAGACCTTGCCGCGAACACGACGCTGACGACGCTTGAGGCCTTCCAGCTTCGCCTTATGCTTGTTCATACGTAAACTCCTAAAAAGGTTGATCTTGCCAGCACCTAACGGGGTGCTGGTCTTATGCGAGTGAGTCGGTTACGACTACTTGGCGGCCTTACCCAGCTTGCGGCGGATGTGCTCGCCAACATAGTGGATACCCTTGCCCTTGTAAGGCTCGGGAGGACGATGACCGCGGATCTCAGCGGCGATCTGACCGACCTGCTGCTTGTTGATACCCTTGACGTTCACGTGGGTGTTGTCGGGAACCTCGAAGGTGATGCCCTCGGGAGCCTCGACGATCACGGGGTGCGAGAAGCCCAGGGAGAACTCGAGGTTCTTGCCCTTCTGCTGCACGCGGTAACCGACGCCGGCGAGCTCGAGCTTCTTCTCGAAGCCCTCGGAAACGCCAACAACCATGTTGTGGATGAGGGCGCGGGTGAGGCCGTGGCGGGCACGGGTCTCACGCTCGTCGTCGGGACGGGAAACGGTGAGGACGTTGTCCTCGACGTTGATAGCGAGCTTCTCAAAGACATCGAGCTCGAGCTGGCCCTTGGGGCCCTTGACGACAACGTTGTTGCCGTTGACTGCCACTTCGACTCCGGCGGGAATCTGGACAGGCTTATTACCGATACGAGACACGGTGATCTCCTTTCCTTCTACCTACCGAGCGAATTACCAGACGTAAGCGATGATCTCGCCGCCGACGTTGTGCTTGCGAGCATCGCGGTCGGTCATAACGCCATGGCTGGTGGAAATAATGGCGGTACCAAGGCCACCGCGGACGCGGGGCATGTCGGCAACGCCGGTGTACTTACGCAGGCCCGGCTTGGAAATGCGGCGGATGCCGTTGATGACCTTAGCCTTCTTGGGACCATACTTAAGCGTGATGTGCAGAGTCTTCTGGGGAACGGTGTCCTCGACATCGTAGCCCTCGATGTAGCCCTCCTCGTGCAGAACACGAGCGATCTCGACGAGCTTCTTGCTGCTCGGCATGGAGACCGTGGCCTTGTTCACAGAGTTAGCGTTACGGATGCGCGTAAGCATATCTGCGATCGGGTCTGTAAGGTTCATACAGATTCTCCTTCGTTCTTGATGAACACGTGCTCTTGGTTCTTCGCCGCCCTTAACGGCAAAGCCTATTTAGCGCGTTTTCCCTGTTCCAAACTGATGCTTGAAACGCTGGTAGTGACTTACCAGCTGGCCTTCTTAACGCCGGGAAGCTCGCCCTTGAGTGCAAGCTCACGGAAGCAGACACGGCACAGGCCGAACTTGCGGTACACAGAGTGCGGACGGCCGCAGCGCTGGCAGCGCGTGTACTCACGAGTAGAGAACTTCTGCTTGCGATTGCACTTGACGATCATCGATGTCTTAGCCACTTATATCCTCCTCACATAGAGTATTGTTCGCCCCAAGCGCCGCCCCCTTGTGGGAACGGCGCTTATAGGGCAGGTGAACCTATTTCTTGAACGGGAAACCGAAGGCGTCCAGAAGGGCCTTGGCCTCCTCATCGGTGTTGGCGGTGGTCACGAAAGTGATGTCCATACCACGCTGGTGATCGACGGAGTCGAAGTCGATCTCGGGGAAGATGAGCTGCTCGGTGACGCCCATGGAGAAGTTACCACGGCCGTCGAAGCTCTTGGCGGAGATGCCGCGGAAGTCGCGGATACGGGGGATCGCGACGGAGGTCAGACGATCGAAGAACTCCCACATACGGTCGCCACGCAGGGTAACCTTGCAGCCGATCGGCATACCAGCGCGCAGGCGGAAGGTAGCGATGGACTTGCGGGCACGGGTGATCATCGGCTGCTGGCCGGTGATGGCGCGCAGGTCGCGCACGGCACCGTCGATGGCTTTGGAATCGGTAGCGGCCTCGCCGACACCCATGTTCACGACGATCTTCTCAAACTTGGGGATCATCATGACGTTCTCGTACTGGAACTTTTCCTGAAGCTGCTGCTTGACCTCGTTGTTGTACTTGGTCTTCAGACGCGGCACATACTTCTCTTCTGCCATTGTTCACTCCTTCTTGGGGTTTTAAGCACGGGGCGTGGCCACGATGGGTTGTCCTCGTGCCTCCTGGCTGCATCCGCGCCGCTCATGGCATTTCGCGGTTTGGACTCGACGCAGCAGGAGCCGACAAAACAATCGGTACTATACGCGCATTGGGTGCGTATTTCCAGAAAAACCTCGTCTGCCTGCACAACTCCACAACTCCCCCGCACATATTGATCCCTTGGGGACGGAGGAAAATGGCAGTTGCGGTGAAATAGGGACTGTTTGACGGCTTAACAAGCTTAAACAGTCCGTATTTCACCGCAACTCATATATGGGACGTTATTTTTGGCGGGGCAGAACCAGGTTGAGGACGATGGCGACAAGTGCGGCGACGGCAATGGAGGATCCGCCAAAGACGGTGTCAACCCATGCGGGGAATCCAGCGCCGGCAAGCGCACCGGCTGTGCGCTCAATGCCCGTGCCAAAGGCGATGGAGAGACCCATGAGCGTAGTGTCGCGCTGAGACAGGCCGTGGCGGGCAAACATGACCACGCCATTCATGCCGATGGTCGCGAACACGCCAATGGTGGCGCCGCCGATAACCGGCTGCGGAATGGACGTGAGCACCGCCGCGCACTTGGGCAGTAGGCCCGCGATGAGCAAGATGGCAGCCGCGAGCGTAAAGACCATACGGTTGACGACCTTGTTCTCGGCGATGATACCCACATTCTGGCCAAAGGTTGCCGTGGGGACGCCGCCCAAAAAGCCCGAAAGCATACCGACGAGGCCATTGGCAATCAATCCGCCCGAGATCTGACTATCGGTCGCGGGGGTATCGAGCGCAGCAGAGGACACGGCGGCAAACTCTCCCATAACCTGCACGGCGTTGACGATGGCGACGACGCCTACCACGGCACATGCTGCCGGATCGAACACCAGACGATGGGCGCCAAGTGCCGGCGGAGCAAACCAGCTGGCGGTCGCGATGGCCGAGAAATCGACCATGCCCAGCACCGCAGCCAAAACAAAGCCCGCGCAGATGCCGGCCAGGATACTGCCCAACTTGAGCGCGCCCTTGCCATAGTTGCCGGCCATAAAGGTGACGACAAACGTCACGAGCGCGACGGCCCAGTTGGTGACGCTGCCAAAATCGGCAGCACTCTCCCCGCCCGCCATAGAAGCCACGGCGACCGGGCACAGAGACAGGCCGATCACAAAGATGACGGTGCCGAGCACCGGGGCCGGAAACAGAAAGCTTACGCGCTTAAACAGCAGGCCGAAAAGCACGACGAGCGCGCCGCCGATAACTTGAGCGCCCAGCACGGCCTCGAAGCCGAGCTCAAGGCCGACCGCCTTGAGTGCCGGCACGAAGGTAAAGCTCGCGCCCATCACGATGGGCAGGCCCGAACCAACGACGCCTTTTATGGGGAACTGTTGAAGGAAAATGTCGAGCGCCGAGAGAACCAGCGATGCCTGAATGACGGCGGCTTCCTCTTGAGGGGTAAAGCCGCAGACCGACGCGATGATGATGGCAGGCGTGACGATGCCCGCGAACGCAGCCAGAACATGCTGCAACGCATGGGGCAATACCTGCACAAACGATACTTTTCCCGTACGCTCGAACAGGGAGTCCCCTGCTGCCGACTCTGCCATTTGCGCCTCCCATACCCCAGGCAGCGGCCCCATGCCGCCCAACGGGCGGACATTATAGGGCATATGGCACAGGTAGCATTTTGACCCGCAATCCTGCATCCCCCGGAGTCAAACAGCAGTTGCGGTGAAATAGGGACTGTTTGACGGCTTAACTGGCTTAAACAGTCCGTATTTCACCGCAACTTATTGATGGGGATGCGATTAGCGCTTGCGGGGGACGAGCTTGGTGCGGCGCAGGTGAATCATCTCGGCGGCGATGGAGATGGCGATCTCCTCGGGATCCTCTGCCTCGATGGCAACGCCGATCGGCAGGTGCAACCCGTCGATCTGTTCCTGCGTAAAGCCCTCTTGCTCCAAACGGGCCCGCACAAAGGCCGTCTTGCGGCGCGAACCCAGACAGCCCAGGTAGGCAGGCTTGGCGCGCATTGCCTGAATCACCACGTCGATATCGGACTTGTGGCCTGCTGTGGCCACGACCACCAAGTCGCGCGGGCCGATGGGGCACAGCTCGTCCAGATTCTTGTAGTCGACCAGGCGACGGTCGTAGACACCGGGCACCCATTCGGGCGTCAGCGTGCCGGGGCGATCGTCGCAGGCCACGACGGCAAAGCCCGCCGCCGTGAGCACGCGCGCCGTCGCGGCGCCCACGTGTCCGCAGCCAAAGATATAGGTCAGGCCCTCGGGGCAGAGCGTCTCGATGTGCGCCGCGGGAATCTCGGAGGCCGCGTTGGTGTGGGTGACCTTACTCCCCTCCTCCACCAGCGAAAGCTCGGGGCAGCCCATTATGGTGCGGCGCGACTCCTCACCATGGTATTCATCAGCGTCGCATTCGAGCGCGCTTGCGATAAACGGCTCAAAGTCGATGACGAAGTCGCCGATGCGTCGATACGCCAAGACGTCGGCAACCGACTGGAACAACGGCGCCTGGGTCGCGTCCAGGTGCAGATAGCACAGGCAGATGGCTCCGCCGCAGATCATGCCGGTATCGGAGCTCTCGCCGCCCATGGTATAGCGGACCAGGCGCGACTGCCCTGCGGACAGCAGCTCGAGGGCCTCGCCCAGCGCAAAGAGCTCGATTTTGCCGCCGCCGATGGTACCCGCTTGGCTACCGTCGGCAAAGACGGCCATCCAGGCGCCCACGCCGCGCGGCGACGACCCCGCCGTACCGGCCACGACCACGAGCTCGCACGTCTTACCAGCCTTCAGAGCGCCAAGCGCAGCATTCACCACATCGAGCTTTTCCATCGTCGCTTCCTATCCCCTAAAAACGTCGGTGAGCATGGCGAGCGCCTCGAGCACGCCGCCGCCGACCGATGTCGCCTTGTCCGAAATATAGTTGATGTAGCTGGCGTCACCGCGCGGGTCGACATCGGCGCACTTAAAGCCCTCGGCGACCTGGACGCCATCTGCCAAAAGGCCGCGCAAGCAGCCGTCAATCGTCGTGAACATGGGCGTATCGCCCGCATACCCAACGCACTCGCCGGCACTCACGATGTCGCCGATCGCATGGTCGGACCTAAACACGCCGGCGGCAGGGCTGTGGATAACACGCTCCTCGCCGTATCCGGCGATGATACCCGGCACGCCCGTATTGGGCTGGGGTGAGCCCTGGGTAATCACGCGGCCGAGGAAATGACCGCGCATAGTCTCGACCACGGCATCGCAATCGACCGGTGCGGTAAAGCCCGGCCCTACCGCGATGACGGCAGGCGCCATATCGCGCGTGGTGCCCAAGTTGCGCTTGGCCAGAATCGCGTCGACCACGGCCGCGGGCTTAAGCTCGCCGAGCATCTGTGCCTGGGGGTCCACCACCACGGCGACATCCCCCGCCTCGGTAATCTCAAGCGCCTCGGCCGGCGTCTGTGCCAAGCGGGCGCGAATGCCCTCGACCTCAACCTCGCCCAAGCGAATGGCCTCGCAAAAACTGATCGTGCGACGGATGCACGTGGGGACCGCGATATCGGCCATGACGACCGACACGCCGGCGCGCACCAGACGAGCAGCCACACCCGTGGCGATATCGCCGGCGCCGCGAACATAAACGAGCATTCCCGGGGCACCTCCCTGTGCTACGGTTTATCAGAGCAAAAGCGGTTCTGCCGCTACGCTAATGATTATTTCTTATCACAGCATTATACGGCGGTGAACAGATGGAAACGATTAACGGGGGCCTTGCCTCGGCGCTCAAGATCGAGCCGGGCATTACCGCAATTATCGGCAGCGGTGGCAAGTCGACCCTGCTAAAGACGCTCGGCCTTGAGCTTATGCGCGCCGGCGGCCGCGTGCTCCTCTGCACCACCACGCATATGTTTCCCGTCGCCGGCGTGCCATGGGACGGGTCGAACCGTCGCCTGGACGCCGCGCCCTGGAAGCCAGGTGCCTTACACGCCCCAGGCTGCACCTGCGAGGCCTGCTCGGGGCTTGTGCGGGGAAGCATCTGCCAAGCTGGTGTCTTGGACCCCGAGACGGGCAAGCTCTCCTCCCCTGCCGAGGCGCTCGACCAGCTGGCGCAGCGCTTTGACTACGTCCTGGCCGAGGCAGACGGCAGCAAGCGGCTCCCGCTCAAGGCCCACGCCGCCTGGGAGCCGGTAATTCCCTCTGGCACAGCCGACATCGCCTGGATCGTCGGCGCTTCGGGGCTCGGCAAGCCCATCAACGAAGCCGTCCACCGCCCCGAGCTCTTTTGCGAGCGTTGCGGCTGCGAGCCCACCGACGTTGCCACGCCCGAGCGCGTCGCCCAAGTGCTCAATGCCGAGATGCAGGCGCTGGAACTCAACAATGCCCGCATCATGCTCAACCAAGTCGACACGCTTGCCGACCCAACGATGGCAGATCGCTTCGAGGCAGCTCTCGACCGCCCCGTCGTCGCCAGCAGCCTCAAGTAGCCGGCGCCACCCTGGCGTCCTTTCTGCTAGCGAGGCGCGTAGCAGGCCGCGATATGCTCCGAGACGCGGCGCTGGCCCTTGGCGGTGTCGACATCCCACAACTCGTAGGCACGTGCCTCGACCAACTGGACATCGGCGCGGCCGCGCAGCAGCGACGATCCGCCATCCTTGCCCTTAAGCCCCATAAGGTCGGGAAAGAGACTCGCAGGGAACAGCACCGGCGAGGCGGGTTCACCGTTTAGGGCAAGACGCACGGGCGCGACGCCGCCGTTGGCCTTAAAAGCACCGGCGATCGCCTCAAAAGAATCCGAACTCACGAGCGGCTGGTCGCCCGGCAAAAAGAGGCAGCCCTTCCAGCCGCGATCGGCTCCCCACGTAAGACCGGCGCGCACACTCTCGCTCCTGAGCGCGCCATCGTGCAGCGCGCACGCGCAGCGCAGCTCACGGCAAATCTCGGCAACTTGGGGCCAGCGCGTCGTAACAACAACGTCAAATCCTTTGGGCACCGACTCAATCGTCCGCTGAATCAGCGGCTTTCCGCAGATATCGGCAAGCATCTTGTTAGAGCCAAACCGCTTGCCCTCGCCCGAAGCCATAATGACGCAACCAAGTTTCATGGTGATACCTCCCCTGAAGCCATCGTACCCATAACTCGTGCAGCGGGTGCATAAAGATGGTGTCCTGGCCGTTGGCAGTCTTATAACACAGCGACGCTTTCGTTATTTGCGACCATGTGGCATTTGTGGCACAGTGGGCCCAAACTAATATTTAGGAAGGCACCCATGACCCCCGCACAGATTGAGTTTTACAAGCGTCTTGCACGCAGCCTGGCGCTACAGTTTGGCCCCAACTGCGAAATCGTCGTCCACGATCTGGAGACCGAGAACATGGACCACTCTATCGTGGTGATCGAAAACGGCCACGTCAGCGGACGCAAACTGGGTGACGGCCCCAGCCATATCGTGCTCGAGTCCATGCACGAGAATGCCACCGAAGTCCACGACCGCGCGCCGTACCTTACCAAGACCGCCGATGGCAAGCTGCTCAAATCGTCGACCATCTACATTCGCGACGACGCCGGCAACCCCGTTGGCATTATGGGCATTAACTTTGACATCACGCTCATGAAGGCGTTTGAGCGTTCGCTCGACGCGCTCACCGGCACGGGCAACAAGGGATACACCGTGCCCGAGCCCATCACCAAAAACATCGGCGACCTGCTCGAAGATCTGCTGCGCGAGTGCGAGCAGTACGTGGGCAAGCCCGCCGCCCTCATGACCAAGGACGAGCGCATTCGCGCTATCGGATACCTCGACCGCCGCGGCGCCTTCCTTATCTCCAAATCGAGCGAGCGCGCCTGCGAGTTCTTTGGCATCTCCAAGTACAGCTTCTACAGCTACCTCAACGAGGCCAAGGCAGAGGCCGACGACAAGTAAACGACCCGCCTGAACCATCCTCCCCTTAGTACGAGTGCTTGAATGCGCGAATCCGGGCATCGGTGACAAGGCAAGTTCCATATAATCGAAGGACTAGACAGTTCGAAAGGATGGGACAAGATGAGGTCGAGCAACGCATCGCGCAGCAGCCACGGAGGCACCGCGCCTACCGCCAGGCATGCGAAAAACGCGTTTGACGAGGGCGAAGACGATCTGTTTGCATTGAGCCTCGACGACGTGATGAGCGACCGCCCTTGGACCGCCGATGAACTCATGGGCGGCGGAGCTCGCCCGACAAGTGCAAAGCCCGCACCTTCCGCCACACCCGCGCCGGCATCCGTGCCCGCGGACGACTTTGCCACCCGTCCCATCGTGCAGACGAAGCGTAAAGCCGCCCCTGCGCCCCACCCCACCAGCGATCCGTCCGAGACGGCGGCGTTTCTTGCCGCGGCGACACAGCGTCATGCGCCCATCAGCACACCCGTGTATGCCGCCCCGCAGCAGCCGACATACGCGGCTCCCGAGTACAACAAGACCGGCGCAAAGGACGCATCGGCATCGTCGTATACCCGTGGCACCGATGACGAGCGCTTTGCCGACTACTACACCGAGGAAGAGCCGCCGCACTTCTCCGAGTTTCCCCAAGCGGCAAAGGTTGTCTTTATCGCCATCATCGTCGCTCTGCTCGGCGTGATCGCGTTTGAGGGATTCCAGCTATTCCGCGGCCCCACCGCGTCCGAATCGGCAACGCAGCAAGCAGAGGATGACAACGACTACTTGGATATCAACACCCTCAAGGGCGACCCCAACAGCTAGGTTGGAACATAAGCTATGCCGCACCCCTGTTTACGTGCAGTTTTACACTTTTCCGTGATTTCCACGCGCTCATTTCGACACTTTTCCGTAATTTTGGCGGCTCGAATTTGACACTTTTCCGTACTTTCATACGGCTGATTTCGACACTTTTCCGGATGTTTGCCGAATAATTGCCGCGTAATCAAGCGCCGTCTGCACATCATTTCGCAGGCGGCGCTTGATTTTTGTCCGCGCGTGCTGATAGACTCCATCGTGCCCGCAAGGAGCGGGCGCGTTTTATCCAGAGTCGGGGTAGAGAGTTGGCTCCACGATCCCGACGCCAACCGACCAAGAGGCACGGTGGCCCTGCCAACATCGATGAAAGGAGTCCGTATGGACAATTTCTCCGAGCGCAGTGAGCGCAATTTCCACAACCTGGCAGCCAAGCCAAAACAAATACATCTTTTGGACGAGCCGAGCGGCTACGCCTCGGCCATGGTCAAGAACAGTCTCTCCCACCAGATGCGCTTTTCCGTGCAGGTACTCGAAGAAGAGCTCTGCGCCGCCGGCGACCCGCACGTACTGCAGATCAAGCTGCTCGGAGACGATTCGCGCGAGCCGTCCAGCTGGAAGCTCTTTGCCGACGGCGCGTGCGTTGCGGACGGATCCGGCGCCTTTGCCCGCGAGTGCTTCTACGAGGGAGCCGAGGTATTCCTGGACCTGTGTCGCGATGCCGTCGAGACTGCCGAACTGTGCCAGTGGAGTCAGAGGGAGTACGAACTGCTGAGTGCGTCGCGCGGGATTGCTATGGCGTAAGCGAGAGATCTCGGCAGTGTCACTAACGAGCAGAATCGATTTTTGCAATCAAGTCGTTCGCCCATGCCACGGCATCATCGACAGTCGGCAAAACGTTAAGTCCTTCCGCCTGGGAGAAATACAGTGAGTCCCAGCCCACTCCCCTCGAGATCATTGGAGGCCACTCCTGCTCCGCACGATACGCAAAGAGTCTGATACAGACCTCTCGAGTTTTTAGGTAATCAATTTCCCCGTTGGAAATTGCAATCTGGAGATCTATCAGATCATGGGCGCGCTCGCTGCCGGGGCTGCTCGCAGCATGAAGTTTTTGGGCAATCTGATGCTCGAGCCTCATGCACGGAACCGGCCCCGGTTCGGGAAACCCGAGACCTTTCAATATTGCCGCAGCTTCAGGCGAGGAAACCATATGTCAAGGTTACGTCTGCTGGTTGGCTTCTTGACTTCCTTCACGACAGCTCCTTCATCAGTCTCTCATGCTCATTGGAGGTAATAAGGCCCTCGGTTTGAGCGTGCTTGGTTGCCTCGATGAGGCGTTCGGTCATAACGGACCCCTTACAAGCCTCAATCGCATCAGCAACGCATTGAGAAGGGATTCCTTCATAGAACGTCGTTTTCGCATTCTCTGGAGCGGACACTGTTTTTACCCAAGCTGGCAGTTTACGGCGAACACGCTTTGGTGTTGCCACGGTCACGGCACGAGGATCAACAAGTGCAAGTGCGTGCATAGACAGCACTGATTCGCCCCACAGGAAACCCTCGTCACCAACAAGAGCCACTGCCTCCGCAAAGACGTCACGGGGCGTCGGAACCCATTGGGTGAGCTTGTACACCCCATGTCCTCGGCGCATCAATTTCCCAGTGGCGCACCATCGGCTCAGTTCTCCGGTGGTTACGCCAATCTCGCGTGCCTGCGCAGCAGTCACGATGCCGTAGCCATCTGCCGCCAGTTCGAATATTTCATCAAAGTGTTTCATGTCAAAAGACTAACACTTTTGTATGTCTTTTGACATAGACATGGTCATGATCAAGCATTAGAGATCTATTTAAATTCGTATAGCATTGCAATCGCCCTCTCTGAATTCGAAGTCCGCGCCGACAGCATGCGGAAGTAAAAAGTACCGGCAAGAACGATATCGAATGAAATCGCTCCCGCTGGCATATATCTTACCATATAAACGAACACGTGTTCGTTCTCTTCAATTATCGATTTATCACAAGCCCACTTTAGCCGCTGCCCGCGTGAATCGTCTAGCCGATAGCTCTTCGCCGACGGCGCGTGCGTTGCGGACGGATCCGGCACCTTTGCCCGCGAGTGCTTCTGCGAGGGAGCCGAGGTATTTCTGGACCTGTGCCGCGACGCCGTCGAGGCTGCTGAGCTGCGCCAGTGGAGCCAGAGAGAGTATGAGCTGTTGAGTGCCGCACGCGGGATTGCGGAGGTAGGTGGGCACACCTACCACGCGATCCCGCGATAACACCGTTGGTCAGGTTGTCCCTACCTGACTCTTTGATTCCATGCCTGGCCATATTGCCGTTCGCCTCAACAGTCGCCAACAATGCAACGCTATAATACTTTCAACGCATTTGTATTGCATTTCGAGCGATGGGAGCGCAGATGCCCGATAGCTACAAGCAGCTCATTAAGAGCAACCCCGACGAGACCGAGATCAGAAGCTTCCTGGTGGACGGCGACCAGGTCTCCGTGACCCTTCGCATCCCCGATACCCTGCGCGACGCTGCGAAGGAAGAGGCGGCCCTGCGGGGCATGAGCTTCTCCGCCTTCGTGCGCACGTGCATGATTGAAGAGCTCGCGAAGAAGAGGGCGTGAGCATGATCCGGGTCAAGACTCTCACCGTCCAGCTCATAGACGCGCAGCCGGACCGCATCCGCATCTGCCGCATCGACGGCGAGTCGCTTGTGACCGTCGTCGTTCCAAGGGAGGACCTTACCGAGGCGAAATCGCTGCCGAACATCCCGCAGCGCGGCGTCTACTACCTGCTCGACGAGGACCACGGCAACGTGAGCCGCGTCTACGCGGGGCAGACGACCCAGGGCATCGCCCGGCTCGACGCGCACAAGGCGAAAAAGGAGTTCTGGAACAAGGCCGTTATGTTCCTCGATGACGACCAAAACATCAGCAGGGATGCACTGGACGTTCTCGAGGCGAAGGCCATCGACTACGTGCGTACCCACGGCTCGTACGAGACCGACAACTCGGCGACGCCCGAGCCCTACATCGACCCGTACAAGGAAGAGGCCGTCGAACGCCTGCACGATAGGATCCTCTTCAGGATGGCAGCTCTGGGGTACGACCTCGACAGGGTCGACCAGGGTCCGACCGGTGCGCCGGCGGTCTTCCACACAAAGAAGAACGGCATACGCGGGGCGGGGCGCTACGACAAGGCCACCGGGCACTTCACCGTGCTCGCTGGCTCGAAAGTGAACCTCTCGAGACCCGTTCTGAAAAACGCGGCCGTCGCGGCCGCGCGCAGAGAAATCTTCGACGATTCGGGCGGCATCGCAGAGCTCGCCGAGGACCTCGAGTTCCCGACGCCCAGCGCCGCGGCGGTGTTCGTGCTCGGCGGCAGCCAGAACGGCTGGACCGAATGGGTAAGCGACGACGGAGAAACGCTCAACCAAGTCTATAGAAGTGAGGAAAACTAGATGAACAAGCAGCAGCTGGCCTCCAAGATATGGGAGTCCGCCAACAAGATGCGATCCAAGATTGAGGCTAACGAGTACAAGGACTACATTCTGGGATTCATCTTCTACAAGTTCCTGTCCGAGACCGAGGTTGCCCGCCTGAAGGCGCGCGACTTCGCCGAGGAGGACCTGCCCAGCCTGGTGGAAGACGACGAGGAGACTGTCGAGTTCGTCAAGGGCGAGTGCGGCTACTTCATCGCCTACGACAACCTCTTCTCCACCTGGGTGGCAAAGGGCGGCGACTTCGAGATTTCGAACGTTCGCGACGCGCTTTCCGCCTTCAGCCGCAATATCGATCCTGCACGCAAGCGCGTCTTCGACGGCATCTTCGACACGCTGCAGACTGGCCTCTCCAAGTTGGGTACCGATGCGCGCAGCCAGTCCAAGGCCGCTCGCGACCTCATCTACCTCATCAAGGACATCCCGATGGACGGTCGCCAGGACTATGATGTGCTCGGCTTCATCTACGAGTACCTCATCAGCAACTTCGCCGCCAACGCCGGCAAGAAGGCCGGCGAGTTCTACACGCCGCACGAGGTGTCCATGCTTATGAGCGAGATAGTCTCGTGGCACCTGGCCGGACGCGAGAACATCACCATCTACGACCCCACGAGCGGCTCGGGATCGCTGCTCATCAATATCGGCAAGGCTGTGGCGCGCCGCAATGGCGACCCGGACTCCATCAAGTACTACGCTCAGGAGCTTAAGGAAAACACCTACAATCTCACGCGCATGAACCTGGTGATGCGCGGCATCCTTCCCGACAACATCGTGGCCAGAAACGGCGACACGCTCGAGGACGACTGGCCGTGGTTCGACACGGTGGAGAACAAGGACGAGACCTACGACCCGCTGTTCGTTGATGCCGTGGTGTCGAACCCACCCTACTCCCAGAACTGGGATCCGGAAGACAAGGAGCTCGACCCGCGCTTCAAGTTCGGTGTGGCGCCCAAGTCCAAGGCAGACTACGCCTTTTTACTGCACGACCTATACCACCTGCGCCCCGACGGCATCATGTGCATCGTCTTGCCGCACGGCGTGCTGTTCCGCGGCGGCGAGGAAGGCACCATCCGAAAAAACTTGGTGGAGAACCGCCATATCCAGGCCATCATAGGTCTTCCTGCCAACATCTTCTTCGGCACGGGCATCCCCACCATCATCATGGTGCTGCGCAAGCAGCGCGAGACGAGCGACGTCTTGGTGGTGGACGCTTCCAAGCACTTCGTGAAAGAAGGCAAGAACAACAAGCTGCGGGCAAGCGACATCAAGCGTATCGTCGACGCTGTGACAACGAACGCGACCGTCGACAAGTTCAGCCGTCTGGTTCCCATCGACGAGATCCGCGCCAACGACTATAACCTCAACATCCCGCGCTATGTGGACTCGAGCACGGCCGCCGAAAGCTGGGACGTGTATGCCACCATGTTCGGCGGTGTGCCGAAGGCCGAGGTCGACGCGCTCGAGCGCTATTGGAAGGTATGGCCGAGCCTCAAAGGGCAACTCTACCGCGACGCAGGTGGATCGTGTCTTGTGCCCGCGACCGACGATGTTGCGCAAGCGGCAAAGGAAAATACTGACGTCCGTGCCTTTCTGGACGGATACCGTAATGCGATAAGCCATTTACCTGCCACGCTGCGAAGCCGCTTGGTAGACGGCGCCGATGAAGTTGATACCGTGGCGGAGGAAGAGGTCATCGCGGCGCTATTGAAAGACGCGCTGGCGGGCATGGCCCTGGTCGACGGCTACGACGCCTACCAGGCGCTCGACGATGCCTGGGTGGGAATCTCCGGCGATTTGGAGATCATCCAGACTGAGGGGAAAACCGCCGTGCGCAAGGTAGACCCGAACATGGTGGTCAAGAAGAAGAACGGCAAAGACGTCGAGGTACAGGATGGCTGGGCTGGCCGAATCCTGCCGTTTGCGCTTGTGCAAGAGCGCCTGCTTGCCGAAGACGTCAAGGAGATTAGCTCCCGTGATTCCCGTCTAGGCGAGATATCGCAGGAAATAGACGGGATTCTCGAGAGCTTCGACGAGGAGGACAAGGGGTCTTCCGCTGCTGTCAACGACGAAGGTTCGTTTGTGGCGACTGAGCTCAAGAAGGCTGTGAAGGCTATCGGAAAGCACCCCGAAAACGATTTCGAGCAAGGTCTGGTTCGTGCGCAGGCGCTGTTCGATGAGGAGAAAAGCCTCAAGAAGGCAAACAAGGAAGCGAGAGTGGCTCTTGAGGAGGCGACCAAGGAAGTCATTGAGGGCCTGACCGATGCCCAGCGCGACGATCTATTGGTTGCCAAGTGGATAGAGCCGTTGCAGGCCGAGCTTCTGGCTCTTCCCGAAACCGTTGTGAGCGACTTCATCGCGAAGGTAGCTGCGCTCAACGCCAAATACGCGACAACCTACTCGGACGTGTGCAACCAGATAGATGATGCAGAAAGCCAGCTAGCAGACATGCTGGGCCAGCTTACGGGCAATGAGTACGACATGGCTGGCATCGCCGAGCTGCGCAAGCTGTTGGGCGGTGAGTAGCATGGCAGAGAAACAAAATACCCCAGAAATCCGCTTTGAGGGTTTCACTGACCCTTGGGAACAGCGTAAGTTGGGAGAATTTGGTTCGGTTGCGATGTGCAAGCGCATCTACAAAGAGCAAACCTCGGAGCAGGGCGATGTTCCGTTTTTTAAGATTGGAACTTTTGGTACGGATCCAGATGCCTTCATCTCCAATGAGCTGTTTGACTACTTCAAGCGTACCTATCCGTATCCAACCCCGGGCACGTTATTGATATCGGCTGCAGGAAGTATTGGGCGAGTTGTTGAATACCAAGGTGAAAAGGCATATTTTCAAGACTCAAACATTGTTTGGCTAGAACACGATCATAGATTGAACGATACGTTTCTCAAGCCTTTATATTCGCAAATTGAATGGGGCTTAGAAGGCAGCACGATTAAGCGACTTTACAACAAGGACTTACTGAGTGCAGAAGTCACTATTCCAGGCAGTGGAGAGCAAAAAGAAATCGGCCGTTTCTTTGCCAAGCTCGACAACCTCATCACCCTTCATCAGCGTAAGTACGACAAGCTGTGTACGGTGAAGAAGTCGATGCTCGACAAGATGTTTCCGAAACCCGGCGAGACCGAGCCCGAAGTCCGCTTTAAGGGTTTCACTGACCCTTGGGAACAGCGTAAGTTGGGTAACTGTGGGACAACCTATGGAGGTTTGACCGGCAAAACCAAAGAGGATTTCGGTCACGGCAACGCAAGGTTCATCCCGTATACCAATGTCTTCGATAACCCACTGACGGACACGAAGCGGCTCGAGGCAGTCGAAATTGATTCGAGCCAAAACCAGGTTGTGTATGGTGACGTATTCTTTACTGTGTCATCTGAAACGCCGGATGAAGTCGGAATGTCCTCTGTTTGGCTCTCTGACCAGGAAGATGTTTACCTCAACAGCTTCTGTTTTGGTTACAGGCAAGATTCAACGTTTGACCCGCATTACCTTGCTTATATGCTCAGATCAAGTTTGGTGCGTTCCAATCTCACTCTGCTGGCTCAGGGGATCTCTAGGTTCAACATCTCCAAAAACAAGGTGATGGAGTTAAGCGTTCCTGTTCCTTCTGTGGTAGAGCAGAAGCAGCTTGGCCAATACTTTACCAAGCTCGACTCCCTCATCACCCTTCATCAGCGTAAGTTGGATTTACTGAAGAATACGAAGAAATCGCTTTTAGACAAGATGTTCGTTTAGTTTTTTGACACAGGCATCACTCTGTGATCCCTGAAACCGTCGATTCGCATTAGCCGAATCGACGGTTTTTACTATTTGCGGCCGAGACACAAGACGTTATCGCCTTCTTGCTGCTGTCGCTGATGAAGGGTGATGAGGTTGTCGAGACCCTCTAGACAATCAGATATTGCTCGCTGTTCTTCGATGGTCGATGGTACTTCAGCCGTAATTTCAGCGAAACGTTCGTACCTCAGAGTTTGCGTATCTTTGGAGTTGCCCTGGGAGTTGCAGAGGTATTTGTAAAGCAATTCAGGCCTCTTCAACAGGTAGCCAAAGCAAGTCGAGTCAAGCTCGACTACAGGCTTTGCAACCACATAAGCTGGGCTTACGATACCGTTGTACCTGCTTGAACCGACCGCGCCCTGCCACATGCGCATGCTGTTGTACACGATGTCCCCAACGCGAACAATCTTATAATTGGCGATGCTTGCGCCAGGATTGGTGTCTCTTTCGGATTCGGATGCCGGATAGATACCGTTGGCTACGCTAACCGACAGGATTTCTTCGGTTGAGGAGCGCTCATCGCTTTCGACAAACAGCTCCCCCAACTTACGCTGTTCCCAAGTTGAAACGAGGGGACGCATGGTCGCATGCGTCCCCTCAGATAGACAAACTTTCGATTTCGCCTGTTCAAAAAAGCCGCTCATTCGTCGATGTCGAAGCCGCCTTCCAGGATGAACTTCTTCAACAGCGCCGCCGCACGGGTGTTCACCTTGAACAGAGGAAGCGTCTTGCCTTCCTTCTGCTCAAAGAAAGCCTTGGCGCGCGTCTTGTCCACCGAGTCCTTCAAATCGTCGAAGCGCCCGAACTCGTTAATGTTCGATTCCGTCAGGTCAAGCGCGGCCATGGTGGCAAGCAGCTCGCCGTCTATGCCGAGCGCCTCGACGATTCGCTCGACTTGAGCGTTTTTCGCCTTGCGGGCATAGGACGTGATGTAATCCCTCAACGTCTTGTCGTCTTCCAGGGCGACGTCCCCTCGCTCGACATCGTGAAGGAACAGCTCGGCGAAGCGCTGGTCATCCTGGCTTAGGGACGCGAACGATCGGTGGAGCTCCTCGCGCGCGGCGGCAAGACCCTCGTCGTCCTGCTCAAGGCATTTCAGCCACTTCTCGAAGTTCGCGTTCATGTAGTCGCTGTCTATGAGCCCCGTGTCGATTTCGGTTATATGACCATCGAGCTCGTAGGGCGCTTCGGGCGCGTCGCCAGGCCCGCCCCCTCCTGCGAACAACTCCTTGTAGCGCTGCACGAGAATGAGGTAGGTCCGCTCGTCGATGACCGGTTGCACGAAGAAGGACTTGCCCCTCGGCTCGCCTTCCTCCGGCTTCTCCTCAAACTCGTAGGTATCCTGCTCCCATGTGAAGCCCTGCACCTTTGCGGCCTCGAGGAACTCGTTGAGCTCAACGAACTCCTTGGCGAACTTGCGCCTGGCTTCCTGCGATGCGGGGAGCTTGGAGAGGTCCCCTACGCCAGCTGCTTCGAAGACCATGAGTATCTCCTGAAGGCGCGCGTCCATCAACGCGATATTCTCCGGTAGTTTCTGGACGAACATGTCGAGTGGGCGGTCTCCCGAATACAGCTTCACTGCCGCTTCGATATAGCCCTTCATGGTGTGGGGATGACGGTAATAGCGGATCGTGCCGAAGGGCTTGTCGGGGCCGAACAGGCGATTCGTGCGGCTGAACGCCTGGATGATGCTCTCGTAGTCGATGACCTTGTCGAGGTAGAGCGTGTTGAGCCATTTGGAGTCGAAGCCCGTGAGCATCTGGTCCACTACGATGAGCAGGTCGATGCGAGAGCCGCGGTTGGAGTCGACGTTGACGTAGGGCTTCTTGTGAGACAGGCGCGCCGAGATGTCCTTCTTCATGGCGGGCCATGTAGGGATGGTAAACTCCTGGCCGTATGCCTTGTTGTAGTCTTCTATGAGCTCGACCAGGGCATCTTCCCTCACCGTAGAGTCGGCGTTGTTGTCAATGCTCGGGTCGAAAAGGGCGGTCACCTTCATCTGCGGGGCGCGTTCCTTGAAGGCTCGGTAATAGTCGATCGCCTCCGGAATGGAGCTCGTCGCCAAGATTGCATGGAACTTGTTGCCATGGGAGAGCACCGGGAAACGGCGCAGGATGTCATCTACGACCTTTTCGTGGTGCGGAGTGCCGGGCCAGTATTGGGCGCGGGTGAGGAAATCCTCGATGCCCTTGATGCGGTTGCCAGCACTGTCGACCATCGGTCCCATGGGGACCTTTGCCGAGTCCATATAGTAGTAGAAGACCTTGCTCTTTCGATCGTCGAAGATAGCTTCGGCTACTGTTGCGGCTTTCGCTTGCTCTAGGGCGACCGCTTCGCGCACGTCGTGGTCGTCGAAGGTCGTCACCATATATGGGTCGAAGCCCAGGACGTTGCCGTCGCGGATGCCGTCTGCGATGCTGTAACGGTGCAGACACTCGCCGAACACCATGGCGGTGGTGGAGCCCTTCTTCTGGTTCTCGTCGAGAATCGGCGTACCTGTGAAGCCGAAGAACAGCGCGTTGGGGAACGCGCAGCGTATGTCCTGGAGCATCTCGCCGAAGGTGGAGCGGTGACACTCGTCAATGACGAACACGATCCGCTTGGAGGCCAGGCGGTTGAGTTCCGCCTGGGTGATTCTACCCTCACCGGCCTTCACGTTGCTCATCTTCTGGATAGAGGTCACGATGAGGCGGTTCTTGGGGTCGTCGCTCGCGAGCTTCGACTTCAGCACCTGCGTGTTCTCGGTCCCCTGCACGTCGTCGGCGTCGTCTGCGAACGCGCGGTACTCGGAGAGCGACTGCGTGCCCAGCTCGATGCGGTCCATGAGAAAGATCACCTTGTCGGCGTCGCGCGAGTCGGCTATGAGCTGGGCAGATTTGAAGCTCGTCATGGTCTTGCCGGAGCCGGTGGTATGCCATATGTAACCGCCGGGGCGCCCCGGGGTGCTGCTCTTGGGTCTCTCGTCCCATTTGCACCTGCGCACCTTGTCGGATATGGCGGAGGCTGCGTAGTACTGGTAGCTGCGCATAACTTTCAGGCAGCCGTCCGAACTGTCGGCCACGGTGTAGAAGCCAATGAGCTGGTGCGCCATTGGAATGGAAAGCAGCGTGGAGGTGAAGCGTTTCCATTCGTCGGTTCCGGGTTTGTCGCCCGCGCAGACGGGCTCGTTGTTGAAGTCTTCCCAGTGGAAGAAGAAGTTCGGGTTGAACGTGCCCGTGCCAGGGTTGGCGAAATAGCGCGCCTCGTCGGGGGTCATCCCCACGAAGATCTGCGTCAGGCGGAAGAGCCCCGTGAACACGCCCTCGTGGGCATACTTTTCAATCTGACCAGTGGCCTGGCTGACGGGGATGCCGCTGCGCTTGAGCTCGATATGGATGACCGGCATGCCGTTGATGAGCAGGCACAGGTCTCCACGGCGGTCGTTCAGGATCTTGTTCTTCGCAGGATAAACCGGCTGCTGAGCTATCTGGTAGCGGCTCTGGCCGGCTGCGATCTCCTGACGATCATAAATCTTCAGACTCACCTCCTTGCCCAGGTGAAGTGTGTCGTCGGGGTTGTCGCGCGTGACGGCGACGGTCTTTCCGTTGATGAACCCGTTGAGTGCGAGTGGGGTCTTGAGCGTTTCGATTTGTTCGATGACCTGCGCCATCTCGCCCTGGGTGAGCGGGCAGCCGTTCAGGCGGTCTATGTCGGCGTTGTTCTGGAACAGAATCTTCGCCCAGTTGTCGATGAGGTCCTGCTCGGTGGGATAGCGAAGCACGCCCCCCGCGTCGTCCCAGCCGTGCTGCTTCAGCACGGTGATGACCGCTTCCTCGAACGCTGCCTCTTTATCGAAAACCATAGCAAAACCTATCTGCACAATTGCAAAAAGCGCATTTAACTGTTCCAAACATTATAGGTCACGCGGCAATTTCCCCGGGATGGCTCAAGCCCATTACAGTGTGTAATAGGCCATCGATAAATTTCGATGGCGAGCATTCGGCGCATTGCCTACGATACGGACAAGCCCCGAGGGGCCGCCGATCAGGCGCCTCCGGATGGCCGTCTGCCCCCTACCTCCCCCCCGCCTTCAGCTTTAGCAGCAGGTCGCCCAGCTCGGGGCACTTGCTAGAGAGGCGCGTCTGGGGTCGCTCGCCCGTCCCCCACCGTTGGCGGATCTCCTGGGCGCGCGGACTCACGTGATAGTCTCCGTCCATCGCCTGCTTGAGCAACTTAGCGGTTACGCGCGCATCGGCTAGGGCACTGTGGGCATGGCCCGTCGACTCGTCAAACTCGATGCCAAACCACGTCGCCGCGTCACTCAAAGAAACGCGTCCGTGGCTGCCCACGTCCATGATCGAGGTATAAAACGCCTGCAGGTCGGCCCAGTCCGTAGGAAATGCGGAAAGGTCGATGTGTTTTGCCTGACACTCGGTCAAAAGCTGTCGACGGTCCGTCCCGCTCCAGCAAACTATCTGGGCGGAGTAGCGACCGATCCAATCGCTGAGCCTTTTGATCACCATGTAGAGCGGATCGGCCATCGCGGTGTCCACGGCCGATATCCCTGTAAGCTCGCGGACGGGAAACGCAACGCCTTCGGTAAATTCCGTCTGCACAAACTGCGAGAACTCACCCATAACGTTACCGTGATAATCGAGCTTGACGGCGCCGACCTCGATAATCTCGTTGCGCAGTCCACGGCGCTGGCGCTGTTTTGGCACCGGCGCAAACTCAAAGTCCAGCACAATCTGGCGCGCAAAGTTCGTCGTATCGATAGCCGAGATACCCGGCGTCTTTTCAGCTGACACGGTTAGGGCCTTTCTCCGTTGCTTGCCGCTTGCTACATAGGCGGCTACATTGCCGTAAGGATAGGCGCTCGTGCGGACATGAAAGCAGGGCGCAATGCCACGCGCCAGGCACTTGCCACACAGACGGTTCTAAAGGGAACACCGCTTTATTCAAATGTGTGAAAAAAATTTAGGCCCGGTGACTTGAATCAGCGGTCATCCCGGGCCCATCAGAGCTCACAGAGCTCTTGGTTGCTTTGGTCTTGCTCTTCACGGCGCTTATCGAACTTTCCGAGGCACTCAAGCAGCATTCGAAGCATAACAAGTCGCTGTCATTAAGGCACTGACCTCTTGACCAAGCAACGGCGCTGCCCAGCTATCCACAACTTGGGCTGCCGTCAACTTTATTCTATCCGCGAGCATCTGGTTTACCAAATGGATTTTCGGTAAAGGAAGCACGGCACGCCCGCAAAACCACTACGCCCCAAGTGCCGCCATGGGAATCACCGCCACGCCATCGTCGCGTGTGTAGGCAATGCTCCCCTTTCCAACCATGACCGCCAAAAACGCCGGCGCGGCATTCTGAGACGCGCTTTCCGCTTGAAGGGCGATCCGGAAAGCGCGATCCATTCCGAGCATTACATCAGAGCGCGCTTGGTTATCTCCGCTCGCACATCTCGGCAAACGAGATCAGCTTGGTATCTCCCCTGTTCGCCGCAGCTTCCTGACATCTTTGCGTAAAGCCGCTTTTTGAGAAAAGTGCATAGCTTTTGTGCTGCCGTCTAAAGAGCTCGCTTCGGTGCACGAGCTTTTGCAGCACGTCTTCGCCCGCCGGTTCATTGCGCCATTTGCACTCCGCAAACAGCGCAGCGCCCTCGCCATCGTCAACAATCAAGTCGATTTCTTCCTGCGTATGCGTGCGATTATCCGTCCCCCACCAGCGCCCGACGCTCGCCGGAACCACATCGAGCTGGCCCGCGCGCGCGAGTTCGTACACGTATTGTCTGCATATAAGCTCAAAGACCGTACCCATGTAATCCGATACGTGCGGCTCAATGCGCTTATACGCCATCTCGGCCATATCGTTTTGAATCAGCCCAATGTTCTGCGGCACAAACTTGTACCAGAACCTAAACATCTGGTCGCTCAGCAGATACACGGCTCGCTTATTGCTCGTCTCGTTTAGGGGCAGCTCGCGCTCGACAATCCCAAGCGACGCCAGCTTATCCACATAGCTCTTTACGTTGCTCGCAGGGATTCCCGTAGAGCTCGCAATCTCCGAGATCTTCGAGCGCCCCTGAGCAATTGCTTGCACGATCGCATCATATTGCTCGGGATTGCGGCACTCTTGCAACAGCAGGTTACTCGGCTCCTCAAAGAGATAGCCCGTAGGAGTAAGGAAAAGACGTTTGATGTTGTCCTTGAGCGGTGCGGCGGGATCGACTTTCTCGATATACGCAGGAATGCCGCCCGTCATGCCATAGCAAACCGCAGCGTCTTCGCGACCCATGCTCTGCCACAGGCCGAGGGTCGTCGTAAAATCGAGCGGCATGATCTTAAACTGGGCCGTGCGCCTACCGTATAGTGGGCTCTCATACCCCAACACCTGCTCTTCCATGAACGAAAGCGACGACCCGCACAGGATAAGCATGAGCTTGGTCTCTTTGTACAAGTGATCGATCTTGTCTTGCAGCAACGAGCTGATCTCGGGATTCGATTGGGCGAGATAGGGGTACTCGTCAATCACGACAATCAAACGTACCGTGCGAGCCATGGTGGCCAATGCATCGAACGCCTCGTCAAAACTACGAAACGACGCACCTGCAGCACCAACCGAGCCTGCAAGTATCGCCTGACTAAAGCCGTGCAGGTTTGCCTCTGCATTGGTACGACGAGCTTGAAAGTAAATAGCCTTCTTGCCTTGGATGAACTCTGTGATAAGGCGCGTTTTACCCACACGACGGCGACCGTAAATCACAGGCATCTCAAAGGAGCCCGTGCCATACAGTCGATTGAGCTCGGACATTTCCGCTGTTCTTCCGATAAACATAGGGCCATCCTTCTTTTACGTTATAGCTAGCTATATTATACCTTCCTATAATATGTCTAGCTATAACGTAATTCGACAAGCGGCGCACGCAAAAGGGGCGGTTGAAGTGCAGCTTGACGCCGCATGACGTCGGCGGACGAGGCGATACGTCCGCCGACGAATAGCACCGAATTGGTTACTTCTTGCTCTCGGGCAAGACCAGATCCACGGCAGCGTCCTTGGCAGCATCGATGTGCTGAGCCACGACCGGCGTCTGCGGAAGGATCAGGTTAAGGACAATGGCCATGATGGCGGTGGGGGTTACGGCATTGGAGCCGATGACGGTGGACACCCAGGTGGGCATACCCTCGCCGGCAAGGCAACCGCTGGCCATCCAGATACCCAGGCCAAAGACGACGGAGGTACCGACGATGGTGGTAGTGCGCTGCGTGAGGCCCTCGCGGGTGAACATGCGCACGCCGTTCATGGTGATGGTGCCAAAGACGCCGACGGTCGCGCCGCCGATGACGGGCTGCGGGATAGCGGAAAGGACGGCAGAAAGCTGCGGGAACAGACCGGCGATGGCAAAAACGGCCGCGATGGTCACAAAAACCCACTTGTTGACGACCTTGTTGGAGCAGATGATGCCCACGTTCTGGCCAAGGGCGCTGGTGGGAAGACCGCCCAGCAGACCGCCGACCATAGATGTGATGCCCTGGGACACGATAGCGCCAGAGAGCTCGCGCTCGGTGGGCATACGGTCGATGGAGCCCAGGCAGGCGGCGGAGACGTCACCGATAACCTGGATGGCAACCATGGGGAACACGACGGCGAGGGTAATGCAGACCTCGGGATCAAACTCGAGCGCGTAGGGCATGAGCTTGGGAAGGGCGAAGACCTGAGCGGTGGCGACGCTGGAGAAATCGATCATGCCAAAGGGGATTGAAACGATCATGCCAACGATCATGCCAAAGAACACGGATCCCAGCTTGAGCGTGCCCTTGCCAAAGTTGGCGAGCGCAAAGACCACGGCGAACGTGATAAGAGCGACGCACCATGCCTGCGGGGTGCCCCACAGCGGCGTGCCCATACCGCCGGCCATGTACTTGACGGCCGTGGGATACAGCGAAACGCCGATGGAGAAGATGACCGTACCGGTCACGACGGGCGGGAACAGCCACTTAATCTTGCTGTAGGCCAGACCAAAGAGGGCCGCGACAGCACCGCCGACAATCTCGCCGCCCAGCAGCGCACCAAAGCTAAAGCCCGAGGCACCCATGGCCTGAAGGGCCGGCAGGAACGCGAACGAGACGCCCATGACGATGGGCAGGCCGCCGCCGATGCGACGGAAGGGAGCGAAGGCCTGAAGGGCCGTGTCGAGTGCCGAAAGAATGAGCGCGACCTGAATGATGTCGGTGCTCTGCTGGCTATTAAAGCCGTAGACGCCGGCCATGATGACCGCCGGGGTAATGATGCCGGCAAACGATGCCAACACGTGCTGAAGGGCACACGGGATCATTTCCTTAACGGGCGGCATGCCTTCACGAGTGAACAGGGCTTCAGTGCCGTTCGTAACCGTCTCCTGGGCCATTTGACCACCAATCCTCGAGGTAGTTGTTTTCGCATCTAGCGTTCTATTGTGACGCAGTGCGGGGCTGAGGTTGTGCCTTCGTTGCATATCGTATTGAAGATTTTCCTCATATTTAATAATAATTTTTTGTTATCAGACTATTCTTCAGCTGACATATAACATTTCAGTAGGTCAGAAATGTGTCCGCTTAAACTACCATCTAACTTTTCTTTTGGTCGACCGTTTACTGCCACATTCCTACCGCCCGTCTATATTACGCAATGTACCTGCAAATATGCGAGTCAATTGACACCGTGTTACCATGAGAAAAAATTGTTATGAACATTTCCGATTTCACCCAAAGGAGTTGCTCGTGAACGAGACCGTACGCCGCTTTTTGCCGATGGTCGATTTCCTGGAGCAGATACTCGGCAAAAACAGCGAAATCGTCCTGCACGATTTCTCGGATCCCGACCACGCCATCGTCGATATTCGCAACGGTATCGTGAGCGGCCGCAAGATTGGCGGACCCGCTACCGATCTGGCACTCAAGATTATGCACGATGGTAAATATCGCGATCTGCCGTTCATTACGGGCTACGAGGGCCGCGGCGCCGGCGGCAAGACGCTGGAGTCCGCGACGTACTTTATCCGTGAGAACAACGAGATCGTCGGCATGCTCTGCGTCAACACCGATCTTTCGGCCGTGCGCAACATCAACGCCATGGCCCAGCAGCTTATGGCCTGCTTCGACGCTGCGCCGGTCCGCACTGAGCCCTCCCCTATCGAAGTCGAGAGCCTTTCGGAGTCCACACAGGAGCTCATCGACCGCAGTATTTCCGAGCTTCTGAGCGCGCGCGGGCTGGATGTAGCGTCGCTTGGTCAGAGCGACCGCGTGGACGTTATTCGCCACCTTAACGGCAACGGCGTATTTATGCTCAAGGGCGCCGTTGCCTGTGCTGCCACCGCGCTGGGCATCTCTGAGCCCAGCGTCTACCGCTATCTGCAAAAAGTTCGCAAGGAGGGCTAACCCACTGATCCCTTGGGGACGGAGGAAAACGGATCATTTTTGCCCGAGAGGCTGCTGAAGACTTTGTCCTGCTTAGGCTGCGGGCATCGCCCATCGCGACGGCGCCACTATACTTTCGAATAACTGAGCATTTTGAAAGGCAGGATATGACCGCAACCGCCAGTCGAACCACCAACCGCAGGCCCGAGCTTTTGGCACCCGCCGGAGGCCCGGAGCCCTTTGCCGCCGCGCTCGCCGCCGGGGCAGACGCCATCTACTGTGGCATGGGCAGCTTCAACGCCCGCCGCAAGGCAACGAACTTTACCGACGAGGCCTTTGAGCAGGCCTGCCGCGCCGCGCACCTGGCCGGCTCGCGCGTCTACGTCACGGTCAACATCGTCATCAAGGAATCCGAGATGAGCGATGCGCTGCAGCTCATCCATCGTTGCTCCACGCTGGGCGCCGACGCCTTTATTATCCAGGACTGGGGCCTGTTCTTTGAGGTCAAGCGCACGATGCCCGGCATCGAGACGCACATCTCAACCCAAGCAAACATCCACGACGACCGCGGAACCCTTTGGTGCCGCGAGCAGGGCGCCGACCGCGTGACTCTCTCGCGCGAGCTTTCCATCGACGAAATTGCCACCATTCACGATGCCGCGCCCGATGTGGACCTTGAGGTCTTTAGCCACGGCGCCATCTGCTTTTGCTACTCGGGCTTGTGCCTGCTTTCGAGCTTTGCCATGGCGGGGCGATCGGCCAACCGCGGCATGTGCGCCCAGCCCTGCCGCCTGCCCTACGAGCTGATCGACGAGAACGGACGTACGCTCTCCCCTGCCGGTCGCGAGCGCGCTCTATGCCCGCGCGACACCAACACTTCGCAGCTCGTTCGCCGTCTGTATGACGCCGGCGCCGCGTCGCTCAAACTCGAGGGCCGCATGAAGGCGCCCGATTACGTGTACTCCATCGTTGATGTGTATCGTCACGAAATTGACGACATGCTATCCGGAGCCGCCGTTACCAAGGACGAGGAAGCCGCCCGCCAGCGCCAGCTCAAGCGCTGCTTCAACCGCGACTTTACGCACGCCTATCAGGACGGCACCTCGGGCGACGAGATGATGAGCTACGAGCGGTCCAACAACCGCGGCCAGATCGTGGGCACGGTGCTGGGCAGCCGCCCGGCCAACCGCGATGTGCGCGGCCTCAAGCCCGACGACCGCCGTCGCCGCGCCGCCATCGCCCGCATTGAGTTGTTTGAGCCCGTGGGCAAGGGCGACTTGTTGGAACTTCGCCACGACGACGAGTTCGACCAGTTCCTAACCACCATTGCCGCCGATGATGCCGCCGCGGGCGACATCATCGAGTGCCGCGTGCCCCGTAGCATGCCCGAGGGCTGCCGCGTGCGCGTCATCCGCAGCCAGCGCGCCATCGATGCCGCCGGTGCCGCGCTCAAGCGCGACGTGCTGCGCCGCCGCGCCGTAGATGTGTCCGTCGTGGCGCGTCTGGGTGAGCCGTTTACCGTTACGCTCACCTGCTGCGACGACCCCGCGCTCACCGCCACCGCCACCGGCTTTACCGTCGAGGCAGCCAAGACTCGCGCCGTCGAGGCGGCCGATCTGGTGGAGCACGTCGGGCGCATGGGCTCCTCGCCCTTTGAGGCTGCGAGCTTTGATGTGGCGCTCGATGAGGGTTGCGGCATGGGCTTCTCCGCCGTGCACAAGGTGCGCGCCGCCGCCTGCAAGGCGCTGGAGGAGGCCATTCTGGCACCGTATGACGAGCGTGCCCGTACGCTCGAGCTGCCGGCGATTGTCACCAGTGATTCCCGCCCCATGCCCGAGCACTACCGCGACGAGCCGCAGATCTGCGCCACCGTCACCACACTCGAGGCCGCCGAGGCCGCTCGCGCCGAGGGTGCAACGCGCATCTACATGACCACCGACGCGCTCGATGCGGCCGAGCTCTCCCCCGCCGATGCGCTTGAGCAGGGCATCGTACCCGTACTCGACGAGGTCTGCCGCGCCGTTGACCACGTACGCGTCGACCCGTGGGTTGTTGCCGGCGCCACGGTCGCTATTGGCAACATCTCTGAGCTTGCCCTGGCCGCCCAGGTTGGCGCCACGGCGGAGGTCCGCTCTTGCCTGCCCGTGCACAACACCCCTTGCATGGAGGCACTTGCCGAGCGCGGAGCCGGCGCGTTTTGGCTCTCGCCCGAGATCACGCTCGACGAGATCGTCTCGCTTGGCACCTCCGCGCCCGCAGCCCTGGGCATCACCGTGTTCGGCCGCCCGCGCGTTATGACGAGCGAGCACTGCATCCTGCAGGTTGCCAACGGCTGCATCCACGATTGCGCCAACTGCCGCCTGCGCGCCCGCAAGCTGTCGCTCAAGAATATCGACGGCAAGGTCATGCCGGTCCGTACCGACATCCACGGCCGCTCACGCTTGTACGACGCCTACCCCATCGACCTCACGCCGCAGGTTCCGCAGCTGCTCGATGCCGGCGTGCGTCGTCTTATGGTTGACGGCGCACTGCTCGAGACGGATGAGGTGGGCCGCGCTGTCGCACGCGTCCGTCGCGCCGTCGAGGCTGCGCAGGCCGGCCGTAAGCCCGCCGCGCGCCTGCGCGGGGCGACCTCGGGCTGCATGTTTGTGGGAATTAGCTAACCGAAAGGCTTACACGTGAACGAAGAACCTCAAGTCCTCTACTGCGACGCCTGGCTCATGGCCATCGACAAGCCCGCCGGCATGATCGTCCACGGCGACGGCACCGGCGAGCGCACGCTCACCGACTACGCCAGCGATCTGCTGCTGGCGATGGGCGACGGCTTTGCCGCGACCGACATGCAGCCGCTCAACCGCTTGGACCGCAACACCACCGGCGTGGTGCTGTTCTCACTCGACAAGCAGACGCAGCCCGCCTGTGACCAGATGATCATCGACCACGCGTTCGAAAAGCACTACCTGGCGCTCGCCGAGGGCAAGATCGACTGGAACGAAAAGCTCATCGACAAGCCCATCGCCCGCGACCGACACGACAGTCGAAAGATGCGCGTCGGCGCCAGCGGCAAGCCGTCTCAAACGCGCGTGAAGGTGCTCAAGCGTCTTAAGAGCCGTCGTGGCCTGCCCACGCGCTCGTATATTGATGTCGAGCTGCTCACCGGCCGTAAGCATCAGATCCGCGTGCACCTGGCAAGCGAGCATCATCCCCTGGTTGGCGACGACCTGTACGGAACGCCGCGTCCCTGCGGCCTGATGCTCCACGCCCACAGCGTATCCTTCACGCATCCCGTAACCGGCGAGCACATCCACATCGAAGCCCCCTGCCCCTGGGAGCCCTAAAACCTGCCAAAAAGGGACAGGTTTATTTTGGCAGGTTTTATCTGGACAAACGTCAAAACCACCACAAAGGTTCCTGCCCCTTCGCGGTGGTTTTGGCCTTAGCCCGTCCCTTGCTGTTAGACCGTGATGACGTTGTCCATTGCCCGGTACTTGGCAGGGACATCGCCTGCGGTAATAATCGTTGCGTCACGGAAGTCCGCGAACTTGACGGGCGCCACCATGCCAAATTTACTGGCGTCCGAGATTACGAAGCGCTTGGCCGTATGGCGCATCGAGATACGTTTTACTTGCGCCTCCTCGATATCGGGCGCCGTGAAGCCCTGCTCGGCGGCAATGCCGTTAGAGCCCCAAAAGCCACAGTTGAAGTTGTAGCGGTCTAAGGTTGCCAAGGCATCGGGGCCAACGAGCGCCTCGGTCTCGGGTTTGAGCTCGCCGCCCAGCACCACGGTACGCATGCCGCGCAAAGCGAGATGCTGAGCATGGAGCACGGAATCAGTCACATAGGTGACACCTTCAAGGTGTGGAAGATGCTCGATGAGCCTGAGCGTCGTCGAGCCCGAGTCGATGTATACAAAGCTCTCGGGCTCCACCAGCGCCGCCGCACGGGCGCAGATACGTTCCTTGTCGTCGTTATGGAGATCGCTGCGCTCATTAAGCGTTAGGTCGCGCGTCACGTGCGCGCGCTCCAGACTTGTCGCGCCTCCGTGCACCTTGGCGATACGGTGTGCTCGGTCGAGCGTCTGCAGGTCGCGCCGAATGGTAGACGCCGTCACGCCCAGGGCTTCGGCAAGCTCCGGCACGGTAACCGAGCCGGTCTGCTGAACCATCGACACGATCGCGTTGAGCCTATCTTCCGCTAGCATCGCTTACTCCTCCTCGGGGTACACGACTCCCCAATCGGCGCGAAGCTTGGTCATAAGCTCCATAACATCAGAAGCATAGCCCAGAAGCTCACGCTTCGAATCATCGCCGGCAACGGCCCTCTCCAGGTCGGCCATCTCGTAGCACAGAGCGTATGCCTCGGTGCCAGCGTGGACCTCCTCACGGTGACCGTCTGCAGTCCACACGATGGTCGCGTGATCGGCACGCGGATAATCGTTGACCTCGATATAGCACTTGTCGAAGCTAATGACCGAGCGCTTGGGCTGCTTGGAGTGAAGCGTAAGGCTCACGACGCCCAGCTGCTGCTCGGCATTGCGGCAGACGATGCCGCCCGCAACATCGACTCCAGTCTCGCAGGTGTTGCCTAGAGACACGACCTCGGCGGGCTGGCTCGCCATAAACAGGCGCATGACGGACAGGGCATACACACCAATATCGAGCATGGCACCGCCGGCAAGGTTGCGATTGTAGAAACGGTTGGTCAGGTCGCCGTACTCCTTGTAGCTACCAAAGTTGAGCTGAGCGAGGTTCATGCGGCCGAACTCGCCGGCATCCATGCGGCGACGCAGCTCTTGATACAAGGGCATGTGGAGCACCGTGGTAGCGTCCATAAGGACCACGTTGTGCTCGGCGGCAATGGCACGGGCCTCATCGAGTTCAGCGGAATTGAGGGTAATAGCCTTCTCGCAGAGCACGTGCTTGCCGGCTGCCAGGGCAGCGCGCAGATAGGTGATATGAGTGTTGTGCGGGGTAGTGATGTAGACGGCGTCGATGCCAGGATCGGCGTAGGGGTCCTCAACCGTGTCGTAGACCTTCTCGATGCCATACTGCTCGGCAAAAGCCTGAGCCTTGGACGGCGTACGGTTGGCGACGCCCGCAAGCTTGCGACCGGCAAGAGCAAGGGACTGAGCCATCTGGTTGGCGATAACGCCGCAACCGATGACGGCCCAATGGAGCTCGGGAGCCGTAAAAATATCGTCGGGGAACGGCTTGTCCTGGACCGAAGCGAACGCTGCTTTGGCGGCTGCCGCGGCGTCGAGCGGAGCCTGCTTGGAATCTGCCATTATGTGCCTCCTGTGTCATAGAACGCCTTGCTTTCTGACAGCTCTATATTCGCACAAACACGCGCTTCTGTGCGCGTTTTTGCGTATCTCACCGCTAAACGGTCATTTTTATCCCGTAAACGGCGCATCTATACGCATATTCACGCAATCCCACGCACGTAAATGCGCACAAATGCGAACCGGTCATTGCTCAGAGACAGGGGCTTATGCTTAGAACTCAAAAGACAGGATGATCCGCTTCGCCTCGTCGCTCATGGCGCGCTGCAGCTCTAAGGACCGTCCCAAACTGCCGACAGAGACGATATGAGCAGGACATAAAACATTGAGAGCCCCTGCTGCATGAAAGACCGCGGATTAGGCCGACAATGGTGAGTGTCTAATTCAGCCGCGGCGGCCACGCCGCATTCATGGAAGGGGCTCCCATGCTCGATACTACCACCTTCGTCGGCCTCGACGTCCACGCCCGCTCGATAAAGGCCGTCTCCCTCGACGTCATGACCGGGGAGGTGCGCGCCGCGACCTTCGGCTACGACGCCGGCGCCGTCGCGGAGTGGGTACGCTCCGTGGACCCCGGGGCCAGGTGCGTGTACGAGTCCGGGGTCACGGGCTTCGACCTGCAGAAGAGGCTCTCCGGCCTGGGGGTCGACTGCGTGGTCGGCGCCGTCTCGAAGATGATCAAGCCCAGCGCGGACAGGCGCAGGAAGAACGACCGCAACGACGCCGAGTTCCTCGCCCGCATGCTGTCGGTCGGCAACGTGGTCGAGGTGTGGGTCCCCGACGACGAGTGCGAGGCCGCCCGCGACCTGACCAGGGCGCTCGAGGACGCGAGGGACGACCTCTCGCGCTCGAAGCAGCGGCTCTCCAAGTTCCTGCTAAGGCACGGGCTCGTCTTCGACGAGAGGACGCCCACCGGCCGCAGGAAGGGCAACTGGACCCGGGCGCACTGGTCCTGGATCGAGTCGATTAGGTTCGCGGAGGGGGCCGACAACGACGCGCTCGCCTACTACGTCGACGCGGTCAGGCGGGCTGCGGAGGAGAAGGCGAGGCTCGAGGGGCTCGTCGAGGCCGAGGCCCGCAAGCCCAGGTGGAGGAGGAGGGTCGACTCCCCGCGCTGCCTCAAGGGCGTCGACACCGCTTCCGCCGCCGACCTCGTGTTCGAGGCCGGCGAGTTCTCGAGGTTCAGGAACGCCCGCTCGTTCGCGGCGTGGGTCGGCCTGACGCCCTCCGAGCACTCCAGCGGGGAGAGCGACCGAAGGGGCGCGATCACCAAGGCCGGCAACAAGCACCTGAGGAAGACGCTGGTCGAGGCCGCGTGGCACTACCTGACGTGCTCGGGGCGGCCGAAGGACCTCGCCAAGGGCCAGGCCCCGGACCGGGGCGCCCGGAGGCATGCCGCCAAGGGCGTGCGGAGGCTGGTCGAGAGGCGCGGGGCCCTGCTCGCGCGCGGGGTCCACAACAACAAAGCGAACGTCGCCACGGCGCGCGAGCTCGCCTGCTGGGTGTGGGCGGTCGGCCTCATGGCCGAGGAGGCGTAGGGGGCGGCCCCCCGCACATAAGCCAGTCACCCCGGAAGCGGTTCGATCCGAAGCCGTTGAGGCGAACCTCAGGTCCCTTTTCTGCGAGCGCCCAGGGCGCCACACGCGTGCACAGACTGTCGGTTCGACGTAGAAGCCTCAGCCGTAGCAACGGATTGCCCAGCGAGAGATCGCCACGGGCGGATATTAAACTGCAAAGACGAGCGTCGGTAAGACACGCCGAGGTCGCCGCGGACGGGTTGATATAGGGAGAGGGCCTGACCCCATATCGTTGGGGCCAGGCCCGATTTTGCCTCTTGACAATGTCCTGCTCATATTAAAAGGAACGTTCCAAACTGCAGACAGAAAAAGAACGTCCCCAGGCGCCGGCATTTCAAGAGCACTCATTTAAGTCTGTCCCCAATGAGTGGGAGTAATCAGAGACCCTTTGCGAGGGAGGCCGGACGTGGCCTTCCTCGTTTTTATTCATGGACTTTAGTCCGTGCCGCGCGGCACGCGCGGCATAGAAAGCCACCCGCTCAGCGGGTGGAGGCCAATTTCCGCTACGCGACAAAAACCTTCCCCCTAGCATGAGGATTGTTCAGGTCATCATACTAGGGGGAAGGTGATTGCTGTGGCCCAGAAAGCCAACAGCCTCGCGCACACGAAATGGCTGTGCAAGTACCGCATCGCACCGAGGTCAAGCTCATCGCCGCCATCGTCGAGAAGCACCCCAAGGTGCGCTTTGCCGCGAGCCGCACCTCGGCCCACGCCGACCTCTACGACCGCATGGAGCAGGCCCTGTGCGAGTGCGTGGCCAACGCGGTGGAGGTCGTCCGCTCCGACATCAGCCCCGCGCTTCTTGTCCACACCGGTCCAAACCTCGTGGGTGTGGCGGTCCAGGGACTCTAGCGGAGGCGGGGCGTCCTGCCCCAAAAACAAATGCAAAAGACGAGCACTTCTTGCCGCTCAATTGGCAAGAAGCGCTCGTCTTTTCTTAACGCGTTGTATGGCGGAGAGAGCGCAAGTTACGCGAGCGCCCTTCTTGCCAGCTCGGCCGCGCCGAGGATTCCTTGGTCGCCGCCGCAGCCCGGGGCGCAGATGTAGCTCTCCATGTCCTTAAGCTCGGCGGTCTGGATGTAGCCACCCAGATATTCGAGGGTCTTCTTGCGGACGATGCCGTAGAGTTGCTCCTGGTGCATCACGCCGCCGCCGAGGACGATGCGGCGAGGCGAGTACATGAGCACGAGGTTCGCGCACATCTGCCCCAGATAATCCCCCTCGAGCGCCCACACCTCATCGTTGTCCGCGAGCTCGGCCGCGGGCTTTCCCCAGCGCGCGGCGATGGCGGGGCCGGAGGCGAGCCCCTCGAGACAGCTCGCGTGGCTCGGGCAGACGCAGCGTCCCTCCTCGGTGGGACGGGTCCTTACCAGCATGTGACCGGCCTCGGGGTGCAGCATGCCGTGAAGGAGTCTGCCCGCGCACATGACGCCCGCGCCCACGCCGGTGCCGATGGTCACGTAGACGGCGTCCTCGAGCCCCTTGCAGCAGCCGAAGACCACTTCGCCGAGGCAGGCAACGTTCACGTCCGTGTCGTAGGCCACCGGAATCCCGAGGGCGTCGGCGAACGCGGCGCGAAGACCATGGCCTCGCCACGCGAGCTTGGGCGTCTGGAGGATGGAGCCGTAGCGCTCGTCGTTGGGGTTGACGCAGGTCGGGCCGAAGGCGCCGATGCCCAACGCGTCCACATCGCGGGCGGTGAACCACTCGATCATCTGCGGGACGGTCTCGGCGGGCGTAAGCGTCGGGGTCTCCATACGGTCGAGGACCTCGCCGTCGCCGGACACCACGGCACAGACCATCTTGGTCCCGCCGGCTTCGAGGGCGCCGAGCCTCATTTGCTTTTCGCTCATGTGATCCTCCTTACAAAGGGACGCCCGCAGTCATGGTCAACCGCGGGCGCCCATAACGTTGGCTTGTTTCGAGGCGACCCTACCTGGGCACGCGGTCCTGCCTTGCGGCAAACGGGGCGAGCACGGCGTGCGGCTCGCTTTGGTACCAGTAGGCGACGGTGGAGATGTCGTCCTCGCGCTCGTAGAGCTTGATGTCGTCGTTGCCGAGGTCCTGGAACGTCACGCGCAGGTCCTCCTTGAACGAGATCGGGTCGGGAAGGTGCCACCTGTAGAGGCCGTGCCTGGGCAGCGCGTCGTCGTTAGTCGCGAGCATCGGATTCGGGTTCGGCTTGCCCGCGCTGAAGCGGTCGCGCGTGGCGTCGCGCGTCGAGCGGTACGGGTAGCCGGCGAACAGCGTGTTGAAGCACTGCGCCTCGGGCAGCGCGTGGGGCGGCCTGTCGAGGAAGGCCCAGGCACCGCCGAAGTAGTCCTCGGCTCCCGTCGAGGTGACCGTGGGGAACTCCTCGTCGCCGTCGAGGAAGAACTTCATCTCGCCCTCGCCCCACCAATAGCGCTCCAGGGCGCACAGGGCCATGTAGGTGCCGACGTAGTAGCCCTTGCCGCGCACGCCGTCGAGCACGGTGTAGTCGACGCCCCTGCGGGTGCTGCGCTCGCGGTTAAAGCGGGCGTGGAAGTACATGGCGTCGTCCGGCACGTCGGTGAGCGCGTAGTTGAACGTGTAGAAGATGTACTTAATGAACCCGGGGTGCTCGCTCGTAAGCGTGACCTTGGCGTGCTTCCTGAAGGGCATCTCGAAGTAGCAGTTCATGCCGCCCGTCGGGTTCACGCAGATGGGCATCGAGTTGACGATGGCGCGCTCACCGAAGCCGTTGCAGAAGAAGTCGCCGACAGGGCACTCGACCGAGGGGGTCTCCTCGTCGTCCCAGTAGAAGCGCAGCACGAGGTCACGCATGACGAAGCTGCCGGCGGCGGTCTTGTCGGGGACGGTCATCCAGATGTGGCGGATGATGCCGGGGCCCTCGATGTCCGCGAGCGTGATGGTCTCGCCGGACTCAAGGGGCACGCAGCACGAGCCCTTGCGGCCGACGCCGAGGTGGCTGGCCGACATGGCGGCGCGGCCCTTCTCGCCCGTGATGTTCTCGGGGGTGATGGCGCGGCTTTCCTCACCGCCGTGCATCCACACGTCCTTAAGGAACTCTCTCATCGTCGACCTCCTCTATTCGTCGTCGTCGCACTCGGCGGAACTGGCACCGTTCACGTAGATGATCTGCTGGCGCGCCTCGTTGACGAGGGCGTCGAAGTCGAGTTTCTCGTCGGGGCGCGCGAGCGCAACCGTCATGGCGAGCGGGAGGTTGACACCCGCGATCACGTGGATCCGGTCGGAGGCGAAGCGGGAAAAGCGCTGGTTCACGCTGCCGCCGTACGCGTCGGTGAGGACGACGACCTCGTCAGTGCCCGAAAGAGCCGCCTCGACCGCCGCGTCGAGCCCCTCGCCGTTGTCGTTCACGTAGGCGCACACGGCGTTGACGGCGTCGCCCTTACCCGTAAGGAACTCGAGGGTGTCCTTGAAGCCCTGGGCGAGAAGGGAATGGCTCGCCACAACTATCTTTCTCATTGATTCACCAATCTCTTGGGTCGAAGCTAGGCGAGGATGCCGGCGGCGGAGGCGACCATCGCGAGGACGATCACCACGAGGATGAGGGCCGTCATGCTCGCGTTCTTCTTGGTAAGAAGGTAATACGCGCTTCCCGTGATGGCGGCGGGGATCATGGCAGGCAGGATCTTGTCGAGCAGCGGCTGAATCTCCATCGCGACGTCGCCGAAGCTGAAGCTAATCGGGCAGGTGACGCCGATGACCGAGGCGATGAGGCAGCCGACCACGGTGAGGCCGAGCACGGAGGCGGCGGCAGTGAGGTTGGGAAGCTTCTCGCTGAAGTCGGTGACGAGCTTCACGCCCTGCTTGTAGCCGAACTCGAGGGCGTGCATGCGGACCCAGAAGATGGCCAGGATGAGCGCGAACCAGATGCCGGCTCCCACGGGGTTGCCCTCGATGGCCATGTAAGCGGCGATGGAGCCCATGATGGTCGGGATCATGGTCATGAGCAGGGAGTCGCCGACGCCGGCGAGCGGTCCCATGGTGCCGATCTTCAGGTCTTGGACGGCGTCCGCCGCCGCTAGGCCGTCGCGCTCCTCCATGGCCACGCAGGCGCCAAGGATGATGGCGGCGAGCCAAGGCTGGGTGTTGTAGTAGCGGAAGTGGTTGTTGAGCGCTTGCTTATAGTCCTCGTCGTTCGTGTAGATCTTCCTCAGGACCGGCGAGAGGGCGTAGGCGACTGAGGCGCCCTGCTGGGTCTGGTAGTTGAAGGTGCACACGCTCATGAGCCAGCGCCAGTTCGCGTTGCGCAGGTCCTTCTTGGTGACCTTGTAGCCGGAGGGCTTGCCCTCGGCGACGGCGGTGATGTTCTCGTTTTCCATGGTTACTCATCCTCTCCGATGAAGGCGTCTGCGGAAGCGTGGGCGGCGAGCTCGGTGTCCCTCTCGGCACGCTGGTAGAACGCAATCGCGAGGGCAACGCCGACGATGGCGGCGCCGATGATGGGCACGTTCAGGAAGGCCGAGAGGAAGAAGCCGGCGAGCAGGTACTGGAAGTACTTGGTGGTTGGCATGTAGCGGAGCAGCATGGCGATACCGACGGCCGGGAGCATCTTGCCGGCGAGGGTGAGGCCGGAGAGGAACCACTGGGGCATGACCTCGAGGAGCCAGTTGACGGCGGGCTGGCCGAGCGTCACGGAGACAAAGACGGGCAGGGCGGCGCACAGGCCGAAGAGCGCGGGGCAGACCCACAGGATGGCGTTCATCTGATTGAACTTACCCTCGTTGCAGAACTTCTGGGACTTCTCGACGACAAAGCCGTTGAGGATCTTGGCGACGACGTCGAGCTGGATGCCGAGCATGCCGACCGGCAGGCCGATGGCGAGGCCCGTGTCGGAGCCCAGGGTCACGCCGTAGGCGGTGGCGATGATGGCCATCGTGCCGTAGTCGGGAATGGAGGAGCCGCCGAAGCCCGCGACGCCGAGCTGCATGAGCTGAATGGTGCCGCCGATGACAAGGCCGGTCTTCCAGTCGCCCATGACGACTCCGGTGATGAGGCCCCAGAAAACGGCGTAATTGACGAAGATCATCGGGATGCCGTAGTAGTCCACGTGCTTGATGAAGGCCAGCAGGGTCAAAAGGACGACCTGCAGGATAGTGAAGTTGACCATATTTCCCCCTTAGATGAGGTCTGCGACGGAGACGGGCTTGTCGGCGGGCACGAACTGGGCCGTCACCTTGACGCCACGGGCGATGAGCGCCTTGTAGCTCTGGACGTTCTCGGCGGAGGCGTAGGCGCGCTGGGTGAGCTGGATGCCGTCCTCCTTGACGAGCGAGCCGCCGACGACCAGCGACGGGAGCTCGACGCCCGACTCGACCAGGCGAAGCATCGTCTCGGGCTCCTTGGCGATGACGAAGACCTTCTCGCGGTCGTACTTGCCCGCGGCGAAGTTCTTGAGCGCGGTCTGCTCGGAGATGATCGAAACGGCCATGCCCGCGGGGCGCGCCATCCTCATGGTGGACTTCAGGACCTCGTCGCCGGCGACCTTGTCGTCGATGACCATGACTCGGGTCGCGCCCGACACCGGGGCCCACTGCGTCACGATGATGCCGTGAAGCAGGCGATTGTCGATTCGTGCCATAACAACACTCATGTTTGCTCCTATCAAATGAAGTTTTACGTTCGGTACTGCCTCGGCGCTATCCGGATTCGCGCCGGGCAAGGGGTTATCGGATTATTGAGGACGCGCGGTCAGCTTGCGGCGGCGCGGGGAAGGTCACTCGTCGAGCAGGAGGTCCGAGGAGCCGAGGCGCTCTTCTCGCGCCGGGGCGGCGCTCACGCTTATGTAGTCGAAGACATATGCGATCTCGCTTACGGGAACCTCTACGCGATAGCGCGTCGAGATGCTCGAGAAGCTCTGCCTGAAGGACTCGATGAAATCGGCGCGTTCCTCCTCGAAGCGGTCCTGGCCAACGTAGGTCTCAATGGGGTTTCTGGTAACAAGGCGCTCGACGAGACAGCAGAGGTGAACGTAGAGCCCAATGATGGCGTTGCTGCCGATCTTCTCGCCTGTCCTGCGCTGAAGCTCGTGCACGGCGCTCTCGATCTCATGGAATAGCCGCTCCGGGTCGAGGATGGTGATGGAGCGGATGACGTTCTGCAGCGTCATGTTCGAGAGCAGCTTCTCGTGGAAAGAAGAGAGCTCGGAAGCGTCAAGCCACCTGCCGAACACGACATCAACCTTAGAGGCGGACGCCGTCGACATGATGTCCTCGAGGGCGACGAAGGGGACGGAGGCGACCCCGGGGTCTCCCGTGCCGATGACGGCGCAGACGCGGTGCTCGGAGAAAACGGCGTCGTTCGACCCGTTCGCGACGAGCTGCTTGAAGGGCCTCGTGAGCAGGCGCGCGCCTATGGTGCGCGGGAGGCTCTGCGAGACGAGCTGGCGTATCCTCTCCGCGGCGTCGACCCCGGACTCGGAGCAGAAGACGATGGCGTCCTCACGGTTGACGCGCTCGATCACCTTGCAGTGCGTCACGCACGCGGCGGTCGCATCGCCAAGAACCTCGGCGATGGACTTGCCGCCGAGCAGCCCGACCCCGATCTCGAGCGCAAGACCGGTAGAGACGTTGTTCACCACGCCGATAGTGGAGTCGGTAACGTTCTCGAGGGCCTTATAGGCCTCCTCCAAGGAGCCCATGTCGACGAGGAACACGACCCCGGTGCAGTAGGAATGGCGGTCGACGAGGCGCTGGAGCGGACCGACGATGTCCTTCAGCTGCTGGTCGTAGGGCATGTCGACAGCCTCGTACACATGCATGCCGAGCATACGGTTCGCCGCGTCGGCGATGCTCGTCGCCGTTGAGTAGCCGTGGGACAGGATGACGCAGAGCGTCCGAAGGGCCTTCGCATCGCGAGACTCCGATGCGACGCACAGCGTCAGAAGCGTCTTCGTGAAGTGATCGAGCGAGATTCCCAGCGCCCCTTCCACGTCTGCGGCGACCTGATCGGAGACACTCGAGGCAAACGGCAATTCGGAGGTCACGGCACCGAGGAGATGGGAGATTTGCTCCGCACAGGCAGACTTTCGCTTAGCCAGGCCGATACCCGGCCACAACTGCAGGCAAATCTCCTGGGCCAGTAGAAAAGCGACCTTCCTCGAAAGCTCGATGCCATAAGAAGAGCCTGCGTCGGCAAGGACCGCGCCCACGACGCGCTCGAAGGCGCGCGACCTCGAGGAGGCGACGCCGTGGTCGAAGATCAAGTGATCCTCAACGCCGCGCACAGCGGAGACAGCTTGCGAGACAAGCTCGGAGACAGAGAGCTCCCCGGCGCAGAATCGCTCATCGAGGGAGCACAGGGCATCGAGCGCCTGCTCGACCGGCCCTGTGCTCTCGGCGGCATCCAGAGACGCGTCGATCAGAACGCCATCGTCGGGCTGTTGATCGATCTGCGCGGAGGAGAGGAGCCCGCTGGGAAGAAGATACGGGCGAACGACGACGTAGTCGCCCTCGCGATTGAGGAACGCTTTGGCGCAGCAGTTCGTCACGCAGGCGCGCAAGCCGGCGATGTTATCGGAAAAGTCCGCGTTCACGAGGCAACGGTATGCGCCGCGGCTGATCTTCACATCAGAACCGATTCGGCACCCCTCGCTGCGCAGGAAGCTCAAGATGAGATCCTCGCGCTCCTCGGGGGTCCGCTCCTTGAGTGAGGGGACGCGGGCACAGATGGGCATTTTGCTGTAGGCCGAGGAAACCTTCAGGTCATCGGCGGAAAGCGTCGTCGAAAGAACGAGGCGAGCGCGCGGCGCATCCTGGGAGGCATCGAGCCCGAGGGCCGTCGCAAGGCAGTGCTCCATCGCAGAGGGAGAGAGTGCCTCGATGCCGTTGACAAAGACCACACCCCCGCGCGCTTTCGCGATCGACTCGTCAAGAAGCCCGTTGAACGAGGCGGCGTCCGGGACCCCGGCGCAGTCGATGCGCACATAGGAGGAGTCGCGGGACAGCAAGCCCTGGTTCTTGCCGTACTCGTACACAAGGCGAGAAAGGAAAGACTTACCGACAACCCACGCCGCCGCTCAAGAGGATGGGCAGGCCAAACGGAGGGTACTGAACCGCAGCCTTGCACTGCTCGACAACGGAGCTGAGGCTCATGTCGAAGCCCACGGCACGCGCGAAGTCGCGGTGATCGGCGATTCCCGTCGCCTGGATGAGGTCGGCGAGCGAGGCATACTCGCTTGCAGAGAGCTTTACCTGAAAACGCTTCTGGAACGCGCGGCGATGAAAATAACGGACAGGCCTGCCCGCCACCTTAACCACAAGACCGGCGCGAACAAGGTCGTTGAGGTACTGGCTCGCCAGGCTCCTGGAGATGATGAGCGTCTCGGCGATGTCGGAGGTGGACAGACGGGCAAGGTCGTCGAGCGAGACGGCAGAGGTGAGAGCCTCGAGATGCTCGAGAATCCTGTCCCTCATGTCGACGGGTTTCTTTGCCAAGCTGTCCTGTGTGGTCTTGTCCATGACTTCTTACCTCCTCGTACAAGGAGTATAAGGGGAGAACAGAGAACGGAAGGGGGCGCGTGGGGGGAATCAACAGCTCCGAGGAAAAGTCCACCACTTGAGGGGCAGAAAACAACGGCCATTGAACATTCAGGGCCGACGCTCAACACTTCGGCTCGACACTTCACTTTGGAAAGGGCCCCGGCGCGCCGGGGTCCCAACATAAAGAAGGGCCCCGGCGCGCAGGGCCTAAAGCTTAACCATGCGCGCGGCGATGCGGGCGCAGTCGCAGGCGGCCTTCTTCTCGAAGGTGTTGTAGTCGACGACCCGGCCCTCGGCGCAGGGCTTGTCGCTGATGGCGCGCACGACGACGAGGGGCACGCCGTTGAGATAGGCGGCCTGCGCGATGGTGCAGCCCTCCATCTCGCAGCACAGATCGCCGAAGGTCGCGAGGATTCGCTCCTTCTGTTCCGCGGGCGAGACGAACTGGTCGCCGGAGACGACGCGGCCCTTGAGGACCTTAATGTCGGGGGCGACGGCGGCCGCGGCGGCGCACGCCGCCAGCAAGGGCCGGAACGGATCGCGCAAGATCAAGGCGTCGCCCGGGAGGTCGGGCGTTACCGTCAGCCGGCGCCGCGTCTGCCGCATCATGAGGGAGAACGGCCTGGCCGGCGCATACGGCAGGAAGAGGTTCAAGGTGCACCCCGGGGCGGTCAACGAGGCCGACGTGTCGAACGTCGTCGCGCGCGGCTTCGGCGGCAGGGCGCCGTGCACCCATATATGCAGCGACTTGGCCTGCGTGCGCGTCGGGGCGTCGTGGAACTACGTCTGCCTGCTCGTCGACCTCTGCAACGGGGAGATCGTCGGCCACTCCGAAGGACTGAGGAGGGACGCGCGAGCTCCGAGCCAAGCTCTTGGATTACGTGCACTGGTACAACAACTTCAGGATCCACTCGACGCTGGGCTACATGTCGCCGGTCGAGTTCAGGGAGGCAGGGCCGTCCCTCCCGGAATCGTCCAAATAAGTGTTGCCAATCCATAGCCAATCCAGCCACCATCTCCGCGAAGGCGGACGTCAGGAAAAGCTCGGCTTGAGCTCGGTCGGACGCGGTCTGTGGGGCATCATTCAGGCTCAGGGGGTCTCCTTGTCTTCTTCGGTCGCAACCTGAATAATAGGGACGGCCCCTTCTCTCTTTCCCTTTCGTTTTCGACGCGTCACCCTCTCGGCGGGCTTAAGTCCCGCGCTCGCGGGTGCAGGGGCTACGCCCAAACACCAAAAACGTAACGCCGTGCTCGAAGCGTTTCCGGACGTCAGCGTAATCTCAAATCCCGTTCGTCAACTCATGGGCAAGCCACCTGAGACTACTCATTTCTCCTACTGGCAATGAAGACCTGCGACCTGCAGTTTTGCAAACTGCTTGAAAGCCACCTGCATTGATTCACTTCCTATTGCAGCTGGCGACTTGGACGCGAAAAGGCATTTGAGTTTCAAAACGGGCGTTTTCGGCGCTATCGAGCCTCCAAAGGCATCCCGCCGCGCCCTTTGGGACAAAAACAAAAACTCAAAGCCCTGAGTTCGAAAATAGTTTTTGGAGTTGTCCCGACTTTTGTCCCCGAAGCCGACGAAACGCGACAGGGTGTCACCTGGCGGCACTCAATTCGAGACGGCACCGAAAACTGGATGCAAGCGGAATGACGGGACGGCAGAACCGAAGCCATCGAGTGGGGATAGAAAAAAGCCCGGGTGCCGTGGCATCCGGGCCTTTACTAGCAACTTGATGTTGCGGGCAGCTTAGAACTTGTGGCCGCACTTCTTGCAGACGCGCAGCTTGTTCTTGCCGTCCTTCTCGTGACCGACGCGGGTAACCTTACCGCACTCGGGGCAAACGAGATTGACGTTGGAGGCATCGATGGGAGCCTCCTGCGAAACGATGCCGCCCTGCTGGTTGGCAGCGTTGGGCTTGACGGCCTTCTTGACGACCGAAACGCCCTCGACAACAACCTTGTTCTCGGCGGGGAGAGCACGCAGGATAACGCCCTGCTTGCCGCGATCCTTACCAGAAAGAACCTGGACCTTATCGCCCTTCTTGATATACATATATCTCCCCTAACTACAGGGTCTCGGGAGCGAGCGAGACGATCTTCATGTACTTCTTGTCACGAAGCTCGCGAGCGACGGGCCCGAAGATACGGGTGCCGACGGGCGAACCATCGTTGTTGATGACAACGCAGGCGTTCTCATCAAAGCGAATGTAGGAGCCATCCTTGCGGCGGATCTCCTTAACGGTGCGAACGACGACGCAACGGACAACGTCCTTCTTCTTGACGTTGGCGCCAGGGGTAGCCTCCTGGACAGCACCGATGAACACATCGCCGATGCCTGCATAACGACGCTTGGAACCGCCAAGCACCTTGATGCAGCGAATCTTGCGAGCGCCGGAGTTGTCGGCGACGTTCAGCATGGTTTGCATCTGAATCATGGTAGATGTTCCTCCGAACTAAGAACCGAAGAGAGGTGCGCAGTCTTTATACGGCCCGTGGTATGCAAGCCAGGCATACGCACATCTTCGGAAACGTACAAGTCGTAAGAGCGACTGCTTATTTAGCGCGCTCGACGACCTCGATGAGGCGCCAACGCTTCATCTTGGACATAGGACGGGTCTCCATAACGCGGACGGTGTCGCCCACGCCAGCCGTGCACTCCTCGTCGTGAGCGTGCAGCTTCTTGGAGCTGGTCATCATCTTGCCGTACTTGGGGTGACGCTTGCGCTCGGTGATGGTGACAACAATGGTCTTGGCACCAGAGACGGAGGTAACGACACCCGTACGGACCTTACGCGAGTTACGCGAATCAGTCATGTTCTCTCCTTAGGTCCTACTCGGCGACAGCGGACTTCTCCGCTGCGATCTCGCGGGCGCGCTGCTCCGTGAGGACGCGAGCGATGTCCTTCTTCACGGTGTTGACGCGAGCGGTGTTGTCCAGCTGGCTGGTGGCCATCTGGAAACGAAGGTTAAAGAGCTCGGCGCGCATTTCCTTCAGCTTCTCAACGAGCTGAGCGTCCGAGAGCTCACGAATCTCTGCGGGCTTCATTAGTTCTCCTCCTTGGCGGCGGCGGCGTCCTCAGCAGCCCACTTGGCCTCGAGAGCGGCCTCCTCAGCCATCTCCTTCTCGATGCGCTGCTCAGCGTTCTTAGCAGCAACAATCTTGGTCTTGATGGGAAGCTTGTGCTGTGCAAGACGCAGAGCCTCGCGAGCGACCTCCTCGGGCACGCCCTTGACCTCGAACATGATGCGGCCGGGCTTGACGACGGCCACCCACTCCTCGGGGTTACCCTTACCAGAACCCATGCGAGTCTCGGCAGGCTTCTTGGTGATGGGCTTATCGGGGAAGATCGTGATGTAGACACGACCGCCACGCTTCATGTAGCGGGTCATGGCAATACGAGCGGCCTCGATCTGACGGTTGGTGATCCAATGGGCCTCGAGAGCCTGGATACCAAACTCGCCGAAATGCAGCTCGGTATTACCCTTGGCCTGGCCCTTCATGGAGCCACGCTGCACCTTGCGGTGAAGAATACGCTTAGGGGCAAGCACTACTGACCCCTCCTCTCGGAGTTACGACGACGAGGACGGGAAGAGCCCTCGAGTGCAGGGTTGGGAACAGGCTGGCCCGGGAGCTTCTCGCCCAGGTAGATCCAGACCTTCACGCCGCAAGCGCCCATGGTGGTGCTGGCGACAGCCGTGCCGTAGTCGATCTTGGCACGGAGGGTGTGCAGAGGCACGCGACCCTCGCGGTACCACTCACGACGGCCCATCTCGGCACCGCCGAGACGACCGGAGCACTGGATACGGATGCCCTTAGCGCCGGCCTTGCGGGCAGACTGGACAGCCTTGCGCATAGCGCGACGGAAGGCAACGCGGCCCTCGAGCTGCTCGGCGATAGACTGAGCAACGAGGTTGGCGTCGAGCTCGGGGCGCTTGATCTCGACAACGTCGACGGAGAGCTGGCCCTTGGAGACGCCAGCGACCTTCTCGAGCTCGGTGCGGAGGGTATCGATCTCGGCACCCTTCTTACCGATGACAACGCCGGGGCGAGCGGTGAGGATGATGACCTTCACCTTGTCGCCAGCGCGCTCGATCTCGACGCGGGAGACAGCTGCGCGGGAAAGACGCTTCTCGAGGTACTTGCGGATCTCGAGATCGTTACCGAGGGTCTTAGCGTAATCCTTCTCTGCGAACCAGCGGGAGCGCCAGTTCTCGGTGATGCCAAGACGGAAGCCGGTGGGGTAGACTTTCTGACCCATACAGCTTTACGCCTCCTTTCGAGGAGCAACGACGACGGTGATGTGGGAAGTACGCTTCAGAATGCGAGAAGCGGAACCCTTGGCGCGGGGACGGATGCGCTTAAGCGTCGGACCCTCGTCAACATAGGCAGCGGCGACAACCAGGTTGTCGGCACGCAGACCGTTGTTGTTCTCGGCGTTCGCAACGGCGGAACGGAGAACCTTCTCGACATCCACGGCGACGGCGCGGTCGCAGAAGTGGAGGATGTCGAAGGCCTGAGCGACAGGCTTGCGGCGGATCAGATCGACCACCAGGCGGGCCTTGCTGGGGGAAACACGCACGTACTTAGCGACGGCGCGAACCTCGGTGGCCTCAGTTTCAATAGACTTAGTTGCCATTTACGGTTAACCCCCTATTTGGCCTTGTGGCCACGGAACGTACGAGTCGGCGCGAACTCGCCGAGCTTGTGACCAACCATGGACTCGGTAACATACACGGGCACATGCTTGCGGCCGTCGTGGACGGCGATGGTGTGACCAACCATCTCGGGGAAGATGGTGGACGCGCGGGACCAGGTCTTCACGACGTCCTTCTTGCCAGCCTCGTTCATCGCGGTGATACGCGAGAGAAGGCGAGTCTCCACGAACGGGCCCTTTTTGAGACTTCTGCTCATAAGTGCTTTCTCCTAAAACTCGGTATCCGAAATTACTTCTTACGGCGACGAATGATGTGCTGGTTCGAGACCTTCTTCTTCTTGCGCGTACGAAGGCCCTTCGTCGGCTTACCCCAGGGGGTAACAGAGGGACGACCAGAGGTGTGGTTCTTGCCCTCGCCACCGCCGTGCGGGTGGTCGACAGGGTTCATGACGGTACCGCGGACGGTCGGGCGCACGTTCATGTGACGCTTACGGCCGGCCTTGCCGATGACGATGTTGGCGTGATCGGCGTTGCCGACCTCACCGACGGTGGCGCGGCAGGTAACGAGGATGCGACGCATCTCGGAGGAAGGCATACGGACGATGGCGTACTTGCCCTCCTTACCCATCAGCTGGCAGGAGTTACCGGCGGAACGGGCGATAGCGGCGCCCTTGCCCGGCTGGAACTCAACGGCGTGGATGAGCGTACCGACGGGGATGTCGGCGAGGGGCAGAGCGTTGCCCGGCTTGATGTCGGCGTCAGAACCGGACATGATGGTCTGACCGACCTCGAGGCCCTTGGGGGCCAGGATGTAGCGCTTCTCACCGTCAGCGTAGTGCAGCAGAGCGATGCGAGCGGAACGGTTCGGATCGTACTCGATCGTGGCAACCTTGGCGGGCACGCCGTCCTTGTTGCGCTTGAAGTCGATCACGCGGTAACGACGCTTCACGCCGCCGCCCTGGTGGCGGGTGGTGATGCGGCCGTTGTTGTTACGACCGGCCTTCTTGGGCAGGGGCTCGAGAAGAGACTTCTCGGGCTTGGTGCAGGTGATCTCGGAGAAATCGGAGATCGTCTGCCAACGCCTACCAGCGGAGGTCGGCTTAAGGTGCTTTACAGCCATTACAATCCCTTTCAATAGGAATCCGTTAGCCATCGCAGACAGGGATTCGAGGTTCTGCCTCGGGTGCGATGACACCGGACGTATACACGGTTCCGGGCGTGTCCATTTTATACGCCCGAAACCTTGAGCTCTCGCCTCCCCTATTTGGGAGGCATGAGCTCACTCAACAGCAGCGAGTCTTAGGCCTGGTTGCCAAAGACCTCGATGGTGTCGCCCTCGGCCAGCGTGACGATGGCCTTCTTCCAAGAACGGGTCTTGCCGGCGACATAGCGCACGCGCTTGGTCTTGGGCTTGACCGTCAGGGTGTTCACGCGAACGACCTTGACGCCGAAGATCTCCTCGACAGCGTCCTTGATCTGATACTTGTTAGCATCCTTGGCGACCTCGAACGTGTACTTGTTCAGCTCCATGCCGGAGAAGGAACGCTCGGACACGATCGGACGGATGATGATCTCGTGGGCGGTCATTTATGCAAGCACCTCCCCGAAGTGAGCGGCGATGTCGGCGGGCATCAGCACGGCGTTGTTGTTGACGAGATCGTAGGTGTTGGCCTCGTCGGCAGTGATGATGAACGTCTTGGGAATGTTGCGGAACGACAGGTAGGCGTTGACGTCCTCATCGCGAACGATGATGGTCAGACGCTTGCCCTCAAGGCCGAGAGCCTTGAGCATGGCGACGGCAGCCTTGGTGGAAGGCTTCTCGAAGCCGTAGTCGTCGACGAGCACGAGCTCGCCATCGGCCAGCTTGGCGGACAGCGCGGAGCGCATAGCCAGCTTGACCTCCTTGTTGTTCATACGCTTAGCGTAGGAACGGGGCTTGGGGGCGAAGACAACGCCACCGTGACGCCACTGGGCAGCACGGATGGAACCCTGGCGGGCACGGCCGGTGCCCTTCTGACGCCAAGGCTTCTTGCCGCCACCGGAAACCTCAGAGCGGCCCTTAGCGGACTGGGTGCCCTGACGCCAAGAGGCCATCTGGCACTTGACGATGTGGTGCATAACGTGGATGTTCGGCTCGATGCCGTACACCTCAGCGGCGAGCTCGGCCTCGGCGACCTTCTTGCCCTCGCTGTTCTTTACTTCAAACTTTGCCATTTAAGTGTTCTCCTTGGTATGACGCTGGGCTAAATGGGCTGGGCCCTTAGGCCATACGGATGGCGACGAGACCATTCTTGGCACCCGGGACAGCGCCCTTGACCAAGATGAGGTTCTGCTCGGCATCGATGCGGACAACGGAAAGGTTCTTGACGGTAACGCGCTCGTTACCCATGTGACCGGCCATCTTGACGCCCTTGAGGACGCGCGCAGGATAGGCGCACTGACCGATAGAACCGGGGTGACGCTGGAAGTGAGAACCATGCGTCATAGGACCGCGGCGCTGACCCCAGCGCTTGATGCGACCCTGGAAGCCCTTACCCTTGGAGGTACCGATGACGTCGACCTTCTCGACATCAGCGAAATCAGCGACGGTGACGACCTCGCCGACCTTGTGCTCCTCGCCGTTCTCGACGCGGACCTCACGAAGGAAGCGGACAGGCTCGACGCCAGCCTTGGCGAAGTGACCAGCCATGGGCTTGTTCACGTTCTTGGCCTTGATGTCGCCGAAACCGATCTGGACGGCGTCATAGCCGTCGGTTGCCTGAGTTTTAACCTGCGAGACAGCGCAGGGGCCAGCCTGGATGACCGTGACGGGAACGACGTTATCGTCCTCGTCCCAAACCTGGGTCATGCCAATCTTGCGGCCGAGAATCATGCTGATCAAGATATGATCCCAACTCTCGCGTGGTCTTGGGACAATGCGTACACCACCGAGCGTACGCCCCTAGAGGACCACTACTTACACGACGTGCTCCCCAGCCTTGTATTTCGCCCGGACTACCTGACAACCCTATTAAGCAGGCATTTTGTCCAGCCAGAATACTCCCCTGGTTTCACACAGCTGTTTAGTATACACGGCTGCGGGCGTATCCATCGAGATTCATATTTCACTCACATTGTTTACGCAGGTAAAGTGCGTGGATGGCTCCCGAGCACGGCGGAGGGCCGGAGAAATATATTAAGGTCCCTGCTCTACAGTCCTGCGCAAGACGGAGAGCACATTAAGTGCTCTCCTTTGCGTGCGGAACTCGCGATGACCTTAATATATTTCTCCGGCCCTCCGCCGTGCTCGGGAGACGACACGTTGATGTCTGCTTAACTCTGCTCGCTCAGGCTAATGACTTTGTTGGGGGTCCACTATTTGCTGGAGGGTGAACTTGCATTGCATTGGCTCGCCCTCTACTTGTGGCTCCGCCTCATCAAAATCGAAAATCATAATGGCGCAGTTGGGGAGTTTTGTTGGGAGCTCGAAGCCCTCTGGGGCTGCAGCTTTGATGAATTGGCGGCTGGCGCTGCCGTGGCTTACTGCTAGAAGGGTTTCGATGCCCTCAGAGCCCATGAGATTGGTGAGGGTGCCCACCATGCGCTCCTGCAGGGCATGGCTTCCTTCTCCGCCAAATGGGATCAGGTCCTCGCCGGGGTCCCAGACGTCGGTGGGTAGGGCGTCGTGGGGGCCTTCTTCGAAGGTGCCGTAGCTGCGCTCGATGATGCCTTCGCAGGGCTCGACTGCTGCATCCCGGCCGAGGAGTTCGGTTGCGACGAGACTTGCCGTGTCCATGGCTCGGCCTAAGGGCGAAGAGACCACTTTGTCGGGGACGACGCCGTGGGCTTTGAGCCATGCGGCTGCCGCCTGTGCCTGATGACGACCTAAATCGGTGAGCGGTGAATCGCAGCGGCCCTGGACCAGCTTTTTGACGTTGAATTCCGTCTGGCCGTGGCGGAGTAGATATAGACGCTTCATGCTCTCCCCTTCTGTATAACTTGCTTTACCGGCGCAGCCCTACTCGTGGGTATGGTCTACGTAGTCTTCGTCGATCGTAATCTTGGCAATCGACTTGGGATATTCGGATTCGACACGTTTCGCCAACGCGTGCTTTAGGTCCTCGGCGCTCATCGCCAAATCCGAGGGACGTACGCAGTCAAAGATCACGTTGGTATGCGTGGGACCCGGAACACAGCGTAGGTCGTGGATCGAGAGGCGGCTATCAATCTCCTGGGCCATGGCGTTAATGCGCAAACGCATGCTTGCCACCTTGGGATCGTCGGTCACGATGGGGTCGTAATGGAGCGTGACAATCATGCCGTCTTCGTTCCTAAACGCCTGCTCAATATTGTCGAGCGTGTCATGGCTTTTCAGCGGGCTGGCCTCGGCTGCCATCTCGGCGTGAGCGCTTGCGAACTTCCTGCCCGGGCCGTAGTCGTGAACCATAAGGTCGTGGACGCCCAAAACGCCGGGGTAGCTCATGATCTTGTCTCGAATGTGCTTGACCAGCTTAGGATCGGGCGCCTGGCCCAAAAGCGGGCTCACCGTATCCTGGATGAGTTCAAAGCCGCTCCAGCCAATATAGGCGCCAACGGCAAGGCCGACCCATGCATCAAGATTGATGTGCGTCACCTGCGAAACAATTGCGCACGCCAGCACAGCACCCGTGGCTAGGACATCGTTCTTTGAGTCCTGAGCGGTCGCATGCAGCGTCTCGGACTCAATACGATCGCCGAGCTTTTGGTTGAGGGCCGCCATCCACAGCTTAACGACCATCGAAAGCGCAAGGACTGCCACCAGGGCAAGCGAGAACTCGACAGGTTCGGGGTGGATGATGCGCTCCACCGAGGACTTTACCAGTTCGAGGCCAATGAGCAGCACGAGCGCCGCCACGACTAGACCAGAGAGGTACTCGTAGCGACCGTGGCCGTAAGGATGCTCGGGGTCGGCGGGCTTACTCGCCAGCTTAAAGCCCAGCACGCTCACGATGTTTGAGCTTGCGTCGGATAAGTTGTTCATAGCGTCCGCCACGATCGAAACCGATCCCGACAGCACGCCAATTGCACCCTTCGCAGCACATAGCGCCACATTGGCGAGAATACACACCACGCCCGTCAACGTGCCCACGCGCGCACGGTCGCCCTGCGCACGCTTAACAATCCACTCGACCATCTATATCCGCCCCCACGGTACTACCTATATATCTATTGCTCAAACGGATTGTAGTGTAGCCACTTTGTCCTCCAGATACAAAAAGGCCGCAGCCCACACGGACCACGGCCTTGGAATGTGGCAAAGGAATCGTCCTTGTGTCGCACAGGTTTACGCGCTTGCTTCGGCCACGCTCTTCGAGGTTTCGGGTGAATCGGCTCCGTCTTCTGCCGCCTGCCCCTTCGCCGGCACCACGCCAAAGCAGTAGCTCAGCGCCGCAGACACCGCAAATGCCACACCGCCGGCAGCGCAGCACCACAGCAGGTTCGAGATGCCACCCGTGGCAAAGCCAATGACCATGAGGACATTCGTCATGCCGATGGTATAGGCCGTAACGTGGCCCACGGCCGCAACAAGGCCTCCGACGGCGCCGCCAATGGCCATGCACGTCAGGCACCTGCCATATTTAAAACCGCAACCGTACAGCGCCGGCTCGCTTACGCCGCCAAGAACGCCCGAGATCGAATAGCCCAGCATGAGCGTCTTCTCGTCCTTATCCGCAACGCGGAGCGACGCACCAAAGGGCATGCCCCAAACGGCAAACGTTGCCATCGTCGCGGCGATCAGAATGCACGAATCCGTTCCCACACTCATGAACTGCGCATAGGCGAGCGATAGGACAACGTTGCTGATGCCCGCAATCTTAAGGAACTCCCAACCCGCGGCAAGCCCCATGAGCGTAAGCAGCGACACGATGCCACCGGAATTGCCAAGCATAAACATAAGCTGTCCCAACAGCATGCCCAGATAGCTGCCCGCCGGCGCCGTAATGCACAGCGAAACCGGAACCATGACGAGCATGGTTGCAAACGGAACGAACGAAAACGCCACGGCCTTAGGGATAACGCGCTGAAAGAAACACTCCACTCGCCATAGCACGGGCACCGAGATGAGAACCGGAATAACAGTCGTCGTGTAATCGTTGACCGGCGCGGGAAGCAGGCCATACACGGAAGTCATCGATGCCCCCGTCGTCGATGCGGCATCGACGAGCTTAAGCAGATCGGGCGCAATCAATACGCCGCCCAGCATCATGCCCAGCTGCTCCGAGCAACCGAGCTGGCGGGCGGCCGCCCAACCAAGATAAATGGGCAAAAAGTAGTAGCCGGCGTTATAGAGCCAACTGTAGAACAGGCGATAGATTTCGGAATCGGCAGACCACAGGCCCAGCATGCCTTCGCCCATAATGACGGCGACGGTACGGAACAACGCCGCGCAGACAATAAACGGCAGCGCCGACATCATGCTTTTGGACAGATAGTCCACCACGGCCATGGCGTTTGATGAGACCGTCGTTGTAAACGAGGTGTTAGAAACTTGTGACATGGAACGCCTTTCCCAATGTGACATGCAGACTTTTCCTTTGTCACATCGTGCGGTACTGACCGATTGTGCGGTACTTTTCGTAGCGGAGGTTTGTGAGGGTCGCGCCATCGAGCTGCCCAAGCGTATCGAAGGCATCAAATGCCGAGGACATGACGGCACCGGCGATCTCCTCATGCGACAGGCCCCTATCGTCAACAATGCCGTCGATGATGCCGAGCGCCAACAGATCGGGGGCCGTGAGCTTCAGCGCCTCGGCGGCCTCATCCGCGCGCTCGGTATCCTTCCACAGGATCGACGCACAGGCCTCGGGGCTCACGACCGAATAGGCCGAGCTCGAGAGCATCAGGATGCGGTCGGCCACGGACAGCGCCAGCGCGCCGCCGGAACCGCCCTCGCCCGTCACCACCGAGACAATCGGCGTCTTAAGGCCGCTCATCTCCATGAGATTCTGGGCGATCGCCTCACCCTGGCCGCGCTCCTCGGCACCGATGCCGCAAAACGCGCCCGAGGTATCGACCAGGCACAGAACCGGTCGACCAAACTTTTCGGCCTGGCGCATAAGGCGACGCGCTTTGCGGTAGCCCTCGGGATGCGCCATGCCAAAGTTGCGGCGCATACGCTCTTTGGTCGTGGTGCCGCGCTCGATGGCGATGACCGTTACGGGGCGTCCGTCTTTCCAGCCAATGCCAGCCAACACAGCGGCGTCGTCGCCAAAGTAACGGTCGCCGTGCAGCTCAACGAATCCGTCGAGGCCCAGCGAGATCATCTCACCCGCCGTGGCGCGATCTGCCGAGCGGGTCTGCTTGACAATCTCGAGCGCGGTTTTTGGTGCCGTCGAGCGCTTAAACAAGTGTCCCAGCTTTTTGCCGCGGCGACCCGCATGCACGATCTCATGTGGCGCCCCCAGGCCGGGCGCGTGCCCTTCGTGCAGCGCCAGCAGCTCGCCTACCGTGAGCGCAATCTCACCACGCGGAACAACGGCATCGCAAAAGCCGTGCTCCAGCAAAAACTCGGAACGCTGGAATCCCTTGGGCAGACGCTTGTGCATGTTCTGCTCGATCACGCGCGGGCCGGCAAATGCCGTCAGGGCATCGGGCTCGGCCAGGATAATGTCGCCCTCCATGGCGAAGCTCGCGGTTACACCTCCGGTCGTGGGATCGGTGAGCACCGTGATATACAGGCCGCCCGCCTCGCTGTGGCGCCTAACCGCCGCAGAAATCTTGGCCATCTGCATGAGCGAGGTCACGCCCTCCTGCATGCGGGCGCCGCCCGATACGGTAAAGCCAACGACCGGCAGCCCCAACTCGGCCGCGCACTCAAAGACACGACAGATCTTCTCGCCCACCACGGAGCCCATTGAGCCCATCATAAAGTTGGCATCCATAAAGAAGAGCGCGGTATCGCAGCCGCAGATTTTGCCCCTGCCGCACACAACGGCATCGCGCTCGCCCGAACGCTCGCTCACGCTCTTAAGCTTGTCGGCATAACCGGGAAACGAGAGGAAGTCCTTCGACGCCAGATTGGCATCCCATTCCTCAAAGGTACCCGCGTCGACCGTCATGCGCATGCGCGCGCGACCGCTCACGCGAAAGTGTTTGCCGCAACGAGGGCAGACCTCGAGGTTGTCGTGCAGGCGCGCCTCATCGATCACACGGCGGCACTCCGGGCATTTGACAAACACGTGGCGCGCGGGGAACTCGGCGCACGACTCGGTTATCGGCCCCTCAAGGACATTGACCGTCTTCGCTTTTCTATTCATCAGCATAGAGATGCCCCATCAGATCGGTGTGGTACATGCCCGACAAGAACTCGTCGTTTGCCAGCACGTCGAGCTGAAGCTCGCTATTTTCGCTCACGCCCTCAATCACGAGCTCGCCCAGGGCCGAGCGCATCTTGCGAATGGCACCGTCACGCGTGGGCGCGCACACGATGAGCTTGCCGAGCATGGAGTCGTAGTACGGCGGAACGTTCGCTCCGGTAAACATGGCCGAATCCCAGCGCACGCGCGGACCACCCGGCACACGCAACGCGGTGACCGTTCCGCATGACGGCAGAAAGTCCGGCGTTTCGGCATTGATGCGGCACTCCATGGCGTGGTTGCGCACCGGCATGTCCTCCTGCTCAAAGGGCAGAGGCTGGCCGGCTGCCACGCGCAGCTGCCACTTGACCAAGTCGGTATCGGTCACAAACTCCGTGACCGGATGCTCAACCTGCAGGCGCGTGTTCATTTCCATAAAGTAGAAATTACCGTCATCTGAGTACAAAAACTCAATGGTGCCGGCACCCTCATAGCCGACGGCACGAGCCAGGTCGCGCGCGGCCTTGTGCATGCGCGCGCGAATATCATCGCGTCCGTCGAGGCACGGCGCGGGGCTCTCCTCGATCAGCTTTTGGTTGCGGCGCTGCACCGAGCACTCGCGCTCGCCGAGCGAAAACACATGGCCCTGCTTATCGGCCATAATCTGCACCTCAACGTGATGCGCCGGCGCGACGAACTTCTCCATGTAGCACTCGCCGTCGCCAAAAACGGCCTCGCCCTCGGCACGCGCCTCGATGAACGCCTTTGCCGCATCTTCCACGCGCTCGACCTTGCGAATACCGCGGCCGCCTCCACCCGCACGCGCCTTAATAAGCACGGGGCAGCCAATGCGCTCAGCCTCGGCCGTTGCCTCCTCGGGACTTTTGAGCAAATCGCAGCCCGGCACGATGGGCACGCCCGCCGCGGCGGCCGTTCGACGCGCGGCGTCCTTGTCGCCCATGCTGTCGATCACCTTGGCCGAAGGACCGACAAACGCCAGGCCATACTTGTCGCAGTCGCGCACGAAGCTCGCCTTCTCGGAGAAAAAGCCATAGCCGGGATGAATTGCCTTTGCCCCCGACTTCACGGCACAGGTGAGCACGGCATCGTCGTTGAGGTAGCTCTCGGCAAGACGCGGGCCGCCGATGCAATACGCCTCGTCGGCAAGCTGCACGTGCAGCGCGTCCGCATCGGCCGTGGAATAAACGGCGACGGTCTTGATGCCCATATCGCGGCACGCGCGGATAACACGGACCGCGACTTCTCCGCGGTTGGCGATGAGCACTTTGTCGAACATGAAGCCTTCCTTAACTTTCGTGCATGAGTGCAAAAGACATATCGGCGCGGCAGCAAACCTCACCGTTGACGCTCGCGGTACCCGTCGCAAAGCGGAACGGCCCGCGCGCACGCGTGATGGTGCACACCAGATCAACCGTGTCGCCCGGGCGCACCGGACGCTTAAAGCGCACCTTATCGAGGCTCGTATAGAACGGCGTCGCGCCGCGCGCCTCCTCGTCGCCCATCAGCAGCACGCAACAGTTTTGGGCGAGCATCTCGCACTGAATCACGCCGGGGACTACCGGGTTTCCCGGAAAATGCCCCTGCAAAAAGTACTCGTCGCCCGTAATCGTGATCTTGCCGTGGGCCTCGTCGCCCACCAGCTCGGCCTCGTCGAGCAAAAGCATCGGTTCGCGATGCGGCAACAGCTTCTTGAGCTCTTCTTTGTTCATGGACATCACCTATCCGATCCTCATAAGGCAACTGCCGAACTCCACGAGGTCGCCGTCGGCCACGCAGATCTCGAGCACCTCGCCGTCTGCCTCGGCCGTCACCTCGTTGAGAACCTTCATGGCCTCGATGATGCAGAGGGTCTCACCGACCTTGACCTTGGAGCCCACGTGCACAAACGGCTCGTCGCCCGGCGCCGGGGCAGCATAGAAAACGCCGACCATGGGAGCGGTCACCTCGGTGCCCTTGGGCTCCGGTGCGGCGGCAGGTGCCTGCGCGGCGGGCTCCGGTGCGGCGGCAGGCATGGCGACAGGAGCCACCGCCGGAGCAGTCACGGCACCCGGCATAGGCATGGGCACGGCAACCGGCTGCGCGGCGCTCGCGCGCTCGAGTTCGACCGCGGTGCCATCGGGCTCCTCAACGCGTACGCGCGTGAGGCCGCGGTCCTCCATAACATCGGCTATCTCGGCAAGTCTTTTGGAATCCATGCTCTAGCTCCTCGTATATCTACGCAGCGCGATGGCGGCGTTGTGCCCGCCAAAGCCCAGGTTTGTCGAAAGCGCCCAGGTAAGGTCGGCGCGAACCGCGCGATTGGGCGTGTAGTCAAGATCGCAGGCGGGATCGGGCGTGTGGTAGTTAATGGTCGGCGGCACCACGCCCTGCTCGAGCGCCATGGCGCAGGCCATGACCTCGATGGCACCCGTGGCACCGATCATGTGGCCGGTCATCGACTTAGTCGACGAGACGTGCGCGGCGCGCGCCGCGTCCTCGCCGAGCGCACGCTTTATGCCCGCCGTCTCGGACGAATCGTTGAGCTTGGTCGAGGTGCCGTGAGCGTTGATGTAGAGGCCCTCGGAAGGCTTAACGTCGCCCTCGGCCACCGCCAGCGATATCGCACGGGCAATGCCGGCAGCCTCGGGATCGGGGCTCGTGATGTGATAGGCATCATCGGTGTTGCCGTAGCCCACGACCTCGGCGTAAATGTGCGCACCGCGCGCCTGCGCATGTTCCATGCTCTCGAGCACGAGCACGCAGGCGCCCTCGCCCATCACAAAGCCGTCGCGGTCTGCATCGAACGGACGGCAGGCCGTCGCGGGATCGGGGTTGGTGGTCAATGCGCGGCAGGACGTAAAGCCCGCAACGGCATCGGGGATAATTGCTGCTTCGGCGCCGCCCGCGAGGATCGCGTCGGCATAGCCGTGCTTGATGGCGCGGAACGCCTCACCCACCGCATGGGCAGAAGTCGCGCAGGCAGTCACGACGGGTAGGGTCGGGCCCTTTGCCTTATGGCGAATCGCGATGTTGCCCGAAGCCATGTTGGGGATCATCATCGCAATCATATAGGGTGATGCACGGCGAGGCCCTCGATCGGCAATCGTGTGGACGTTGTCGACGAGTGTCTGCATGCCGCCCACGCCTGAACCCACGTAGACGCCCAGGCGCTCGCGATCGATGGCATCTTCGACATCAAGGCCCGCATCGTGCACGGCCTCGTCCGACGCCGCCAGTGCAAACTGAACGCAGGGGTCGAGGTGCTTGGCATCGTGCTTACCAAAGTACTCGTTGCCGTCAAAGCCCTTGACCTCGGCCGCCACCTTGACAGCAAACGCATCCGTATCGAAGTGCGTAATCGGGCCGATACCGCACGCGCCGGCGCACATAGCCGCCCAAGTGGCAAGCGCCGTGTTGCCGAGCGGCGATACGGCACCGATGCCGGTGATTGCAACTCTCTGTTCCATCATGGTCTCCTCATCCAAGCCGTTCTTCGGCCCTGGTTTCTACATCGCCATTCCGCCGTCCACGCGTACAACCTCGCCCGTAATGTAGGAAGCCGCATCGCTCGCCAAAAAGCGCACCACGCCGGCCACTTCCTCGGGGCGCGCCATGCGCTTCAGGGGAATCTGCTCCTCGGTTGCCGCACGCACCTTCTCCGAGAGCTTTGACGTCATATCCGTCTCGACAAACCCGGGGGCGACCGCGTTCACTCGTACGCCGCGGGGCGCAAGCTCGCGCGCCACCGCCTTGGTAAGCCCTATCACGCCCGCCTTGGAGGCAGCGTAGTTGGCCTGTCCGGCGTTGCCCATCAGGCCCACGACCGAGCTCATGTTGACGACGCAACCGCCGCGCTGGCGCATAAAGGTCTTGGTGAGCGCGCGCGTCATATTGAATGTTCCCTTGAGATTGACATCGAGCACGCGATCGAAGGCGTCATCGCCCATGCGCATGAGCAGACCGTCGCGCGTTATGCCGGCGTTGTTGACGAGCGCCCAAATGGAGCCAAAGTCGTTGAAGACCGCTTCCACGCACGCGTTGACGGCAGCGGGGTCGGCCACATCGCATCGATATGCGCGCGCCGTGGCGCCAACCGCCTCACAGGCTTCGCACGTTTCGCGCGCCGCATCGACGCTACCGGCATAGACGACGGCGATATCAAAGCCGTCCTCCGCCAGACCGACAGCGCAGGCACGGCCGATACCCCGCGAGCCGCCCGTGATCAGCGCCACACGGCGCGATCCGTCGCGCCCGAGCGCGCCGTTGTTTAAATTGCCCATGTCATTCCTTTCGGGTTACAGCCCTGTGGACTATGCGAGCTCGTCGGCAATAGCTGCGGCCTGCTCGGCCGTTTCGCATGAATACGCACGAACGTCGCTCAACGTACGCTTGACCAGGCCCGACAGCGTTTTGCCGGGGCCGACCTCAATAAACGTGTCGATGCCTTGATCCTGCAGAGCATGCAGCGTGTCGACCCAGCGCACGGCATGACTCACCTGGTTGGCCAGCACCTCCGATGCCGCCTGCGGGTCGGCCGGATAGGGAGCCGCCATCATATTTGCCATGACCGGAATCAGCAAAGGGGACGGGGCGTGCCCGGCTTGGATATACGTCGCCAGCCCCTCAGTCGCCTCGGCCATATAGGGGCTATGGAATGCACCCGACACCGCGACCTTCATGGCGCGACCGCCAGCCTCTTTTACCAGGGCGTCGAGGTTCTGCAACGCATCGGGCGCTCCGGCCACAACCGTCTGCTGGGGACTGTTGTAGTTGACCGGCCAGCAGTCCTCGCCGGCCTGTTTTGCCAGGCCCTCGACTTGCACCGCATCGAGCTTGATGACGGCGCGCATGCCGCCCGGATGGCGCTCGGCAGCCGCGGCCATCAGCGCCGCGCGCTCGCACACGAGCTCAAAGCCCGCTCGCGTATCGAATACCCCCGCAAAGGTGAGCGCGGCGACCTCGCCCAGCGAGAATCCCGCACAGGCGGCAGGCACCACGCCGCGCTCACGCAGGGCGATAGCCGCTGCCAGGTCGTGAACGAACACGCACGGCTGCGTGTTCTCGGTCTGCGAGAGCTCCTCCCTGGAGGCGCTCCGGCACTGCTCGCTGGTCCCCGGGCGCACCTCGTCGGCAATGGCGAACACCTCGGCGGCCGCCGGCGATGCCTCGATCAGGTCGACGCCCATCGCGGGGTGTTGGGCACCCTGGCCGGCAAACAGAAACGCTACGCTACCCATGCGGACGCACCCTTCAGGACGCGCACGGCGCCATCGACCAGATCGTCAACGATTTCACGCGCGCTCTGGCGTTCGTTGACCATTCCGGCAATCTGTCCGCACAAATACGAACCCTCTTCGTAATTACCGTCCTTTGCGGCTTTACGAAGCGCGCCCGTGCCCATGGCCCCGAGCTCCTCGGGGCTTGCGCCAGCCGCCTCGTTCTTGGCATACGCGTTGGTGAAGGGACTCTTGAGGGCGCGAACCGGATGTCCCGTCGAGCGACCGGTCGCACGCGTCGACGTGTCGCCTGCCTTGAGCACCAACTCTTTGTACTGTTCGGATACGGTGCACTCGTTTGCGACCAGAAAGCGTGTTCCCACCTGGACTCCGGCAGCGCCGAGCATAAAGGCGGCCGCTACACCGCGGCCATCGGCGATGCCGCCAGCCGCAACCACGGGAATATCGACCGCATCGACAACCTGCGGCACCAGTGCCATCGTCGAGGTCTCGCCAATATGGCCGCCTGATTCGGTACCCTCGGCAACCACGGCAGTGGCTCCGCGACGCGCCACGAGACGCGCCAGCGCCACCGAAGCCACGACGGGAATAACCTTGATGCCCGCATCGCCCCAGGCCTTCATGTACTTGGTGGGATTGCCGGCGCCGGTCACCACAACGGGCACCTGCTCATCAATCACCACTTGTGCGACCTCGTCGACAAACGGGCTCATGAGCATAACGTTGACGCCAAAGGGCTTATCCGTCTTGGCGCGCAGCTCGTGAATCTGATCGCGCAGCCAGTTTGCGTCGGCATTCATGGCCGCGATAATCCCTAAGCCGCCTGCCTCGGACACGGCAGATGCCAGCGAGGCGTCGGCAATCCAGGCCATGCCACCCTGGAACACGGGTTTTTCGATGCCGAGCAGATCGCAGAGAGGAGACTTGAGCATCACTACTTCTCCAATGCCGCCTCGACCGTATCGACGAACTCGCCGACCGTCTTGGGATTCTCCTCGGTATCGAGCTCAATGCCAAACTCGTCCTCGACGGCGACGAGGATTTCGACAGTGCCAAGGCTGTCGAGACCAATCTCCTCGAGCGTTGACTCGGGCCTCATCTCGACGTCGTCAAGGCCAGCCGTCTCGCGGATAACGTCGCAAACGCGCTCGAAGGTCTTCTGATCTGCCATGGTAGTTCTCCTTTGTTTGTGCCCTAGGGGCGGTTTTATTTCCTATGTGCGACTACTTCCAACGAAGCAGATAGCCACCTATATCCAGGCCGGCGCCAAATCCAACGAGGGCGATGGTGTCGCCCACATTCAGTGCGTCGGTGCGTGCCAGTCGGTCAAGCGCAAAGGGAATGCAGGCGCTCGAAATGTTGCCGGTCTCCCGCAGCGTTCGAACCATGAGCTCGTCTGGCACGCCGAGGCGCTTGACCGCCTGACTCAGGATTCGTTCGTTAGCCTGATGGAATACAAAATGATCGATGTCTTCGACCGAAATGCCCGCATCGCTCGCAAGCTTATGGACCGTGTCGCAGATGGCGTTGACGCCGAACTTGAACACGCGGCGGCCATTCATGGACAGCACGCTCTCGCTATCTGCGGAGGCCTTAAACGGCGAGGTACCGACCAGACCGGGAACGCGCAACGTCTCGACGTCGGGCGCCGTCGAAAGCTCAACGGCAAGGGGGTTGTCTCCCCCAGCCCCAATCACTGCGGCGCCTGCCCCATCGCCAAAGAGCACGCACGTGGCACGGTCGGTCCAATCGAGCGCGCGCGTCATCTGCTCGGCGGCAACGACCAGCACGTGCTCGGCGCGACCGCGGGCGATATAGCCCTCGGCGACATCGAGCGCAAATACGAAGCCGGCACAAGCCGCCGAGACATCGAAGGCAGGGCACGTCGCGCCTAGTCGCTCAGTAACGGCACACGCCTCAGCGGGAACAAGGTGATCACCTGTCGTCGTCGAGCAGACGATCAGATCCAGCTGGCTCGCGTCGATTCCGGACACCCGGAGTGCCCGCTCGCTCGCCGCTACGGCAAGGTCGTCAAGTGACTCGGTGGTGCAGACGTGGCGGCTCTTGATACCTGTGCGGGTAAAAATCCACTCATCCGAGGTATCGAGGAACTCGGACAGCTCGTCATTGGAAACACTGCGCTCAGGAAGCGCCGAGCCTGTTCCAAGAATCGTGAAACCCATCACTAACCTCCTTTGAGTTGTTGACGTGTTTACATCGACCAAGAGAGGATAGCGCAATTTTGTCGTTGTTGACGTGTTAACATTAAATTGTCCAAATGCGACAAAGGCTTCACATTGTGTCTATCTCTCGAGACCATTGCGTTATTCACTTATTCATTAAGGAGGTGGCAGCCATAATGGATGCCAAATTAACGATAGTCGACGTAACCGGATCGACCAACGATGACCTGCTCGAAGCAGGAAAACAGGGAGCGCCGCACGGCACGGGACTTGCCGCCCAGGCTCAGACGGCAGGACGCGGCCGGCGCGGCCACAAGTGGGATTCAACCGCCGGCAACCTATTGCTTTCGATTGTCCTGCGTCCATGCGTTAATCCTGCGAAGTACTCTGGTCTTGCCGCCGTCAGCGGCCTAGCGGTGCTCGAGGCGCTCGAAAAACAGGGTCTTGCAAACGAAATTGGCCTCAAATGGCCCAACGACCTGGTCGCGCGTGAACGCAAACTCGGCGGCATTCTGGTCGAGGCCGCACGCGATAACGAAGGCAAACCTTTCGCCGTATGCGGCATTGGCGTCAATGTGAACTATGCGCCCCAAGAGGTGCCCGATGGCGGCCTGGCGGCAATTGGCCTCTCGGACCTTAACGAGAACGTTCCTGCCGTCGACATGCTCCTCGATGAGGTCTATCACGCAGTTATAGACGCTGTAGATGCCTGGGCAGAGCGCCTCAACGCCAAGGAAAAAGACGCCGGTCCGATCGCGCCCGTCCACGACGAATATATCGCTCACCTCAATTGGATTAGGAAGCACGTTATCGCCCGCTCACCCGCTGGAGACGAGCTGGCACGCGGCATCTTTAAAACCGTCGATGCCTTTGGTCGCGCGTGCATCGAAACAGAAGACGGCTTGCGATCCTTCCATTTTGAGGAGGCGTCATTGCGCCCCTTGAGTGAGTAGGTCGCCACAGCCAGCCGTTCGGCAGCCTTACCCGGCGATCCAAACCCATCATGCCAAACAAAAGAGCCCCGCTGCCGTAATGACAGCGGGGCTCTGTAAGCTATGAGCGATATCGCTTAGAGCTTGATGTCGATGTCGACGCCAGCGGGGAGGTCGAGACGCATGAGCGAATCAACGGTGCCCGAGGTGGGGTCAAGGATGTCGATGAGGCGCTTGTGGGTGCGCATCTCGAACTGCTCACGGGAGTCCTTGTTCACGTGCGGCGAGCGGATGACCGTGTACAGGTTGCGCTCGGTGGGCAGGGGGACAGGACCGGAAACGCGAGCGCCGGTCTTCTGAGCGGTCTCGACGATGAGCTTCGCGGACTGATCGACGACCTCGTGATCATAGCCCTTGAGGCGAATGCGGATCTTCTGGGTAGCCAACTTAAACCTCCAAAGAGTGCGAGAGATGTTCTCGCGGATTACGTAACAGGGAGCTCGAACTTAGGCGTTCTTGCTCATGACCTCGTCCACGATGGACTTGGGCGCGGGCTCATAAGAGTCGAACTGCATCGTGTAGGATGCACGGCCCTGGGTCTGGGAGCGAAGGTCGGTAGCGTAACCGAACATCTCGCCCAGCGGCACCTTGGCACGGATGAGCTTGCTGTTCTTGCGATCCTCCATGCCCTCGATCTTGCCGCGGCGACCGGAGAGGTTGCCCATAACGTCGCCCATGTACTGCTCGGGGGTCTCGACCTCGACAGCCATGATCGGCTCGAGCAGCTGCGGATCGGACTTCTTGAGGGCGTCCTTGATAGCCATGGAACCGGCGATCTTAAAGGCGGCCTCGGAGGAGTCGACCTCGTGGTAAGAACCGTCGAACAGGGTGACCTTAACGTCGAGGACCGGGAAGCCGGCGATAACACCGGTGTTCAGGGCCTCCTGGATGCCCTTGTCGATGGACGGGATGTACTCCTTGGGCACGACGCCGCCGACGATAGCGTTGACGAACTCGTAGCCGAAGCCCTCCTCCATCTTCTCGAGCTTGATGACGGCGTGGCCGTACTGACCGCGACCACCGGACTGACGGACGAACTTGCCCTCAGCCTTCTCGACGTCGTGACCAGCGGTCTCGCGGTAGGCAACCTGGGGCTTACCAACGTTAGCGTCAACCTTGAACTCACGGAGCAGACGGTCGACGATGATCTCGAGGTGCAGCTCGCCCATGCCGGCGATGATGGTCTGGCCGGTCTCGTGGTTGGTGGACACCTGGAAGGTCGGGTCCTCCTCGGCGAGCTTGGTCAGAGCCAGGGACATCTTGTCCTGCTCGGCCTTGGTCTTGGGCTCAATGGCAACGTCGATAACGGGCTTAGCGAACTCGATCTTCTCGAGGACGATCTCCTTGCCCTCGGCGCACAGGGTGTCACCGGTGGTGGAGTTCTTGAAGCCGACGCAAGCGACGATGTCGCCGGCGGCAGCGTCGTCACGGTCGATACGCTCGGCGGCGTTCATCTCGAGGATGCGGCCGAGGCGCTCGCGCTGACCGTTGGAAGCGTTGACCACGTAGGAGCCGGACTCGGCGCGGCCGGAGTAAACGCGGACATAGGTGAGCTTACCGACGAACGGGTCGGTCATGATCTTGAAAACCAGGCCGGAGAAGGGCTCGTCGAAGGAAGGATGACGCTGGATCTCCTCGCCGGTGTCCGGATCGGTACCGGTGACGGCGTCGACGTCGAGCGGGCTGGGCAGGTAGTCGACGACAGCGTCGAGCAGCTCCTGAACGCCCTTGTTCTTGTAGGCGGAGCCCACGAAGACGAGGTTGAGCTCGTTGGCCAGAACACCCTTGCGCAGAGCAGCCTTGAGCTCCTCGACGGTGAAGTCCTCCTCCATGAGGATCTTCTCCATGAGCTCGTCGTCAAAGCTGGCAGCAGCGTCGAGGAGCTCCTCGCGCTTGGTGGCAGCGATGTCAGCGAACTCAGCCGGGATCTCGTCCATCGGCTCGGGGTAGGTCATGCCCTTCTCGTCGGCCTTGAAGTCCCATGCAGTCATGGTAACGAGGTCGATGACGCCCCAGAAGTTGTCCTCGGCGCCCATCGGGACCTGAGCGGCCACGGCGTTAGCGTCGAGACGATCCTTCATGGTCTCGATAGCGTTGAAGAAGTCAGCGCCCACGCGGTCATACTTGTTGATGAAGGCGATGCGGGGAACGTTGAAGGTAGAAGCCTGACGCCAAACGGTCTCAGACTGGGGCTGAACGCCGGCAACGGCGTCGAAGACGGCGACAGCGCCATCGAGGACGCGCAGGCAGCGCTCGACCTCGGCGGTGAAGTCAACGTGGCCCGGGGTGTCGATGATCTGGATGCGGTAGTCCTTACCGTCCTTGTTCCAGAAGCACGTGGTAGCAGCGGAGGTAATGGTTACGCCGCGCTCCTGCTCCTGAACCATCCAGTCCATGGTGGCAGCGCCCTCATGGACCTCACCGATCTTGTGGGTCTTACCGGTGTAGTAAAGAATACGCTCGGTCGTGGTGGTCTTACCGGCATCGATGTGAGCCATGATGCCGATGTTACGGGTATCGGAAAGCTTGTACTTAGGCTTAGCCATGTTAGTTCCTTACCTTAACTTACCAACGATAGTGAGAGAACGCGCGGTTGGCCTCGGCCATCTTGAAGACGTCCTCACGCTTCTTGACGGAAGCGCCCAGGCCGTTGGAAGCGTCGAGGATCTCGTTGGCGAGACGCTCGGCCATGGTCTTCTCCTTGCGAGCGCGGGAGAAGTTGACGATCCAGCGGATGCCCAGAGCGGTGGAACGACGGGAGTTGACCTCCATCGGGACCTGATAGGTAGCGCCACCGACACGCTTGGGCTTAACCTCGAGCGTGGGCTTGACGTTGTCCATAGCCTTCTTGAAGGTAGCGAGAGCATCGCCACCCTCGGACTTCTCGGCAACGATCTCGAAAGCGGTGTAAACGATGCGCTCAGCGGTGGCCTTCTTGCCGTCAAGAAGGACCTTGTTGATGAGCTGAGTCACCAGGCGGTTGTTGTAAACGGCGTCAGGCTGAACCTCACGACGATTAGCTGCTGCACGACGCGGCATGTGAAATCTCCTTAAGTGTCTACCGTGCGGCGCTCAAGACGGCACACGGCGAAAGTATCAAAACGTTATCTGGCTTATTTGGCCTTGGGGCGCTTAGCACCGTACTTGGAACGGGCCTGCATACGGTTCTGGACCGGAGCAGCGTCGTAGGCGCCACGGATGACGTGATAACGGACACCAGGGAGGTCACGGACACGACCGCCGCGGACGAGCACGATGGAGTGCTCCTGCAGGTTGTGGCCCTCACCCGGGATGTAAGCAGTAACTTCGATGCCGTTGACGAGGCGAACACGGGCAACCTTACGAAGAGCCGAGTTCGGCTTCTTGGGGCTCGTGGTGAAGACGCGGGTGCACACGCCGCGCTTCTGGGAGTTGTGCTGCAGAGCAGCGTTCTTGGACTTCTTGGGCACGGAACGACGGCCCTGGCGAACCAGCTGGTTAATAGTAGGCAAAGCGTACTCCTTCTCGAATGATTCCAGCTTTCTGTAAAGTGCAACGGCTTGAATCGAGGGGTCAGCATCCCCCTACGAAACACGCAGTTCGATAGGATACGTGGCGTTAGCTGTGCCGTCAACAGACCACGCCGCCGGGCGTATCCCAAAATTGGTACATTTCCGCAAAGCCTACACAAAATGAATCCCCTCCTGCGCATAAGGGCGGATTCCCGGGCCGGGCGGCCCTGGCTTAAGTTTGCTGCTCTACAGTCCTGGCTCGCACGGAGAGCACATTAAGTGCTCTCCGGCTCGTGCGGAACTCGCGACAAACTTAACCCCTGTGCCGCCCGGCCCGGGAATCCGACGTGCTCGTTGGGGCAACGTTCCTCATCAAAAAAGGCCCGCTCCCCTGTTGGGAAGCGAGCCTTTATAAGAACGGTTAACGTACTAGGAAATTACTCCTCGTCGTTGTCCTTGGCCTCTTCGGCGTCGTCAGTGTCCACGAGCTGGTTGAGCAGCTCGTCGAGGGAAGCCATGTCCTCGTTGATCGCGCCGTTGGCGGGAGCCTTCTTGTCGTCGATCGGGGCGCCCAGGAGCTCCTCGTCGGCGTCGGCGTGATGCGTCGGAGCGGAGGTACCCAGCAGGATATCGTCCGGACCGTCGGGGCTAAAGACCATCTGCAGCAGCTGCGAGAGGTCTTCCTCGTCGGCAACGTCGTCGTTGTTCTCGAGGATGTAGAGCAGGTCGTGGGCCTCCAGGCCGTCACGGAGCTCCTCGATCGCCTTGGCACCGATACCATCGATGCGCAGCAGATCCTCCTCGGACTTGCCGACCAGGTCGCCGACCGTCTCGATGCCGACCTCGCTGAACTTGTTGGTCCAGCGCTGCGACACGCCCAGGTCGTCGAACAGGTACAGGCGAGCCTTCTCGGCGGAGATGGTGTGGCCGTTGCGGGTGAACGAACCGTCAGCACCACCGAACTCGTCGTACCCGGCCCAGTCGAGCTGCTGCGGGAGCTGCTCGTCCAGGTCCTTGAGCTCCACAGGAGCCCACTCGGGCAGCGACTTGGCGTTGGGCGAAGCCGGGCCGTCGATGTCCACGTAGCCGTCGGCCGTACGATACGTCAGCTTGGCGTTGGCGTACGGCTTGAGGCCGGTACCGGCCGGGATCTTCTTACCGACGATGACGTTGGACTTAAGGTCGAGCAGGTGGTCGACCTTGCCCTCGATGGCAGCCTCGGTAAGGACGCCGGCGGTACGGATGAACGAAGCGCTCGACAGCCAGGAGTCGATGTTGGACGCGACCTTGAGCGTACCCAGGATGACGGGCTCGGCCACAGGAGCCTGACCGCCCAGACGGGCAACGCGCTCGACCTCGTCAGCAAACTCGTAGCGGTCGACGTACTGACCAAGCAGGTACTTGGAGTCGCCGGGGTTGGTGATCTGAACGCGACGCAGCATCTGGCGTGCGAGCACCTCGATGTGCTTGTCGTTCAGGTCGACGCCCTGGCTGGTGTAGACGTCCTTGACGCTCTCGACGAAGGTGTGCATCGTCGACTCGATGTCGGTCAGCTTGCGCAGGTTGCGGAAGTTGACGAAGCCCTTGGTGATCTGGTCGCCAGCGCGAACCTCGCAGCCGTCCTCGATCTCGGGCATGAAGCGCACCGAAGCGGGGACGCGACGCTCGTCGAGGACACGGGTGTGATCCTCGGAGTCGGTGAGCGTCAGCACGTACTCGGACTTCTCGGGCTTAATCGAGAGGTGACCGGAGTACGGAGCCAGCTCGGCCTCGCGACCCAGGATCTTCTCGTTGACGTTGCCGACGATATCGAACATACGGCTGACCGTAGGCAGACCCTGCGTAATATCGTCGACGCCAGCGACGCCGCCGGAGTGAATGGTACGCATCGTAAGCTGCGTACCGGGCTCGCCGATGGACTGGGCGGCAATAATGCCGACCGCGGTACCGATGGCGACCGGACGACGGGTGGAAAGATCCCAGCCGTAGCACTTCTGGCACACGCCGTACTTGGAGCGGCAGGTGAGCAGCGCGCGAAGCTTGACCTTCTTAAGGCCGGCATCGACCATCTTCTGGATGTCAGCGACCTTCTCGATGTAGCCGTCCTGCTCAAAGAGCACGGTGCCATCGGGAGCCACGACGTCCTCAATGAAGCAACGGCCGACGAGGTCGGTGTTGAGGTCGGTGGTGCCGGGGATGATGAGGTTGTAGGTGACGCCCTCGTGCGTACCGCAGTCCTCCTCGCGGACGATGACGTCTTGGGCCACGTCGACCAGACGACGGGTCAGGTAACCAGAGTCCGAGGTGTGGGATGCGGTATCGACCAGGCCCTTACGGGCGCCGTAGGTCGAAATGAAGTACTCGAGCGGCAGCAGGCCCTCGCGGAAGTTCGCCTTAATGGGAAGGTCGATCGTCTCGCCGGACATGTCTGCCATCAGGCCACGCATGCCGCCGAGCTGACGCAGCTGGGTCTTAGAACCACGGGCGCCGGAGTCGGCCATCATGTAGAGCGGGTTCTCCTCGTCGAACAAGTCGAGCATGAGCGCTGCGACCTTGTCGGTACAAGCGGTCCACTCGTTAACGACTTCGATGTGGCGCTCCGTCTCGTTGATGAAGCCCTCCTCGAAGTACTCGTTGATCTGGTCGACGTTAGCCTGGGCGCGGTCGAGCAGCTCCTGCTTCTCGGCAGGGATGAGAGCGTCCCACACCGAGATGGTGAGGCCGGCGCGGGTAGCGTAGTGGAAGCCGGAGTACTTGATGGCGTCGAGGATCGGACCGACCTTGGCCTCGGGGTAACGATCGCAGCAGTCGGCAACCAGCTTGGCCACGTCGCCCTTGACCATCTTGTAGTTCATGAACTCGTAGTCTTCGGGCAGGCACTGGCGGTTGAAGATGATGCGACCGATAGAGGTCTCGAAGCGTGCGGTCTTGTTACCGGTGACGTCGTAGTCGACAAACTCGTTCTTGCCATTCTTGACGCGGAAGATACGGGTGCCGTCCTCGTTGATGACGTTGGCGTTCTCGGCGGACACGCGGACCTGAATCTTGGCCTGCATGTCGACCTCGGAGCGGCAGTCATAGGCGTGCAGCGCGTCGTCGAAGCTCGAGAACACGTGGTTCTCGCCCGGCAGACCGTCGCGGACCTGGGTGAGGTAGTACACACCGATGATCATGTCCTGCGAGGGGATGTTGACCGGCTTGCCGGATGCCGGCGAGCGCAGGTTGTTCGCAGAGAGCATGAGCACGCGGGCCTCGGCCTGAGCCTGGCTGGACAGCGGCACGTGGACAGACATCTGGTCGCCGTCGAAGTCGGCGTTGAAGGGCGAGCAGACCAGCGGGTGCAGGTGGATAGCCTTGCCCTCGACCAGAACCGGCTCAAAGGCCTGGATGGACAGACGGTGCAGGGTCGGTGCGCGGTTGAGCAGCACGACGCGGCCGTCGATGACCTCTTCGAGGATATCCCACACAAAGGTGGCACCGCGGTCGATAGCGCGCTTGGCGCCCTTGATGTTCTCGACCTTGCCAAGCTCGACCAGGCGCTTCATGACGAAGGGCTTGAAGAGCTCCAGCGCCATGGTCTTGGGCAGACCGCACTGGTGCAGCAGCAGCTTGGGGTCGGTAACGATAACCGAACGGCCGGAGTAGTCGACACGCTTACCCAGCAGGTTCTGACGGAAACGGCCCTGCTTGCCCTTGAGGGCCTCGGCGAGCGACTTGAGCGGGCGACCGCCACGGCCAGAGACCGGGCGACCACGACGACCGTTGTCGAACAGGGCGTCCACGGACTCCTGGAGCATGCGCTTCTCGTTGTTCACGATGATCGCAGGGGCGTCCAGGTCGAGCAGGCGCTTGAGTCGGTTGTTACGGTTGATCACGCGACGATACAGGTCGTTGAGGTCGGACGCGGCGAAGCGGCCGCCGTCGAGCTGGACCATCGGGCGCAGATCGGGCGGAATGACCGGGATGACGTCCAGGATCATGTTCGCGGGGCTGTTGCCGCCCTTCAGGAAGGCGTCAACGACCTCAAGGCGCTTGACGGCCTTCTCGCGCTTCTGCTTCTGGGAATCCTCGTCGGCGATGATGGCCTTGAGCTTCTCGGCCTCGGAGGGGAGGTCGATGGCAGCGAGCAGGTCGCGGACGGCCTCGGCACCCATGCCACCCTTGAAGTACATGGAGTAGTAACGGGTCATCTCGCGGAACAGCGGCTCATCGGAGATGAGGTCGCGCTCGGTAAGCTTCATGAAGGCGTTGAAGGCGTCCGTGCGGAGCTGCTTCTCGTCCTTGCACTCTTCCTCGATGTCGACGATGCCAGAGGCGATCTCCTCGGGGGTCAGCGGCTCCTCGTCGGAGAACTCGTCAAAGTTCTCGGGGTTGCCCTGCTCCTTGAGGGACTCGATCTGGCGGGCGCACTCGGCATCGATCTCTTCCAGATCGGCGGCGAGCTCCTCGCGCAGGTCGTCAGCGTCGGCCTCGCGAGCCTCGTAGTCGACCTCGGTGATGATGTAGCTGGCAAAGTACAGAACCTTCTCGAGGTCCTTGGACTTGATGTCGAGCATACGGCTCATCGGGAAGCTCGTGGGGCTCTTGAAGTACCAGATGTGGGACACGGGAGCGGCGAGCTCGATGTGGCCCATGCGGTCGCGACGCACCTTGGCCGAGGTGACCTCGACGCCGCAGCGCTCGCAGACGATGCCCTTAAAGCGGATGCCCTTGTACTTGCCGCAGGAGCACTCCCAGTCCTTGGCGGGACCGAAGATCTTCTCGCAGAACAGGCCGTCCTTCTCGGGCTTGAGGGTACGGTAATTGATGGTCTCCGGCTTCTTGACCTCACCGTGCGACCAGGAACGGATCTGGTCGGCGGAGGCAAGGGAGATCTTTACCGAGTCAAAATCAGTAGCTTCGAAATCTGCCACAGTCAACTACTCCTTATCAGTGGTCGTGGCGGCGACAGCCTCGGGTGCCTCGGCGGTCTCGGCATCCTGGGCCTCGACGTCGGTGTCAACGCCGGCGAGCGCAGCCAGGTCGTCGAGAGCAGAGGTCTCCTCGGCGGTCACAGGGGCGGAGGCGTCCTCGTCGGCATCGTGCATGGGCTCGATGTCCAGTGCGAGGGAACGGATCTCCTTGACGAGAACCTTGAAGGACTCGGGGATACCCGGAACCGGGACGTTCTCGCCCTTGACGATGGACTCGTAGGTCTTGACGCGGCCCACGGTATCGTCGGACTTGACGGTCAGGATCTCCTGCAGGACGTTGGCAGCACCGTATGCGTACAGTGCCCAAACTTCCATCTCGCCGAAGCGCTGGCCGCCGAACTGAGCCTTGCCGCCCAGCGGTTGCTGGGTAACCAGGCTGTAAGGGCCGGTCGAACGGGCGTGGATCTTGTCGTCGACCATGTGGCCGAGCTTGAGGATGTAGGACGTACCCACGGTAATGGGCTCGCGGAACTCCTCGCCGGTGCGGCCGTCGAACAGGCGGGTCTTGCCGCGCTCGTCAAGCTGGGTGACAAACTCGGGGCGCATGTGATCGCCAAAGGCAGCGGTGGCCTTGTTGAGCATGTTCTTGTTGGCGCGACGGATGACCTCGGCGATCTCGTCCTCCTTGGCGCCGTCGAAGACGGGCGTCGAGACGAAGAACGGACCGGGGACATACTTGTCGGAGTCGGCATCCTCGGTATCCCAACCGCAGGCAGCAGCCCAGCCAAGGTGGCACTCGAGCAGCTGACCGACGTTCATACGCGAAGGAACGCCCAGCGGGTTGAGGATAACGTCGATCGGGGTACCGTCAGCCATGTAGGGCATGTCCTCGACCGGCAGAACGTTACAGATAACGCCCTTGTTGCCGTGGCGACCGGCGATCTTATCGCCCTGCTGGATCTTACGACGCTGGGCGACGTAGACGCGCACCTGCTCGTTGACGCCGGGGGCCAGGTCGTCGCCGTTCTCGCGGCTAAAGCGGACGACGTCGATGACGCGGCCATAAGCGCCGTGAGGCATCTTAAGGGAGGTGTCGCGAACATCGTGAGCCTTGGCACCGAAGATGGCGCGCAGCAGGCGCTCCTCGGCGGTCAGAGCGCTCTCGCCCTTAGGCGTGACCTTGCCGACCAGGATGTCGCCAGGGCCGACCTCGGCGCCGATGCGGATGATGCCGTCCTCATCGAGGTTGGCAAGCATGTCCTCGGAGAGGTTCGGGATCTCGCGAGTGATCTCCTCGGGACCGAGCTTGGTGTCGCGGGCGTCGATCTCGTGACGGGTGATATTGATGGTCGTCAGCAGGTCCTCGGCCACCAGGCGCTCGGACACGACGATACCGTCCTCGTAGTTGAAGCCTTCCCACGGCATGTATGCCACGGTGAGGTTCTGGCCCAGTGCGAGCTCGCCATGATCGGTCGAAGGACCGTCGGCCAGAGGCTCGCCCTGCTCAACGGTGTCACCGACGCGCACGAGCGGACGGTGGTTGATGCAGGTGGACTGGTTGGAGCGCTGGTACTTGGCCAGGTGATACTCGTCCATGCCGCCGGCATGCTTGACGATGATCTTGGAGGCGTCGGCATAGATGACTTCGCCGGCGTTCTTGGCCAGGGTAACCTCGCCAGAGTCCAGGGCGGCGCGACGCTCCATGCCGGTACCGACATAGGGAGCGGCGGGGTGAACCAGCGGCACGGCCTGACGCTGCATGTTAGCGCCCATGAGCGTACGCTTGGCGTCGTCGTGCTCGAGGAACGGAATCAGCGTGGCTGCGACGGAGAGCATCTGACGCGGCGAGACGTCCATGTAGTCGACGTCCTCGACAGGCACGTCGGCGGGAGCGCCGAAGGAGCCGTCGAAGTCGCGGGTACGGGCGATCACGGTATGCGGACGGACGATCTTGCCCTCGGCATCGGTCGTGATGAACTCGTTGGTCTTGGGATCGAGCGGCGTGTTGGCCGGCGCGATGACGTGCTTCTCTTCCTCGTCAGCGGTCATCCAGTCGATCTGGTCGGTGGCAACGCCGTTCTCGACACGACGGAACGGGGCCTCGATGAAGCCATACTCGTTGACGCGGGCGTAGAGGGCGAGCGAGCCGATCAGGCCGATGTTGGGGCCTTCGGGAGTCTCGATCGGGCACATGCGGCTGTAGTGCGAGTTGTGAACGTCGCGGACGGCCGTCGGCACGTTGGTGCGGCGGCTGGAGCCCGACTTGTGGCCGGCAAGGCCGCCAGGGCCGAGTGCGGACAGACGGCGCTTGTGAGTCAGACCGGTCAGGGGGTTCGCCTGGTCCATGAACTGCGAGAGCTGCGAGGAACCGAAGAACTCCTTGATAGAGGCCACGATCGGACGGATGTTGATGAGCGACTGCGGGGTGATCTCGTCGATGTCCTGGGAGCTCATGCGCTCACGGACGACGCGCTCCATACGGCTCATGCCGATACGGAACTGGTTGGCGACGAGCTCGCCGACGGTGCGGATGCGGCGGTTGCCAAAGTGGTCGATGTCGTCGACCTTGAAGCCCTGCTCGCCGGCAGCGAGGGACAGCAGGTAGCGCAGCGTAGCGACGATATCCTCGTCGGTGAGCACCGTGACCTCTTCCTCGGTGGTGAGGTTGAGCTTCTTGTTGACCTTGTAACGACCGACGCGGGCCAGATCGTAGCGCTGCGGGTTAAAGAGCAGGCCCTCGAGCAGGCTGCGGGAAGCATCCACGGTGGGAGGCTCGCCCGGGCGCAGGCGACGGTAGATCTCGATGAGGGCGTCCTCGCGAGTGAGGGCGGTATCGCGCTCGAGGGTGCGCTTGATCACATCGGAGTTGCCGAGCAGCTCGATGATGTCGTCGTTGGTGACGGCGATGCCAAGGGCGCGCAGGAACATCGTGGCGCTCTGCTTGCGCTTACGGTCGATGGAGACCATGAGCTGGTCGCGCTTGTCGACCTCAAACTCGAGCCAGGCACCGCGGGACGGGATGATCTGAGCCTTGTAGATCTGCTTGCCCGAATCCATCTCGGAGCTGTAGTACACGCCCGGGGAACGGACAAGCTGGGAGACGACGATACGCTCGGTACCGTTGATGATAAAGGTGCCCTGATCGGTCATCATGGGGAAGTCGCCCATAAAGACGAGCTGCTCCTTGATCTCGCCGGTCTCCTTGTTGGTGAGACGGACGTCGGTCAGAAGCGGAGCCTGATAGGTCATGTCCTTCTCGCGGCACTCCTCGACGGTGTGCGCGGGATCGCCAAACTGATGCTCGCCGAAGGTAACCTCGAGAACATGGTTCTGGCTCTGGATGGGGCTGGATTCCTTGAACGCCTCACGAAGGCCCTCGTCCTTAAAACGCTCAAAGGATTCCCTCTGAACAGAGATAAGGTTGGGGAGCTCCATGGCCTCCGGGATTTTCCCGAAGCTGACGCGCTTGCGCTCAGTGGCAGTGTATGCGTAGGTCACCAGGTTTTTCCTCCTTCACGGAAATGCTCGGTGGATTGGCGAGGCATAGCTTCGCCAGTTATCGCAACCTAATAGTTTATCAGGTACCGACCGTTGAGCAAGAAAAGCCTTGACGTGATTGAGTTTTTGGAGTAGCAAAGTTTTTCGACAGAAAACATGCAGGTAGATGGATGTGCATCGAACACCTGTTCATATATTTTCTGTGAACAGAGGGTTAGCAATCGCAGCTCTTATAAAAAAACGGGCGCAAACCGAAGTCCGCACCCGTAAATGTCGATGCCCGAAGGCTTACTTACGCATCAAACCGCCGCGCTCGTCGATGGCATCCCAGAAGGCGCCGGCAAAGCGAGGATCGCTTGCAGCCATGAGGGCGTTGGTGGCCATCCAGCCAGACGGGGTACCGGTATCGTAGCCCGACAGCGGGTCGATGACGACGGCGTACATGGCCTCGCGGTCGAGCGAGCGGGCCATGGCGTCGGTCAGCTGGATCTCGCCGCCCTTACCGGCCTGCTGATCGGCCAGCAGGTCCATGACCAACGGGCTCAGCAGGTAGCGACCGACGATGTACAGGTTGGACGGAGCAGCCTCGGGAGCGGGCTTCTCGACCAGGCCGCCGATGCGCCAAACGGCACCGGGCTCGTCGTCGGCGGCATTCTCGAAGCCCTCGAGAGCGCCCACGCGATCGCCGGCGATAACGCCATAGCGGCTGACTTCCTCGGGAGCGCACGCGGCAACGGCGATAACAGAAGCGCCACCGTGCTCCTTGGAGACGGCAAGCATCTTGTCGCAGATGTCGCGGTTGGGCACAACGTAGTCGCCCAGAAGAACCAGGAAGTTCTCCCCCGCCACAGCGTCAGCGGCAGAGCGAATGGCGTGACCGAGGCCCTTGGGCTCGTACTGATAGCGGAAGTCGACCGGCATACCGCCCGCATGGGCGACGGCGTCGGCATAAGCATCCTTGCCGCGCTCGCGCAGCAGGTTCTCGAGCGAACGATCGGGCTGGAAGTAGCTCAGCAACTCGGGCTTGCCGGGAGAGGTGACGATAATGGCGTCGTCGACCTCCTCGGGGTCGAGCGCCTCCTCGACGACGTACTGGATGACCGGCTTGTCGAGCACCGGCAGCATCTCTTTAGGCGTGCACTTGGTGCCAGGCAGAAAACGCGTGCCAAGACCGGCGGCGGGGATGATTGCCTTCATGTTATTCAAGGATCCTTTCGCAGGCGCAGGATGCGCCCTGTGCGTGCGGCACGGCGGCCGCAGACCAAATTGCGATACTGAAGTATCTTACCGCCGGAGACATACGTCGCCGTAAGGCAAACGCAATTCTTCAGCAGGTCAACGCAAATTATTGCTCGAATGATGCAATTTTACGCCCCAGCGGTAACGGGATTGGCACGGCGAAGACAGCGGTGTTCTGCGTGCCGAGCAATGGGAATGAGGGGCCAAAACAAAAAAGACGGGGCTCGCAATGCGAACCCCGTCTGCAAAGAAATCTGACGAGAAAGCCTGATTACTTGAGGGTGACAGCAGCGCCAGCAGCCTCGAGCTTCTCCTTGGCAGCCTCGGCGTCCTCCTTCTTGGCACCCTCGAGAACAGCCTTGGGAGCGCCCTCGACGACCTCCTTGGCCTCCTTCAGGCCAAGGTTGGTGAGCTCACGGACGGCCTTGATGACCTGGATCTTGTTGTCGCCGAAGCCCTCGAGCACGACGTCAAACTCGGTCTTCTCCTCGGCCTCAGCAGCGCCAGCAGCGGGAGCGGCGACAACAGCGGCAGGAGCAGCGGCGGAAACGCCGAAGGTGTCCTCGATAGCCTTAACGAGCTCGGAAGCCTCGAGAAGGGTCATTTCCTTAAGAGCATCGATGATCTCATCGGTGGTAAGCTTAGCCATTTCTAAGTCCTTTCGGTTTCCGTGTCTGTGCACGGAGATCAGTTAAAACACGGCGCGAATGCGCCAGGGGTGCGGCGTTGCCGCCGCGGGTGAAAACAGCGACTAGGCTGCCTTCTGCTCGGAGACCTGCTGGATCGAACGAGCGAGACCAGAGGAAACGCCGTTGACGCAGACAGCGATGTCGCGAGCGAAACCGGAGATGAGACCGGCGATCTGGCCGAGAAGCTGGTCCTTGGTGGGCAGCTCGGCGATAGCCTTAACATCATCAGCGGAAACGGCCTTGCCGTCGGAGATACCGCCCTTGATCTCAAGGACGCCCTTGGACTTAGCGGAGAAGTCCTTAAGGGTCTTAGCGGCCTCGACCGGCTCGGTCTCGTAGAACACATAAGCGACGGGGCCGGCGAGGATCTCGTCGAGCTCGGGCTGCTCCTGGTTCTTGAGAGCGATCTTGACCAGGTTGTTCTTGTAGACCTTCATCTCGGCGCCGCACTCGCGAAGCTGATGACGCAGCTCCTGAGCCTGCTTAACCGTCAGACCGTTGTAGTTGACGACGAACAGACCGGCGTTCTCGGCGATACGGGACTCGATCTCTGCAACCTTGTCGATTTTGTACTGCTGGGGCATGAATTACACCTCCTCGAATTCTTTCCGGGCACGGTCCGCCACAAGGACGTGACGGGGGCATGTCCAAAAAGAAAGCCCCCGCGCTGCATGAGCGACGGGGGCGAGAAGACATATCTACTCGACCACCTCGGCTGGCGGGATATCCCATTAAGCTCGCGGGCAATGCCCGTTTGCACCGGCTGTCTCTGGCAGCGGATTCGTGCGTGAACCGAAAGTATTATGGCGGGGACCCCGGCATCGGTCAACGGAAAACCGGGCTGCACACAATTCCACCATCCGGCCGCGCCGCCGAAGGCCGGGCGCAAGGTTTTCGCTCGGTCAGGTCCTGGGCTCGCTCGGAAAGCACATTAAGTGCTTTCCGGCTCGTGCGGAATCTACGAAAACCTTGCGCCTGGCCTTCGGCGGCGCGGCCTGCATCAACTATGGGGCAGCCCGGTTTTCCGTTGGCCGGCGCGCCCGACTCATAATGCTTGGGTCGGTGGGCTGATGTGTTGCATCCCTGAGGGCTACAGGGTTGAAATGAAGGTGGACAGGCGGGTTAAGCCTTCGTCCAGGTTTTCGTCGCTTACGCAGTAGCTTAGGCGGATGTGGCCTTCGGTGCCGAAACAGTCGCCCGGGACTAGGGCTACGTTGGCTTCTTTGATGGCTTTGATGCAGAAGTCTTCGCTTGTTAGGCCGAATTGTTTGATGCTCGGGAAAGCGTAGAAGGCGCCGGCTGGTTCCACTACGTCGAGGCCCATGTTATTAAGGGATGCGAGCACGCGTTCGCGGCGGGCTCGGTAGACTTTGAGCATGGGGGTTGGGTCGACGGTCAGGGCTCGGGCCGCGGCGTCCATCTCAAAGGAGACGGCGCTCGATACTAAGTATTGGTGGGCCTTTGCGATCTCGGCGATGACGGGGGCTGCGGCTGCGAGCCAACCCAGACGCCAGCCGGTCATAGCCCATGGTTTGGAGAAGCTCTCGATGACCACCGTCTGCTCGCGTAGCTCCGGGTGGCGCTGGGCAAATCGCTCGTAGCCGTCCACGTAGACCAGGCGGTTATATACGTCGTCGCAGACCACGTAGATGCCCGCCTGCTCCGCCACGTGTGCCACGGCGTCGAGCGATGCCGCGTCGAGGATGCAACCCGTGGGATTGTTGGGCGAGCAGATGACGATAGCCTTGGTCGCCGGGGTCACACAGGCACGAAGTGCGTCCTCGTCAATCTGGAATTGCGCAGGCTCCGTATCCAAAAAGACCGCTTTGGCGTGGTTGGCCACGACGATGCTTTCGTACAGGCCAAAAGCCGGCGTGGGGATAATGACCTCGTCGCCAGGGTTGAGCATGGCCATAAACGTGGCCGACAGGGCCTCGGTCGCGCCGTCGGTCAGGATGACCTCGTCGGCCGAAAACGTAAGGCCCGCATCCCCCATGTAGGCAGACAGCGCCTCGCGCAGGGCGGGGCGACCGTTGTTGGGCGGATAGTGTGTGTTGCCGCGGTCCAACGAAGCGGTCACCTCGGCGCTAATCACATCGGGCGTGGGAAAATCGGGCTCGCCAAGCGCGAGCGCAATGCATCCCGGGTGCTGGGCAGCGAGCGCGTTAATCCGACGGATGCCGGAGGGCTTGAGCGTGGCAAGCGAGGTATTCATGGGCAGACGCATGGCGTTCCTTTCGTAAGGGTTGCACTAGGATAGCGCGGCGGAGCGCCGTCAGACGGTGTAACCTAAACGGAAACCAACCGGAAAGGAGGCGGCATGGAGACGACCACACGCGGCGATGTACCAAAAACGTTGCGAACCATTGCGTATATCAGCATTCCCGATAGCGCCGATCTTGAGTTTTTGCTCTGGGATCTGCAGGATGCCATCGCCGCCTATACTCAGCTTTCTGGCACCACGCTCCCCCGCCCGATCGATTTGGAAGCGGATGATGCCGGTGCAGTCGATGGCATCGTGCTGGCCATTGAAGATGTGGCTGACGATGAGACGTTGACAGCTATCGAGCAGGCGCTTGAGCGCTTTGGCGGTACGGGAACGCGCGTCTATGCCGCGATTCGAGCCGCGCAAGAGGGCGCTAAGCAGGCGCGCGGGACCGCCGTTCGTCTGCACGAGGCATGTGAGCGCCATGACCAATTGTGGTGTGGCGGCGTTGTCGTCTGTGCCGGCAGCGGTATTGCGGCGCTTCGCCATTCCCCACGCATGGGCCTCTTGCGCCGACCATTTTCGGAAGCGATGGATAAGCTTGTGGGCGCTGTGCGCATGGGATGCTCCATTGAGCATGCGCAGCGACTTGGCGGCGGCAATGCCGTCAACGTCAACGTCGACGGCATGATTTGCGCCGAGCCAGCCGTGCCCGCGCCGATCTGGCGAGGCGTTCTGAAACGTCTGGGCGCCCATGCTCAGTCAAATATCTAAATTAGAGAGCGGCCCAGTCAGCGGCTTCGTGCCAGCACTCAACAAGGCGCTCCAGACGCCAAGCCGCGTTAGCGGGACTAGTTGACGGCAATACGACAGCGGCCAGACCCGTCCGCTCCTGTAGATAGCGCTTATAGAGGCGCCCCGCCGTACCACCGTTGCATATCACCTGCTCAATGGGAGCTGCACCGGTAATGCGCTCGACATGCGCCGGAACGACGTTTTTGATGCTCGCGTCGCTTGAGCCCTTGATGTCGCAGCTCTCGATCACGTCCCACAGGGCCACACCGCCGTTGAGCAGCATGGATCGCTTGGCGGCAATCGAGGCGTCGAGCGTCGCAGGCTCGCTGTCCGCCAAAAGGTCGCCCTCGTTGGGCGGCACGGGCACACCGAGGCACGCGGCCATCACGCGCCAAAAGCGATTCTGGGGGTTGCCGTAATAAAAATCATTGGCACGCGAAAGTACCGAGGGAAACGACCCCAGCACCAAAACGCGCGAGTGCTCGTCAAACACGGGTTCAAACCCATGCTCAATATGTTGATAGCCCTCGTCGGACGCAGCCATGATCTAGGCCCTCAACAGATAGCGCACCTCGTAGGGTGCAAGCTCGAGGGTACCCGTCAGCTCGACCGTGGGCACGCCGTCGGCAAGCAGGTCGACAAAGGACCCGTTGAGCTCACCGGCGCCAAAGGTGTAAGGCTCGTCCACGGCATTAACCGCCACGAGCACCGTCGCGTCGTCGCAGGCGCGCTCGAACAGCAGTTGTTTGTTCTGGATCACCACGTTGCGATAGGCACCGTAGTTGAGGGCGCGAGCCGCCGCGTCGTCGGCCGAGCGAAGGTGAGTCAGCTGCGTGATGAACGCCGTCAGCTCGTTGGGCGCAGGCTCATCGAGCGCAGGACGTAGCGCCCAGTCGCCATCGGGGCCGCCCTTTTCACCAACAATTCCCCACTCGCTGCCATAGTAGACGCACGGGATGCCCGGCATGCCAAAGAGCATGCCATAAGCGGGGCGCAGGCACGACTTGTCGGTGAGGATGCTTGCCAGGCGCGGCACATCGTGGTTGTCGACAAACGACAGCAGGTGCTTGCCGCGATAAATGCACCACGGGTCACCGCCAAACTGGCGATGAAGCGAATGGGCAATCTCGAACATGTTGACCGAGTTAAAGCTGGAGTACAGGCCCTTGTAGCACTCGTAGTTGGTGCAGGAGTCGAGCATCTCGTCGTTGACAATCTGGTTGTAGTCGCCGTGGAGCGTCTCGCCGATCAGCACAAAATCGGGCTTGAGCTCACGGGTAAAGTCGTGCAGACGACGCATGAAGTCGCGGTCGAGCATATAGGCAACATCCAGGCGCAGGCCGTCGACGCCGAAGACCTCGGCCCAGCGGCGCACGGACTCGAGCAGGTAATCGACAACGGCGGGGTTTTGCAGGTTGAGCTTCACAAGCTCAAAATGGCCCTCCCAGCCCTCGTACCAAAAGCCGTCGCCGTAGCACGAGTCACCGTCAAAGCTGATGTGAAACCAGTCCTTGTAGGGCGAGTCCCACTTGCGCTCCCACACATCACGGAAGGCCCAAAAGCCGCGACCGACGTGGTTGAAGACGGCATCGAGCAACACGCGGATGCCATGGTCGTGCAGCGTCTCGCACACGGCGGCAAAGTCGGCATCCCCACCCAGGCGACGGTCGATGTGGCGCAGGCTGCGCGTATCGTAACCGTGGCTATCAGATTCGAGCGGCGGGTTGATGAGCACAGCGCCAATACCGAGTTCTTGCAGGTAGTCGGCCCATTGGGCGATTTTCATGATGGGCGCATCGGGGTTGGGCGCGGCGTTGGCAGCCTGGGCAAACTCATCCTCGGCAACGGGCGCGGCGTTTTCGCGCGGAGCCCCGCAAAAGCCCAGCGGATAGATCTGATAGAACGTCGTCTCGTATGCCCACATAAGCAACCTCCCGGTAAGCTCAACACAACGACATTCATTGTATGCCCGGCTTGTATCCTCTTCCCCAAAATAAATTGCGGTGGAATAGTTCCTGTTTGGGCCTTCAGAGGCCTTAAACAGGAACTATTCCACCGCAACTGATGAGGGAACGTGATTAGGCGACGGGCTTGGCGCGGCGGATGGCCGGGAACATCACCGTGATGGCGAGGATGACGCCCGCGACCGCAATCGCGCCGCCTGCATAGCCGATCCAGGCGATACCGGGGCCCGACACCACAGCGCCGCCGATCGCCGTGCCGGTGCCGATGCCCAGGTTAAACAGGCCCGAGAAGATAGACATGGCGACAGCCGACGAATCCGCCGGCGTGTTCTTGATGAGCTCGGCCTGGAACGCCACATTGAAGGCCGTGGCGCAGCAGCCCCATAGCGCGCAAACAGCGAGAACCGCAGCGAGCGACGATGCGGCCGGACCCATAAGCAGCAGGGCCGCCGGCACGCCGGAGAGCATAATAGCCAAGAACGGGAAGCGATGCCCATCGAACAGGCGGCCAAACAGCCAGCTTCCGAGCAGACCAGAGCAGCCAAACGCCGTCAGCGTCATGGTGATGGCGCCCGCGTCGACGTGCGCGACCTGTGCCAGGAAGGGCTCGATATAGCTGTAACCCGCGTAGTAGCCGGTCGCCATAAAAACCGTGACCGCGTAGAGCGCGATCAGGAGCGGGTTCTTGAGCAGCTCGGGCAACTGTTTGACGGTAAAGCGCTCGCCCGCCGGCATGGCCGGAAACACGGTCGCCTGGTAGACGACCGCGATGGCCGAGAGGACCCCGACCACGGCAAACGTCATGCGCCAGCCCACGGCCAAGCCAATAGCGCGACCGAGGGGCAGACCAAAGATCTGCGCGATGGACGAGCCCGTAGCGATCATGCTGATGGCGAGCGCCCCGTCGCGAGTGTCGACCAGGCGCGAGGCCATAATCGAAGCGACCGACCAGAACACGGCATGTGCGCAAGCGACCACCAGGCGCGCACAGACCAGGATGGGATAAGTCGGCGCCACAGCGGACAGAAACTGGCCCAGCGAAAACACGGCCAGCACGCCCAGCAACATCCGCTTGAACTCAAAGCGCGAAGCGAACACCATGAGCGGCAGCGACAGCAGCATGACGCCCCAGGCATAGACCGAGATCATGATGCCGGCTTGGGACTCGGTGAGCGAGAACGACGCGGCGATGTCAGTCAAAAGACCGATGGGCATAAACTCCGACGTGTTGAACACGAAGGCGCAGCAGGTGAGTCCGATGAGCGGGAGCCACTGCTTGAGCGTGATGCCGTCTTGCCTTGCCTGAGTCATATATAACGTCTCCAATCGTTTTGAGCGGAGGCGATTATATAGCAACGGCCCGCATCCGTCAGCAACAGATGCGGGGCCGAAAACAATTCGATACACAGAGGTTGCGCCGTCAATAAATAACTAAGCCAACCCCAGCAATATACCTGCCGAATGCACGACAAACGCCACGATCCAGGCGACCGTCACCTGAAACGCGAACACGGCAACGGCATAGCGCGCGCCCAGCTCACTCTTGACGGCGCCGATTGCCGCCACGCAAGGCGGGTACAGCAGCGTAAAGACCAAGAACACGTAGGCGGTGAACGGCGAAAACATGGTCGACAGTGCCGCGGGCGACGTTGCACCCAAAAGCACCGTGAGGGTCGAGATGACGCTCTCCTTGGCGATAAGTCCGGTGACGAGCGCCGTGGATGCACGCCAGTCGCCAAAGCCGAGCGGCGCCAGCGCCGGCGCGATAATGCTACCCAAACCGGCAAGTAGACTCTGCGACTGGTCGGCGACCACGTTAAAGCGGATATCGAACGTCTGCAGGAACCAGATGACCACCGTAGCGGCAAAGATAATGGTAAAGGCCTTGGTGATGAAGTCCCTGGCCTTATCCCATGCCAGCATCACCGTCGTCTTGACGCTCGGCAGGCGGTAATTGGGGAGCTCCATGATAAACGGCACCGGGTCGCCCTTAAATGCCGTGCGGTTGAGCACCAGGGCGGCAATGCAGCCGACCACGATGCCGATCAGATAGAGCGAAACCATGGCGGGAACTGTCGCCTGCGGGAAAAACGCTCCGCACAGCAGACCGTAGACCGGCAACTTGGCCGAACAGCTCATGAACGGCGTGAGCATGACCGTCATCTTGCGGTCGTGCTCGGATGGGAGCGTACGGGTCGACATGATAGCCGGCACGGTGCAGCCAAAACCGACGAGCATGGGCACGAAGCTGCGGCCCGACAGACCAAAGCGACGCAATACCTTATCCATGACAAAGGCCACGCGCGCCATGTAGCCGGAGTCTTCCAGAATGGAGAGGAACAAAAAGAGCACGACGATAATCGGCAGGAAGGTCAGCACGCTGCCCACGCCCGTAAGCACGCCGTCGACAGCCAACGAGCGCACCACGTCGTTGGTGCCGAACGCTTTGAGACCCGCATCGGCCGAGGCGATGATGGCAGCAATGCCGTCCTCCATAAGTCCCTGCAACGCCGCGCCGATCACGCCAAACGTCAGCCAAAAGACAAGGCCCATGATCACCAGAAACGCCGGAATGGCCGTGTAACGACCTGTCAGGATGCGGTCGATCTTGACGGAGCGCACATGCTCGCGGCTCTCGTGCGGCTTGACGACGCAGCGCCCGCACACGTCGCCGATAAAGCTAAAGCGCATGTCGGCCAGCGCGGACAGGCGGTCGGTGCCGGCCTCGCCCTCCATCTGGGTAATGATGTGTTCGATGGCGTCGAGCTCGTTGCGGTCCAGGTGAAGCGCCTCGGTCACCAGCTCGTCGCCCTCAACCAGCTTGGTCGCCGCAAAACGCACGGGAATGTGCGCCGTCGCGGCATGGTCCTCGATAAGGTTGGCGATGCCGTGAATGCAGCGATGCAGCGCGCCGCCGTCCGGACCATCGGGCGCGCAGAAGTCCAGGCGACCGGGGCGCTCGCGGAACCGCGCCACGTGCAAGGCATGATCCACCAACTCGCCAATGCCCTCGTTGCGGGCAGCACTAATGGGAACAACAGGCACGCCCAGCAGGCTCTCGAGCAGGTTGACGTCCACGGCGCCGCCGTTGGCCGTCACCTCGTCCATCATGTTGAGCGCGATGACCATGGGTCGATCGAGCTCCATAAGCTGCAGCGTCAGGTACAGGTTACGCTCGATGTTGGTGGCGTCGATGATATCGATGATGGCGTCGGGATTTTCGTCCAAGATGAATTGGCGGCTGACGATCTCTTCGCCCGTGTACGGCGACAGCGAATAGATGCCAGGCAGGTCGGTAACGCTCGCCTCGGGGTGGTTACGAATAGTGCCGTCCTTGCGGTCGACCGTCACGCCGGGAAAGTTACCGACATGTTGATTGGAGCCTGTCAGCTGGTTGAACAACGTGGTCTTACCGCAGTTTTGGTTGCCGGCAAGGGCGAAATGCAGCGGTGCGCCCTCGGGCACGGCCGTTTTTGCCGCACGGGGCGAATACGTCCCCTCGCCGAGTGCCGGGTGCTCCGTCGTGCCGATTGTGGCGTTAGCGCGCGGGCCGGTATCGGTGTCGTGCACATCCACGAGCTCAATGCGTGCGGCATCGTCCTTGCGCAGCGTCAACTCATAGCCGCGCAGGCGAATCTCGAGCGGATCGCCCATGGGGGCATACTTCATCATGGTAACTTCGGTGCCCGGAGTTAGGCCCATGTCCAAAATATGCTGTCGGAGTGCCTGATCGTCCGATGCCACCGATGCGACAACGGCGTCCTTTCCAATCTCGAGTGTATCGAGCTTCACGCGCTCATCCTTTCGTTAGACGCGGTTAACCGTTTACCGGGGCTAACCAACTCGTAACGACAAATGATAGCGCTCTGAACTATTTTATAAAGTAAAATACCGATGTTTACCTGCGCAAACTTTATGCGGTGCGCCCCGAAAGCTCTTTGCGCATACCGCTCAGCGAGATCGAAATGGGACCCGACCGCGCGGTAGCAGTGAGTCGATCACCCTCAACCGACCCCGTGCATGTAAAGGGCGCCTTGCCCATCAAGACGTGGGAGATAGTACCCGAGAGCTCAAAGAAATCGCCCTCAGCGCGGGCACCCGAGAGAGCGATATTGAGACCCCTGACGTTTAGTACTGCCCTGAGCGCGCCGTTCACCCCATGTGAAAACGTCACCTCGCCGCGCTTGCTCCCCACCGGCGTCTGGGCCAAAACCACATACGTACCCTCAAGCATGGCTCCTCCTCTAAGCAGACTTTTTGAAACGGGCAAGTAGTCTACTTTTACATATGGCGTTCCAGGAAGCGGAAGGCCAGGCGGATCCAGGGACGGACGGAAACCTGCTTGTCCTCGTTGTCGACCGCGGTATTGGCGTTGCCGAGCGAAAGGCCGTGGCCACCCTGGTCAAAGACGTGCATCTCGCATGCAACACCCTCCTCGGCCATGCGCTGCGCGAACGGGTAGGCCTGCGCGACCGGCGCCGTCTTATCGTCCGAAACGCCCCACACAAAGGTCGGGGGCATCTGGCGCGAAACGTGCGTGGTAGGGCAAATGTCGGTCAGGTGCTCATCGGTCGCCTCGCCGCCCGTCACCATCGACAGATAGTCGTTGAGCAAATCGCGCCCTGTCTTGCCACCCGTCTTGGGCACGCGCAGGTCGATGCGCGGGTCACGCGTCTGCATATCGCGCACATAGGCAAGGTCGAGCAACGGATAGCCCAGCACCACGGCGTCGGGACGAATATCCTCCGGACGAGCCCCGGCAAGGCCCGCGAAGGGGCCGGTCTTCCATTGCGTCGCCAGCGAGGCGCAGATCATGCCGCCCGCCGAAAAGCCCACGACGCACACGCGCTTGGGATCGACATGCCACTCGTCGGCGTTGGCGCGCACGGTAGCGACCATCTTGGCAAGGTCTGCCTGGGGGTGCGGAAAGCTCACGTCGCCCGTGCCGCTCGTCACATAGTTGAGCACAAAGGCCTGGTAGCCGCGGTCCAAAAACGCAAACGCCACCGGGTCCTGCTCGTGCGGAGCGATATGCGTAAACCCGCCTCCGCCGCAGATGATCACCGCGGGGCGGCGGCCATTGGGCTTGTCGGGCAGCGGCTCGGCACCCAGATACGTAAACGTCGCCGGATAATCCTCGGTCGGCTCCTCGCCCCACAGCGCATGGTTCTCAATAATCATAGGTGCTCCCTCCGTGCGATTCGTGCGCGCTCGTTTTTCGCACCTTAGCGTACCCCACTTGAGCCCGCGGCGCAGAAACACCCCCGCAATAAGTTGGCCTTCAACTGATATATCACAAAATCGCTGTTCAGAGGTATCGTTGGGCAGCGTAAAATAGGAGCGCTGACCGTGCTGGGAAACACGTACGAAACGTTTCCGGCAAACCACACGCGTGCAACATGCACGCCTGATACGTTGGAGGCATCTATGGGTCTGCTCGATTCGCTCAAGTCCACGTTCACTTCGTCGGGCGAGGCGTCCGTTCCGCCCGCAGCAAGCTTCGCCACCCGCGAAGGCGTCATCTACGCTCCCGTCAACGGCGTGCTCGTCAATCTGAGTGAGGTTCCCGACGAGACCATCGCCTCGGGCATGCTCGGCCAGGGTTACGGCATCGAGCCCATTACCGGCACCATTTACGCCCCCGCCAACGGTCGCATCGGCGCCACCACCGTCACCAATCACTCCATCGGCATGATCACCGAGGACGGCCTGCGCGTGTTCATCCATGTTGGCCTGGGCACCGTGGAAATGAACGGCAAGGGTTTTGCCCGCTTTGTCGAGATGGGTGACACGGTCAAGGCCGGCCAGCCGCTCATCAGCTTCGACCGCGACGCTATCAAGGCCGCCGGTCACGAGGACATCGTGACCGTCATCATCTCTGAGCTCGACCGCCTCAAGAGCATCGACCACGTCGGCGAGTCTGGCACGCTTATCGGCGGCAATCCGCTCGTCAAGCTTGGCGATCCGCTGCTGGTTGCCAAGACCAAGTAGCCAGGCCCCGCGCCACACAGCCAAAAGGCACCTCGTCAAGCGCCCGCGACCATTTGGCCGCGGGCGCTTTTCGTTTGAAAAACCATCCCGCCAATGCCTTATCTGTATAGCCCAAATGAGCCGAGCTGCTAGAATATCGAACTGTATGGATAACTATCATTCAACCGTTATGGGAGGATACGTGAACCGCACCAAAATCGCGCAGCTCTATGCCGATGCCGAGTCGCTCGGCGGCCAGACCGTCACCGTCGCCGGCTGGGTCAAGTCCATCCGCGACATGAAGAACTTTGGCTTTGTTACGCTCAACGACGGCAGCTGCTTCCGCGACCTGCAGGTCGTCATGAACCGCGAGGCACTCGACAACTACGACGAGATCGCCCATCAAAACGTCTCGGCCGCACTCATTTGCACCGGCACCGTCAAGCTGACCCCCGATGCGCCCCAGCCCTTCGAGCTTTCTGCCACCTCCATCGAGGTCGAGGGCGTCAGCGCCCCGGATTACCCGCTGCAGAAGAAGCGCGCAACCGTCGAGTTCCTGCGCACCCAGCAGCACCTGCGCCCGCGCACCAACCTGTTCCGTGCCGTCTTCCGCATCCGTTCTGTCGCGGCTGCCGCCATCCACCGCTTCTTCCAGGAGCAGGGCTTTGTCTACGTCAACACCCCCATCATCACCACGAGTGACTGCGAGGGCGCCGGCGAGATGTTCCGCGTGACCACGCTCGACCCCAAAAATCCGCCCCTCACCGAGTCCGGCGAGGTTGACTGGAGCCAGGACTTCTTTGGAAAGCACGCGAGCCTTACCGTATCCGGCCAGCTCAATGCCGAGAACTTTGCCATGGCCTTTGGCGACGTGTACACCTTTGGCCCCACCTTCCGCGCCGAAAACTCCAACACCACGCGCCACGCCGCCGAGTTTTGGATGATCGAGCCCGAGATGGCCTTTGCCGACCTTAACGACTACATGGATAACGCCGAGGCCATGCTCAAGTACGTCCTTAAGGACGTTATGGCCACCTGCCCCGACGAGCTCAACATGCTCAACAAGTTTGTGGACAAGGGCTTGATCGAGCGCCTGGACCACGTGGCAAACTCCGACTTTGCCCGCGTTACCTACACCGAGGCCGTCGAGATCCTGGAGCAGGCAGTCGCTGCTGGCCACCAGTTTGATTACCCCGTCAGCTGGGGCATCGACCTGCAGACCGAGCACGAGCGCTTCCTGACCGAGGAGCACTTTAAGCGCCCGACCTTCGTGACCGACTACCCGGCTGAGATCAAGGCGTTCTACATGCGCATGAACGAGGACGGCAAGACCGTCGCCGCCGCCGACTGCCTGGTTCCCGGTATCGGCGAGATTATCGGCGGCTCCCAGCGCGAGGAGCGCCTGGATCTGCTCGAGGCCCGCATCAAGGACCTGGGCATGAATCCCGAGCAGTACAAGTACTACCTTGACCTGCGCCGCTACGGTTCCTGCAAGCACGCCGGCTACGGTCTGGGCTTCGAGCGCTTGGTCATGTATCTGACCGGCGTGGGCAACATCCGCGACGTCCTGCCGCACCCGCGCACCGTGGGCAACGCCGACTTCTAATCGTCGGACGCTAGCTCGCGTCGCCACACGCCAACGCTCATCGCATAAGCGTCTCTCGACATCGGTCGAGAGACGCTTTTTTCAACAGCATCCGTCAAGCTTTTGGCAAGTTTTTGGTCAGTTGGGCAGGGCTGTTGAAAACTCGACCCGCCGTCTGCCGGCAACCAACGACCGTCCAAGGCGCCACGCGTCCTTGGCCAGGCTCCGCGCCCTAGGCTCTGATCTGCCATCACCAAAAAAGAAAGGACGTGGGCACTATGACCGAAGCCGTTGTTGAAAACTACGAGACCACGACCAGGGGCTCCGCCTCGATGGCAGCCTATCGCGCCGTGCGCATCCTGCAGCTCTTGAGCGAGAACACCGGCGAGGACAAAGCGCTGCTTTCCGACGAGCTGGTCGAGCTTCTCGCCCATCCCGACGACCCCGCCCGCATGCCCATCTCGGCGGCACGCCGCAGCATCTATACCTCGATATCGGCACTTCGTCACGCCGGATACGAAATCGACTATAAACGCGGCGTGGGCTATCGGCTCCTCACCCGCCCACTTGCTGACGAGGAGATCATACGGCTCCACGGCATGGTCATGCGCAACCGATCGACGCCCATAGCCATTCGAAAGAGCATGGCGCAGCACCTGGTCGCCATGGCGAGCGCCGATGTTCGCGGCTACCTCGATATGCCCGAACCGGCACCGGCCGCCAACGACGCGCCCGTCAAGACAACGCGTCCGCGTGCCAAGCGTATCGACACGTGCGAGCTCGTCGAACAGGCCATCGACCATGGAACAACCGTCAGCTTTGATATCTCAAACGTCATGACCCGGGGCGAAACCGAGGTGGTACGGATGACGGTCCGGCCCTTTGCCATCAGGCAGCGCGATGGCGTCTCGTATCTGCTGGGAACGGTCTACGACACCCGAGGCGCCGACGACACCCTGCGCACCGTTGAGGTCAGCCGCATGAGAAACGTCAGCACGCGTTTGCTCGACGGCAAGAAACTCTTTGCCGCGCTAGACGAAGAAGACAGCCCCGCGCCCGCAGCATAAGCCCCGTTACCGTCCGTTGTTCCTCAGCACCGCCCATCCGGTTCAGTATTAAAAAACCCGCCAGGTTATTGTAAAAATGGACATCGGCGTTACTATAGTCCCACTTGCACTTTTTCCTAGTGCAGTGTTTCCAGCCATTTTTATACTGGGGGTAATGATATGAAGGACATCACCATCAGCCGCAGGAGCCTTCTTGTCTCCGCTGGCCTGCTCGCGCTCGCTCCGCTCGCCGGATGCGGCGGCAACTCTGGTTCCGGCTCCGCTGCCGCCGGTTCCGACTACACCATCGGCGTTCTGCAGCTCACCGAGCACTCCGCGCTCGATGCCGCCAACGACGGCTTCGTCAAGGCCATCAAGAAGAGCGGCCTTAAGGTCAAGATCGACCAGAAGAACGCCCAGAACGACCAGTCCACGTGTAAGTCCATTGCCGACAAGTTCGTAGGCGACGGCGTCGACCTGATCTATACCATCGCTACGCCCGCCGCGCAGGCTGCCGCCGGCGCCACCGCTGATATCCCCATCGTTGGCTGTGCCATCACCGACTACGCCGCTTCCGGCCTGGTCCGGGACAACGACAAGCCCGGCACCAACGTCACGGGCGCTTCCGACCTCACCCCGGTCGCCGAGCAGCTCGAGATGATGCAGAAGGTCCTGCCCGACGTTAAGAAGGTCGGCCTGCTCTACTGCACCGCCGAGTCCAACTCCGACGTCCAGATCAAGGCCGCCAAGAAGGAGCTCGACAAGCTGGGCCTGGAGTACACCGACTTCACCGTCTCGAGCTCCAACGAGATCCAGTCCGTCGTCGAATCTGCCGTGGGCAAGGTCGACGCGCTGTACTCCCCCACCGATAACACCATCGCCGCGGGCGCCTCACAGGTGGGCCAGATCTGCAAGGAGAACAATCTTCCCTACGTGACCGGCGAGGAGGGTATGTGCATGGCCGGCGGCCTGTTCACCCTCTCTATCAACTATGAGGACCTGGGCTACGCCGCGGGCGAGATGGCCGTTAAGATCCTGAAGGGCGAGGCCAAGCCTGAGGATATGCCGATCAAGCACCTCTCGAGCAAGAACCTGGTCGTCGTCAAGAATGACGAGATGGCCGAGGCTTTGGGCATCGACCTCTCCGCTCTGGACGAGTAGCAGTATGCGCGGCGATGTGCCTAGGGCCCATACTCGCGCCGTTGCCGTGTTATTCAATATCTGAGCCACAGGGGCGAACGCCAAAGACCGGCGTTCGCCCTGCTTGTTTCGGATGAGACAAAACATCCGTCCGCCACTCTATTATGCATTGTTACCGCTATCATGGTGACTCGCGTGTCCACCCTATCCTAGGAGGCATGAAGCATGCTCATTGCATTGCAGGGCGCCGTTTCGCAGGGCGTCCTCTGGGGCATTATGGTGCTTGGCGTGTTTATCACGTTCCGCCTGCTCGACATCCCCGATATGACCTGCGACGGCAGTTTTGCCCTCGGCGGCTGTGTCTGCGCCGTGCTCATCGTCAATAACGACGTCGACCCGCTGCTCGCCGTTTTGGCCGGCATGTGCGCCGGCGCCATCGCGGGCGCGGTCACGGGCATTTTGACCACCGTCTTTGAGATTCCCGCAATCCTCGCCGGAATCCTCACCCAGATCAGTCTGTGGTCCATCAACCTGCGTATCATGGGCAAGTCCAACACGCCCATCCTTGCCAAGGGCACTATCTTCTCGTCTGTCAGCAACATGACGGGCCTGCCGCAGTCCACTGTTGCCATTATCCTAGGCATCGTGCTGGCCGTGGCCATCGTCGCCATCCTGTACTGGTTCTTTGGCACCGAGATCGGCTCGGCACTGCGTGCCACCGGCAACAACGAGTACATGATCCGCGCCCTGGGCGTTAACACCAACACCACCAAAATGATCGCCCTCGTGCTCTCCAACGCCCTCATTGGCCTTTCGGGTGCGCTCATCTGCCAGAGCCAGAAGTATGCCGACATTGGCATGGGCACCGGCGCCATCGTTATCGGTCTTGCCGCCATCGTCATCGGCGAGGTGCTCGGCCGCCTGCTGCCCGGCGGTCTCACGCAGTTCTCCGTCCGTCTGGCCTCCGCCGTCTTTGGCTCCGTGGTGTACTTCCTCATCCGCGCCATCGTGCTGCAGCTGGGCATGGACGCCAACGACATGAAACTGCTCTCTGCTGTGATTGTCGCCGTGGCCCTGTGCGTGCCCGTGGTTTGGGAGCGCTATAAGCTCCGCAGCTCCTACACGAAGGGAGATGAGGCAGATGCTTAAGCTCTCGCACGTCAAGAAGACCTTTAACAAGGGCACCGTCACCGAGAAGCGCGCGCTCACCGGCGTCGACCTTACCCTCAACGACGGCGACTTTGTAACTGTGATCGGCGGCAACGGCGCCGGCAAATCCACGCTGCTCAACATGATTGCCGGCGTATATCCGCTCGATTCGGGCGTTATCGAGCTCGACGGCACCGACATCTCGCGCCTGAGCGAGTCGCAGCGCGCCAAGTACCTGGGCCGCGTGTTCCAGGATCCCATGCGCGGCACCGCAGCCGACATGCAGATTGCCGAGAACTTGGCCCTCGCCAAGCGTCGCGGCCAGCGTCGCGGCCTTTCGTGGGGCGTCACCAAGGCCGAGAAGGACGAGTACGTTGAGTTGCTCAAGCGCCTGGACCTTGGCCTGGACACGCGCCTCAACGCCAAGGTCGGCCTGCTTTCGGGTGGCCAGCGCCAGGCACTCACGCTGCTCATGGCCACGCTCACCAAGCCGCGCTTGCTGCTGCTCGACGAGCACACCGCGGCACTCGACCCCAAGACCGCCTCTAAGGTGCTCAATCTGACCGAGGAGATTGTCGACGAGAACCACCTGACCACGCTCATGGTCACGCACAACATGAATGACGCCATCCGTCTGGGCAATCGCCTGATCATGATGCACGAGGGCCACGTTATCTACGACGTGGCGGGCGACGAGAAGAAGTCGCTCACCGTCGCCGACCTGCTGCAGAAGTTCGAGGAGGTCTCGGGCGGCGAGCTCGCCAACGACCGCATGCTGCTGAGCTAAAACCTGCCAATAAGGGACAGGTTTATTTTGGCAGGTTTTATCTGCGCAAACGTCAAAACCGCCGCAAAGGAACAGATACCTTTGCGACGGTTTTCGCATATCATGTCGATAATCCAGCGTCAGCAGGAACCACTGGTTAAGAACTAAGGAAACTGCCATGAGAAGACTCCTTCCCCGTCTTGCTTGACCGCCGCACTCCTTGCCGGCGTGCTCGCCGGCGGCCCAGCTTACGCCACCGCGGCCACCCCATCTCAAGTTATCGGCCCGTCCGATGTGATCGGACGGGCTTTTTGGTGGGTATCATGGTTGAATGATCATTAGGAGGTTTTCCCTACATGGAATTGTTTGAACCGATTCTTCATTTCTTTGAGCAGCGCTGGGTCCACAACATCATCTGGGCCGTCATCTTGGTAATAGTCACCGCCATCGCCGCCAAGGTGGCATCCAAGACCCTGCGCCACCTACTCAACCGAGACGACAACCCGCTTCCCGCATCGAGCATCTTCATCAACATCGCGCGTGCCGTCATTTGGATGATCGGCGGCAGCTTTATCCTCGACAACTGCTTTGGCATTAACGCAAACGCGCTCGTCGCCGCTCTTGGCGTCGGCGGCATCGCCATCTCGCTCGGCTTTCAGGACACGCTATCAAACCTTATCGGCGGCATGCAAGTGACCTTTATGGGCATCATCAAGCCCGGCGACAATATCGAGGTCGGCGGCGTGTCGGGCGTGGTCCAGGACATCACTTGGCGCCACACGACCATCGAGGACGCCTGCGGACAGACCATCATCGTCCCCAACTCCAACATCTCCAAGAACACACTCGTGCACCTCATGCCCTTTGGACGCGTTGTCGTTCCCGTCGCGGTGAAGGACACGTCAAAGTGGGACTCGCTCGATGCGCTGGCAGACGAGCTCGCCTGTGCCACCAAGGTCGCCGTTTCACCCATCTCGGGCTTTGACAAGGAACCCTACGTGCTCTTTAGCGAGATCGGCGACTTTGGCATTAAGGGTAAGATCATCTTTATCGTCAGTGACGACAGCACCACCTTTACGGCAGCCGACGCCTGCATCCGCGCCATCGCCCCCATCATCGCCTAAAACCACCGCAAAGGGGACAGGCACCTTTGTGGTGGTTTCGCATCGTGGTACCATGGTTCATATCGTTGTTTAAACGACTAAGGGAGTAGACACCATGGAAGAGGCCTATCGTCAAGCGCGCAAGCGCGGCGAACAGGGACGCCGTCGCGCCATCAGCCAAAGCGAGCATCCATATCTTACGGACCTCGACAGCTTGGTCGCCCAGCTTCCCTGCGGGCAGCGCGAGAACATCGGCCTGCGGGACATTCCGCTCGAAATGGTCGTCGGCACGGTTACCAAAGGTCGCCAGTCCGCCTTTTCGTGTAACTTTATGCCGCTGCTCCCCTGGAATACCGAATTCGCCCGCAAATGGTCCAACCTCTACGATATCCAAATCTCCGAGGGCTACCGCGACCCCATCATCGTCACCGAGTTCATGCACCGCTTTTACGTCCAAGAGGGCAACAAGCGTGTCAGCGTCCTCAAATTCCTTGACGCTCCGACGGTTTCGGCCAAGGTGACGCGTCTGTACCCCGGTAAGTGGGATTCCGTCGAGAGCCGCCTGTACGGTGAGTTTTGCGCCTTTTGGTACGTATGCCCCCTGTACGAGATTGAGTTTTCGCGCGAGGGCAGCTACGAGATGCTTGCCAAAATGCTCGGCCAAGATCTTGTCGAAAAATGGCCTCAAAAGAAGGTCGACTACCTACGTCACACCTTCCTGCTCTTTAAGCGCGCCTATCTTCGCGCGGGCGGCGACCACTTGGACATTACGCCTGCCGATGCCATGCTCGTCTACCTCAACGTCTACAACCAGGACCGTCTGCTGGATACGCCGACGGATATCGTCGTCAACCGTCTGTGCAAGATTTGGCGCGAGCTTGTCATTGCCGGCAAAAGCGACGAGGACAAAGTCGATCTTGTCGAAGCGCCGCAGCCCAACGAGAAAGAGGGCGCACCGACAAAAGCTACCTCGGGCGTGCTCAACTTCTTTATGAGCAAGACCGTCTACTCCACTGCCAATCCCATGCGAATCGCCTTTATCCACGAGTTTCCCTGTGCCACGTCGAGCTGGGACAGCCTACACGACCAGGGCCGCCGGTATCTTGATGAGCACTTTGGCGGCATCGTGCGCACCGAGGCGTTCGAGGACTGCCACGATTCGGACGTGTTCTACGCCGCCGTCGAGACAGCCGTAAAGCACGGGGCGAACGTCATCTTCTCGACCTCACACCGGCTCATGGAATACACGCTCAGGGCGTCAGTCGAGTATCCCCAGGTGCGGTTCCTTAACTGCTCAATCGGCCTTCCCCACCAAAGCGTCCGCTCGTACTTTGGAAAGATGTACGAGGCCAAGTTCCTACTGGGCGCCCTTGCCGCCAGCATGGCCGACAACCACCGTATTGGCTACCATGCGTCGGTCTTCGCCTCGGGCGCGCTGAGCGAAATCAACGCCTTCGCTATCGGTGCCTCGCTGCTCGACCCTCGTGCGCAGATTATCCTCACTTGGGGAGATGTTCCCGCCGGCGGTCTTGCCGAAGCCATGTGTCGCGAGGGCGTGAGCGTCATGACCGGCGCCGATATGTCCAAGTCTCTCGAGGACCCCACCGCCTACGGGCTTCACCGTCTGGTAAACGGCAAGGAAGTTACCGGTATTGCTATGCCGGTATGGAACTGGGGCCGTTACTACGAACTCATCGTACGCAGCCTACTGCACGGCACATGGGACGAGACCGCCGATGACCAGCAGGTGCGCGCCGTCAACTACTGGTACGGTATGAGCTCCGGCGTCATCGATATTCGCTACGCTCCGGGCCTACCCTATCAGACGCGTAAACTTGTGCAGCTGCTTCGCAACGGCATTGTCGAGGGCTCCATCAACCCATTTGGCGGCGAGCTCCACAGCCAGGACGGCGTGGTTCAGATTGAGGGCTTCCCTCCCCTGCCGAGTACGCAGATTGTCGAGATGAACTGGCTGGCTGACAACGTTATAGGCTCGATTCCGCAGCTCGATAACGAGCCGGAGGTCCGTGCCCTATGAATATCCTAGCCATTGCCGATGTAGAGGAGCGCTGCCTGTGGGAATGTTTTCGCAAGGAGCGCTTTGAGGACGTTGACCTGATTCTATCCGCAGGCGACCTGGATCCGGACTATCTTGAGTTTTTGGTCACTGTCATCAACAAACCGCTTGTGTACGTTCGTGGCAACCACGACGACCGCTACGCGCGCCATGCACCGGGCGGGTGCATTTGTGTTGAGGACAGCGTATATGTGTACCGAGGTATTCGCATTGCGGGTCTGGGCGGTTCCATGCGCTACCGCGACGGCGCGAACATGTATACCGAGCGCGAGATGGCAAAACGCATGCGCAAGCTATCGCGAAAAATCGCACTGGTAGACGGATGCGATATTCTACTTACCCATGCACCCGTCGCAGGCATGGGCGACCTGGACGACCTGCCGCATCGAGGATTCGAGTGCTTTAATGCGGCTCTTGAGTCTTGGGGTCCCGACTATATGATTCACGGGCATGTGCACCAAAGCTACGGCCCCAACTTTCAACGCGAGCGCCAACACCCATGCGGAACGAAGATTGTCAACGCCTGCGGCTATACCAAGATCGAAATTGACGAGGCGCGCTACCCCACGCGCGGTTGGAAGGCCGCTTGGCTCAACTCGCAAACCATGCGCCGCGAGCTCAAACGCCACGAAGCAATCGAGTCTTCAACCGCCAGAACCCCCTGGTAACTGCCAACAACCACCACGAAGGGGATAGGCACCTTTATGGTGGTTTTGCTGACTCGTCCGACCTGTCCATCACGGTGCTTGTGTAATTAACGAGAACACTCATTGTTTTGTAAGGACGGCGCTCACGTGCCGTCTTTTTTTGTCAACTTATGCAGTCTCGACCGTGTTGTATGTAGAGGGACCTCGCGAGACGCCTTCCCTATATCCACCACGACCAATTGGAGGTGACACTATGCCTGCACGCCGTAACCGCAATAGCACGCTCCGATGCGATGCCGATCAGATCGAGCGGGAAGCAAAGCGCTTGGTCGACACGTATTCCGACCTCATCCTTCGATTGTGCTATTCGGCCCTTGGATCCGCTGACGACGCTCAAGACATCTGCCAGGACACGCTGATCAAGATTCTCCAACGCACTCAACCGTTCGACTCGCTCGAACACGAACGTGCTTGGGTGATCCGAGTCGCACTGAACGCATGTCGCGATATCGGCCGTACGCACGCGAATCACCCGGTTGTCGACCTCGATTCGCTCCCCGATTTCTGCGCACCCGTAACACATACCGAGCAAGAATTCGCGCAACGCGACTGCGCCATTCTTTCCGCTGTCACGGCCCTGCCTCAAGCACAGCGCATCGCCATCTTTTTGCACTACTACGCAGGCATGAGCATCAGGGAAATCGCAGACGCCGTTCACGCGACGCCAGCTGCAACCGCCCAGCACCTTAGCCGCGGACGTGCGTCACTTCGGCTTTCCTTGAAAGGAGACCACAATGACTACGAATTCGAATGACTATCGCCACGCCCTGGAGCACATTTCGTTTACCGATAATGCGAAGCAGCACATGGCAAACTCGATTGCTCAGTCCGTCGCCTCAAGCGATGCGGCGACCGCTCAAAGCAACTTTAATGGCACGCGACGCAAGCCGCGCATCGCCCGCCATCCCGTAAGAACAGTCGCTCGCATTGCCGCTGTAACGGCAGTCCTCGCTATCGTCATTGGAGGCGCTGGCACGGCTATGGCAACAGGCGTCCTGCCGCTTCCTTCTGACATGCTTTCCGACATCTTTGACGGACCTGCTTCTCAAACCGAGATCATCGACCGTATTGGCCGGCCCGTCGGTGCTAGCTGCTCCAACAACGGAGTCACCGTGACCGCCGACGCCATCATGGGCGACAAGGATATGGTTACCATCGCCTATACGCTTACGTTCGACGATCCCGCTGCCCTGAAAAAGCTTTCCGAGCCGGGCGAGAACGGAACTATCGCCGGAAGTGTCGATGGAAACGTATACGTTGATGGCGAGCATGGCGGCCAAGGCCAATCATGGCTCATTGACAAGAACCCCAATGACTCCAGCATTCAATACTTTGCACAGTTCAGCGTTGAATCACCCGGCCTTATGGGCAGGACCGTCCGCACGCATATCAACTCTTTCGTTGTGCCACGTGCTGGCAAAGAGCTTCCCGAGTATAAGAAAATACTTACGGGCCCATGGGATCTTAAGTTCCAGCTGAATTACGAAGATACATCCGTTACGATTCCCGCGCCCAAATCGGTCAACTTTAACGGCACCAAGGCGACGATTCAAGAGGCCACCGTATCCTGCGTTGGCGTTTCAGTCCGCTACAACATAGATCGTTCCATCGAACACGACAACAACAGCGGCAAGATGTCTCAAAACATGGAGGAGTCTATGGATGCCGTTGGCAACATACCCCTCATCGTGACGTTCAAAGACGGTCATGTTGAGGACGCAACCAGCCACAGCGGCTATTTCGCAAATAAACTGGATAACGGCACCACTGATGTCCACAAGACCTGGCCGTTCTCGCAAGTTTGTGACACAGACAAGATTGCAAGCGTACAAATTGGCGATACGGTCATTCCCATGAATTCGTAACGCTACGCGGCTCGTATATGCACCCGGTTCCGCACTTCGCGTCTAAAGATGCGCTGTCATCGAGCAGCGTGAGCGCAAGGCCGCCCGTATGGTCGGCTGGGAACACCTCGTTGCGCTAAAAACCACCACGAAGGGGACCGGCACCTTTGTGGTGGTTTTGCTGACTCGTCCGACCTGTCCCAACGGTTTGTCTCAATCTGTAACAGGTAGGGCCCAAATAATCGGTTAGCTGTTACAGATCGAGACAGACCACGGATGCTCACCCGAAAATCTCAATCTGTAACAGGTAGGAACGATTTTGCCCCTTAGATGTTACAGATTGAGATATTTGACAGCTTGAATCGGCATCGCCTACAGCGCGGCGACGACCTTGTCGCCCATCGTCGTGGTGCCGAGGATCTTATCTGCCGGGGTGTTGACATCGGCGATGTCACGGGTGCGCCAGCCCTCGTCGAGCACGCGCGCCACGGCGCTCTCGATCCACGCGGCTTGCTCGCCCATGTCGAGCGCGTAGGTCAGCAGCATCGCCACCGACAAGATTTGAGCCAGCGGATTGGCCACGCCGAGCCCCGCGATGTCAGGAGCGCTGCCAGCGCTCGGCCCAAACAGCGATACGCCATCATCCAGCGAGGCAGAGGCAAGCATACCGAGCGATCCGGTAATCTGAGCCGCCTCATCGGACAGGATGTCGCCGAACATGTTCTCCGTCACCACGACGTCAAAGTCTGCCGGTCGACTGATGAGCTGCATGGCGGCGTTGTCGACGAGCAGGTCCTCAAGCTCCACGTCGGAGTACTCCTCGTCTTGCACGCGATGCACGATCTCGCGCCACATGCGGCTCGTCTCCAGCACGTTGCGCTTATCAACGCTCGTCACCTTGCCGCGACGTTTGCGCGCCGCCTCAAATGCCTGGCGCGCAATGCGCTCAATCTCGTACTCGCGATACTCCATCACGTCGACCGCACGCTGACCGGCCGCACCCGCAGCGCCCGCGCAGGTCACGGATGCGGGCGCCAAAGTCCCACGGCATGTTGTAGCCCATCGTATCGGGGATGTTCACGACCGTGGCACCGGCCTTTACGGCCGCCTCGATAATGCGCACCAGAAACTCCTGATCGGAGCGGCCGGCATCCTCGGCATAAAACTCAACATCGTCAACGAACTTGCGAGCATGTTTGACGGCATGGATCGCTCACTCAATTGCCCTTTCCTCAGTCATATGGAGCTTGTCGCGCAGGTGACTGGTGCTCACACCCAGCCCTGTATGGATACGGGGCCTCTGGGCCGTTTTGAGCGCCTCTGCAGCCACTTCGATATCCCTGTCGACAGCGCGCGTCAGGCCGCATACCGTGCATCGGTCGCCCGCAATCTTGCCAATCTCCTGTACGGAGCGAAAGTCACCAGGACTCGAGATGGGAAAGCCCGCCTAGATAACGTCCACGTTCATGCGCACCAGCTGGCGGGCGATGAAGAGCTTTTCCTCGGTATTCATGCTGGCGCCCGGCGACTGCTCACCGTCGCACAGGGTGGCGTCAAAGATTGTAATTTTGCGGCTTATATGTTCCTCCTGATTGACCGTTTTATGACAGATGGCTTTCAGGAGAGAGAGAAGGCCTAGAGATAGAAAAATACCCGTGTCGCTCATCACGCCTGAAAGCGGCAGACGATAGCGCACCCGGGTACAACAAATCGTTATAGCGAGATTACAACCCTAGCGCGCTATCCAATCTAGTAGCGCTAGGCCTAGGAGCTGTTGCGTGTTCTTAAACATGTTGGGCTCCCTTCGGCCTCGGGTAGTACTACATCGCGCTAAAGTACAACACAAGTAAAACCACCACAAGGGTGCCTGTCCCCTTCGTGGTGGTTTCGTTGACTCAAAAGCAAGAGACCCGGTCCTGCACGAGGCAGAACCGGGTCTCTTTAGCAATGCTTGCTTTGCTCAGGCAGTAACTGTTAGTTACTCAGCCAGGAAGTCGCGCTGGATAGCGGGATCGACCTTGACGCCAGGGCCCATGGTGGAAGACACGGAGATGGACTTGACGTACTTGCCCTTAGCAGAAGAGGGCTTGACGCGCAGGATCTCGGTGTACAGGGCAGCGTAGTTCTCGACGAGCTGCTGCTCAGAGAAGGACTTCTTGCCCAGGGGCACGTGGCAGATGCCGTAGCGGTCGGCGCGGTACTCAACGCGGCCAGCCTTGAGCTCGGAGACCATCTTGGCGACGTCCATGGTCACGGTGCCGAGCTTGGGGTTCGGCATGAGGCCACGGGGACCAAGGATCTTACCGATGCGGCCAACCTTGGCCATCATGTTCGGCGTAGCGATAGCGGCGTCGAAGTTGATCTCGCCCTTCTGAATCTGGGCGACAAGCTCGTCGGAACCGATGATGTCGGCGCCGGCAGCCTCAGCCTCGCGGGCCTTCTCGCCCTCGGCGAAGACGGCAACACGAACGGTCTTGCCGGTGCCGTGAGGCAGGGAGATGGAACCACGGATGTTCTGGTCAGCCTTACGAGTATCGATGCCCAGACGGAAGTGGGCCTCGACGGTCTCGTCGAACTTGGCGGTGTCGAGCTCCTTGATGAGCTTGGCAGCCTGAAGGGGGGTGTAGAGCGTGGCGCGGTCGATCTTCTCGGCAGCGGCGTTATAGCTCTTACCATGCTTAGCCATGTGCATTACCTCCTGTGGTTAAACGGGCGCGAGCCCTCCCACATCGTATCGTGTGCCCTATTGCACACATTTAACGGGCGCCCCGGTTGGAGCACCCGTCATTACCAAAAGAAATCGCTACTCAGCGATGGTGACGCCCATGGAACGGGCGGTACCGGCGATGATCTTCTTGGCGGCGTCAATGTCGTTGGCATTGAGGTCCGGCATCTTGATCTCGGCGATCTTGGTGAGCTGCTCCTGGGAGAGCTGACCAACCTTGTCGGCCTGGGGCTTAGCGGAACCAGACTTGAGGTTCAGCTCCTTCTTGATGAGGTGAGCCGCCGGCGGGGTCTTGGTGATGAAGGAGAAGGACTTATCCTCGAAGACAGTGATCTCAACGGGGATGATGTCGCCCTTCTTGTCCTGCGTCTCGGCGTTAAAGGCCTGGCAGAACTGCATGATGTTCACGCCAGCTGCGCCCAGGGCGGGGCCGACGGGAGGAGCGGGGTTAGCTGCACCAGCAGGAATCTGGAGCTTAATGACGTTGGCAACCTTCTTCTCAGCCATGGTCATTCCTTTCGAATCACGAGTGTGAAGTACTTGCTATATCGTAAGCACGCACGTGTTAGAAGCACTCCTGAGATGAGCAGTCACAGAAGAAGCACGCTCGAGCGAACGGACGAAAACTTAAGCGATGACAGCAACCTGGTTAAAGTCGAGCTCGACCGGCGTCTCACGGCCAAAGATCATCAGGGTGACCTTCAGCTTGCCTGCCTCGGTGTTAACCTCGGAGACCTTGCCATCAAAGTCGGTAAGCGGGCCATCGGTGACACGGACGGACGTGCCGACCTGAATATCGACCGAGGTGCGCTTGGGCGAATCGCCCTTACCGGGACGACGAGTCATCTTATTGTACTCGTCGCGGGAAAGCGGAGCGGGCTTGCCATTGCCGCCCAGGAAACCGGTAACACCGGGCGTGTTGCGAACACACGTCCACGCATCGTCATCCATCTCCATGCGAACCAGGACATAACCCGGGAAAATCTTGGAATCCTTGGTCTCGCGCTTGCCACCCTCTTTGATCTCGGTGACGCGCTCCATAGGAATCTCGATATCAAAGATACGGTCCTGCATGCCCATGGTCTCGATGCGATGCTCGAGATCGGACTTAACGCGGTTCTCGTATCCAGAGTAAGTGTGAACGACGTACCAACGCTTAGACATGGTTTAGCCCCTCAATCCAGAGAACAGAGCAAGAGCCTCGCCAAAGCCAGCATCGAGCAGAGCGATGACGACGCCGACGACGATCAGAGAAGCGCAAACGACGACCGAGTAGTTCACGAGCTCCTTCTTATCGGGCCACGTGACACGCTTCATCTCGGACTTCACCGAAGCGAAATACTTCTTGGTGCGGGCGAAGAAACCAGGCTTCTCATTCTTCTTGGACTTCGCAGCCTTCTCGTTCTTCTTGGCAACGGCCTTCTTGGCCTCAACCTTGGAGTTGGCGGCAGCGTTGTTGGCAGGTACCGGCTGCTGAGCCTTCTTCTTGTTCTTCTTGTTGGCCATTTGGGTTACCTCCGCGCAATGCGCTTATACATGAGTAAACCGTAAGCCCCCAATTGGGAGCTTACGGAATAATGACTGGCACGCCAGGAAGGACTCGAACCCTCAACACTCGGTTTTGGAGACCGATGCTCTACCAATTGAACTACTGGCGTATGTGACTAGAGACTAGCGAGTCTCTTTGTGCAGCGTGTGGTGACGGCACCAGGGGCAATACTTCTTGATCTCCATACGATCAGGCATGTTCGACTTGTTCTTGGTGGTCGTATAGTTGCGGCGCTTGCACTCAGTGCACGCAAGAGTAACTAGAGTACGCATTTATCCTGAACCTTTCATTTCCGCCCCGTACGGGCACGAGTTGGTACTTTATCAGCTCTACGTAAGTGCTGTCAATGAAAACCTCGAATCAATTGGTTCTCGCTGGATCCATTCATATTTGGAACACATCAATGAAGCCAGTGAGATCTAATCGATCCCTCACGCTCGGCTTAAGAGCGAGCGAAGCGCAATCGTCAGGGAACAAGCCCCGCGTAGAAAAGAACCCGGCACCCTATAAGTGCCGGGTTCTCTCTAAGTCAGCTATATCAAAGAGCTAATTTACTCAATGATCGTGGAGACGATGCCCGAACCGACGGTGTGGCCACCCTCGCGGATAGCGAAGCGCAGGCCCTCCTCCATAGCGATCGGGTGAATGAGGTCGCCCTCGATGGTGATGTGGTCACCAGGCATAGCCATCTCGGTGCCCTCGGGCAGCTTGACCGTACCGGTAACGTCGGTGGTACGGAAGTAGAACTGAGGACGATAACCATCGAAGAACGGGGTGTGACGGCCGCCCTCCTCCTTGGTCAGAACGTAGATCTCGCCGGTGAACTTGGTGTGCGGGGTAACCGAACCGGGCTTGCAGAGAACCTGGCCGCGCTCGATGTCCTCGCGCTTGATGCCGCGGAGCAGCAGACCGACGTTGTCGCCAGCCTCGCAGAAGTCCATGGACTTACGGAACATCTCGATACCGGTAACGACGGTGTTCTGGGTATCCTTGATGCCGACGATCTCGACGGGCTCGTTGAGCTTGAGCTCACCGCGCTCGACACGGCCGGTAGCAACGGTACCACGGCCGGAGATGGTCATAACGTCCTCAACGGCCATCAGGAACGGGAGGTCGTTGTTACGAGCAGGCGTCGGGATGTACTCGTCGACGGCGTTCATGAGCTCGCGGATAGCGTCCATCCACTTGGCGTCGCCCTCAAGAGCGCCCAGAGCGGAACCACGGATGACGGGGATGTCGTCGCCGGGGAAATCGTACTCGGAGAGGAGCTCACGGGTCTCCATCTCGACGAGGTCGATGAGCTCGTCATCGTCAACCATGTCGCACTTGTTCAGGAAGACGACGATGTAAGGAACGCCGACCTGACGGGCGAGCAGGATGTGCTCGCGGGTCTGAGCCATGGGGCCGTCGGTAGCGGCGATGACCAGGATAGCGCCGTCCATCTGAGCAGCACCGGAGATCATGTTCTTGACGTAGTCAGCGTGGCCCGGGCAGTCAACGTGAGCGTAGTGACGGGCAGCAGTCTCGTACTCAACGTGGGAGACGGAGATCGTAATGCCGCGCTCGCGCTCCTCGGGAGCCTTGTCGATGTTCTCGAACGCAGTGAAGTCAGCCTTGCAGCCCTCGGTCTCGGAGAGAACCTTGGTGATGGCGGCGGTCAGCGTGGTCTTGCCGTGGTCGACGTGACCAATGGTGCCGATGTTAACATGCGGCTTAGTGCGCTCAAACTTCTCTTTGGCCATAAAGCCCTCCTCTAAACAGGTCGTCCCCGGACGGGACTTTGCCTTTATACCATAGTGGCCTCTCAACATACTATTGAGAAGCCACCGTGTTACCTATGGTAGCGGTGACTGGATTCGAACCAGTGACGCCACGGGTATGAACCGTGTGCTCTAACCAACTGAGCTACACCGCCGGATGGAGCCTGCAACCAGACTTGAACTGGTGACCTCTTCGTTACCAACGAAGTGCTCTACCGACTGAGCTATACAGGCACTTGACGGGTGGGAGCTATAGGATTCGAACCTATGTAGGCAGAGCCAACGGGTTTACAGCCCGTCCCCATTAACCACTCGGGCAAACTCCCAATCGTTCAAGTATCCGCAGGTCCTTTGGTCTTTTGGACCGCCGCCCCCGCGAACGAAAAAGATAATACGATGCAACCTTGGGGGCTGTCAACGAAAACCTCTAGATACACGGTGCCGGGCGTATCTATATAGCCGTGACCTGCGGTTTTGTTGAGTTTGGATATGAAGGACGCTGGATTTGCATGTAGCGGTGACATTTCACGAGGGAATACTTTGTCGTAGTGGAGTGAGCCTGCAGAACATCCCTTCGATAACGACTCATTTGCACCTATATATAGGTGGAGATCGGGCTTCCGCGGCAAATTCGAGCGTGGATTATCTCCCGTTTGAAATCGAGCGTTGATAACCTCCCGCTTTTGGCGTGCCACTGGGCCCAAAGTGGGAGATTGTCTACGTTCATTCTCTAGGCGGGAGATTTTCCACTCTCGTGTGTCCGAATATCCACGCTCGATGACGATGGTCAACCTCGCCCCGGCTTCTGTCTCGATCTGTAACAGTAAGAGGGTTATTCCTCCTCTATCTGTTACAGATCGAGATGTTTCCCTGGCGGTCTCCAGTTTATCTAAATCTGTAACAACAAGAACGGTTTTCCTTCCCTAGTTGTTACAGATTGAGACACTTCTCAGCTCGCCCCCAGATTGTCTAAATCTGTAACAGCTGGGAGCTGAATGCTCGTCCTCGTGTTACAGATCGAGATTGTCGACTAACCCCAACCAAGCCCTTAAGCCAGTACCTCAGACCCGTTGTACAGTCTACTGCCTTTAAACGAGCGCAGCAGGAGTTCGCGACGTTCATCGAGGTCCTTCAGTTCGCAGGGGAACACGAACAGCATCACGTTTTGATGATACTTGTAATCTGCATAGACATCCGGATCGCCCAAACGTGTGGGTGTGGACACGATACCATCCGACATATGCTCGCTTGAGCCCACATAAATTCCCAGATAGTCACTGTAGTTCTTATCGTGACCGCCCTTTTGATACTTTGCGATAAGGTAGCAGCCAGGCGTATCAAAGCCGTTAAACGCAGCATCGACAGCCCTTTCCTGCTGGCAGACAAACTTGTGCAGGGGCATCACCGTCGACGCACTTTCGAAAATCGACTGCCTTGCGGCGTTGATCTTTTTGCGAGCCTCGGCGGCTTCTCTTGAGTCCTGGAACGCTTTCACAGCACCGTCCAGCGCGCCAACTGCCGCGCCAACGCCATCGGCCGCTACTCCGAACCCCTTGCCAATGCCATCGGCAACGACACGCGCAC